>NZ_DASYAF010000001.1:0-5409 GCF_036501465.1 Phenylobacterium sp.
CGCCTTGCGGCAGCCGGCTTCGGACATGAAGCGCTTGCCCTGGGCCATGCCGCCATTGGCCAGGATCACGTGGATCTGGGCGATGGAGCGGGCGTTGCCCGTGCCGCCGCCGGCCGGGATCTCCGCGCCGCGCCAGGCGCGGGTGCGGGTCTCGAGCACGTCGACGCCGGGATTGCGCGACATGTTGGCGACCAGCTCGCTCTGCTCGCCGTCGCCGATCGCCGTGCCCGGCGGCGGCGGAATCAGGTCGGCGACCCGGGCGTCCTCGCTGGCCGGCAGGCCGATATGGAAGTCGGCGCCCAGCGGCTCGGCGACCTCTTCGCGGAAGAAGGTCCCCAGGCTGCGGCCGGTGATCCGCCGCACCACCTCGCCGACCAGGAAGCCCTGCGTCAGGGCGTGATAGCCCGACTGGGTTCCGGGCTCCCAATAGGGCGCCTGGGCGGCCAGCAGCGTGGTCACCTTGTCCCAGTCGTAAACGTCCTCCAGCGTGATCTTCTCCTTCCAGCCGGAGAGACCCGCCGAGTGGGCCATCAGGTGGCTGACCTTGACCTTCTCCTTGCCGGCGGCGGCGAATTCCGGCCAGTAGCGGGCCACCGGCGCGTCGAAATCCAGCGCGCCGCGGTCGGCCAGGATCAGGGCGCAGAGCGCGGTCATGGTCTTGGTGGTCGAATAGACGTTGACGATGGTGTCCTTTTCCCAGGGCCGCGTGCGCGCCTCGTCGGCCCAGCCGCCCCACAGATCGACCACCATCTCGCCGTTCACCGTGGCGGCGAACGAGGCCCCGACATCGGCGCCGGAGGCCAGGTTGTTTTCGAGGGTGGCGCGCACCGCGGCGAACCGGTCCCGCACAAATCCATCCACCGAACCGTCGGCCATGAGCGCATCCTCCCTTGTTATGGACCGACCCTAGCCGAACCTTCGCGGCCCGCGCACCCCAAACATGACGGCGAGGGCGCGAACCCGGATGTCCCGCTCATCTCCACGGGAGGCGGCCCCCAGGCGTTTCAGCGTGCGGCTGGGAGCGCGGTGAATTGCAAGAGTCGACCGCAAAGTCCGCCAAGGACGCCAAGGGTTCTCTGCTCGAACGGGCGCCTTGGCGTTCTTGGCGAGCTTGGCGGTAAAACGCCCCAGTCGCTCGGACCCAAGGATCAGCTGTTCTCCGCCGCGGAGCGACGGGCGTTGAGGTCGGCCTGGATCGTGGCGTGCTGGGCCTTGGTCAGGCGGTAGCCGATGAAGATGAGCACGGCGATCGCCGTGATCACCGCCGGCCCGGGCCCGAAGAGCAGGCCGAGGTTCCTGATGACGGCCGGATCGATGTGCGCCGCACCGCCCGGCTGCGAGGCGATCGCGGTCGGGAAGTGGATCACGTCCAGACCGATGCCGGCGATCAGGCTGCCCAGGCCGACCGCGGCCTTGGCGGAGAAGTTGAGGCCGGCGAAGTAGAGCCCCTCGCGCCGGGTGCCGAACAGGTGCTCGTGCTCGTCCGCCGCATCGGCCATGGCCGACTGGAAGGCCACCGAAACCCCGGTGGTGACGAAGGTGACCGTCGCCGCGTTCAGCATCAGAAGGCCGTAGAGCAGCGGTCCTGACGGAAGCAGGCCGGCGTTGCGCAGCAGCGGCAGCCACGCCTGCAGCCCCGCGAACAGCACCAGGCCCACGATGACCACCGTCCGCTTCTCGAACTTGGGCACCACGACGAGCGAGACGACCGCGCCGATGAACAGGCCCGGCACGGCCGCGAGCTGCACGATCGGGATCAGGCCCGGCGGCAGTTTCCAGAAGAACTTGAGGGCGTGCAGGCCGAGCACGCTGGCGACGCCGGCGGCGGTGAAGATGAGGATCAGGCAGGCGAACAGCGACACGAACGAGCGGTTCCGGAAGATCTCGACCACGTCCACCCAGGTGCGCGCGATGGCATTGCCGCCCCTGACCTTGACCTGGTGCAGGCGCTTGAGCGCCGGCAACGTCCCGAAGGTCGCGATCACCGCGCCGACCAGGGTGATCGCGCCCAACGTCCAGCCCAGCGGCAGGTAGGACGCGTGCTGTCCGATCTTCGGGCCGTAGAGGAAAAAGCCGGTGCCGAGCAGGACGATCGCCGTCGTCCCGATCGGACCGACCAGGAAGCGCGAGCCGACCACGGTGGTCCGCTCGTCGTAGTCGTCGCTGAGCTCGGCCCCCAGCGCGACGTAGGGCAGGTTGAAGCAGGAGTGGCAGATGCGCAGCGCGACCGCGACGGTGGTCACGAAGGCGAACAGGCCCCAGCCGTGCAGGCCGGTCGGGATCGAGAAAATGACGCCGAGCAGGATCGCCAGCGGCAGCGCCGCGGCGAACATGAAGGGATGGCGGCGGCCCAGCCGGGAGTGGGTATTGTCGGAGAGCGACCCCACGATCGGGTCGACCATGGAATCGATCAGCAGGCCCAGGAAGATCGAAAGCCCGGCCAGCGAGTTCGCCAGCCCGCAGACCTGGGTCACGTAATAGAACAGGTAGAGGCCGAGCGCGCCGCTCATCACGGCGTCGACCAGCGTGCCGGCGCCATAGGCCGCCACCAGCGGCACGCTCAGCTTGGATCGGCGAAGATCGATCACCGTCTGTGCGGCGCTTGGCGCGGCGGGCGCAGGCGCGGGTTCGACGAGCGGCGGCGCGGGTTCGGCTGTCATGCGGTGAGCATTTCCCTGGAGGCGGTGCATTCCGACGCGCGGTTTTCCAGTGTTATGCCATCAGACGCAGGCCGGGCGCCATTACGGTTTGGTCAGGCGCTTGGTCGCATGCCGGCCGCGAAAGCCATTCGAGGCGGACGCCGCCGTTAGCGACGGACGCATCGCGGCCATCGGCGCGGCGAGCGGTCGCGGGACCGAGGAAAACATCCGGGTCTGACGGGCGGCCGAGGAGCGTCGGGATTGCAGCAGCGACTCGGTGGCGGGTGCGTTAATGTTGCATCGTCCGATCGCGGATCACGTCAGGACCTGAGCCGCTTCAATGAGCGCTAGGCACGCCAGAATCGCGACACCGCCCGCCGTCGCCTCGGTGCTGGCGCTGATCGGCAACACGCCGATGGTGGAGCTCGCCGGCTTCGATACCGGGCCATGCCGCCTCTTCGTCAAGCTGGAGAACGCCAATCCGGGCGGGTCGATCAAGGATCGCATCGCGCTGTCGATGATCGCGGCGGCGGAGGCCGATGGGCGGCTGCAGCCGGGCGGGACGCTGGTCGAGGCCACCGCCGGCAACACCGGGCTCGGCCTGGCGCAGGTCGGCCTCTTGAAGGGCTACAGGCTGCTGCTGGTGGTGCCGGACAAGATGGCGCGGGAGAAGATCCAGCACCTGCGCGCCATGGGCGTCGACGTGCGCATCACCCGCTCCGACGTCGGCAAGGGCCACGCCGAATACTATCAGGACATGGCGCAGGTGCTGGCGGCGGCCCTGCCCAACGCCTTCTACGTCAACCAGTTCGACAATCCCGCCAACCCGCTGGCGCACGAGACGACGACCGGGCCGGAGATCCTCGAGCAGATGGGCGGCGATGTCGACGCGGTGGTGGTGGGGGTCGGCTCCGGCGGAACCCTGACCGGGCTCGGGCGATTCTTCGCCAAGGCATCGCCGAAGACCCGGATGGTGCTGGCCGACCCGGTGGGCTCCATCCTGGCGCCGCTGGTGCTGCGCGGCGAGCGCGTCGAGCCGGGCTCCTGGGTGGTCGAAGGCATCGGCGAGGATTTCGTGCCGACGAATTGCGACCTCTCGTTGGTGAAGGCGGCCTACGAGATCTCCGACACCGACAGCATCGCCGCCGCACGCCTGTTGCTGACCAGGGCCGGCATCCTGGGCGGCTCGTCGTCGGGCACGCTGCTCGCCGGCGCGCTGCGCTATTGCCGCGAGCAGACCGAGCCCAGGCGCGTCGTTACGCTCGTCTGCGACACCGGTTCGCGCTACCTGTCGAAGCTCTACAACGACAGCTGGGTCGCCGAGCAGGGGCTGATGCACCGCGAGCTGCACGGCGATCTGCGCGATCTGATCGCCCGCACGGCCGGCGACGCGGTGACCGTGGGGCCGGAGGACACGCTGCTGACCGCCTACAACCGCATGCGCCAGGCCGACGTGAGCCAGCTGCCGGTGCTGGACGACGGCCGCCTGATCGGCCTGATCGACGAGAGCGACCTGCTGGAAGCGGTCGAGGACCGGCGCACCGAGGCGCGCTTCGGCCAGCCGGTCGCCGCGGCCATGACCGCCCGCCTGCGCACCCTGCAGGCCGGCCAGGCGCTCGACGCGCTGTTGCCGATCTTCGAGCGCGACGAGGTGGCGATCGTGATGGAGGGGCGCGAATTCCTCGGGCTGATCACGCGCATCGACCTGATCAATTATCTGAGGCGGGCGGCGTGAGCGACGAAGCGCCGAAGAACCGGCTCGATTTCGCCACCCGCGCCATCCACGGCGGCCAGGAGCACGACCCGCTGACCGGAGCGGTGATGACGCCGATCTACGCCACCTCGACCTATGCGCAGGCGTCGCCGGGCGTGCACCAGGGGTTCGAATACTCGCGCAGCCAGAACCCGACCCGTTTCGCGCTCGAACGCGGGCTGGCCGACCTGGAGAGCGGAACCAAGAGCTTCGCCTTCGCCTCCGGGCTGGCCGCCATCGCCACCCTGCTCGAAACGCTGGATTCCGGCGACCATGTGATCGCCAGCGAGGACCTCTACGGCGGCTCCTATCGGCTGTTCGAGGGCGTGCGCCGTCGCTCGGCCGGCCTCGACTTCAGCTTCGTGGACATGACCGACCTGGCCGCGATCACCGCGGCGATCACCCCGAAGACGCGGCTGATCTGGGCCGAGACGCCGACCAACCCGATGCTGCGGCTGGCCGACCTGGAGGCGATCTCAGGCCTGGCCAGACAGCGCGGCCTGGTCGCCGCCGCCGACAATACGTTCGCCAGCCCCTACGTGCAGCGTCCGCTGGAGCTCGGCTTCGACGTGGTGATGCACTCGACCACCAAATACATCGGCGGCCATTCCGACATCGTCGGCGGCGCGCTCGTGGTGGGCGAGAACGCCGTGCTCAGCGACCAGCTCACCTTTCTGCAGAACGCCGTCGGCGCCGTGGCCTCGCCGTTCGACAGCTTCCTCACCCTGCGCGGGGTGAAAACGCTGGCGCTGCGCATGCAGCGTCACTGCGAGAACGGCCTGGCGGTGGCGCACTGGCTGGAGGGCCGGCCGGAGGTGGCGCGGGTGATCTATCCAGGGCTGCCCAGCCATCCGCAGCATGCGCTGGCCAAGCGGCAGATGCGTGGGTTCGGCGGCATGGTGACCGCCGTCCTCGACCGCGACCTCGCCGGCACGCGCCGGATGCTGGAGCGCACGCGCCTGTTCACCCTGGCCGAGAGCCTCGGCGGCGTCGAGAGCCTGATCGAGCACCCGGCGA
>NZ_DASYAF010000002.1:0-9944 GCF_036501465.1 Phenylobacterium sp.
GTACGACACCACCCTGACCCGTTTCGTCTACCAGTCGCCGACCACGCCGCGGCAGACCTTCGACTACGACATGGCCACGCGCGAGCGGACGCTGCGCAAGACCCAGGAGATCCCCTCCGGCCACGACCCGGCCCGCTACGAGACGCGGCGGCTCTACGCAAAGGCGGCCGACGGCGCGGAGGTGCCGATCACCGTGCTGATGCTGAAGGACACCCCGCTCGACGGCACGGCGCCCCTGATGCTCTACGGCTACGGCGCCTACGGCATCGCGCTCGACCCCGGCTTCTCGATCCGCAACCTGAGCCTCGTCGACCGCGGCTGGATCTGGGCCAACGCCCACATCCGCGGCGGCTCCGACAAGGGCTGGGGCTGGTTCCTGGACGGGCGCAAGGAAGCCAAGCCCAACACCTTCACCGACTTCATCGCCTGCGCCGAGCACCTGACGGCGAACGGCTATGGGACCAAGGGCAGGATCGCGGCCTACGGCGGCTCGGCCGGCGGCATGCTGATGGGCGCCATCGCCAACATGCGCCCGGACCTGTGGGGCGCGGTGGTCGCCGCCGTACCGTTCGTGGACGTGCTCAACACCATGAGCGACACTTCCCTGCCGCTCACTCCGCCGGAGTGGCCCGAGTGGGGCAATCCGCTGGAGGCGCCGGACGACTACGACCGCATCGCCGACTACAGCCCCTACGACAAGGTGATGGCCCAGGCCTATCCGCCGGTGCTGGCCACAGGCGGCCTGTCGGACCCGCGCGTCACCTATTGGGAGCCGGCAAAGTGGGTGGCCAAGCTGCGCGAATGGTCGGCAGGGCCCGCCCCGATTTTGCTCAAGATCAACATGGAGGCCGGCCATGGCGGCGCCTCGGGCCGGTTCGACTTCCTGAAGGAGATCGCACTGGACTATGCCTTCGCCGTCTGGGCGCTGGAAAAGGGTTGGCAGAAGGCATGATCGTCCGCCCAGCGATCGAGGCCGACGCCGCCGCGCTCGCCGCCATCTATGGCGACGCGGTGCTGCACGGCTTCGGCACCTTCGAGGAGGTCGCGCCCACCGGCGACGACATGGACGCGCGCCGCCGCGCGGTGCAGGACATGGGCCTGCCCTACCTGGTGGCCGAGGTTGACGGGGTGGTGCTGGGCTTCGCCTACGCCGGGCCGTTCCGCCCGCGCGCCGCCTACCGCTACACCCTTGAAGACAGCGTCTACGTGAGCCCCGAGGCCAAGGGAAAGGGCGTCGGCCGCGCGGTGCTGTCGGCGGTGATCGAAGCCTGCGAGGCGCTGGGCGTGCGCCAGTTGATGGCGGTGATCGGCGACAGCGGCAATTCCGGCTCCATCGGCCTGCACCGGTCGCTGGGCTTCGAGCAGACCGGCATCGGCCGCAGCGTCGGCTTCAAGCACGGACGCTGGGTCGACATCGTCCACATGCAGAAGCCGCTGAACGGCGGCGACGGCCTGCCGCCCGAGGGCGGCGGCGTCACCCTCAACGGTCACTGAGGCCTCAGGCGCCGATCCAGCCCGCCAGATCCTGGTTCAGCCGATCCGCATGGGTGAGCAGCAGGCCGTGCGGCGCGCCCTCGTAGACCTTCAGCTGGGCGCCGGGGATCATGGCGGCGGTGCGCCTGCCGGCCAGGTCCAGGGGCGCGGACTTGTCCTCGGCGCCGTGGATCACCAGGCTCGGCAGCCGGACCTGCGCCACTTCCTTGCGGAGATCTGTCTCGGTGATGGTGTGGTTGAGGTCGATCAGCGCCTTCAGCGACGCCTGCGCGCCCATGGCGGCCAGCCAGTCCACGGTCGGCTGCGAGGTCGCAGGCAGGACGAAGCCGCGGGCGTTCTCGGCCAGGAACTTCGGCATGTCCTGCACCCAGGTTTTGCGGCGGGCGGCGAACATCGCCGGGTCGATGCCGTCGGGGTTGTCGGCGGTGCGCATCATGAACGGCAGGGCCGAGGAGATCAGCACCAGGCGCGAGACCCGTCCCGATCCGTGGCGGCTGAGGTAGCGGACGATCTCCGCCGGACCCATGGAATGGCCCACCACCACCACGTCGTGGAGGTCGAGGCGTTCCAGCACCGCCGCCAGGTCGTCGGCCAGGTCGTCGTAGCCATAGCCTGAGCCCGGGTCGCTGCTGCGGCCGTGGCCGCGCTTGTCGTAGGCGATGCAGCGCGCCTGCGCCGACAGCGCCGCCATCTGGTACTGGAAGACCTCGCAGGTCACCGCCCAGCCGTGGACGAACACCACCGGCCGGCCCTGGCCCCAGGCGCGCACATGCAGCCGGACGCCGTCGCGGGTCTCGACTTCGGCTGGCGATGCGCTCATCGGGCGGACTCCCTTGTCGCGGGTCTGGGCCGTGGCGGCGCCGGCGGCCGACATCCCGGCCGCCATGGCCGAGATAAGCGTCCTGCGATGCATCGCGGCCTCCTGGACCCCGCCTGAGATTTGCGGCCTCAAACGGCTCCCCCGGGCGCTTCGTTGCGGCGGAAGCTTCCGCCGGGTCATCTAAAGACTCGAGTTTCGCGGGCCGAAACGGGCGGCCGGTCTCAAGGGACCTGTCGCGGCCTTGTTGCGGACCCGCTGCCGTCACGTCCTGTGACATGCTAGAGCTTCGCCCATGTCCCACCCGCCGATCGAAAGCGGGGCCGACGACATCTCGGCCCATCCCCGCCACACCGGCCACCGGTGGATCGACCTCACCCTGGCGCTGTCGGCGATCTTCATCTCGGCGGTGTCGCTGGCCGTGGCCATCGAGCACGGCCGCACCGAGCGCGACCTGGTGGCCGCCAACTCCTGGCCGTTCATCGGCGCGGTGATGGCCAACCAGTACAGCACCGAGGGCGGGCGGACGCTGGCGGCGATCGGGGTTTCGAACAGCGGCGTGGGGCCGGCCAAGATCCAGAGCTTCGAGGTCTTCTACAGGGGCGAGCCGGCGAGTTCCGGCCGCGACCTCCTGCGCCGCTGCTGTGGCCTGGGCCCGGACGAAGCGGACATCGGCCGCCATTTCGAGGTCACCGACCGCACCGTCTTGCGCGCCGGTGAGGCCAAGGCGACCTTCGGCGTCTGGCGCGACACCCCTGTCGGCCAGGCCTTCGCCAGCCATCTGACCGACTTCACCTTCCGTACCTGCTACTGTTCCATCCTCGACCAGTGCTGGATCTCGAACATGCGCGACCTCACGACCGCGCCCGTGAAGGCCTGCCCTGACCCCAAGGTCCGCTTCGACCCCCTGCATTGAGCGTTTCCCTACTAAAAGTTTAGTTGACCGGACGCCGGCGGCGGCGGAACATCTCCGAAAGAATTAGGAGATCGGTCTTGGCCCTATCCGCCCGCGGACGCTCGAACGGGGTGCTGACGCCCCTGGAGCTGCAGATCATGCAGGTTCTGTGGGACGGCGGGCCGGGCACGGTCTCGGCGGTTCAGGAGCGGCTGGGCTCCGACCTCGCCTACACCACCGTCCAGACCATGCTGAACGTGCTGCTGCGCAAGAAGAAGGTGCGCCGCGCCCAGGTCGGCCGCGCCTTCGCCTACCACGCGGCGGTCAGCCGCGACGGGGCCACCAAGGCCGCGCTCAGCGACCTGGTCTCGCGGATGTTCGGCGGCTCGCCGGAGGCGCTGCTGATGGCGCTGGTCAACACCCAGCAGCTCACCCCCGAACAGCTCGCCCGCGCCCAGCGCCTGGCGGCCGGCGAGGACCCTGAAACCCCGGACGAAGGGGAGACCAAGTGATGCAGCAAGTCCTCGTCGCCTATGTGATCAACGCCGCCTGGCAGATCCCCCTGGTGGCCGCCTGCGCCTTCGCCGCCGCACGGTTCGCAAGCCTGTCGCCCAGGGCCCGCAACCGCCTGTGGCTGGCCTTCCTGGCCTGCGCCGCCATCCTGCCCGCCGTTTCGCTGAAGGGCGTGATCCCGCATCCGGCGCCGGTGGTGGCCCGGATCGGCGCCGGCGATCCGCTGGCGACCGCCCTGCCCGCCGATCCCGCGGAGCCCATGCTGCTCAAGGCGGCTCTCGCCACGGCGCCGGCCGCCGAAGCCGCCGCCGAGCCCGAGCTGGCCCCGCCGCTCAGCCTCACGCCGGCCATCGCCTGGACCCTGACCGCGCTGGTCGCCGCCTTCGCCCTGGCCCTGGCCGTCCGCCTGGCGAGCGCCGCCCTCGCCGCGCGCCGGCTGGTGCGCGGCGCCCTCCCCGCGACCCTGCCGGACGAAGCCACCGAGGCGCTGGAGGCCCTGGCCCTGGCCCACGGCCGCCGGGCCCCGCCGGTGCTGGCCTCGTCCGCCGTGCGCAGCCCCGCGGTGGTGGGCGCGATCCGCCCCGTGATCCTGATGCCGCAGGACCTGGCCGCGGCGCCGCAGGAACTCGCCGCCGCCCTGCTGCACGAGATGGCCCATGTGGTGCGCCGCGACTATGCGGTGAACCTGGCCTGCGAACTGCTCACCCTGCCGGTCGCCTGGCATCCGGCGCTGATGGGGCTGAAGGCCGGGGTCCGCGCCAGCCGCGAACTCGCCTGCGACGCCATCGCGGCCTCCGCCATGGCCTCGCGCAAGACCTACGCCCAATGCCTCGTCTCCCTCGCCCGCAGCCTGGGTGACCCGGATCGCCACACCAACCATCGCTTGGGGGGCTCAGCCCAAGCCGCGCTCGCCGTCGGCCTGTTCGGCCGCAGCGACCTGGAGGACCGTTTGATGCACCTGATGAAACCCCGCGAGACCGACGCCCCGTTCGTCGGCGCCGCGCGCGCCCTGGGCCTGGCCGCCGTGGGCGCCAGCGTCCTGGGCTCGGCCGCCCTGCTGCACGTGACCCCGGTCCTGGCCCAGGTCGCGCCCGCGCCGCAGCCGAGGCCGGTGGCGTCCGCCGCCCTGGCCGAGCCGGCCCAGCCCGCGGTTCCCGCCACACCGACCGCGCCCGCGGTTCCAGCCGTACCGGCCGTCAAGCCGCACCATCACCTGAACATGATCTACAACCGCGACGGCGTCACGATCGAGCGTGGCCAGGGCGGCTATCGCCACAGCTGGACCGGTTCGGACGGCGTGGAGATCACCGTCACCAACGACAATCCGAGCGAGCCCACCGCCGAGCAGAAGCAGCGCTGGGAGGCCGACTCCAGGGTGGCCGAAGCCGCCGCCGCCAAGGCCGAGGCCATGGTCAACTCGCCGGAGTTCAAGGCCCGGATCGCCAAGGCTCAGGACTCGGCCAGGAAGGCGCAGGAGATGGTCAATTCGCCGGAGTTCAAGGCCAGGATCGCCAAGGCCCAGGAGGAAGGCCGCAAGGCCGCCGCCTACGTCGACTCGCCCGAGTTCAAGGCCAGGATCGCCAAGGCCACGGAAGCGAGCGTGCGGGCCGAAGCCATGGTCAATTCGCCGGAATTCAAGGCCCGCATGGCCGCCGCCAAGGAAGCCGGCGAGCGCGCCCAGGCCATGGTCAACTCGCCTGAGTTCAAGGCCCGGATCGAAAAGGCGGCGGAAGAGGGCGCCAAGGCCCAGGCCATGGTCAACTCGCCGGAGTTCAAGGCCCGGATGCAGAAGATGCAGGCCGACATGAACGCCATGGCCGAGCGCATGGCCCACGACTTCGACGACCCGCCCTCCAGGGCGACGCCCTGACCGACGCCTGATCGCTTCAGGTTCGCGCCCCCGCGGGTCCCCCGACGGGGGCGCGTCCGTTTTCGTCGGACGAAAGTCATTTCGCCGGAACGCCGATCGGCGGAAGCTGCAGGCTCCAATATTCCGCGCCCGGAGCCTCGCCATGACCCCTATCGCTTCCCGCCGCCTGATCCTGCGCGGCGCCCTGTTCGGCGTCGCCTGCGCCTGCGCCGGGGCCGGCGCGCGTGTCGCCTACGCCGCGGACGATCCGCCCAAGTCGCCGACGGGCAAGTGGACCTGCCCGCCCTGCGGCTGCCCCAACGACGGCAAGGAATTCGACGCCCCCGGCGCCTGCTCCGCGCCGGGCTGCGGCATGGACCTCGTGCCCGTTCCAAAGAAGAGCTGAGCCGCCCGGCAGCCCGGCCCCCTGGCCGGCTAGCCGCCGGCGCGGATCAGTTCAACCTGCGAGCCGGCGATCTGGCGGATCTCGCAGACCCCTTCCCAGTCGGGCATGTGCTCGCGGTGCAGGTCCATGAACGCGCGCGCGCTCGCCTCGGCGGCGGCCATGTCGGGCAGCTCGAAGATCGCGAAGCCGCCGACGACCTCCTTGGTCTCGGCGAACGGCCCGTCGAGCACGGTCAGCTTGCGCGAGCGGACCTGCACCCGCTTGGCGTCGGCCGCCGAGCTCAAGCCGGCGTCGGCGATCATCCGACCCGCGGCGACTTCCCGCTGGGCCATGGCGTGCATCGCCGTCATCAGCGCCGGCGTGGGCGCCGCCTCGGCGGCGGTGTGGATCAGGAACATGAAACGCATGGCTCGGATCGTCCTTTCGACGGCTCTGCGGCAGGGTGCTCGCATCCGATGGACGAACGCGTCGCCGCCGATCCGACATTCTGCAGCGCAAATCCCAGCGGACAGCCATGGGCCGCCGGCGGGGCAAGATCCTGAAGCAAGGGATTGGCTGGGGAACTAGGACTCGAACCTAGAATGACGGTACCAAAAACCGCTGTGTTACCATTACACCATTCCCCAGCAGGAATGGTCCCGGGGCCTGGCCCAGGGGAGGCGTGGAGATAGCGTAGGAGACCCTAGGATGCAACGCCCTCGGAACCTATCATAAATCGGGCGTTTTGGCCGCCTTGCGGGGCCGGAACCCCTCCTCTATAAGGCGCCCTCCAAGTTCGGAGTGTGGCTCAGTCTGGTAGAGCACCGCGTTCGGGACGCGGGGGTCGCAGGTTCAAATCCTGCCACTCCGACCATTCCTTTCCCGAGATCGAAAATGCGCGCGTCGCGGCCTTCCCCAGGGCGCGAGAACCCAAGGCGCGAGAACCCAAGGCGCGAGAACCCAAGGCGCGCGAAGCCCAGGCGCGCGGACGCCGGCGCGCAGATCGCTGCGCGTCGGTCGCCCGGCCCCCTTTATTCTCGGATCTAGCGCGCGCCGCTCAGGATGGCGGTGTGGCCGTTGCGGTTGTGCGCCCAGGCCGCTTCGCCCTCGCCGGTGTCGATCGGATGTTCCTTGCCGAACGAGACCGTGGTGATCCGCCCCGAGTTCACGCCGTGGGCCACCAGGAATTCCTTCAGGGTGTTGGCGCGCCGCGCGCCCAGGGCGAGGTTGTAGTCCTCGGTGCCGCGCTCGTCGGCGTTGCCCTCGATGCGGATCTGCACGGCCGGATACTTCTTCAGCCAGTCGGCCTGGGCGGCGAGCAGCGGCTCGGCGTCGTTGCGCACGCTGTACTGATCGTAGTCGAAGTAGACCCGGTCGCCGACGTTGACGACGAAGTCCCGCGCCGAGCCCGGCAGGACGGCCTGGGCGACCGCCGCCGGCCGCGAGGCGGGCGCGCCGCGCGACGGCGACGACGGGCGGGCCTGGGCCACCGGGCCGGCGGCCGGGCCGGGTTTCGGGTGCGAGGCGCAGGCGGCGAGCGCGGCCAGGCCGGCCACGGCCGCGCCGGCCTTGAAGATACGGGCGGACAGGATGCCGCGAGAGGTCATTTCCATCTCCATGAGACAAGCCAGAGCTTCTTCCGTCTTATATATCATCTCATGATATTTTGAAGCTTCCATCTTTCGCAGGTACGCGAATTCTCCGCGCCGCGCCGCGCCGCAGCGAGCCCTTGCGCCGGAATAAATATCGTCCCATGATATAAATGCCGGTCGCAGTTGGGAGGCTGATGCCGGCCAGTGAGTTCGCGGGATCGGCGTCCCCCTCTCGGGTCTGATGGCTTGGGCTCGAGTGTGTCACGCCACGACTGAGCGGCGAAGCGCCTGTCGCCGGCTCAACCGCCCCGCGCTTTCTGGAGCCCGGTGGGACGACCGCAGCCGTTCCGCCGGGCAGCCGGGGCTCCCGATCGATCCTTTCCCTTCGCGCGACTGGCCTTCCCGGCGGCGCGATCTAGAGTGGACGCATGGCGCTCGACCCAGACCGTTTCCGGGCCCTCGCGGGCTTCCGCCACGCGCTCCGTCGTTTCCTGGCGGCCAGCGAGGCGATCAGCAAGGGCGCGGGCGTCACCCAGCAGCAGTACCAGGCCATGCTGGCCATCGCCGCCTGGCCGAGCGGGGCGATGAGCATGAAGGACCTGGCCGACGAGCTGCTGCTCACCCACCACGCCGCCGTGCAGCTGGTCGACCGGCTGGCCAAGGCCGGGCTGGCGCGACGGACGCCGTCCGCCGTCGACCGACGCAGCGTCGAGCTCAGCCTGACCGCGGAGGGCGCGGCCCTGCTGGACGAACTCGCCACCCTGCACCTGAACGAGATGCTGAAACGCAAGCCGGCGCTGGGGGCCTCCCTGCGCCGCCTGCGTCCGCTGAACGGCGACTGACCCGCCCTGGGCCCCGCTCGTCGAAAACCGGTGCGCGCCGGCCCGGCTCGACTTAGAACTGGCCTGACCTAGAAGGGAGCCGTCGCTCCCTTCGCCCGCGCGCCCGGATCCCCATGAAGCAGTTCCTGATCACCGCCGCCGGGGTCTTCGCGGGCCTGCTGATCTTCATGATCGGCATCCCGTTCGTGCTGATCTCCATGGCCGCGGCGGCCGCCGGGCCCGCGCCCACGCCCTCACGCACGGTGCTGGAGCTGGACCTGCGCGACCCGCTCACCGACCAGTCGCCGCAGAGCGCCCTGGCGGGCCTGGCCCGGCGTGGCCACTCGGCCATGTCGATCGTCGAGGGCCTGCGCCGCGCGGAGAAGGACGAGCGCATCAAGGGGGTGCTGATCCGCTTGCCGGACGGCGGGGTCGAGCCCGGCCTGGCAGACGAATTGCGCTTGGCGATCAAGCACTTCCGCGCCTCCGGCAAGCCGGTGATCGCCCACAGCCAGGGGCTCTATCCCTCGGGAATCGTGACCGCCACCTACATGCTGGGCGCCGCCGCCAACGAGTTCTGGATGCAGCCCGGCGCCTCGTTCCAGGTGACCGGCATCGCCAACGAGGACCTGTTCTTCAAACGGTTCTTCGACAAGTACGGCATCAAGCCCGACTACGAGCAGCGCTACGAGTACAAGAACGCGGTCAACGGCTACCTCTACGACGACTACACCGCGGCCCACCGCTCCGCGGAGTTGTCGTGGATCGGCTCGGTCTACGCCACCGACCTGGCGGCCGCGGCCGCCGACCGCAAGATGGACCCCGCGGCGCTGAAGGCCACGATCGAGGGCGGACCCTACCTGGCCGACGAGGCGCTCGCCCATCACCTGATCGACAAGACCGGACAGGTGCACGAGGCGGAGGCCGAGCTGCTGAAACAGGCCGGCGACGGCGCCCAGCTGGTGGACTTCGAGGACTATGCCCACAGCCGCCTGCCGCGCGAGCGGGGCGTCGGCCCGGCCGTGGCGGTGATCGAGGCCGAGGGCGACATCGTCGAAGGCAAGGACCAGGGCGGGAACCCCTTCGCCGGCGGCTCGTCCATCTATTCCGACGACCTCGCCCAGGCCTTCTATGACGCCATCAAGGCCAAGGACGTGAAGGCCATCGTCTTCCGGCTGAACTCCCCGGGCGGGTCGGACACCGCCTCCGAACAGATCCTGGCCGCCATCCGCGCGGCCAAGGCCGCCGGCAAGCCGGTGGTGGTTTCCATGGGGACTTACGGCGCCTCGGGCGGCTACTGGGTCTCCTCGGAGGCCTCGGCCATCGTGGCCGAACCCTCGACGCTGACCGGTTCGATCGGGGTGTTCGGGGGAAAGATCGCCTTCGGCGACGCCCTGGCGCGGTTCGGCGTCGACATGCGCCGCCTGAGTGTCGGCGGCGAGTTCGCCGATTCGGGCTCGCCGGAGAAGCCGATGAGTGCGACGCAGGCTGCCGCCTTCTCGGCGTGGATGGACCGGATCTACGACGGCTTCGTCGCCCGTGTGGCCGAGGGCCGCCGCATGCCGGCCCAGCAGGTGC
>NZ_DASYAF010000003.1:0-4938 GCF_036501465.1 Phenylobacterium sp.
CCTGGCCGACCTGGAAGAGATCGCCGATAGCGGCATCACCCCCGCCGAACGCTGGCTGGAGCACTACAACGGCCCCTGGCGCGGCCAGGTAAGCCCGGTGTTCGAGGCCGCCGCCTATTGAGACTTCTCCCAGAGGGGAGAAGGAGGGGCCCGCGCGCGTAAGCGCGCGGGAGGATGAGGGGTTACGAGGTTTCAGAAATAGACGCCGCTGCGTCTCGGGAAAGCTCAGCGAAAACAGGAGAATAGTCGGTGAGGGCGTAACCCCTCACCCTCCCGCTGCCTTCGGCGCGGGCCCCTCCCTCTCCCTTTGGGAGAGGTTTGCAGGGCGCGCTTCGTCACTCGCCCGGAGTGCTCACGTTCGGCGGGGCGTGTTCCAGCTGGCTCGATCCTGAACCTGAGTCCGTGTGTTCGATGGCGTCGCGGATGGCGCTGGGATTGGCCGCGTCGTCGTGCAGGCGGATGTCGACCTTGTTCGGATAGAAGGCGAGGTGGTCCTTGATCTCGGCCATGGCCGGATAGGGGTCCTCGTAGGTCCAGACCGCGTTCTCGGCGAACACCCCGTCCATCAGGATGCTGTAGTAGGAGGCCTCGCCCTTGTAGGGGCAGTAGGTGTGGTGGTCGGTGCGGGTCAGATAGGCCATGTCGACGTCTTCGCGCGGGATGTACTGCGCCGGGTGGTAGCTGGCTTCCTTCAGCTCCAGGGCGCGGCGGCTGTCGGCGAGGGTGTGGCCGCTATAGACCACCTCGACCCGCTTCGGATTGAAGGCGATGGTGATCGGGTGGTCGGGCCCGGGCAGTTTCATCTCTGGCATGGCTTGGTCTCCGTCAGCCTGCAAACGCTCCAAACTCCAAGGTGGGTCCGCGGCGGCGGCTGGGCAAGGCGCAAGCTTGTGATGGGCCGGCGCGCGTGATCATCTCGCGGCGCTGATCAGGGGGCTGAATGTTCAACGTCGTCGTCGTCATCGGCGTCTTCGTCACCGTGCTGACGATGATTCCGGTCCTGCGCCAGCTGCGCACCCATCCGCGCGGCCTGTTCATCCTGTTCTTCGCCGAGATGTGGGAGCGTTTCTCCTATTACGGCATGCGCGGCCTGCTGATCTTCTATCTGACCGAGCAGTTCCTGTTTTCCGACAGTTTCAGCCAGGGCCAGTACGCCGCCTATACGACCCTGGTCTATCTGGTCCCGCTGGTCGGCGGCTTCCTCGCCGACCGCTGGCTGGGCACGCGCAAGGCGATCGCCTTCGGGGCGCTGCTGCTGGTCGCCGGCCACTTCACCATGGCCATCGAGGGACCGCCGGCGGTGCAGACCCTGACCGTCGCCGGCCATGCTTACGCGTTCCAGGCGAGCGGGCGGATGAACGACCGCCAGGTCTGCCTGAAGGTCGCCGCCGGCTGCTACCCGGTCACCGGCGGCAAGGACGGCGGCATGCGGATCGTCGGCCTGCCGGCGACGGCGGCGCTGCCGTCGGTGCTGCCGCACGGCGGCTACACGCTGGCGGTCGAGAAGCGCGACCAGGGCTATGTCGACGTCTTCTATCTGGCGCTGGCCCTGATCATCATGGGCGTGGGCTACCTGAAGGCCAACATCTCCTCGATCGTCGGCCAGCTCTACCGCCAAGGCGACCCGCGCCGCGATCCGGGCTTCACCCTCTATTATTACGGCATCAATCTGGGCGCCTTCTGGGCCTCGGTGGTCTGCGGCCTGATCGGCCAGACGGTGGGCTGGTGGGCGGGGTTCGGCCTGGCCGGGGTCGGCATGCTGGCCGGGTTCGCGGTCTTCGTGTGGGGCAAGCCGCTGCTCGAGGGCCACGGCGAGCCGCCCGATCCGGCGAAGCTGAAGAAGCCGCTGCTCGGACCGGTCAATCTGGAGTGGCTGCTTTATCTGGCCGGCCTGGTCGGCGTCGGCATCGTCTGGGTGGTGGTGCGGCATTTCCAGTTCACCGGCTGGCTGCTCGCGGCCGGCTGGGTCGCGGCGCTCGGCTATCTCGGCTGGTTCATGATCGCCAGGTGCGACCGGGTGATGCGCGACCGGCTGGCGCTGGCCATGGTGCTGATCCTGGCCTCGATCGTCTTCTTCACCCTGTTCGAACAGGCCGGCTCGTCGCTGAACCAGTTCTCCGAGCGCAACACCGCCTTGCCGAACAACGGCTTCTGGACCGTGACGCCGGCCCAGACCCAGTCGTTCAACGCCGGCTTCATCCTGATCTTCGCGCCGATGTTCGCGGCCCTCTGGGCCTGGCTCGGTCGGCGCGACCGCGATCCCAACCCGGCAGTCAAGTTCGGCCTGGGCCTGATCCAGGTGGGCCTGGGCTTCTTCGCCCTGGTCTGGGGCGCGCAGTTCCACGACGCCGCCTTCCGCGTGCCGATGATGTTCTTAGGGTTAGCCTATCTGCTGCACACCACCGGGGAGCTTTGCCTCAGCCCCGTCGGCCTCTCCGAGATGACCAAGCTCGCTCCGGCGGCCTTCATCTCGACCTTGATGGCGATCTGGTTTCTGGCCTCGTCGGCCGCCCAGTTCTTCGCCGGCATGGTGGCCAGGCTGACCGCCGCCGAGACCGTCGCCGGCCAGGTGCTGGATCCCGCCAAGGCGCTGGCCACCTACGTCGAGACCTTCCGCGACATCGGCCTGGTCGGCATGGGCGTCGGCGTGGTGCTGCTGGGGCTGAGCCCCTGGCTCAACCGCCTCGCCCACGGCGTCAACGACGCCGCCAACCATCCGCCGCCGCAGGTCGACTCCACGGCCATCGACCGCGACCCTGCCGCCATGCGCTGACCTCTTCAGGCCCGTGAGGGCAAAAAAGACCGACCGCCAAGTTCGCCAAGGATGCCAAGAGTTGGACGCGGGCGTCGCCGCCTCGCCCTTCTTGGCGTCCTTGGTGAACTTGGCGGTAAAAAGGCCTGGGTCCTCCCATTCACGGGAGTGAGTGGATTATTTGGGGCACTCGCTCTCTACCCGAACGTCTTGCGCACCCGGACGCTGAATTCGGGGCCGAAGCGGGGGTAGTGGGCGTCGGTCGAGGCCAGTTCGCCGCCGTCGACGTTGCGGAACGGGTCGTAGAAGGCGCGGATCTGGGTCAGGCCGTGGGAGGTGAGGTTGTCGCCCTCGACCTTCACGCTGAGACCGGGCCAGGGCTTGTATTCGAAATAGGCGTCGACGAAGAGGCCCAGCTCCTGGGTGTCGACCTCGTCGACCAGGTAGCTGACCTGCCGCCAGGCGGGGAAGACGTCGAAGCCCCAGGTGGACTTCAGTCCATCCAGGCCTTGGGTGAAGTGCAGCTCGGCATCGAGCGGATGCATGTTGGAGATCTCGCGCGGCCTGTGCGTGTCCGGGTCGATCACCCGCGAGCGGCGCCAAGTGGCGCGGATGGTCAGCAGACCGTGCTTCAGCCAGAGCTTGTCGGTCGGCAGGCTGAGCGCCACCGCCAGCTCCTGGCGCGTGGCATCGCCGATATTGGCCGGGGCGTCGAACACCGCGGCCGGATTGCAGCTCGGCGGATTGCCCGGCAGCAGGTCCCGCGGCGCGCAGGTCCCGGCGAAATCGATCGCGTCCTGGATCCAGTACTGGCGCAGGGTGAGGCTGACCTGGCCGTTCTTCCAGAAGCTGCGTTCGTAGGCGGCCTCCGCCACCCAGTCCTGTTCGGGCGTCAGGGTGGGATTGCCGGCGTGCTCGCCGGAACCCAGCGTGCCCGAGGCGGTGAAGTAGTTGAAGTCCAGCTGGCCGACCTCGCGTTCGAGCCGCAGCCGGACCTGGTCGGGGGCATCCGGCGTCCAGGTCACCAGCACGCGCGGCTTGGGAAAGACGAAGACCTGGTGATCGACCACGTCGCCGGACGAGGTGATCTGCGAGGCCTCGACCTTCATGTCGGCGTCGACGGTCAGGTCCGGCCGCGCGCGCCAGGTGGCGTTGGCGAAGGCCTCGCCGCGCAGCTCGGTGACATGGACGTTAGCCGCCGGGATGGTGATGGCCTGGCCGTTGTCGCTCTCGCGCGTGCGGCTGGTCAGCCAGTTGAACGCCCCCTCGCCGCCGGTCTCCAGCGACAGGCTGGCCGAGGGATTGAGCTTGCCGACAGCGCGCAGAATGCTCTCGCCGGTCCGCTTGTTCAGGGTGAAGGTCGTGTCGTCGGTGGCGGTGTCGAAGATGTCGTTGGAGGCGTAGCGGCCGAGCTGCTGCAGCCCGTAGAGCTCGAGGCTGGCGCGCGGGCCGAGCGGGCGTTCGTAGCGCAGCCCGATCTCGCCGGTGTCCTGGTCCTGAAAATAGTGCTCGAACTCGCGGCCGGGCGGATCGATCAGGGTGTCGTCGTCGGTATAGACGTAGGGCGCGCCGACGAACGAGCCCTCGATCCTGAGCCGCCCGCCGAGCACCGGCGTCTCCACCGCCGCCGTGGCCTTGTCCTGCGCCTGATCGCCGAACGAGTTCAGCCGCGCTGTCTGGGTCAGTTGGCCGGCCGCGTTGGTGACGATGCGGGGGCCGCGGCCCGTGCCGTCGTCCGCGCCGGTCCCGATCAGCAGCCCGGCCTCGTAGGCGGTGTCGCCGGAGCGCTTGGAGCCTTCGAGGCGCAGGCCGTGGTCAAAGTGGCCGTTGGCGTCCCAGGTTCCTTGCACCGCGGTGGTCAGCTTCAGGCCGTTGTCGGTCTTGCGGATCACATTGGCGATGACGGTCTTGCCCTGCATGTCGACGCCGGGCGCGGCGCCGCGGATCACGTCGATGCGCGCCACGTCGCTGGCCGGGATGCGCTGCAGCAGCTGGTCGAGGCTGTCGTTCTTGGTGGCGGGCCTGGCCCCATCGATCAGCACATTGCCGGCCGCGCCGCCGAATCCGCGCACCGCGTCGCCGGTGTCGAGGGTGAAGCCCGGCAGGTTGTTGATCATGTCCAGCGCGGTGTTCGGGCGCACGGCGGCGAAGGCTGAGGGCGGATAGCTGGTCACCGCCGCGCTGGC
>NZ_DASYAF010000004.1:0-6448 GCF_036501465.1 Phenylobacterium sp.
GCCGCCGAGTGCGGCCGAGAGCGGGTTGGCCAGCGGCAGGTCGCCCGGTCCGGCGCCGACCGCCGCCAGGTCCAGACTGCGCAGGCTGAAGGTGCTGCCTGTCACGTTGAGGTTGGCCCCGCTGACGGAAAGCGCCGAGCCGGGATTGGCGAAGCTGGCGGTCACGCCGTTCAACGCCACCGAACCTTCGCCGCCGACGAAGCCGAAGCTCTCCGGCGCGGCGACGGACAACGTCGAGCCGCCCGGCGTGGCCATGGCGAACCGGGTCCCGTCGGCGAAGCGCAGCTCGCTTGCGGTGGAGAAATAGGCCGCGGCGGGCACGTTCACCTGCGCCCCGGCGCCGAACACGATCCCCGCCGGGTTCAGGAAGAAGAAGGCGGCGTTGGGCAGGCCGGTTGAGTCGATCGTGCCCGAGATCCGCGAGGGCTGGCCGCCGGTCACCCGGTTGACGACGTTGTGGACCGCCGTGGGATCGCCGCTGCTCAGCGTCCAGCGCGCCACGTCGCCGGCGCCAAGGCTGAAGGTCGAGAAGCTCTGGAAGAGGTTGCCGCTCGCCAGCGTCCCGCCGCCGATGGTCGTCACATTTCCGGCCGTGGCGGCGGTTGTGCCAAGGCCACGCGCACCAACATCCGGCGCGATCGTGGTCTGCGCCTGCGCCTGCGCCGCCGCCAATGCCACGCTGAGCGCCGTTCCCGCCAGCAAGCCGCGCCTCATCGCCAGGCCCCCAGTAAGGTGAAGGCCGCCCAGGCGTTGGGATCGGCGTACATGCCGCCCCGCTGGATCATGGCGAGTTGCGCGTCGCGCAGGGCCGCCGACTTCGAGCGGCCCTCCCGATAGAACTGGTAGAAGTCCTTCATCAGCTCGGCCGTGCCCTGGTCGTTGACCGGCCACAGCGAGGCGATGGCGCTCTTCGAGCCTGCCTGCACCGCCGCGCCGGCCAGGCCCATGCTGGCCTCGTCGTCGCCCACCGCCGTCTCGCAGGCGCTGAGCACCAGCAGGTCGAGTTCGTCGCCGCGCGCGCGGTTGGCGCTCAGGATCTGGCGCAGCTCCGACAGCAGGATCACCTCGCCATTGGCGACGATGAAGGCGCGGTCCGAGCGGCCGTTGAACGAGGCGTGGGTCGCCAGGTGCAGGACGTCGATGTCCTCCTCGGTAAGCGCCCGGACCAGGTCCGCCTTCTTGAAGTTCTGAATCACCCAGGCGCGGCGGATGCGCTTGCCGTCGATGGTCGCGGCCTGCTTGGCTTCCTCGCCGGTGCCGGTCAGCTTCTCGAAGTCGCCGGCCGGCAGGTCCACTTCCATCTCCAGCGAGGCGGCCAACAGCTGCTCACGGCGGCGCTGGTCGCTGGAGCCGGGTTGCGAATAGGCCAGCGAAGGCGCGACCGAGACCCGCGTCCTCTGGATCAGGAAGTGATTGTCGGCGTCCAGCAGGGCCGAGAAGGGCAGCGCCCTGAGCGCGCCGTCGGGCACGATCGCCAGCTCCGCCCCCGGCTTCAGCTCGCCTTCGATCGGCTTGATCAGCAGGTCGTAGAGCTGGCGCGAGGCGGCGCGCCACTTGTCGTCCTCGTCGTAGCTCAGCGACAGCACCATAGTCTCGACCAGCCGCGACACCGCCTGGCGATCGACGCTGCGGTTGGGCGCCAGGCGCCGGAAGGTCGCGCCGCCTTCGCCGCCGGCCAGGTAGAGGAGCTCCAGCCGGTCAGGCAGCAGGATCGGATAGAGCAGCACCTCGCCCGCCGTCAGGGTGTCCGGTGTCAACGCGTCGCGCGGCGGCAGGCACTCGGCGCCGAACACGCTCTGCAGTTCGGCCTGGCGATAGGCTTCGACGATCTGCTGGGCGCTCTTGACCCGGATCACCGCCTGGGCCCCTTCCGCGGCCGCCAGCTGGACGTCCACCGCGGCCTGGAAGACCGGGCGCATGTAGAGCGAGAAGGAGGTCTCCTCGGTCAGGGGATCGAACCGCGGCAGCAACGGCCGCACCGCCTCCAGCGCGTCGTAGGCGGCCAGGATGTGAGCCTCGCGGTTCGCCGGATCCATCTGCGCCAGGCGCAGGCGCCATTCGGGCGCGCGCGCGGGCAGGGGACGCTGGTTCTCGTCGAGCAGGGCCTGCTCCATCAACCATCGGGCGCCGGCGGCGTCGCCCGCCGCGAAGGCCAGGCGCGCGCGGATCGCCTCGGCAAAGGCCCTCGCCGACGGATCGCCCGATCCCACCGCGGCGATTTCCGCCACGGTGGCGTCGAGATCGGGGCCTGGCCCGGCGCCGGCGTCCAGCGCGGCTTCGGCCAGGCGGCCCTGCGCCTCGGCGCGCAGCGTCGCGTCTGCGATCCCATGAGCGGCGGCCAGGCCCGCCGTGGCCGCGCTCAGCGCCTGGGCCCGATAGTCGCCGGCGAGGTCGGCGTTCGCTTCGGCGACCGACAGCCGCAGATGCGCCAGCCGCAGGTCGGCGAGGGCGGCGGTGCGATTGTCGCCCGCCAGGCGCGCCTCATCCGCCGCGCAGGCCAGCGAGGCCGCCGACAGGCGCAGATTGGCGTTGATCAGGGCGCCGGAGCTCAGCAGCACGTCGCAGGGGCCTGGTCCCAGCCGCTCGGCCTCCTGCGCAGCCGCGACCGCGCCGCCCGCCGCGCCACGGCGTCCCCGCGCCCCGCGCGTGCCCGCGACGGTCGATCCGGACAGCGACACCAATCCGAGCCGATAGGCGGCCTCCGAGGCGGGCCGAGTGAGCCCGGCGGCGCTGGCGGTGCGAAAGGCGCCCAGCAGGAAGGCTTGAGCCTGCCGTTGGCTGCCTTCGGGGCTCAGCCGCATCAGTTCGCCGGCGGCGGCGCAATAGTCGGCCACCGCCTGCGCGGAAGGCCGCTCCGCCCGGTCGGCGGGAAGCTCGAGATCGCCTTCGAGTTCCGGGAATCGATCGACTGCCGCGCCGCGTGTCAGGCGCGTCTCCGCCTGGGCGGCGGCCGCCTCCAACGCCGGCGCCGACGGATAGGCCTGCAGTTGGGCGGCGCCCGTGGGCAGGCACAGCCGGTCCGCCAGCGCCGCGTGCGCCGCGCCGGACATGGCCAGCGTCGCGCCAAACCCGGCGATCGCCGCCCACCGTCGAAGAGCGCCCCCGCGCCCCATGGATCACCCCCACGTCCCTCGAACAGTGGGCGAGCGCGCCGGGTGCTTGTCAATCGCGGCGATCAGGCGCTGGGGCAGCGCGCGGGCTCCGAAGGCCGTCCGTGGCCTGGCGGCTTGGGTTGATGTACTCTCGGCGGGCGATCCGGAGGCCTTCCAGTGAGAGCACGCATCGTCCTCGCCACACTCGGGCTGGCCCTGATTTCGCCGGGCGCCGGCAGGGCCGATCCGGCGTCGAAGACCGTCTCCCCGGTGGTGGTGACGCCGATCGCCCCGATGGACCACGTGACCATCCGCCTGAACGGCAAGGATGAGGTCAGCCACGCGATCATGATCGCCTACCCCAGCCATGCCTATGAATCGACACAGGATGGCCGAGTCGCCCTGAACTGCCGGATCGATACCCACGGCTTGGCCGAATGGTGCGAGATCGGATCGGAGACGCCCTCCGGCGTGGGCTTCGGCAAGATCGCGCTGCAAATGCGCCCGTTGTTCAAGCTGCCGCCGGCGAAAGACCCCAACGATACGGCGATGCGGTCGGTCGCCGTCCTGTTCAGGAGTTCGGAGAGCCGCATCTCCTCCGAGACGATCCCGAACCCGGCCTTGGTAGGGGCGATCCCACTCACCATGGTCAACAATCCGGTCTGGTCCGAGGCGCCCACCTTCGGTGAAGTGGCGCGCGCCTATCCCGCCCATGGCGGCGGCGTCGAAGGCTATGCGGTCGAGCATTGCGGCGTGGGCGGCAACGGCCTGCTCTATCATTGCTGGACGCTGGCCGAATTTCCGGCCAATCGCGGCTTCGGACTGGCGGCGCATCGGCTGAGCCGCGAGTTCCGTCTCGCGCCCAGCTCGCTTGCGGAAAAGTCCGACTTCCCGCCCTGGGTCGACATCCCGATCCGCATGCCGCCGCCTTCGGCCCTGCAGAGCCGAAAGGTCGACGCGCCGATCTGGGTTTCAGGCTTTGACGCTCGTCACCCCAAGGTGTTCCCCGCTGAGGCCGCCGCCAAGGGGCTCACCGCCGGTCGCGGCGTCGCCCATTGTCGGGTCGCCGGCAACGGGGTTTTGCGCGCCTGCACCGCCGAACCCGGTCAGCCGGATGGCCTCGGCTTCTCCCAAGCGGCGGTGAAGCTGGCGTCCACCCTGAAAGCAAATCTCTGGTCACGTGACGGCGGGCCGGTGGCGGGCGGCGAGGTCGATGTCGGCGTCGAGTTGCGCCTGGACCCGCAGTCCCAGAGCGCGGGTCTTCCCTAGGCGGTCGCCGGGGCGGTGCCCGCGCGCCGGCGCACGAACGGCTGCGGCTTCCAGCGCACCAGGGAACGCCAAACCCATTCGAACGGCCCGTAGTGGAACCGCGCCAGCCATGGCTTGCTCCAGGCCAGGATGAACACCCAGACCCCCAGCACCACCGCCAGTTCCTGGAACCGCGACAGCCGGCCGTAAAGTCCCAGGCCGAAGCCATCGAACACCAGGGTCGTGATGATCGAGGTCCCGAGGTAGTTGCTGAACGCCATCCGCCCGGCCGCCGCCAGCCGATTCACTACCGCCTGGGCCGCGCCGGAGCGGACGATCAGCAGGACCACGCCGGCGTGCGCCAGGCCGATCAGCGGGCGGGTGACCTGCTGCCAGTCCTCCAGCTTGTTGATGGTCAGCGGCTCGAAGCCCGAGCGCCAGATCATCCAGGCGACCCAGGCGGTGACCGGGACAGCCAGCAGATAGCCCACCGCGATCATCGCCGCGTAGCCCCGGCTCGACCACTTGAGCGTGAAGAAGCCGCTGCGGAACAGGGCCATGCCGACGAACATCTGCCCGATGGCTTCGGGGATCTCGCTGGTCGGCATCAGATAGGTCTGGATGAGGCGGGCGGCCAGCGCGCGGACCCGAAGCGCGTCCAGGAAGCCGCCGCGGTATCCCGCGATCTCCAGTTGGCCGAGTTGCGCCGAAGGCGCCACCAGCTGCGACGCTTCCTGCCAGGTTTTCACCGCCTCGCTCGAGGCTGCGGGCGCCATCGCCGCGGCGTGCATGGCGATGAGCTGGTCGGCCTCCCACAGGTTCGCGGCCAGCAGCAGCGCGAGCACCGCCACGCCGACGCCCAGCTGGACTTTCCAGCTGAGCTTGCGGAACGGGAAGATCACCAGCCCGGCCAGGCCGTAGGTGACCAGGATGTCGCCCCACCAGAGGAAATAGGCGTGCAGCATGCCGATCACGAACAGCCAGAACATCCGCCGGTAGTGGGTGGCCGCCGGACCGGGCCGGCCGCCCTCCGCCCGCTCGGCGATCAGCACAGCGCTCGCCCCGAACAGCATCGTGAACAGCGCGCGCATCTTGCCGTCGGTCAGCACGTTGTTGACCGCCCAGGTCCACAGGTCCGCGCCTGTGGAGCCGCCGGCGTATGTGGGGTCGACGTAGGCGAAGGCCGGCATCCCCATGCCGACGATGTTCATCAGCAGGATGCCGAGGATGGCGAAGCCGCGCACGGCGTCGATGGAGATGTGGCGGTCCGCGTCCGCCACCGGGCCTGCGACAGCCATCCGGCGATCTCCCCCTGAGGTCTCGTCCTGACTTATCGTCGTTCAGAGGATGGGCGCGTCACGGGCGGTGTCAACGCCGAGGCGGAGCATGCTAGACGTGCGGCGAGTCGCGCGGGGGCGTTGGGTTCAGCCGATGGTGCTACGAAGGAGATCGCTTCCGTGACACGCCGCCCTGGATTGCGATCCGCCCTCGGATTGGTCGCGCTCGTGGCCCTGTTGGCCGGCTGCCATCGCCCGGCGATGAAGGCCCAGGAAGCGGCCGTGCCGGCCGGCCCCGATCGGCCGGGTCCCGCCCAGTGGAACGCCGCCACGGGGGCCTTCACCCTCGACGGCAAGCCGGTGACGGCGGTCAAGCTCTGGACATTCGACGGCTCCACCGACGGCTTCACGACGGTGAGCAGCCGGATCACGCCGGCCGCGACGCAAGGCGCGACCGTCACGGTGGTCGATCCGATCCTGCGCTCGCCCAAGGGGTTGAACGTCCCCGGCGGCCGCTATAGCCTGGTCCTGATCCGCCTGACCCGGCTCGCGCCCGGCGCCCTGTGGGACGGGGCGCTCTACTACGCGACCAGCGGTCACGGGGAGGTTTCCGGCTACTTCGGCAAGCCCGTCGCCGGGGCCGCGCCCAAGGTCGGGGAAACCACCACCCTGGTCTACGACATGACCCATCAGAAGCGCGGCGGGCCGGACTGGGTGGACTCCACCATCGATCAGATCCGTCTTGATATCGAGGATAAGCCCGGCGGCGTCTTCGTCATCCGCCAGGTGGCCATCGCCGAAGATCCTGACGCTGCGGCCATGGCCGCGCTC
>NZ_DASYAF010000005.1:0-40851 GCF_036501465.1 Phenylobacterium sp.
TTACCACTTCCTGTCATCGAGCCGCACTCCGGTTTGGCCCCAACCGAGTGACAATCCTGAGCATTTCCAATCGGCCCAACGATGTTAGCTAGCCACCGCTGCCAGCCGGCCCAACGAACAGGGCCGCCGCATCGCTGCGACGGCCCCAATCATGTCAGCGCAGACCCGCGAGGCGCCTAGGCCTCGGCGTCGGCCGGCTGCTTGGCCGACAGGTCCTCGCCGGTTTCCTGGTCGACGATCTTCATCGACAGGCGGGTCTTGCCACGGTCGTCGAAGCCCAGGAGCTTGACCTTCACGGCCTGGCCCTCGCTCAGCACGTCGGAGACCTTGTTCACGCGCTCGTTGGCGATCTGGCTCACGTGGACCAGGCCGTCCTTGGCGCCGAAGAAGTTCACGAAGGCGCCGAAGTCGACGATCTTCACGACCTTGCCGTTATAGATCTGGCCGACCTCCGGCTCGGAGGCGATCGACTTGATCCAGTCCTTGGCCGCGTCGATCTTCGACTGCTCGGCGGCCGCGATCTTGATCGTGCCGTCCTCGCCGATGTCGACCTTGGCGCCGGTTTCGGCGGTGATCTCGCGGATCACCTTGCCGCCCGAGCCGATCACTTCGCGGATCTTGTCCACCGGGATCTTGATGGTCTCGATCTTCGGCGCGAACTCGCCCAGTTCGGCGCGGGGCGCCTCCATGGCCTTGTTCATCTCGCCAAGGATGTGCTCGCGGCCGCCCTTAGCCTGGGCCAGCGCCTGCTTCATGATCGCCTCGGTGATGCCGGGGATCTTGATGTCCATCTGCAGCGAGGTGATGCCGTCGTGGGTGCCGGCGACCTTGAAGTCCATGTCGCCGAGGTGGTCCTCGTCGCCCAGGATGTCGGAGAGCACGGCGAAGCCGTCCTTCTCCAGGATCAGGCCCATGGCGATGCCGGAAACCGGCTTCCTCAGCGGCACGCCCGCGTCCATGAGGGCCAGCGACGAGCCGCAGACCGAGGCCATCGACGAGCTGCCATTGGACTCGAAGATCTCCGAGACCAGGCGGATCGTGTAGGGGAACTCGTCATAGGCCGGCAGCATCGGGCGGATCGCCCGCCAGGCCAGCTTGCCGTGGCCGACTTCGCGGCGGCCCGGCGCGCCCATGCGCCCCGTCTCCCCGACCGAGAACGGCGGGAAGTTATAGTGCAGCATGAACTTCTCGTAGTACTTGCCCTCGAGCGCGTCGATCAGCTGCTCGTCGTCGCCGGTCCCCAGGGTGGCGACCACCAGGGCCTGGGTCTCGCCGCGGGTGAACAGCGCCGAGCCGTGGGCCCGGCTGAGCACGCCCACTTCCGAGACGATCTGGCGGACCTGGTCGACCTTGCGGCCGTCGATGCGCACGCCGGTGTCCAGGATGTTGCGGCGGACGACGTCGGCTTCCAGATCCTTGAAGATCGAACCCAGCTTGTCGGGCGACAGGCCGTCGGGACGTTCCTCGGTCTTGCCGAAGGCGTCGACCGCCTTGGCCTTGGCCGCGGCGACCGCGTCCTGGCGCTCCAGCTTGGCGGGGATCTTGAAGGCCGCAGCGAGGTCCTTGCCAACCACCTTCTTCATCGCCGCCTGGATGGCGTCGGTGTCTTCCGCCTCGAAGTTGAACGGCTCCTTGGCCGCATGCTCGGCCAATTCGATGATCGCCTTGATCACCGGCTGCATGCCGGCGTGGGCGAACATCACCGCCTTCAGGACCTCATCCTCCGACATCTCCTGGATCTCGGATTCCACCATCATGACGGCGTCGTCGGTGCCGGCGACAACCAGGTCCATCCGGCTGTCCTTCATCTGGTCCAGCGTCGGGTTGAGCACGTACTCGCCGTCGATGAAGCCAACGCGGGCGCCGCCGATCGGGCCCATGAAGGGCGCGCCGGACAGCGTGAGCGCCGCCGAGGCGGCGACCAGGGCCACGATGTCGGGATCGTTCTCCAGATCGTGGGCCAGCACGGTGCAGACCACCTGCACCTCGTTCTTGAAGCCCTTCACGAACAGCGGGCGGATCGGACGGTCGATCAGGCGGCTGGTGAGGGTTTCCTTCTGGGTCGGGGCCCCTTCACGGCGCGGGAAGCTGCCGGGGATCTTGCCCGCGGCGTAGTACTTCTCCTGGTAGTTCACGGTGAGCGGGAAGAAGTCCTGGCCGGGCTTCGCGCTCTTGGCGAAGACGGCGGTGGCCAGCACCATGGTCTCGCCATAGGTGGCGAGCACGGCGCCGTCGGCCTGTCGGGCCATGCGGCCGGTTTCGAGCGTGAGCGTCTTGCCGCCCCACTCGATCGTCTTGCGTTTGATATCGAACATTTTGGGTTCTTTCTCGTCCCGCGGGCGCATTCCCGGCGGGGGCGGACAGGGATCGGGATTCCGAAGGCCTCTCCTAGCTGAACAGGCGAAGAGGACTTCGTGTAAGCCCTCGGCGTGTGCGGCGACCCCGGACTTGATCCGGAGCCTCCAATGCCGCATCGATCCCCCGGCCTGTCGCGGAGGAGCGGCGGAACGAATTCCTATCCTAGCGGCGCAGGCCCAGGGTTTCGATGAGCTTCTGGTAGCGCGCCACGTCGGACTTCTTCAGGTGGTCCAGAAGGCTACGGCGCGCGGAGACCAGCTTCAGCAGGCCGCGGCGCGAGTGGTTGTCCTTCTTGTGGGTCTTGAAGTGCTCGGTGAGGTTGGCGATCCGTTCGGACATGATGGCCACCTGCACCTCGGCGCTGCCGGTATCGGCTTCGCCGCGGGCGTGTTGCTTGATCACCTCAGCCTTGCGTTCGGTGGTAATCGACATCGGTCAATCTCCGCTCTGGTCCAAGTGAAAGACCCGCGCCGGTTCGAGCCGGCCGGCGCGCATCTCGCAGAGCGCGACGATCACCCCGCCCGCCATGGCTGAAACGGTGCGAGAGCCGGGCTTGAGCCTGGCTTTCACGGCTTCTACCTGTCGGGGAACGAGAACGATCGGCCGTCCCTGCTTCAGCCGGAAAGCGTCTTCGGCGGTCACGGCCAGCTCCGGGATGTCGTCCAGGGCGGTCTCGACCGGAAGCAATAGCTCCGACTGGCGGGCCTTATGCCCTAAATCCTCAAGGAATTCCAGCGTCGCCGCGGACGCCTCGTCGAAGCGCCCCACGCGGGTGCGGCGAAGGGCGGCGACGTGGCCGCAGGCGCCCAGGGTTTCGGCCAGGTCGCGGGCCAGAGCGCGCACATAGGTCCCCTTGCCGCAGGCGATCTCGATGGTGACGTGGTCGGCGTCCGGGACGGCGGCGAGCTGGGCCGAATGGATGGTCACCGGTCGGGCCGCCAGCTCCACCGTTTCGCCGGCGCGGGCCAGGTCGTAGGCCCGCTCGCCGTCCACCTTGATCGCCGAATAGGCCGGCGGCACCTGGCTGATCTCGCCCACGAAGGCCGGCAAGGCGGCCTCGACCTCGGCCACGCTCGGCCGCACGTCGGACTCCGCGACGGTCGCGCCCTCGCGGTCACAGGTCGCCGTCGAACGGCCCCAGGCGATGGTGAAGCGATAGGCTTTGTCGGCGTCCACCAGGTAGGGGACCGTCTTGGTCGCCTCGCCCAGCGCGATCGGCAGGATGCCGGTGGCCAGCGGGTCGAGCGTGCCGGCGTGGCCCGCCTTCTGGGCGTTGAAGGCCCGGCGCACGCGGCTCACCGCATGGGTCGATGTCAGGTCGTAGGGCTTGTCGAGGCAGATCCAGCCGCTGACCGCGTCGCCCTTGCGGCGGCGGGCCATCAATCTTCCTCTTTCCAGCCGTCGGAGGGCGGCGGGGGCTGCAGGTCCCGCGCCACCCGCGGGTCCTCGAACAGGCGGTTCATGCGCGAGGCCTCGTCGAAGCTCTCGTCGTGCAGGAACTTCAGGTCGGGCGTGAACTTCATGGCGATGGCGTGGCCCAGCCGGCCGCGCAGGAACTTCGCATGGCGGTTCAGGCCGGCGACCACCTCGCCAGCATGCTCGCCGCCCAGCGGCTCGACGAAGACGGTGGCGTGGCGCAGGTCGGGGCTCATCCGAACCTCGGTGATGGTCACCGAGACGCCGGCCAGCGCGGGGTCTGCGATGTCCTCTTCGCGCAGGATGTCGACCAGGGCGTGGCGGGTCAGTTCGCCCGCCCGAAGCTGGCGCTGGGACGGCCCGGAGGGCGCATGGGGGGATTGGCGTTTCATCACGTGGCTCGCTCGGCCTGGAGTGCGGATCGGACGCACCGACGCAGGGGAAGGGCGGGCTTCTAAGCGGCTGACTTGAGGAAGTCGAGTCCCGAGGTCGCCGAAGGTTCGGGAATAAAACCGCGGTGATGGCGATCTGGACGGCAAAGCCTGCCGGAAGGATCTGCCATGACCGCGCCAACGACCGCCCTCGTCGTCCGCCCCGCCGAACCCCTGGTCCGCAGCGGGGCCCGGTTCGATCCGATCAGCATGGCCTTCCATTGGGCGACGGCGCTGGTGGTGATCGCGATGTTCGCCAGCGCCTGGGCGATCGGCCTCGCCGCCGACGCCGCCGGCGCGCAGCGGATGCTGAGCGTCCACCGCTCGCTGGGCGTGACCCTGTGGGTCGTGACACTGGCGCGGCTCGCCTGGCGGCTGCGCTTCGCGACCCGCCCGCCCCTGCCCGCCGACCTGCCGCGCGCGCAGCGGCTGGCGGCGGCGCTGAACGAGGGCGCGCTCTACGCCATCCTGCTGGTCCAGCCGCTCACCGGCCTCGCCCAGAGCCTGGCGCGCGGCAGGCCGTTCGGGCTGTTCGGCCTGGAGGTCCCCAAGCTGATGGTCCGCGACAAGGCCGCCGCCGGCCTGTTCCACGCTATCCACGCGCTCACCGCTGACCTGCTGATCGGGCTCATCGTCCTGCATGTCGGAGCAGCGCTGTTCCACGGCCTGGTGCGCCGCGACGGGGTGCTGGCCTCGATGATCCCCAACGCTCGCGGCTGACCGGTCTTCGCCCGCCGCGCGCTCCCTCGTCCGCGGCGGGCCTGGGCGCGAGGGGACGCCCAGCCCTTCGGCGTCCCCTCAAGCCCCCTCGAACGGTGGCTCGGGAATAAACCGCCCGGCCCGCCGGTCTTCTCCCCAAACCCCACGGAGTCTCACATGGACCAACACGATCATTCCGGTTCGAAAAACGATCCTGGCCGGCGTGGCTTTTTGAAGTGCATGGGCGGCTGGGCCGGCGCGGGCGCGCTCTACAGCGTCAGCGGCGGCGTCCTGAGCTCGGTCGCCCTGGATGCAGCCTCGGCCGCGCCTGCCAAGGCGTCGAGCTTCACCTTCCTGCAGGTCAGCGACAGCCACGTCGGCTTCAACAAGCCGGCCAACCCCGACGCGGCCGCCACCTACAAGGAAGCCGTCTCCAAGATCATGATGCTGCCGAAGAAGCCCGACTTCATCCTCCACACCGGCGACATCACCCAGCTCAGCAAGGACCAGGAGTTCGACGACGCCGAGCAGATCATCAAGGCCGCGGGCGTGGCCGTCTTCCACGTGCCGGGCGAGCACGACATGCTGGATGAGGGCCAGGGCAAGGCCTACCTCGACCGCTTCGGCAAGGGGACCAAGGGCGCCGGCTGGTACAGCTTCGACCACAAGGGCGTGCATTTCGTCGCCCTGATCAACGTCGCCAACCTGAAGCCCGGCGGTATGGGCAGCCTGGGCAGCGATCAGCTGGAATGGCTGGAGCGCGACCTGGCGCACCGGCCAGCCTCGCAGCCGATCGTGGTCTTCGCCCATATCCCGCTCTGGACGGTCTATGCCGACTGGGGCTGGGGCACGGACGACGCGGCCCAGGCGCTCGGCTACCTGAAGCGCTTCGGGTCGGTCACCGTGCTGAACGGCCACATCCACCAGATCACCCGCAAGGTGGAGGGCAATATCGCCTTCCACACGGCGCGCTCGACCGCCTTCCCGCAGCCGGTGGGCGGCCAGGGACCATCGCCGGGGCCGATGAAGGTGCCGACCGAGCAGCTGCATTCCATGCTGGGGATCACCACCGCCAGTGTCGTGCGCGGCCAGCACGACATCGCCCTGGTGGACGACACCCTGGCCTGACCCAGCTCTTCAACCGGAGGACTCCCATGTCCCACTCCTTCAAGGCGCGCGTGCTGGCGCTCGCCCTGGCCGGCGGCTTGGCCGCGCCCGTCCCGTTCGTCGCCCTGGCGGCCCGCGCCGCCCCAGCCCAAGCGGCCGCCACCGTCACCGTCAGGATCGACAACTTCGTCTTCGGCCCGGCGGCGATCACCGTCGCGCCCGGGACCACGGTCACCTGGGTGAACCAGGACGACATCCCCCACAACATCGTGGCCGACGACAAGCAGACCTTCCGCTCCAAGGTGCTCGACACCGACGAAAGCTACTCATTCACCTTCACCAAGCCCGGCGAGTACGGCTACTTCTGTGGCCTGCACCCGCACATGACCGGCAAGGTCATCGTGAAGGCGGGCTAGGAGGGGCCCTTGAGCGAGCGGCGGCCGTTCTTCCGACCGCGGCTGGTGGCCAGCCGCCCAACCCCGCCGCCCATGCATGCAAATGCGTTGGCGGCGGGCGCCGACCCGGCGCGCCAGTTCCGCGAGACGGTGCTGCCGCACCTGGACGCCGCCTACAATTTCGCCCGCTACCTGAGCCGCGACGCCACCGCCGCCGAGGACATCGTGCAGGAGGCGTTCCTGCGCGCCTTCCGCGCCTTCCCAAATTGGCGAGGGGACGGCTGGCGGGGCGGCTCGGCCAAGGCCTGGCTGTTCGCCATCGTGCGCAACTGCTTCCTGAACTGGGCGGCCGGCCAGGGCGGATCGGCGCGGGTCATCGGCGAAAGCGCGCTCAGCGAAGCCCAGGCCCAGGCGCTGGCCAACGTCGTCGACCCGGGCCAGGAGACACCGGAGGAAGCCCTGATCCGCCGCAAGGACGCCGAGGCGATCCGCGCGGTGATCGAGGCGCTGCCAGAGCCGTTCCGCGAGACCCTGGTGCTGCGCGAGCTGGAGGAGCTTTCCTACAAGGAGATCGCCGCGCTCACCGCCACGCCGATCGGCACCGTCATGTCGCGCCTGGCCCGGGCGCGGCAGATGCTGGCCGACATGCTGTTGCCCGATGGCGCCCGGACGGCGCAGGAGGTGCGCCGATGAGCGCCTGCCCCGACAAGACCCAGTTGCTGCACGGCCTGCTGGACGGCGAGCTCGACGCGGTGAACGCCGCGGCCTTCGAGGCGCACCTGAAGACCTGCGAGGCCTGCAACGGCGAATACCTGCGCCAGCTCGCCCTCCGCGACCAGGTGGCGAGCCCCGGCGTGGCGCACCGCGCGCCCGAGCGGCTGCGCGCCAAGATCGAGGCGATGGTCGCCGAGGAAGCGACGCCCGCGGCTTCGACGGGCCGGCCCCTGCGCCGCGCGGGCTGGGCGGCCGGCGGGGCGCTGGGCGGCCTGGTCGCCGCCGGCCTGGCGGTGATAGTCGCCATCCCGCAGGTCGAGACCGCCAGCCTGGACCGCCAGCTGGTGGCCGGCCACGTCCGCTCCCTGCTCGCCAACCACCTGGTGGACGTCGCCACCTCCAGCCAGCACGTGGTCCGGCCCTGGTTCAACGGCAAGGTCGACGTGGCCCCGCCCGCGCCCGAGCTCGCCGACAAGGGCTTCCCGCTGGTGGGCGGCCGGCTCGACTACCTCGACGGGCGGGTGACTCCGGCCATCGTCTACAGGCGCCGGCTGCACACCGTGAACCTGTTCGTCTGGCCGGCCGAGACGCGGGGCGACGGCGGCGACCACACCGCCCGGCGCGATGGCTACAGCGTGGTGGAATGGACGGCCGGCGGGCTGCGGTTCGCCGCCGTCTCGGACATCGGCGTCGATGAGCTGAAGTCGTTCCGCGAGGCCTTCGAGGCCGCCGCGCCGGCCAGCTGAAGTCCCATCCCGAAAGGCTTGCGCCCCAGCTCCTGCGCCGCTAATCGCTGTTGCGACTTAATTGCAATTGAAAGTCAGGAACAGCCAGTGGCCAAGTCCAAGACCGCCCAGCCCGGAACCGGGCGGGGCAATCCGGCGCTCACCTGGAACGCGATCCGCCAGGTCCACGTCTATCTGAGCGTCTTCGTGGCCCCGACCCTGATCTTCTTCGCGGTCACCGGCGCCTTCCAGACCTTCCGCGTTCCCGACCGCGCCGACGCGCCGGTGGTGCTGCAGAAGCTGGCCCGCGCCCACAAGGACGACGTCTTCGCCGTCAAACCCCCAAAGCCGCAGACGACCGACGGCGAGCGCCATCGCCACGACGGCGATGCGCCCAAGGCCAAGCCGGAGCCCAAGCCCGCCACCCAGGCGGTGAAGTGGTTCTTCGTCGTGGCCGCGACCGGTATGACGCTCAGCACCCTGCTGGGCGTCTGGATGGCGCTCGTCTACCACAAGCGCCGTGGGCTGATGTGGGCCCTGCTGATCGCCGGGATCGCGATCCCCGTGGCTCTGTTCGCCGCCGCCTAGGCGCCGGTCCGCTGCTTGAAGAACGCGATGGTCCGCTGCTCGGCCGCCTTGGACGGGCCGTCGTTCTTCAGGTGCAGGGTCAGCACCGAGTGCGGCGGGATCATCGCCGGCGCGGCGTCCTCGTCGCTGAGTTCGATGCTCTCAAAGCGGTCGCCGAAGGTCTTCTTGTAGCTCTCCCAGCGCGCATCGGGCACCAGGACGTCGCTCTTGTAGCGCAGGCCCAGCAGGCTCAGGTCCTCGTCCTCGAACCGGGCCTTGGCGCAGGCCACCTCGGCCGGCGAGGCGTCGAAGCCCGCCGCGCGCTTCCGCGAGCCCTGGGCGGCGGGCATGGAGGGCTGCGAGAGCACCGGCGCCACCACCGAAGGCTCGGTCATCATCGCCAGCGCGAAGCCGCCGGTGAAGCACATGCCGACCGCGCCCACGCCCTTGCCGCCGCATTCCGCATGCGCCTTGCGGGCCAGGGCGCGCAGCCAGTCGACGATCGGGCTCGACTTGTCGGTGGCCCAGACATTGAACTCGCGGCGGATGCAGATCGCCCCCAGCATGGTGGTCAGCGCATAGCCGCGGCTGATCGGCCGCCCCGGCGTGCCGAACAGGCTGGGGCAAAAGACGGTCATCCCGGCCTCGGCCACCCGATCGGCGAAGCGCACCACCAGCGGGTGCAGGCCCGGCATTTCATGGATCACGATGACCGCGGGGCCGGAGCCCTTTCGATAGACCGGCCGCGTCCAGGGCCCGTCGGTGAAGTCGAACTTCTCGTAGCTGGAAAGAACGTCTCCGTAGCTCATTTGCCCTCACCCGCTTCCACGAAGGCGCTGGCCTGGCGGCTCCGCCGGCGCGCGGCATCATCCATCCGCTGCAGCGACTCGTTCAAGAATTCGCGCTCGGTCACAACGTCACCGAAGAAACGTCGCGGCAGGCAATAGCCGAGGCCGTAGCCGATGTAGATCCAGTGATGTCGGCTCCTGGCGATTTCGCTGATCGCCCCCCATCGGCAGCGAATCTCCGAGTGACCGGAGACCACGACGAACACGGCGTCCTCGATGCGAAAGGTGACCGGATGCGGGTTTGTGACGCCACGGGCCTCCCAGCCCTTGCGCAACCGCGCTCGCCGCCACCGCAGCCACAGCCAAAGGGACCCCAGGCCGGCGCCGACGATCAGTGGCAGGCTGAGCACATCGGCGACCGCGGCCGGCGCCACCGCGAAGAGGACGAAGCTGGTAAGGAGTTCGACAGCGAAGATCGCGCAGAGCGAGATCAGGTAACCGGCTAGGCCCATGCCGGAGACGCGTTTCGAAAGCAGCCAGCTTGCGCCGCGCGACTCTCCGATCGCGCACTCTCCACTGGCTTCCAACATCACACCCCCTCGCCCGAGAGCGGCAGTTAAGCCGATCAGAGCTTGAGGCGCAGCATCGAACTGTCGCCCTCGAAGCCGGTCAGCTTCCAGACGCCCTGCTCGCGGGTGAAGACCAGCAGACAGGGACCGTCCTTCTTGCGCACCGCGCAGACGCGGCCGTCGGGGAGAGCCTTCAGCGCCTGGGAGATGACGATGGCGCCGGGGATCTGGGTGTCGCGACGATAGCCGTAGTGCTCGGCCACCAGGCGGAAGGTGCGCGGCTGGACCAGCAGCTCGTCGGCAAGGTCCAGGGTCGAGGGGCCGAGCAGGGAAGCCAGGCCCTTCAGATTCTTGTTCTTGGCGATCTGGGCGTCGATCACCGTCTGCATCTGGGCCTTGAGCGCGTCGTGGTCGACGTGGGCGTTGAACCCCACCGTGTCGTCGTCGCGGATCGCGACCAGCAGGGCGTGGACGTCGCTCGCCGCGCCCAGCTTGTGGGTCGTGGCGCAGGCGCCGAGCGCCAGGGCGGCGGCGATCAGGGCGATGAAGGTCCGCATCCGGGATCTCCGAAATATGTCCGGCCGACCCCTATAACGCTCGAACGGGGCCATATCACGGCCCCGCTGCTTGCTAGTCGCGGCCCAGCATCGCCCGCGCCCAAAGCGCGATCGGCAGGCCGATGACGAACATATGGCCGCCGAACTCCTCGACGAAGGCCAGGCCCTTGGGACTGGACCCGCCGGCGGCCTGGGAAAGCGGCACGATGACGAAGTGCATGACGATGTAGATGCCCACGCCGAACAGCGGACCCGAAATCCAGGCGTAGCGGCGCAGGATCGAAAGCCTGAGCGAGGCCAGGGTGAAGATCGCCGCGGCGGTGATCAGGATGAAGTAGTGCGAGGCGATGCCGATCACCTCGACCATCGGCGGCATGGTCTTCACCGCCGCCCCGTACCAGCCCTTGGCGATGGCCTTGGCCACGCCGCTGGCCGTGCCGTGGTAGATCAGCATGGCGGCGAAGAAGTCGAAGGCGGCGGCCATGAAGCCGCCGCCGAGGATGGCCGCGGCGACCTTGCCGGGCGTGGAATTGGAAGCTGAAGCCATGAGGCGTCCCCCGTTTTCCGGGACGCTTCCACGCGGCGGCGGAGCTTGGCCAGCAAAAGCGACCAACAGGCGGTTTCGCGCCACCGGCGGCGAGCGCGCCGAAAATCCGCGCACGAAAAAGCCCCGGAGGATCGCTCCGGGGCTTGATCGTTTCCGCCGAGGTCGTCTCTGGGATGAGGCGCGGGCCTAGAGGCTGCGCTTCACCTCCTCGAGGTTGAAGCACTCGATGGTGTCGCCGGGCTTGATGTCCTGGAAGCCCTGGAAAGCCATGCCGCATTCCTGGCCGGACTGCACCTCGTTGACCTCGTCCTTGAAGCGCTTGAGCGTCTGCAGGACGCCGAGTTCCAGGATGACCACGTTCTCGCGCACGATCCGAACGCGCGCGCCCTTGCGCACCACGCCCTCGGTGACCTTGCAGCCGGCGACGCGGCCGACCTTGGAGATGTCGAAGGCCTGCAGCACCTCGGCGTTGCCGAGGAAGGTTTCGCGCTGGATCGGCGCCAGCATGCCGGAGAGCACGCCTTTGATGTCGTCGATCAGATCGTAGATGATCGCGTAATAGCGGATCTCCACACCCTCGCGCTCGGCCAGGTCGCGGGCCTGCTTCGAGGCGCGGACGTTGAAGCCGAGGATCGGCGAGCCGGCGCCCTTGGCCAGCATGACATCGCTCTCGCTGATCGCGCCGGCGCCGGAAAGAATGATCCGCGCGCGCACCTCGTCGGTGGAGATCTTTTCCAGGCTGCCCACGATGGCTTCCGCCGAGCCCTGCACGTCGGCCTTGATGATCACCGGCAGCTCACTGACCTTCTTGTCGGTGATCTTGGCCATCATGTCGGCCAGCGAGGCGCCCTGGACCGGCGCGCCGGCCTTCTCGCGCTTCAGGCGCACGCGGTATTCGGTCAGTTCGCGGGCGCGGGCCTCGCTCTCCACCACGGCGAAGGGCTCGCCCGGATCGGGCGTGCCGTCGAGGCCGAGGATCTCCACCGGCGTCGAAGGCGTCGCCTCCTTCACCTGCTCCTCGCGCTCGTTCAACAGGGCGCGCACCCGGCCCCAGCTCGCGCCGGCCACCACGATGTCGCCGCGCTTCAGGGTGCCGCGCTTGACCAGCACGGTGGCCACGGCGCCGCGGCCGCGATCCAGCTTGGCCTCGATCACCACGCCGTCGGCGGTGCGGTCTGGATTGGCCTTCAGGTCGAGCACCTCGGACTGCAGCAGGATGTTCTCGATCAGGTCGTCGAGGCCCAGCTTCTGGGTCGCCGAGACCTCCACGGCCTGGGTGTCGCCGCCCAGGCTCTCGACCACGATCTCGTGCTGCAACAGCTCGTTGATCACCCGGGTCGGGTCGGCGTCGGGTTTGTCGATCTTGTTGATCGCCACGATGATCGGCGCGCCGGCGGCCTTGGCGTGATTGATGGCCTCGATGGTCTGGGGCATCACCCCGTCGTCGGCGGCCACCACCAGCACCACGATGTCGGTGACGGTCGCGCCGCGCATCCGCATGGCCGAGAAGGCCGCGTGGCCGGGGGTGTCGAGGAAGGTGACCCGCTGGCCGTTGGCCAGGCGCACCTGATAGGCGCCGATGTGCTGGGTGATGCCGCCGTGCTCGCCGGCCACCACGTCGGTGGAGCGCAGCGCATCGAGCAGGCTGGTCTTGCCGTGGTCGACGTGGCCCATGACAGTGACCACCGGCGGCCGCGGCTCCAGGTGATCGTCCACGTCCTCGGCGCCGATGAAGCCTTCTTCGACGTCGCTTTCGGAGACGCGCCTCACGGTATGGCCGAACTCGGTGGCCACCAGCTCGGCGGTGTCGTTGTCGATGACGTCGTTGATCTTCAGCATCACGCCCTGACGCATCAGGAACTTGATGATCTCCGCGCCGCGGATCGCCATGCGGTTGGCGAGCTCGCTCACCGTGATCACGTCGGGGATCACGACCTCGCGGGCGATGCGGGCCTGTTCGACCCCGCCGCCCTTGCGCTTCTCACGCTCGCGCTCCCGGGCCCGGCGCACCGAGGCCAGGCTGCGCATCCGATCGACCGCGCCCTCGTCATCCCCGGCTACGGCCTGGATGGTGAGCCGGCCCTCGCGGCGGGTCGGCGCACCCTTGGCGCGGCTGATCGCCTTGGAAGGGTCGTTAGCGCTGCGGCGGCGATCGTCGTCGTCGGGACGGCGGTCGAGATTGGCCGAGCCGGGGCGCGGCGCCTGGCGCGCGGCGCGCTGGATTTCCGGCGTCGCCGGCGGGGCGGCGGGCCCCAGGCGCGGGCCGCCCGGTCCACGCGGCGCGCCGGGGCCAGGCCGCGGGCCTGCCGGACGCGGCGCGATCGCCGAATAGCGCACGGTGTCGCCGCCGGGACGCGCACCCCGGTCGTCGCCGCGCGGCGGGCCGCGGTCGTCGCGCGAGGGACGGCGATCGTCGTCGGGGCGCGGCGCGCGCTGGCCGAAGTTGGCGTTCTCGAACCGGCCCGCGGGACGGTCCGGGCGATAGGTGGTGGTGGACGGCCGGTCGTCGCGACGGTCGGCCGAGGGCTGGTAGGTCCGGGTCTGGCCGCCGCCCATTGCCGGCGGCGCGGCCGCGCGCGGCGGGGCTGCGGCCGGAGCCGGAGGCGGGGCGGAGGCGGTAGGCGGCGGGGGCGCCGAGGCCGCCGGCGGTGGCTCAGGCGCCTCGGCGGCGGGCGGCGCGGGCGCGGGCGCGGCCGGAGCCTCGGCCTGGACCGGCGGCGGGGCCGCGGCGGTGCGGGCGGCGGCCTCGGCGCGGGCGCGTTCCTCGCCGGCGCGGCGGTCGGCGGCCTGGCGTTCCTGGGCGATCTCGATAGCGCGCTGGCGCGCGGCGCGCTCCTCGGCCGACAGGCCGTCGGCGGACGCGCCGGCGGCGGGGCGGGGCGTGGACGGCGCGGCGGGGCGCGGCTCGAACTGCCGGCGCTCGGCGGCGGACGGGCCGGCGAGGTTGCCCGAGACCGTGGCGTGCGGGCGCACGCGCTTGGTCTCGACGACCACCGTCTTCGAACGGCCGTGGCTGAAGCTCTGCTTCACCGTGCCGGCGCTGACCGATCCCGCCCCGCGGGGCTTGAGGGTCAGGGGCGGGCGCCCGCCGGAAGACGGGGGATTACGGCCGCTGTTGTTGTCGTCGCTCATGCGCTCGCTTTACTCGACGGACCGGCGGATCCGGCCCCAAGGATCGAAACAGACCCAAAGGATCGAAAGACCCTGGGGATCAAACAGAAATGGGCGCGCGGGCCCGAAGCCCCGCTCGCCTTAAGGCTCCTCGCGCCAACTCTCTGGAAGGAGCGGGCGGAAGCCCGACAACCGATAGGCGTCTTGCGCCCAACGATCGGCGGCTCGCCCCGCAAGGAAGGCGGTGTGTATCACATTCTCCGCGCCCAAGGCCAAACCCAATTCCTCGGCGCTGAAGACGCCGAAAACCGGCGTCGGCGGGGAGCGCTTGCGGGTTTTGCCCAACAGCTTGCGGCGGCCGTCCGGGGCGCCGTCGGACGCCTCGATCAGCCAGGCCGCCTTGCCGGCGTCCAACGCCGCGGCGACCTTCTCGAACCCCGAGGTAAGATCGCCCGCCTTGCGCGCAAGCCCCAGGCCCGACAAAAGCCGGCGTTGCAGCAGGGATTGCACCTGGTCGGCAAGGTCGGCGGCGGCCGAGACCTTGGCCTTGGCGGCGCGCGCGAACAGGCCCTTGCCCGCGGCCGCCGCCACCGAGGCGCGATCGGCGGCGACCCACAGGCCGCGGCCTGGCAGCTTGCGCGCCAGGTCCGGCGTGACCGCGCCATCCGGCCCGGCGACGAAACGGATCAGGCCCGCCTCGTCCATCACCTGGCCGGACACGATATCCCGCCGCTCGCGGTTGGCTTCCGCGAGGGTGGCTGGGCCTGCCTTGGGTTCGGAACGGGCCATCAGGGTCCGTTAGCCGTGCGCGCTCGGCCCTCAGGCGTCGCGCGCTTCCCCTTCGAGTTCGGCTTCGGCGAAGGCCTCGGTCCCCTCGACCGGCTCCTCCTCCACAAACTCTTCCTCGGCCAACTCCTCCTCAGCCAACTCCTCCTCAGGCGGCGCCTCGATCCAGCCCATCGCGACCCGGGCGCGCATGATCAACGCCTCGGCGTCGGCCGGCTCCAGGCCGAAGGCCTCGAGGATGCCGGTCTCGCGCACGCGCTCGCCGTTCTTGGTCTCGAACCAGCCGCGCAGGTCGTCCGGCACCAGGTCGGCCAGGTCCTCGACGGTCTTCACGCCGCCCTCGCCCAGCGCCACGGCGATCGGCAGAGTCACGCCCTCGATCTCCAGGAGGCCGTCCTCGACGCCGAGTTCGGTGCGCTTGGCGTCATATTCGGCGGCGATCTTGTCGAGGTAGTCGGTGGCCCGGGCCTGGATCTCGGAGCCGGTGTCCTCGTCGAAGCCCTCGATGGAGGCGATCTCCGAGACGTCCACATAGGCCACGTCCTCGACAGTGGCGAAGCCTTCGGTGACCAGCAGCTGGGCGATGACCTCGTCCACGTCCAGGGCTTCCTGGAACAGCTGGGTGCGCTCGGCGAACTCGCGCTGGCGGCGCTCGCTCTCCTGGCTCTCGGTCATGATGTCGATCTGCCAACCCGTCAGCTGGCTCGCAAGACGGACGTTCTGACCGCGGCGGCCGATGGCGAGCGACAGCTGCTCGTCCGGCACCACCACCTCGACGCGCTCGTCCTCCTCGTCCATCACCACCTTGGACACCTCGGCCGGGGCCAGGGCGTTGACGATGAAGGTCGCCTCGTCCGGGCTCCACTGGATGATGTCGATCTTCTCGCCCTGCAACTCGGCGACGACGGCCTGGACGCGCGAACCGCGCATGCCGACGCAGGCGCCGACCGGGTCGATGGAGCTGTCGTTGGAGATCACCGCCATCTTGGCGCGGCTGCCCGGGTCGCGGGCCACGGCGCGGATCTCGATGACCCCGTCGTAGACCTCCGGCACTTCCTGGGCGAACAGCTTGGCCATGAAGCCGCCGTGCGCGCGGGACAGCAGGATCTGCGGGCCCTTGGTCTCGCGGCGAACGTCGTAGATGTAGCAGCGGATCCGGTCGCCGATGTTGAAGTTCTCGCGTGGGATCGACTGGTCGCGCCGCACGATGCCTTCGCCGCGGCCCAGGTCGACGACGATGTTGCCGTATTCGACCCGCTTGACCGCGCCGTTCACCACCTCGCCGACCCGGTCCTTGTACTCCTCGTACTGGCGCTCGCGCTCGGCCTCGCGGACTTTGCCGGTCACCACCTGACGGGCCATCTGGGTCTGCACCCGGCCGAACTCGAAGGGCGGCAGGACCTCTTCGTAGGTCTTGCCGATGGCGGCGTCCTTGTCGGTCCGCTTGGCGTCGGAAAGGCGGATGATGCCCACCGGCTCGTCCGCCGGGACCTCATTGCCCTCTTCGTCGGTGACCACACCGAAGGTGGCGTCGTCGGCGACCACGGTCTGGACCCGCTTGACGGTGACCTCGCCGGTCTTCTGGTCGATGTTCACGCGGATGTCGTGCTCGGCGCCATAGCGGGCGCGGGCGCCCTTCTGAATGGCTTCCTCGATCGCCTCGATGACGATCTCCTTGTCGATCGACTTCTCGCGGGCGACCGCCTCGGCGATCTGCAGCAGTTCAAGCCGGTTGGCGGAAATGCCGGTCAGGCTCATGGGGTGTTCCTCTTACTCGGATGTCGTTCAGTCGGTTGATGGGTTCGGTGTCTCGGAATTCAGGCGCGCGGCGCGCGCTTCGGCGCCGCGTTTCATCAGCTTGTCGCTGAGCACCAGCTTGGCCTCGGCGATCCAGGCGAAGGGGACCAGCGCGGTCTCGTCCTCACCCTCCAGGTCGATGGCGACGCTGTCGCCCTCCACCCCGGCCAGCAGGCCCTTGAAGCGCTTGCGGCCCTCAGCCAGCCGGTCGAGCTCCAGGCGGGCCTCATAGCCCTCGTAAGCGGAGAAGTCTGTCAGCCGGGTGAGCGGCCGGTCGACGCCAGGCGAAGAGACCTCGAGGGTATATTCCCCGGCGATCGGATCGGCGGCGTCCAGCACCTCGGACAGCGCCCGGCTGAGCCGCGCGCAGTCCTCGACGTTCATGTCGCCGTCTGAAGGCCGCTCGGCCATCACCTGCAGCCGGCGCTGAAGCTCGCCGCCCATCAGGCGCAGGCGCACCACGGCATAGCCCGCCGCCTCGGCCACCGGGTCGAGCAGCTCCAGCAGTCTTTGGTCTTCAGCGGTCTTCCCGCGCATCAACTTAGGCTGTCCTTCAAGGACCGCCCCGGATGGCCAACAAAAAAGCGGCGGGGCCGTAGCCCGCCGCTTGAAGGCGCCATCCAGCGCGATCAGCGATGTAACGAGGGGAATATAGTACGCTGATTAGGTTCTGTCACGGGGCGTCGGGAGAAACCCTTTGAATGTGACCCTCGCTATCGGCTTGGTGGTTCTCGTCGCGCTCGTCATCAGCGCACGGGTCCTGCGAATTTTCTCTGCCTATCCCACGGACGAGAAGCTGGTTCGCGAGTATTTTGCCACAAGAGGACAGACGCTCGTCAGGCTCCGTCTGATTGGAACGGAGTTCAGTCGTCATGGCCCATTCGCGAAGTACGCCGCACTGACGGAGCATCAGGGAGGGTCCGTTGATCACATCGTTGGCGTCGATGGCCTGGGATGGGGTCAACCCCGGCTTTGGATGTTTCATCCAGATCGCGATCGAGAGCGCGTCCAATAGGGTGCCCTCCCCGCCTTAGACCTCATGGTTGAAACGAGCCTTGGGGCCTCGGCGTGTCAAGAACGCGGCCCTTGGCCGCGCCGCGGAGCGGCTGGCTTCGCCAGTCCTTGAGACGCCGAGGTTCCAAGGCAAACTGGCCGCCATGAGATTTAAGCCGCGAACCGCGTCCCTTCTCCCCTCGCGGGAGAAGGTGGCCTGCGGAGCAGGTCGGATGAGGGGGTGAAAGCCCTATCCGGCCCTGACGTCGCCGACCAGCGCGGCCCCTCATCCGTCGGCCTTCGGCCGACACCTTCTCCCGCAAGGGGAGAAGGAAATCCGCGCGACGCCTTTCCCGTTGACCCGAGATGGTCCACACACCGCGCCCAACTCCCTTTGTGTGTGCGAGCCCATGGACGTTTCCAAGATCCCCGTCGGCGTGAACCCGCCCTACGACGTCAACGCAATCATCGAGATCCCGCAGGGCGGCGAGCCGGTGAAGTATGAGCTGGACAAGGAGTCCGGCGCCCTGTTCGTCGACCGCTTCCTGCACACCGCGATGTTCTATCCCGGCAACTACGGCTTCATCCCGCACACCCTGGCCGACGATGGCGACCCCATGGACATCATCGTGGTGGGCCCGACGCCGGTGGTGCCGGGCGCGGTCATCCGCGCGCGGCCGGTGGGCGCGCTGATCATGCGCGACGAGGCCGGCGGCGACGAGAAGATCCTGGCGGTGCCCGCCGACGCCCTGCACCCGTTCTACACCGGCGTGGACAGCTGGCGCGCCCTGCCTGCCATCCTGACCGAGCAGATCGCCCACTTCTTCAAGCACTACAAGGACCTGGAGAAGGGCAAGAGCGTCGACATCATCCGCTGGGCCGACCCGGAGGAGGCCGGCGAGTTGATCAGGGCCTCCATCGAGCGGGCGAAGGGCTAGGCCCGCACGAAATCCAGGAACACCGGGGCGCAATCGCCCAGGCGCTTTTCCTCGTAGCGGGTGGTGAGGTGGTCGGCGGGCGGCGTGCGCCAGTCGTCCGCGCGCTCGGCGGTCCAGCGGAACGCCCGGCTGGCGCCGAGCCGCTCCAGGGTCCAGTCCACATAGTCGGCCCAGTCGCTGGCGAAGCGCAGTTGTCCGCCCGGCTTCAGCAGGCGGGCGAGCTCCGCCACCGTCTCGGGCTGCACGATGCGGCGCTTGTTGTGCCGCGCCTTGGGCCAGGGGTCGGGGAACAGGATGAACACGCGGTCCAGGCTGGCGTCCGGCAGACGGACCATCAGCTCGCGCGCGTCGCCGTCGTGGATGCGCACATTGGCCAGCGCCGCTTCGTCGACGTGGCGCAGCGCACTGGCGACGCCGTTCTGGAAGGGCTCGGCGCCCAGGATCAGCACGTCCGGCCGCCGCCCAGCCTGACGCGCCATGTGCTCGCCGCCGCCGAAGCCGATCTCCAGCCAGACCTCGGCCCAACCCGGGGCCGCATCCGGCTTCAGCGCGCGCGGGTCGAACGCATCGGCCGGCGGTCGCAGCGCCGGCAGCAGGCTTTCCATCAGCGCCGCCTGACGCGGCTTGATCGCCCGCGTCTTCAGCCGCCCGTAGGAGCGCAGCGGCGGATGTGGATCGGTCATCGACATCCTTTCGTCGTCATGGCCGGGCTCGTCCCGGCCATCCATACGCACCGGCGCCGAAGGATGGCCTGAAAATTCGGGGTCTATGGATCTCCGGGACAAGCCCGGAGATGACGGGCGAAGGGCGAAGGCGTCCTAGGCCAGGGACTTCAGCGCGTCGGCCAGGTCGGTCCGCTCCCAGGAGAAGCCGCCCTCGTTGTCCGGCTGGCGGCCGAAGTGGCCGTAGGCGGCGGTGCGGGCGTAGATCGGCCGGTTCAGCTGCAGGTGCTCGCGGATCGCGCGCGGCGTCGCGCCGCCGATCATCTGCGGCAGGGCCAGCTCCAGCTTCGCCGGGTCGATCTCGCCGGTGTTGTGCAGGTCGACGTAGAAGCTGAGCGGCTGGGCCACGCCGATCGCATAGCTGATCTGGATGGTGCACTTCCGCGCCAGGCCCGAGGCGACCACGTTCTTGGCCAGGTAGCGGCAGGCGTAGGCGGCGGAACGGTCCACCTTGGTCGGGTCCTTGCCGGAGAAGGCGCCGCCGCCGTGCGGGGCCGCGCCGCCATAGGTGTCGACGATGATCTTGCGCCCGGTCAGGCCCGCGTCGCCGTCCGGGCCGCCGATCTCGAAGCGGCCGGTGGGGTTGACGTGCCACTTGGTCTTCTTGGTGATCAAGCCCGCCGGGAAGATGCTTTCCACATAGGGGCGGATCGCCTGCTCAATGCGCTTGGGCGTCGCCGAATGCAGACCGATGCGCTTCTTGTGCTGGGTGGAGACGACGATCTGCAGCACCTCGACCGGGCGGCCGTCCTCATAGCGCAGGGTGACCTGGCTCTTGGCGTCCGGCTCCAGCACCGCGCACTCGCCGGAGTGACGCACCTCGGCCAGCTTCTTCAGGATGTCGTGGCTGTATTGCAGGGTGGCCGGCATCAGCGCCGGGGTCTCGTCGCAGGCGTAGCCGAACATGATGCCCTGGTCGCCCGCGCCCTCGTCCTTCTTCTCCGAGGCGTCGACGCCCTGGGCGATGTGGGCCGATTGCGGGTGCAGGTGGCAGGCGTACTTGGCCTTGGCCCAGTGGAAGCCCTTCTGCTCGTAGCCGATGTCCTTGATCGCCTGGCGGACCTTGGGCTCCAGGCCCTTCAGGATCTCCTTGGTCAGCGCCTTGTTCTCGGCCTTGGAGCCGCCCGGGCGGCCGGCGCGCACCTCGCCCGCCAACACGATGCGGTTGGTGGTGACCAGGGTCTCGCAGGCGACCCGCGCCTCAGGCTCGGCGCTCAGGAAGGCGTCGACAACGGTGTCGGAGATGCGGTCGGCGACCTTGTCCGGATGGCCTTCGGACACGCTTTCGGACGTGAAGATGTAGCTGGAACGGCTCAAGGGCTCGTGCTCCGGATAGCGACGCTCCAGCCGACCGGAGCGTCCGAATTGGAGGCAAGCCTATAAAGATATCTTTATATGTTTCCAAGCGCGCTTTTGCGCGACGTGGTTAAGACCGGGAGCGCCCTAGACTTCGCCGGGATCGGGCTCGCCGGCCATGGCGCGGACCAGGTCGAGGATCTTGCGGCGGACGCGGCTGCGCGTGATCCGCGGGAAGATCGCCGCCAACTCGATGCCCTCCGGCGTCATCAGGAAGTCCTGCATCGCCTCGCGCGGCAGGTTGGCGCCGCGGCCTTCGGCCTCCCCGGCGAGCCCCTCGTAGAAATAGCTGACGTTGGTGGACAGCGCCCGGGACATCTCCCACAGCTTGGACGCGCTCACCCGGTTGGCGGCGCGCTCATATTTCTGAACCTGCTGGAAGGTGAGCCCGATGGATTCAGCCAGCCGTTCCTGGCTTATGCCCAATTCCTTGCGACGCATCCGGATCCGGAGGCCGACATGACGGTCCACAGGGTTCGGGCCCACTTCGCCCTCGTCCGATTTGTCCATGGAACTCCCATCATGACACCGTCGGACAGGTCCAGTGGCCAGACGTCGTCAGAAATCCAATATTGCCAACAGCTTGCGATCAGCGAACACGATAGGCCACTGCCAACAAGCCAGACAATAGGATCAGAACGCCGCACCCAAGGTTCCCGAAGCGGGAAAAGCCTGTGTTTTCAACCGCTGGCGGAAGGGGTGCGTCAATAACTCCCAGGGCTCCGAGGCCCAGCGTCGCGAGCGGCCGGCCATAGGCGTCGATCACCGCCGAGACACCCGTCGGCGTGGCGCGGATGATCGGCAGACCGGCCTCGATGGCGCGGTAGCTGGCGAGGTTCAGGTGCTGCAGCGGCCCGGAGCCTTGCCCGAACCAGGCGTCGTTGGACGGGTTGAGAATCCAGGCCGGCTTGCGGCCCGCCCGCCGGGCGCCGTCGCGGGTCACCCCCGGGAACAGGGCCTCGTAGCAGATCAGCACCTGCACCGGCGGCAGGCCGTAGGGCGCGATCGGCGCGGAGCGCGGCCCGGCGGTGAAATCGTCCTCCATGTGCACCAGGCTGCGGAAGCCCACCTTCGCGGCCAGGTCGGCGGCCGGCATGTATTCGCCGAACGGCACCAGGTGGTGCTTGTCGTAGATTCCGGTCACCCGCAGCGCGTCCTGCTCGCGGCGGAAGGCCATCAGGCTGTTGAAATAGAGCGTCTTGCCGCCGGGGCCGTCCTGCATCCGGTTGACGCCCATCAGCAGCGTCTGGCCCGGGACCAGCAGGTCGCGCAGGGCCGGCGCATAGGCGCTGCCCGGCGCGAGGAAGTCGTCGATCACCACCGGCAGGGCGCCCTCGGGCCAGATGACGATGGCCGGCGGCGTCTTGGCCGGGCGGATGGTGAGCCGCGCATAGGTGTCGAACACCAGGCCCAGGTTCTCCGGCTTCCACTTGTCCTTCTGGTCGATGTCGGCCTGGACGATGCGGATCATGGGCGCGCCGGGCGCGGGCTTCACGGCGTGGTCGAGCCGCCACGTCCCGAACCCCCAGAGGCCCGCCAGCGCCACGGCCGCCGCCGCCAGGGTCGTGGCCTTGCCTCGCGGCTTCGCGTCCAGCGCCAACACGGCCGGAGCGGCGGCGATGGCCACGGTGCCCCACGTCAGCCCATAGGCGCCGACCACCGAGGCGAACTGCGACGGCGCCGAGCCCGCCTGCCAGGTCTCGCCCGGCAGGTCCCACGGGAAGCCCGTGGCCACATGGCCGCGCAGCCATTCCAGGACGGTGAGCGCGCCGGCGAACACCAGCACCCGCGCAGGCCCGCGCGTCCGCGCCAGCCGGTAGAGCCAGGCCGCGAGCGCCCAGAACAGCGCCAGGCCGCCGGCCATCAGCACCAGGGCGAAGGGCGCCATCCAGCCCTGCTCGCGCGCGTCCACCTGGAACGGCTCGGTGATCCACCAGACCCCGACCGCGAAATAGCCCACCCCGCCCAGCCAGCCGCGGAACAGGGCCGAGCGCAGCGGCCGCGGCTCCCCGCCGTCGATCGTCGCCAGCAGCAGGGCGTAACCCAGCAGGCCCGGCAGGAACCCGAACGGCGGATGCGCCAGACCCGCGGCGACCCCGGCGATCAGCGCCAGCGCCCGTCCCAGCCATCCGCGCGTCCAGGCCACCGGAGCCGTCAGCCTTCCTGGTCGGCCGCGGGCCGCGATCCCAGGCGGCGCACCCGAACCCGCTTCACCCGCCGGGGGTCAGCGGAGATCACCTCCAGGGCGAAGCCGCCGGGGTGGTCGACCACCTCGCGCCGCTGCGGCACGCGCCCGGCCAGCGCGTTGACCAGTCCGGCCAGGGTGTCGATCTCCTCGTCGAGGTCCGGCGGAGCCAGATCGACGCCGCCGCCGATCGCCTCCTCCAGGTCCTCCAACGGCGTGCGGCCGTCGGCGACCCAGGTCTCGCCGTCGCGCAGGATCGGCGCGGGGCCGTCCTCGGCCGCGTCGTCGTGCTCGTCGGCGATCTCGCCCACCAGAGTTTCCAGCAGGTCCTCCAGGGTCACCAGGCCGTCGGTGCCGCCGAACTCGTCGATCACCAGGGCCATGTGGATCTGCCGCGCGCGCATCTGGCCCAGCAGCTCCGAGGCGCGCATGGAGGCCGGCACATAGAGGATCTCGCGCACCAGGTTGTGGCGGCCGGAGAGCACCTGGTCGGTGTGCTTGGGCCGGCGCACCTTGCGGGCCAGCAGCTTGAAGACGTCCTTCACGTGGACCACGCCCACCGGCTCGTCGAGCGTCTCCTTGTAGACCGGCATGCGGCTGTGCTCGGCCTCGACGAAGCGCTCCACCACCTCGGCGAAGGTGCTGCTCTTGTCCACGGCCACGATGTCGGCGCGCGGCTGCATCACGTCGCCGACCCCCAGGTCCTGGAAGGCCCGCGCCTGGCTGACCAGCTCGCCGGTGGCGGCGATCACTGCAGGCGGTGGCGGCTCCGGTTCGGGGCCGGGCCGACTGCGGAAGCGGTCGAACAGCGACAGCACCCCACGGCGGTGGTGGGGAGACAAGTCGCTCGATCGGTCGGGGTCGGCCATGGGGTTCCTGGTTGGCGATCCTAGCCGGGTCGGGCCGCATAGGGATCGGGAATCCCCAGCCCGGCCAGGACGGCGCGCTCCAGGCTCTCCATCGCCTCGGCCTGGGCGTCCGTCTCGTGATCGTACCCCAGAAGGTGGAAGACGCCATGCGCCACCAGATGCTGCAGATGGTGGGCGAGCGGCTTGCCCTGCTGGGCGGCTTCCCGGGCGCACACGCCGAAGGCCAGGGCCACGTCGCCCAGGAACCGTTCCGGGTTCTGCGGGGCGGGGAAGCTCAGCACATTGGTGGGCTTGTCCTGCCGCCGGAAGCGGGCGTTCAGCTCGCGCACGCTCTCGTCGTCGGTGAGCAGCAGGGCCACGCCCTCGCCGGTCGCGCCCTCGGAATCCAGCGTCGCCTGGGCGGCGGCCAGCACCAGGGGGCCGGCGTCCGGCAGGGCCTTCGTCCAGGCGGCGGCCTCGACCTCGATATCGATCATGGGACGTCGATCACGGAACCCGCCCGGCGGATTTGGCCGCGTCGGCGTCGTAGGCCCGTACGATCCGCTCCACCAGCGGGTGGCGGACCACGTCCTCGGCGGTGAAGCGCACCACCCCGATGCCCTTCAGCCCCTCGAGGATGCCCACCGCGTGCGCCAGGCCGGAGTCGCGGGCGTTGACCAGGTCGATCTGGGTCGGGTCGCCGGTCACCACCATGCGCGCGCCCTCGCCCAGGCGGGTCAGCACCATCTTCATCTGCAGGCGTGTGGCGTTCTGCGCCTCGTCGACGATGACGAAGGCATGCGCCAGGGTGCGGCCGCGCAGGAAGGCGATGGGCGCGACCTCGATCTCGCCCTTCTCGCGCCGCCTGCGGAACTGCTCGGCGCCCAGGATGTCGGTCAGCGCCTCCCAGACCGGCGCCATATAGGGATCGACCTTTTCGGTCAGGTCGCCGGGCAGGAACCCCAGCCGCTCGCCGGCCTCCACCGCCGGGCGGCTGACGATCAGCCGGTCCACCTCGCCGCGCAGCAACAGGCCCGCGCCGTGAGCCACGGCTAGGAAGGTCTTGCCGGTGCCGGCGGGGCCGAGGCCGAACGTCAGCTCGCAGCTTCCCAGCGCGTCCAGGTACTTGGCCTGGGTCGCGGTCTTGGGGGCCACCTGGCCGCGGCGGCCGACCGGCAGGGCGCCGGGGCCGGCGCCGCCCGACCGCGCCTGGCCGATGGCCACGCGCACATCGGCTTCGGAAATCTCCAGGCCCTGGTCGGCGCGCTCGGCGATCGCCTGGACCGCCTTCTTGGCCGCCGCGCGGCCCTTGGAGTCGCCGGTCAGCGAGACCCCGCCGCCGGGGGTTTCGACCAGCACGTCGAAGGCGTCCTCGATCAGCGCCGCATGACGCGAGTTGGCGCCGGCCACCGCGCGGGACGCCGCGTCGCTGAGGGTGATGAATTCGGGGGCTCGGCTCACGCCGGTTGCATCTCCTTGGCCAGCGCGCCGCCAAGCGACATGCGCGCGGCGCTCTCGATCTTCACCGGAACGACCTGGCCGATCAGGCGATCCGGCGCGGTGGCGTGCACCGCCTGCAGATAGGGACTGCGCCCGATCAGTTGGCCAGCATGGCGGCCGGGCCGCTCGAACAGCACGGGCAGCGTCTGGCCCACCTGGGCGGCGTTGAAGGCGCGGGCCTGCTCGTCCAGCAGGGCGTTGAGGCGCGCCAGCCTCTCGTCCTTCACCGCCTCGGCCACCTGACCCGGCATGGCCGAGGCTGGCGTCCCGGGGCGGCGGGAATATTTGAAGCTGAAGGCCGCGGCGTGGTTCACCGCGCGCACCAGGTCCATCGTCGCCTCGAAGTCGCTCTCGCGCTCGCCCGGGAACCCCACGATGAAGTCGCCGCTGATGGCGATATCCGGCCGCGCGGCGCGGACCGTCTCGATCAGCTTCAGATAGCTGTCGGCCGTATGCGCCCGGTTCATGGCTTTCAGGATGCGGTCGGAGCCGGATTGCACCGGCAGGTGCAGGTAGGGCATCAGCTCCGGGACCTCGGCGTGGGCGCAGATCAGCGCCGCGTCCATGTCGCGCGGATGGCTGGTGGTGTAGCGGATGCGGTCCAGGCCCTCGATTTTCGCCAGCCGGCGCACCAGGGCCGCCAGCCCGCCCGAATTCCTGTCATTTGGGGCGGCGTAGGCGTTGACGTTCTGGCCCAGCAGGGTGACCTCGCGCACGCCCTGGGCGGCCAGGTCACGGGCCTCGGCCTCGATGGCGGCGGGATCGCGCGACCACTCCGGCCCACGGGTATAGGGCACCACGCAGAAGGTGCAGAACTTGTCGCAGCCCTCCTGCACCGTCAGGAACGCCGTGACCCCATCGGCCTTGCGGCCGGCCGGCGCCAGCGCATCGAACTTGTCCTCGGGCGCGAAGTCCGCGGAGAGGCGCTCGCCGCGGGCGCGGTGGGATCGCGCGATCAGCTCCGGCAGCTGGTGATAGGCCTGCGGGCCGACCACTAGGTCCACTGCCGGCTGGCGGCGCATGATCTCCTCACCTTCGGCCTGGGCGACGCAGCCGGCCACCGCGATGGTCATCCGCGACCCGCCCTGCGCCAGGGCCTCGTCGCGCATCTCCTTCAGCTTGCCGAGTTCGGAATAGACCTTCTCGGTGGCCTTCTCGCGGATGTGGCAGGTGTTCAGCACCACCAGGTCCGCGCCCTCCGGCCTATCGGTCGCCACATAGCCCAGCGGCGACAGCACATCGGCCATCCGCTCGCTATCGTAGACGTTCATCTGACAGCCGTAGGTCTTGATGAAGAGGCGCTTGGGGCCGGGCATGGCCGGGTTATGCCCTCCCCCAGTGGGGAGGGAAAGGCCGCGCGAGCGGCCAGGGTGGGGAAGTGTGGCCCGGAGCGCTGAGGCGGAGAATGATCCCGGCTTCCCCACCCTGGTCGTTTCACGGCCTGTCCCTACCCACTAGGGGAGGGAGTTCGGGGCGTCACTCCTCGACCGGAACGCCATAGAGCTCCAGGCGGTGGTCCACGAGCCTGTAGCCGAGCTTCCTGGCGATGGCCTCCTGCAGGGCCTCGATCTCGGCGTCGACGAACTCCACCACCTTGCCGGTCTTCATGTCGATCAGGTGGTCGTGGTGCTGGTCGGGATGCTCCTCATAGCGGGAGCGGCCGTCGCGGAAGTCGTGGCGGGTGATGATCCCGGCCTCGTCGAACAGGCGCACGGTCCGGTAGACGGTGGCGATGGAGATGTGCGGGTCGACGGCATGGGCGCGGCGGTGCAGCTCTTCCACGTCGGGGTGGTCGTGGGCCTCCGACAGCACCCGGGCGATCACCCGGCGCTGCTCGGTCATGCGCATGCCCTTCTCCACGCAGAGCTTCTCGATGCGGTCCGACACGGCGGGCCTCTCCTGTTCCGCAGCCAAGATAGGCTTAGAGGGACTGGGCGTTAAGGTCGAGCCGCATCACCAGGGCGTCCACGTAGCCTTGCGGGCGGCGGTCGTAGTAGGCCTTGCGCAGGCCGGCGCGGCGGAAGCCCAGGGCTTCGTAGAGCGCGATGGCCGGATCGTTGTCGACGGCCACTTCCAGGAAGACCTCCCCGGCGCCCAGGTCGCGGGCGGCCGGCAGCGCCGCGGCGATCAGCGCCCGCGCCACGCCGCGCCGGCGCGCGGCCGTCGCCACGCCGAGCGTCAGCACCTCCATCTCGCCGGCCGCGACCCGGCAGAGGATGACGCCCAGCGGCGTCTGCGCGTCGTCGCGCGCCAGGAAGCCGTAGATGCCCTCGCCGTCCAGCAGGTCCTCGAACTCGTCCCAGCGCCAGGAGGCCGGGAAGGCCTCGGCGTGGACGGCCGCCATGGCCTCGCACTCGGCGGCGGTGCAGCGGATCAGGTTCATGCGGGCCAGATCATGCGGGCAAGGCGGACGCCGGCAGCTTGGCGTCGGGCGCGCGCAGGTAGAGCGGCTTCAGGGGGCCGGGCGCGCGGCCCTGGGCCAAGCGGGCCACGTCGCGCGCATTGGCGCCGTCCGTCTCCACCACCGTCGCGGCTGGGGCGAAGCCGGCGAGCAGCACCGCGCCGGAGCCGACCAGGGTGAAGGGCCGACCCTGCGACAGCTCGGCGATCCGCGCGGCGGCGACCTCGGCGGTCACCGCGTCCGGCGCCATCAGGGCGTAGCCGTCCTCGAAGGCTTGCAAGTAGAGCTGGCCACGACGCGCATCGATGGCCGGGAAGACCAGGCCGCCCGCCTGCTGCGCCAGGGCTTCCAGGGTCCCGATCCCCACCGCCGGCCTGTCCAGCGCCAGCGACAGGCCCTTGGCGAAGGCCACGCCGACACGCAGGCCGGTGAAGGAGCCCGGGCCCACCGTGGTTGCGATGCGATCCAGCGCCGGAAAGCCGATCCCGGCCTGCGCCATCACCTCGCGGGCCATGGGGGCGAGCCGTTCCTGGTGGCCGCGGGCCATGACCTCGCGCGCCGACGCCAGCACGCGCGCGCCATCGAGCACGGCGACCGAACAGGCGGAAAGGCAGGTGTCGAGGCCGAGGGTTAGCATGGGAGCCGGTGATAGCGCATGGGTCCCGGCTCGGCCTACGGGCTTCGCCCTCCGTTGGCCGGGATGACGGGCTCTAAAGCGTCTGTTCGACCGCCGTCACTTCCGGGACGTAGTGCTTGAGCATGTTCTCGACGCCCGCCTTCAGGGTCGCCGAAGACGACGGGCAGCCGGAGCAGGCGCCGCGCATGTTCAGGTAGACGACGCCGGTCGCCACGTCGAAGCGGTTGAACAGGATGTCGCCGCCGTCCTGCGCCACCGCCGGGCGGATGCGGGTGTCGAGCAGGTCCTTGATCTCGGCAACGATCTGGGCGGTCTCGCCCTCGTAGACGCCCTCATCATGGCCGCCTGCCGCCTCGCCCTCGCCGGCGAACAGCGGCTGGCCGGAGGTGAAGTGGTCCATGATCGCCGCCAGGATCGGCGCCTTCAGGTGGCTCCAGTCGTGGTCGGCGCCCTTGCCGACGGTCAGGAAGTCCGGGCCGAAGAACACCCGCTCGACGCCCTCGATGGAGAACAGCTCCGCCGCCAGCGGCGAGGCGGCGCCCGCGACGGCGTCGCGGAAGTCCCGCGTGCCCTCGCCCATCACCTCGCGGCCAGGCAGGAACTTCAGCACCTCAGGGTTCGGCGTGGGTTCGGTCTGGATGAACATGGGCCAGATGTGGCGTGACGAGCGGCAGAGCGCAAGCCACCTCCAAAAGCTCGTCATCCTCCGGTCGGCGTAGCCGATCCGGAGGACCCAAGCGGCTCATCCAAAGCCAGGCTCAGCATGGGTCACCCGGACAAGCTGGGTGATGACGACCTATGTTGTCACGCCAGGTCCGCGATCTCCGCGTCGGTCAGGTCGCCGGGCACCAGGGTCACCGGCACCTTGCGTCCGCCCCAGCTCACGCCCTCTTTGGCCAGCGAGGCCACTAGCGGCCCCGGCCCGCGACCGCCGACGGCGGCGGCCAGCACCAGGATCTTGATGTCCGGGTCGCCGGCGATCGCCTCGCGCAGGCCCATGCGGACGTTGTCGGCGTTCTTGATGATGAACTCCGGCGGCAGGCCGGTCTCGGCCAGCACCAATTCGGCGGACTTGCGTAAGGACGCCTCGGCCTCCTCGCGCGCTTGGCGCTCCAGTTCCTCGCGCACGCCGGACCAGTGCTCGAAGTATTCCGGCTCGATCACTCGCAGCAGGGCCACGTGGCCGCCGGTGGACCGGGCGCGGCGGCACGCGAAGCGCAGCGCCGCCTGGAATTCCGGCGTGTCGTCGGCGACCACGAGGAACTTGCGCTTGCTGGCCGTGCTCATCGGCCGCGACGGTGCGGCTTCCTCGGTTTCAAAGCAACAACCCACCGTCATCCCCGGGCTTGTCCCGGGGACCCATGCACGCGGGCGTCGCAGGTTGTTCTGTGGGATCGGTGTTCATGGGTGGCCGGGACAAGCCCGGCCATGACGAAGGTAAAACCCTACCCCGCCCAGTAGCCCACGATGCGCTTGACCTCGGCCAGGATCGGGCCGGCGACGCTGCGCGCATGTTCGGCCCCGGCGCCCAGGATGCGGTCGATCTCCGCCGGGTCGCCCAGCAGCCGGCGCATCTCGCCGCCGATCGGGCCCATCACCGAGACCGCCAGGTCGGCGAGCTTCGGCTTGAAGACCCCGAAGCCCTGGCCGGCGTACTCGTCCAGCACCGCTTGCGCGGTCTGGCCCGATAGGGCCGCATAGACCCCCACTAGGTTCTCCGCCTCGGGCCGAGCCTTCAGCTCGTCCAGCGTGGCCGGCAGCGGCTCGGGGTCGGTTCGGGCCTTCCTCACCTTCTGGGAAATAGTGTCGGCGTCGTCGGTCAGGTTGATGCGCGAATAGTCCGAGGGGTCGGACTTGCTCATCTTCACCTTGCCGTCGCGCAGGGACATGATCCGCGCGCCCGGCCCCTGGGTCATCGTCTCGGGCAGCGGGAAGAAGCCCGGCGCCTCGAAGTCGTGGTTGAACTTGGCCGCGATGTCGCGAGTCAGCTCCAGGTGCTGGCGCTGGTCCTCGCCCACCGGCACGTGGGTGGCCTTGTAGATCAGGATGTCGGCGGCCTGCAGCACCGGATAGGTGTAGAGGCCCACGCTGGAGCGCTCCTTGTGCTTGCCGGCCTTGTCCTTGAACTGGGTCATCCGGTCGAGCCAGCCCAGGCGCGCGACGCAGTTGAAGACCCAGGCGAGCTCGGCGTGCTCGGGCACCGCCGACTGGGCGAAGATGCTGGCGACCTTGGGGTCGAGCCCGGTCGCCAGATAGGCCGCAGTGATCTCGCGGACATTGGACTTCAGCTTCTTCGGATCGACCCATTCGGTGAGCGCGTGCAGGTCGGCCACGAAGATGAAGGTCTCGATCTCGTGCTGCATGCGGGCGAACTTCACCAGGGCGCCCAGGTAGTTGCCCAGGTGCAGGTCGCCGGTCGGCTGGACGCCGGAAAGCACGCGTTGCGGGCCCGTGTAGGGGGCCGGAGCTTGGTCGGTCATGGGATGAGGCTTCTCAGGGAATGGAGGCGTGGGCGCAAGGCCCGGGTTCAGCGGGTCAGCCGATCAACGCCATCGCCAGGTCAGGTGGGCCCGAAAAGTCATGGCCGCGAGATACGGCCCGGCGCGCGGTTCGGCAAGCCTCAGCCGAGATCCTGGGCGCCCGGGACGGTCTTGTCGCTCTCGCCGGGCTTGCGCCGCAGCGCGCCCTTGATCTCGCTCAGCGTCAGGCCGCCGGAGGCGAACAGCAGGAACGGGAAGCTCACCGCGGCCAGGGCCGAGAGGCCGACGATCACCAGCTCCTTCGGCCCGAGCGGCCCCAGCCGCAGGTGATGCAGCGGCGCCTCCAGAAGACCGCGGTCGTGCGAGGCGAGCGCCAGCAGGCCGCCCATCGCCGCGCTGGCCACCAGCACGCGGATCAGGCGCGAGATGGTCTTGGCGCTGGGCTCGTAGAGCCCCCGCTTGTGCAGGGTCGACACCATCATCACCACGTTGACCCAGGCCGCCAGGCTGGTCGCCGCGGCGATCCCGGCGACACCGACAAAGTGGAACAGCGTCACGCCTGCGGCGATGTTCACGCCGGCCGCGATCAGGGTGAACCGCATCGGCGTGCGCGTGTCCTGGCTGGCGAAGAACACCCGGTTGAAGAGCTGCGACAGCACGAAAGCCGGCACGCCCCAGGCGTATTGCTGCAGCGCCTTGGCGGTGGCGAGCGCGTCGAAATGGGTGAAGGCGCCGCGCGTATAGAGCCCGTCGATCAGGAAGAAGGGCATGGAGAACAGGGCCGCCGCCGCCGGCAGGCTGAGCGCCAGGGAGAAGACCACGGCCTCGTCGATGGCCCTGTGGCTGCCGACCTTGTCGCCGGCGTGGACGTGGCGCGACAGGCTGGGCAACAGGGCCACGCCGATGGCCACGCCCACCAGGCTCTGCGGCAGCATGTAGAGCCGGTCGCAGACCGTCAGCCAGGTCCGCGCGCCGTTCACTTGGCTGACCAGCATGCTGGAGATGAAAATGTTCACCTGCGAGCCGCTGGCGGCGATGGCGCCGGGCACCGCCAGGCCGATCAGCGCCTTGATCGCCGGCGTCAGGCGCGGCCGGCGGATGTCCACATTGGCGCCCGAGCGGCGCACGCCCCACCACAGCAGCGCCGCTTGGGAGATCCCCGCGACGATCACGCCCCAGGAGGCGTAGTAGGCCGCCTGCAGGGTGTTGTGCGCGGGCCAGACGGCCACCAGGGTCCAGAGGTTCAGCAGGATCGGCGCGGCGGCCGAGAAGATGAAGCGGTTGCGGCCGTTCAGCACCCCCGACAGGTGCGCGTAGATCGCCATGAACGGCAGGTAGGGCATCATGATCTGGGTCAGGTGGACGGCCAGGTCGTGCTTGGGGCCGTGGAAACCGGGCGCGATCACATACATCAGCCACGGCATGGCCAGCTCGGCGGCCACCGTCACGGCGATCGCCCCGGCCGCCAGCACCGCCATGGCGTCGGCGGCCAGGACGTCGGCGACCTCCTCGCCCTCGGTGGCGAGCGCCTTGGAATAGGCCGGGACGAAGGCCGAGGCGAAGGCGCCCTCGGCGAAGATCCGCCGGAACAGGTTGGGGAACGAGAAGCCCATGTTGTAGGCGTCGGCCGCGAAGGTCGCGCTGGCGCCAAGGTAATAGGCCAGCACCACGTCACGGGCGAAGCCGAGCACCCGGCTGATCAGGGTGAAGAACGAATAGATCGCCGAGGACCGGATGAGCCCGCTGGACTTGGCGGCGACCGGCTTCGGGGCGGTGGTGGCGGTCACGGACGGCGGCTCGGCTGACGACTCAAGGCCGGCAACCTAGCGCGGGGCGCCGTCCGTGGCGCGACGCAAATTGGCGCTGCCGCCGGTGGATCCCGGATCCCCGCTCACGCGGCTTCCGGGATGATTCGCTACGCGGTCACTTCAGCACCTTGATCTTGATGTTCTCGAACCAGACCGGATTGCCATGCATCTGGAGGGCGATGGCGCCGCTCTTGCCGGTTCCGAACTGCGGCCAGCGCTTGAACTTGGTGGCCGCCACGCGATCCTTGAACGCCTGGGAATTCAGGTCGTACTCGACGACCTTCACCCCGTTCAGCCAGTGCTGCACCTTGCCGTGGTCGACGACGATGCGCCCGTGGTTCCACTCGCCCACCGGCTTGGTCATGTCCTTCGAGGGCGCGAAGAGATAGTAGGCGGCCGCGGCCTGCTCGAGCGGCTGCTCGCCGTGGGCGTTGTCGAGCAACTGGTATTCCGGCCCGCTCTCATAGGTCTCATCGCCGACCGGGATCACGTGGTACATCACGCCGGAATTGCCGAGCGGGCTGATCTTCCAGTCGAAGGTCAGGTCGAAATTCTCGTAGTTCTGCTTGGTGACGATGTCCTTCGAGACGCCCTTCGTCGGGCCGAGCACCCCATCCTTCACCGTCCAGCCGGCGTCGGGCTTGTCGGTCTTGAAGCCCTTCCAGCCGGCGAGGTCCTTGCCGTCGAACAACAGCTTCCAGCCGCCGGCCTTCTCGGCGGCGGTGAGGGTATTGGGCGCCTGCGCGAACGCAGCGGACGCCAGGAGCGCGAGGCCAAGGCCCAAGACGACAGGCTTCATGATCGTTCCTTAGAGGTTGAGCTTCTTGAGTTGCTCTTCGAGATGCGCCTTCACCTCGTCCGAGGGGCCGGGGTCCGACGTGCGCGACACGTTGCCGATGTAGCCCACGTCCTTCATCCCGGCGTCGGTCGTGTAGTAGGCGCCGATGGTCAGCCGGCGGAACTTGCGCCAGAAGGCGTGAGTGGTCTTGTCGGTCGCCACGGGCAGGGCGGCCAGCGCCGCGGCCCGGGCCTCCGGCGTCACCTTCAGGACCCGCACGCTGAGCTGGTTGAGGCCGTTCATGATCAGCGGCCGGTCCTTCAGCTGGTCCGGATAGGGCGCGCTCACCCACTCGTCGATGAAGTCCGGCACGCCCAGCGAACTGGCCGAGGGCGCCGTCGCGTTGGCCGGCAGGATATAGTCGGCCAGGATCGCGGCGGTGGTGAGCTGGTCGCGGGTCATGATCCGCGTCCAGGGCGCCTTCTCCGGCTTGGTGAGCTTAGGGTCGGTGCCATAGCCGCGGGTGACGACGTCGCCGCCCATCCTCGGCCCATAGACCACCACGCCGGCGCCCACCGCTGTCGCGGCGCCGACGACGCCCACCCAGGCCAGCGCCGTGCGCCGGTCGATCTTGGGCTCATAGTGTTCAACAGGAGGTTGGGGAGTTTCGGTGCTCATCAGATCGCCCCCTGCTTGGCCAGCGTCACCAGGTTGTCGGCCGAACGCCAGGCCAGCGCGATGATCGAAAGGGTCGGGTTCTTGTCCGGGCTGGAGACCATCACCGCCCCGTCCATGACGAAGAGGTTCGAGACCGCCCAGCTCTGGCCGTACTGGTTGACCACCGAGTCGGTGTCGTTGTGGCCCATGCGCGCGGTGCCGATCTCGTGGATCATCTCGCCGCCCTTGGAAATGGCCTTCGTGCCGTCGGTCTCGACGTGGCCCTCGGGCTTGCCGCCCAGCCGGTCGATCACCTCCAGGAAGGTCTTCACCGCGTGCGCCGCCTGGTTGGTCTCGTGCTCGCCCCACTTCCAGTGGAAGCGCAGGACCGGGATGCCCCACTTGTCCCTGGCGACCGGATCGATCTCGCAATAGCAGTCGTCGTTGGGGATCATCTCGCCGCGGCCGTCGAAGCCGATGGTCGAGCCGAACTTGGTGCGCAGCTTGGCGCGCAGGTCGTCGCCGATGCTGGCGTCATCGCCGCGCAGCAGGCTTCCCATGCCCATGGACGGCATGTGCCGTCCGCCGCCGATCTCGATGTGGTAGCCGCGGGCGAAGCCCAGTTCCTTCTGCTTCTCGTAGCCCCACCAGGGGATGTAGGTGTGCTGGGTGCCCTGGCCGTCGTCGTTGGTGGGCGGCATGCCCTCCAGCGCCGGGAACTGGCCGGTGACCCCGGTGCCGACGCTGTCCATAAGGTAGCGGCCGACCATGCCGTGGGTGTTGCACAGGCCGTCGGGGAACTTCGCGGACTTGGAGTTGAGCAGGATCCGCGCGGTCTCGCCCGAGCCCGCCGCCAGCACCACCGCGCGCGCCGTCGCCGAATGGTGCGCGCCGGTCTTGCGGTCGACATAGGTCACGCCCTTGGCCTTGCCGTCCTTGTCGAGGTCCACCTGGTAGACCAGGGCGTTGGTGGTGATGGTCAGGTTGTTGGTCGCCATGGCCGGCGGCAGCAGCACCGTGGTCGACTGGAAGTTCGCCCCGATGGCGCACCCGCGACCGCAGGGCGTGGCGAACAGGCAGGTGTTGCGCCCCTCCATCTGGCCGGTGACCACCGCGCCGTGCATCGGGATGACCGGGATGCCCATGGCCTTGAAGGCCCGGCCGTAGAAGATCTCGAAGGCCCGGGGCGGCGCCGAGGGCATCAGGCAGCCGGCCGGCGAGTCGGGGGTGTTCAGGAGGTTCTGCGGCGGATAGGCGCCGGAGACCCCGATCAGCTTCTCGGTCTTGTCGTACCAGGGCGCCAGGTCCTCGTAGGCGATCGGCCAGTCGTAGCCCAGGCCGTCGCGGCTCTTCGGCTTGAAGTCGAGCGGCCCGAACCGCAGCGCGATGCGGCCCCAGTGGTTGGTGCGCCCGCCCAGCATTCGCGGCCGCCACCAGATGAAGGGCTCCGAGCCCGGGGCCACGGTATAGGGCTCGTTCGGCACCTCCCAGCCGCCGTCGACGGTGGCGTCGTAGAAGCCGAAGGGCTTGTCCGGGGTGCTCACTCCACGCAAAGGCGCCTCGGCGTTGGTGTTGAACATCGGGGTCTCGACGCGCGGGTCGTAGTCGCGCCCGGCCTCCAGCATCAGCACCTTCAGGCCGGACCTGGTCAGGTGGTAGGCGCTCATGCCTCCGCCCGCGCCGGAGCCGACGATGATCACGTCATAGGGTTCTGCGGCCATGACTCAGGCGCCTCCCCGCGCCGAACCTACCCTGGCGGGAACCGGGACGTAGGTTTCAAGGCTGTTGTCGGGCAGGTTCACCACCTGGCCGGTCTCGGCCGACTTGTAGAGCGCCATCACCATCTTCGTGACCTCGACCCCGTCGACGAAGGTCTCGATCGGCGTCGTCCCATGGCGGAAGCAGTCTGTCATGTGCCGGTTCTCGCCGATGTAGCCATAGGTGCCGGCCTCGTCCTCGACGATCGGCATCTGGCCCTGTTCGGCGTTCTGCTTCTCCACCAGGTCCTCGCCGGACGAGCCGTGGATCGCCCGCGACAGGAAGACCTTCAAGGACGGATTCAGCGACGAGAACTCCATGGCGTACTCAGGCCCCAGCAACGCCAGGTCGATGCGCAGGCCCGCGCCGACGTAGGACCAGGAGGTGGACGCCTCGACGATCACCTCGCGGCCGTCCTCGGCCTCGAAGACGATGGTGGCGCGGGCGAAATCCTCCACCGGATGGGCCTTCATCTCCACGCCCTTGAAGTCGTGGGCCAGGGCCTTGGCGTAGCGGTCCTGGGTCCATTTCAGATAGCCGACCGAGCCCTGGGCGGCCTTCAGCTTCAGGGTGTCGCGCGCCGCGCCAGGGGCCGTCAGCAGAAAGCGGCCCACCTCGACGGAGTGGCACATCATGTCGCTCATCACGCCGCCGCCTTGCTTCTGGCCCTGCCAGAACCACGGCTCGTGCGGGCCGGAGTGCTCCTCCGCCGCGCGGGCGAGATAGGGGCGGCCCGAGGCGGGCACGGCGCGGCGCCAGACGATCTCCTTGCCGCGCTCCACCGCCGAGGCGAACACCTGGTTCTCGAGGTAGCCGTGGGCGAGGCCCGCATCCTCGGCCAGCCGCAGCATCTCGCGCGCCTCGGCCAGCGTGCGGCCCAGCGGCTTTTCGCAGGCGATGGCGCGAACCTTCGACCGGCCCGATTTCACCGCGTCGTGGATCGCCTGCATGGCCTCCAGCCGCCGGTCGTTGGGGATCAGGAGCCAGATGGCGTCCACGTCGTCGGCGCCCAGAAGGGCCTCCAGGGTGGCGTGCGCCCGGCAGGGGCCGAGCTCCAGGCCGTTGACCTCGGCGGCCAGGGCGTCGCGGTGCTCGGCCGTCGGGCTGAAGACCCCGGTGATCTGGGCGTGGCGCACCGATTGGAAGCTCTTGACGTGGAACTTGGCGATGAAGCCGGAGCCCACGAAACCGATGCGCAAAGGAGGCGGCGCCTCACCTGCCCGCGCCATGCTCTTCAATCCCCCGCGAACCACTGACTTGCGGCGAACTTGGCGCCGGCGGCGGGAGAGGTCAAACCGCGTCGGCGACCCGACGTTCGCCGAGCGGATCGTGACAGGTGCGCTTCAGCGCCAACTATGTAATCGATAGGCCAAGCGGGGCGCTGAGACCCGCGCGAGGGGGAGGCGAAGATGACCGTCCGGATGCGGCTTTTTCTGATGATGGTGCTGCAGCTGGCGGTCTGGGGCGCCTGGGCGCCGAAGCTGTTCCCCTACATGGGCATGCTGGGTTTCGCGCCCTGGCAGCAGTCGCTGGTCGGCAGCTGCTGGGGCATCGCCGCGGTGGCCGGGATCTTCTTTTCCAACCAGTTCGCCGACCGCAACTTCGCCGCCGAACGGTTCATGGCCGTCAGCCATCTCTTGAGCGGCCTGTCGCTCGCCGCCTGCGCCTTCCTGACCAGCTTCTGGCCGTTCTTCGGCGCCTATCTGGTCTTCAGCCTGCTCTATGTGCCGACCCTGTCGGTCTCCAACTCCATCGCCTTCGCCAACCTGAAGGACCCGGCCAAGGACTTCGGGCTAGTGCGCATGGGCGGCACGATCGGCTGGGTGCTGGTGAGCTGGCCGTTCGTCTTCCTCTTGGGCGCCAAGGCCGACGCCTCGCAGGTGCGCTGGATCTTCCTGGTGTCCGCGATCGTCTCCTTCGCGCTCGCCGCCTACAGCCTGAGCCTGCCGCACACCCCGCCCAAGCGCGACGCTCAGGCCGCCGACCCGCTGGCCTGGCGCGAGGCGATCAAGCTCCTGGCGGTGCCGTTCGTGGGCGTGCTGTTCGCCGTCACCTTCATCGATAGCGTGATCCAGCAGGGCTATTTCGTGATGGCCGACGCCTTCCTGACCAACCGGGTGGGCATCGCCGGCAACCTGTCGATGATCGTGCTCAGCCTGGGCCAGATGGCCGAGGTGGTGGCCATGCTCGTCCTGGGGACCGTGCTCGCCCGGCTGGGTTGGAAGACAACCATGATCGTGGGCATCCTGGGCCACGCCGCGCGCTTCTCGATCTTCGCCTTCTTCGCCGACAGCGTGCCGGTGATCGTGACGGTCCAGCTGCTGCACGGCATCTGCTACGCCTTCTTCTTCGCCACCGTGTACATCTTTGTGGACGCGGCCTTCCCCAAGGATGTCCGCTCCAGCGCCCAGGGCTTGTTCAACCTGCTGATCCTGGGCATCGGCAATGTGGGCGCGAGCTTCCTCTTTCCGGCGCTGGTCGCCCGTTGGACCGACGCCGCCGGCAAGGTCGACTACCGCACCCTGTTCATGGTCCCGACCGGCATGGCGCTGGTCGCCGTCCTGCTGCTCGCCGCCTTCTTCCGCCCGCCGCAGCGCGGGCCGGTGGAGGATGGCGCGGTCGCCGAGGGCGCGGCCGCCTGAGGCCGCCCTTATCGGCGGGCGTCAGCCGTGGATCGTCTCCGGATCCTGCTCCGGCGGCGGGGGCGACGGCGGCCGTTTGGGCGGGGTTCCGAAGTTCCACGCGAATCCGACATAGGCCGCGCGGATGCGGCCGGTGCTCTGCACACGGTCACGCAGCTGCGGCGTGTTGATGATGTTCACCGAATCGAAGCTGTTGAACACGTCCTGGACGGTCACCACCGCCGCGAACTTGTCGTTGAACTTGTGCCGATAGCCGAGGAACGAGATGAAGCTGGGCTCGACGTAGCCCTGTGGGGTCAACCGCCGGGCGTTCAGGGTCCCGCTGGCCTGGGCCGAATCGTTGGGCGTGATCTGCCAGTTCAGGCTGAAGCGGCCGCCACCCTCGATGGCCGACCGACTTCCGGTCGCGCCGATGACGCCAGGCAGGTTGATCGTCCCGGCCTCGATCTCCGCATAGTAGACATTGGTCGAGGCGTTGTAGCTCAGGTCCTTGGTCAAATGGCCGTTGGCCACCAGCTCCAAACCCGCGTGCTTGGCGGAATTCAGGTTCTCCTTGGTGTCCAGGAAGATGTTGCCGGACTCCGTCACCACGTCGGTCACGTCGTGGGTTGAAGAGCGATAGTAGGCCGTCGCCAGGTAGAAGGTCCCGCCGGCCCGGTACTGGTAGCCGGCCTCGAAGCTGTCGGTCTGGTCCGGTTTCAGGTTCGGATTTCCCTGCCGGAAGTTGAACGGGTCCGACTCGATGCGGAAGGGATTGAGGTCGCTGGGTGCGGGCCGCGAAATCCGCCGGCTGTAGCTGAGCGTCAGGCTCTGGTTGTTGCTGAACCTGTAGTTCAGGTGCAGGGTCGGATAGGCGTTGAAGGCGTTGGAGTCGTGGACGAGGGCGCTGGTGACCTGATTGAGGTCCAGCTCCACGTCTTCCAGCCGCAGACCGCCCAGCACGGTGAAGGCGCCGAACGGCTGCTCGTAAGTCACATAGGCCGCATTGATCGTCTGCTTGTAGAGGAAGAGGTTCGAGAGCGTCGGGTCCGGCCCGGCGACGGCTTGGCTCACGCCGCGTGCGGCCACGTTGTCATAGCTGTTGTCGTCGATCCGCAGGTCGTAGCCGACCTTCAGCCTCCCGTCGTTCGGCATCGGACGGCGCAGGTCGGCGCGCAGGTCGCTGAGCGCCAGGATGTTATGGCCGCGGATGTCCTGGAAGTTGTCTGGGGCTGCGGGCAGGCTGGTGATCCCGTCGAACGCAGTCTCGTTGCGCTCGTAGGTCGTCTCGTGGCTGGCGCTCAGCGAGACATCGTCGTCGACGCCTTTGATGCGCCGCCAGCTCGCCTGGGTTCCCCTGTTGTCGCGCACCTGCTTGAGGAGGCCGCTCTGGTCGAAGGCCTGGTCGAGCGCCCCCGTCGGGTCAAAGCCGCGCAGGTGGATCAGGTTGTGGAAATCGAGATCCGTCTGGTTGGCGTGGACTTCACCGGAAACCCGGTCGGTCTTGTTCAAATCGTAGTCGAGGCCTACGCGCGCATTCCACTGGTCGTAGGGGCCGCGGTTGTCATTGACCTCGTGAACCGTCTGCGTCGGCGCGCCGGTAGGGTCGATCAGGGTGTAGGTGTCCTCGCTCACCGAGTGCTGCGGGTCGTGGCGGAAGCCCGCGTCCCCGGACAGCGTCAGGGCGTCGGAGCTGTAGGCGCCGGAGACCCCGCCGTTGCGCCGCCCCGCCGTGCCCACGTTGTAGCGCATGCTGCCCGAGGTCCCGATCCGGTGGGTCTTCTTCATCACCAGGTTGATGATCCCGGCCGAGCCGTCCGGCGAGAACTCGGCCGACGGATTGGTGATAACCTCCACCCGCTCCACGGAATCGGCGGGCAGCGACTGCAGCGCCTGGGCCGCGCTCTGGCCGCGGAACAGGGCCGAGGGCTTGCCGTCCACCAGGATCGTGACGTTGGTGTCGCCGCGCAGGGAGACGTTGCCCTGCACGTCCACCTCGACCGAGGGGATGTTCTTCAGCGCGTCGCTGATCGTGCCGGTGGTGGCGGCCAGGTCGTTGGCCACGCCGTAGCTCCTGCGGTCGATGGAGCTGCGGAAGCCGTTCTGGGAGGCGCCGGTGACCACCACCTCGTCGACGGTCTTGGAGGGCGCGGCCTTTGGCGTCGCGGCCTTGGACGCTTTGCCGGCTTTCGGCGCCGCGGATTTCTGGCCCGCCGCGCCCAGCGCAGGTGGCGAGGCCTGGCCCGGACCGGCGCCCTGGGGCGTAGCCTGAGTCTGGGCATAGGCCCCGGTCGCCACCGCGGCGGCCGTCGCCGCGAGCCATGCACGCACTCGATATCGCAAGCCTCGCTCCCCCGACCGCGCCGGGCTGTCTAAGGGAACCCGGTCACCAAAGTCTAATCGAACCCGACTTCGTGGCGCAGGTTGGGCGAAAGAGCGCATCCGGTTTGGCCCCGGCCGGGCTCTAGGTGTCTGGTCCCGCTGTGTGGGGGACTCAGCTTAGCTGAGTGCTCACATCGGGAGGCTCTATGGGCCAGATACTCCACGGCAGCGCCACGACCACGCACGCCATCCGAGCGGCGATACAGCGATCGAAAGCTCC
>NZ_DASYAF010000006.1:0-2047 GCF_036501465.1 Phenylobacterium sp.
CGGGGGTGATCAGTTCGACCTCGCCGCCGGCGTCGCGGATGACCTGCAGTTCGCGCTCCAGCGGCGCCATCATCCGCTCGCCCACTTCGCCGCCCATCAGCCGGACGGCGACCACCAGCGCCTTGGAATGGTCCTTGGCCAAGTCCGCATTGGTCGCCGAACGCATGCCGCCGTCCATGTATTTGCGGCCGTTGATGGTGATGGCCGGAAACACCCCGGGCACCGAGCAGCTGGAGGCGACCGCGCGCGACAGCGGAACCTTGGCCTCGGCGTTCCAGACCACAAACTCGCCGGTCTCGCAGTCCACCGCCGTGCAGGCATAGGCGCAACCGGGCCAGACGCCCTCGCCGGCCTCCGCCAGCTGACGGCCGAAGCCGCCGATGAACGCCGCCTCGTCGACGGTCTTGGCCTCCAGCGAAAAGGCGCCGATCTCGCGGCGCACCTCCGCCGGGTCGCGCACGCCGGCGGCGACCTCCTGCATCTTCTGCATCAGCAGCATCATGTTGGGGCCGCCGGGACGGTCCTCGGCGACCTGTTGCGGGATCGGGCGCGGGCGATCGGCCTCGGCGATGATCGGGCCGGCGATATCGCCGGGTGGGCGGCCCATGGCGATCAGCGCGCCGACCACGGAACCCGCCGAGGTGCCGGTGATGAAGTCGGCGTCCGCCGCGGCCACGCCGCCCTCGGCAAGCCCGGCCAGCAGTCCCGCCTCCCAGGCGATCCCCACCGGTCCGCCGCCGCCCAGCACCAATGCGCGTGACATGCCGTTCCTCCCTTAGCTGTGGTGTTTCACCTTATCGGCACGGGCGCGAGGCGCAATCGCCGCCGGCATTGGCGGTGGAGCTCGTAGGCGCCTATTATCCGATCATGGCAAACTATCTTCTCAAGCTCTTCGGCAAGCGCGACAAGGCCGAGCGCCCGGCCCTCGGCGAACTCGAGATCGCCGCCCATGACGACATGTCGGCGATCCGGCGCCTGAAAGACACCTATCCCGCGCGGCTGGAAGAATGCGATTGCGCCGAACTCTACGGGCCCGACGGCAAGCTGGTCTGGGAGAAACACGACGAGCCTTGAACGGCTCGGCTCAGAGGTGCAGCCCAAGCGTCAGGGCCGCGAACGCGACATAGGCCAGCGACATCGAGGCCAGATAGAAGCGGGTGATCCAGCCGCGCCAGAAGGCGAAGAACAGGATGCTGACCGAGAGCAGGGTGACCGCCCCGGCCAGAACCAGGGCTCGGTCCAGCACCCAGGGCGTGGCGAACAGGCCAAAGGCGGTCGGCACTGTCGCCTGGATCATCATCGCGCCGCTGATGTTGGCCAGCGCCAGGCGGACCTTGCCCTGGCGGATCCAGATCACCGCGTTCAGCGTCTCCGGCAGCTCGGTGGCGATGGGGCTGATCAGCAGCGACAGCAGCTGCGGCTTCAGGTTCAGATGGGGACCGAGCGCGCCGAGCTGGCCCACGAAGAAGCGCGAGGCGACGAAGATGACCGCCAGCGCCGCCAGGGTCTGGACGCTGGCCGCCAGGGCCGTCGCCGTCTGGGCCTTGGGCGTCAGCTTCAGGGGCTCAAGCTCGACCTCCTCGGCGTCCTCGACCCCGGTCATCTCCTTCCAGGCATAGGCGGCGTAGGCCGCCAGGAAGAGCACGCCCAGCCACGGCTTGTAGGCGAAGGCGGCTAAGCCCACCGCCAGCTTGGCGATGGAGATGACGATGAACCAGGCCTGGTCGCGGCTGAGGCCGGCATAGAGGATGCGGCCCGCCTCGCCGGTCGGCAGCGGTCGCTTGCAGAGCAGCAGGGTGACGCCGACCACCGCATAGGCGACCGTGCCCAGCGCCAGCGGCCCGCCCATGGCCGCGCCGACGCCGATGTCCTTGTCGGCAAGCGCGTGCGGAAAGGTGACGGCGACGAAGGTGACCACGCTCTCCGGCAGGGCGGTGCCGAAGGCCGCCAGGATGGTGCCGGTGGCCTTCTGGCCGACGGCCATCTTGCGCCCGACCCACTCGACGCCGTTCACGAAGAACTCGCAGGCCAGATAGATCAGCACCGC
>NZ_DASYAF010000007.1:0-4308 GCF_036501465.1 Phenylobacterium sp.
GCCCAGCAGATCAGCCAGATCATCGGGGTGATCGACGAGATCGCCTTCCAGACCAACCTCTTGGCGCTGAACGCCGGTGTGGAAGCGGCCAGGGCTGGGGACGCCGGCAAGGGCTTCGCGGTCGTGGCTTCGGAGGTGCGGGCCCTGGCCCAGCGCTCGGCCGAGGCGGCCAAGGAGATCAAGACCCTGATCTCGGCCTCGTCGCAGCAGGTCGAACGCGGCGTCAATCTGGTCGGCGAAACCGGCAAGGTGCTCGAACGCATCGTCACCCAGGTCACCCAGATCAACGGGGTGGTGACCGAGATCGCCAACTCGGCGGAAGAACAGTCCACCGGACTTCAGCAGGTCAACACCGCGGTCAACCAGATGGACCAGGTGACCCAGCAGAACGCGGCCATGGTGGAGGAAGCCACCGCCGCTTCCCATGCACTCACCAGCGAGGCCGACACCCTGGCCCGGCTCATCTCCAAGTTCGAGGTCGGCGGGGCGACCGCGGCGGCGCAAGTCCCGGCCGCCTCGGCCCAACCCCAATCGCAGCATCGTCCTGTCACCGCCCTGAAAACGGTCGGCCGGGGTGGCGCGGCGGCGGCCTTCCAACCCCACGAAGAAAACTGGGACGAGTTCTGAGCCCCCCAATGACGAACCCGTCCCATACCCCCGGCGCGACGAGCCTCATCCTGGCGGACAGCCTGGACATGACTGCGGCAGCCCCCCTGAAAGCCCAGTTGCTCGCCGCCCGGGGGACCCCCTTGTCCCTCGACGCCGCCTCCGTCCGCCGCCTCGGCGGCCAGTGCCTGCAGGTGCTGCTCGCCGCCCGGGCGGCCTGGCAGGCCGACGGGGTCGAGTGGCGGATCGCCCAGGCGTCTGAAGACTTCGCCGACGCCGTGCGGCTGATGGGTTGCCCGGACCTGGTGTCCGACGCCCTCACGCCTTCCGATTTCGCGCCCCTGTAGGACCGACCTCATGAGTATGACCGTTCTGACCGTCGATGACTCCCGGACCATGCGGGAGATGTTGCGTCTGGCGCTGGCCGACGTCGGCTTTCGCGTCCTGCAGGCGGAGGATGGCGTCCACGGCCTGGAGGTGCTGGCCCAGGGCGACCGGCCCGACGTCATCGTCACCGACATCAACATGCCGCGCATGGACGGCTTCGGCTTCATCGAGGAGGTCCGGTCGGACCCCCACTACCGCGGCGTGCCGATCCTGGTGCTGACCACCGAAAGCGACGCGGAGAAGAAGAACCGTGCACGGATGGCCGGGGCCACCGGCTGGATCGTCAAGCCCTTCAACCCCGTGAAGCTGGTGGACGCGATCCGCCGCGTCGCCGCCTGACCCTGAAGAGACCCATCCGATGGACCCCTTAGCGGCGATCCGCGAGACCTTCTTCCAGGAGTGTGAGGAACAGCTCGCAGAACTGGAAAGCGGCCTGCTGGCCATGGAGGCCGGCGAGACCGATTCAGAGACGATCAACGCCGTCTTCCGCGCGGTGCATTCGATCAAGGGCGGCGCCGGCGCCTTCAGCCTCGACGCGCTGGTCCGCTTCGCCCACGTGTTCGAGACCGCGCTGGACGAGATGCGCTCGGGCCGCCTGGCGCCGTCCAACGACGTGCTGAAGGTCATGCTGCGCGCTTCCGACGTGCTGGCCGACCACGTCCGCGCCGCCCATGACGGCGGCAGCGTCGACGAGGGCCACACCGCCGCGCTCGCCGAAGAGCTGAAGGCGCTTGGCCCCGATGGGGCGGCCGGCGACAGCTCGGAGTCCGAGGAGGACTGGGGCGATTTCGAATTCAAGCCAATGTCCGTGGACCTGCCCGGCGAGGCGGCGACAGAGACAGCGGCTGGGGTCGGCAGCGGCTGGCGCGTGGCCCTCAAGCCGCGGGCCGACCTCTACGCCAAGGCCAACGAAACGGCGCTGCTGCTGCGCGAACTGGCCCGCCTGGGCGCGATCGAGGTCGCGTGCGACGCCTGCGGCCTGCCGGACCTGGCCGGCCTCGATCCCGAGGCCGCCTACCTGGCCTGGACCGTGACCCTGACCAGCGACGTCGACGAGACTTCGGTGCGCGAGGTCTTCGAATTCGTCGACGGCGATTGCGAGCTGGAGATCACCCCGCTTTTCAACGGGACCTTGGGGGGTCCGGACGCCGACGCCGGCGACACCTTCGAGCCGAACACCGGCGGGGACCTCGACATCAGTGCGCTGCTGGCGCGGGTGCAGACCGTGGCGGACCCCCAACCGCCGCCGTCCGCCCCGGAGCCGGCCGCCATCGAGGCCCCCGCCGTCGCGCCGGCGCCGGCCGCCGCGGCGAGCCCCGTCGATCCGTCCCCAACGGACGGCCCGGGCCAGCCGCGCAAGCCGGACGCCGGCGCAACCATCCGCGTGGACCTCGAACGGGTCGACCGGCTCATCGACCTGGTCGGCGAGCTGGTGATCAACCAGGCCATGCTCAGCCAGCGGGTCATGGAGGCCGGCTTCGCCCGCGCTTCCGGCGTGGCCATGGGCCTGGACGAGCTGGAGCAGCTCACCCGCGAGATCCAGGACAGCGTCATGGCGATCCGCGCCCAGCCGGTGAAGTCGGTGTTCCAGCGCATGCCGCGCCTGGTGCGTGAGGTCGCCGCCATGACCGGCAAGCCGGTTCGCCTGGTCACCGAAGGCGAGGGCACCGAGGTCGACAAGACCGTCATCGAGCGCCTGGCCGACCCGCTGACCCACATGATCCGCAACGCCATCGACCATGGGCTGGAAAGCCCGGAAAAGCGGTCGGCGGCGGGCAAGCCGGCGGAGGGCATGGTGCGCCTGTCGGCCGCCCATCGCTCCGGCCGGATCGTCATCGAGGTCGCCGATGACGGCGGCGGCATCAACCGCGAGCGGGTGAAGTCGATCGCCGTCGAGCGCGGCCTGATCGCCGCCGACGCGTCGCTCAGCGACGAGGAGATCGACAACCTGATCTTCATGCCGGGCTTCTCGACGGCCAGCGAGATTTCCGACATCTCCGGGCGTGGCGTCGGCATGGACGTGGTCAAGCGTTCCATCCAGGCGCTGGGCGGGCGGATCACCATCTCGTCCCGCCCCGGCAAGGGCTCGACCTTCACCATGAGCCTGCCGCTGACGCTGGCGGTGCTGGACGGCATGGTGGTCTCGGTGGAAGGCCAGACCTTGGTCGCCCCGATCACCGCCATCGTCGAGACCCTGCAGCCCAAGGCCAGCGACGTGCACAGCCTGGGCGGCCACGCCCGGGTGATCGCCATCCGCGAGACCTACGTCCCGCTGATCGACGTCGGCATGGCGCTGAACTACCGCGCGACCCCCATGGACGCGACACAGGGCGTGGCCCTGCTGATCGAAGGCGAGGGCGGTCAGCGCGCAGCCCTGCTGGTCGACGCCATCCAGGGCCAGCGCCAGGTGGTCATCAAGAGCCTGGAGGCCAACTACCGGCAGGTGCCGGGTGTGGCCGCCGCGACCATCCTGGGCGACGGCCGCGTGGCGCTCATCCTGGACATCGACACCATCGTCGCGGTCTCCCGCGGCGCCGACTCCCTCCGCGCCGAAAAGCGCCTGGCCGCAGCAGGTTGAACCTCATGACTCAGATCAATCCGAACATTCCCGCGGGCGGACTGCGTGAGCTGATCTCGTTCCGGATCGGCGCCCAGGAGTTCTGCGTGGACATCATGGCGGTGCGCGAGATCCGCGGCTGGACCGCGGCGACCGCGCTGCCGCAATCGCCCGCCTTCGTGCGCGGGGTGATCAACCTGCGCGGCGCGGTGCTGCCGATCGTCGACCTGGCCGCGCGCCTGGGCTTCGAAGGCTCGGAGACCAGCGACCGGCACGTGATCATCGTCGCCCAGATCGGCGAACAGGTGGTGGGCCTGCTGGTCGATGCGGTCAGCGACATCCTGACCGTCACCGACGACGTGATCCAGCCGACCCCCGACGTCGCCTCGGACACCGCCAAGACCTTCGTGCGCGGCCTGCTGGCGATCGACGGGCGGATGATCAGCCTGATCGGCCTGGAGCGCGTGTTGCCGGACCTCGATCTCGAGGCCGCATGACCGCCCAGCCCGCCCTGAAACGCCGGGAGCCGGCCATGGTCGAGGGTGAGTTCGTCTTCACGGAAGGCGACTTCCGCAAGATCGCCGCCATGGTGCATGGCGACGCCGGCATCGCGCTGCACGAGACCAAGGCGACGCTCGTCTATTCGCGCCTGGCCAAGCGGCTGCGCGCGCTGGGGCTCGCCAGTTTCCACGACTATTGCGCGCTGGTGGCGGGCCATGACGGCGTCGATGAGCGGCAGAAGATGCTGGCGGCGCTGA
>NZ_DASYAF010000008.1:0-38497 GCF_036501465.1 Phenylobacterium sp.
GGGCGATCCGCACGCCGGCCTTTATGCCGGTGGGCACCGCCGCCACCGTCAAGGCGCTCACCGTCGATCAGGTCCGCCAGACCGGCGCTGACATCCTGCTGGGCAACACCTATCACCTGATGCTGCGCCCGACCGCCGAACGCGTGGCGCGGCTGGGCGGCCTGCACAGGTTCATGCGCTGGGAAAAGCCGATCCTCACCGACTCGGGCGGCTTCCAGGTGATGTCGCTGTCGAAGATCGCCAAGGTCACCGAGGACTCGGTCACCTTCCAGAGCCACATCGACGGCTCGCGCCACGTGCTGACCCCGGAACGGTCCATCGAGATCCAGGCCGACCTGTTGGGCGCCGACATCTGCATGCAGCTCGACGAGCTGGTGGCGCTGCCGGCCACCGAGGACCGCGCCGCAGACGCCATGCGCCGCTCCGCCCGCTGGGGCGCGCGCAGCAAGGCGGCGTTCGGCGACCGCGAGGCCCAGGCCCTGTTCGGCATCCAGCAGGGCGGCATGTCTGAGGCCTTGCGCCGCGAGTCCGCCGAGCGCCTCGCCGAGATCGGCTTCGATGGTTACGCTGTAGGCGGCCTGGCGGTGGGCGAGGGCCATGCGGGCATGGTCGAGGTGCTGGACTATGCGCCGGACATGCTGCCGCCCGACCGGCCCCGCTACCTGATGGGCGTCGGCAAGCCGATCGACATCGTGGAAGCCGTGTTCCGGGGCGTCGATATGTTCGACTGCGTGCTGCCGACCCGCTCCGGCCGCCACGGCCAGGCCTGGACCTGGGCCGGGGCGGTGAACCTGAAGAACGCCCGCTTCGCCGAGGACGAGACGCCGCTGGACCTGGCCAGCGACTGCCCGGCCAGCCGCGACTATTCCAAGGCCTATCTGCACCACCTGGTGAAGGCCGAGGAGATTCTGGGCCAGGTGCTGCTCTCGTGGCACAACCTGGCCTTCTTCCAGCGCCTGATGGCGGACTTGCGCGCCGCCATCGCGCAGGGCCGGCTGGCGGATTTCCGCGGCGATGTCCTGGCGCGGCAGGGCGGCGCGTGAGCGGGGCCGCCGCACCTGGCCCGTCGCGGCCGGCGCGGCTGGCGTTCGGCGCGGCGCTCATCGTCTACGCCGCGGTCGCCGCCTGGCTGGTCTGGCGCACCTCGGTGCTGGAGCCCTATTCCGACATGATCGACTGGGCGGACCGCTGGCTGCGCCTGCAGACCGACGGCGACCTCGTCCAGTACTTCTGGGTTCCCCACAACTTCCACCACCTGGTGCTGATGCTGGGCGTAATGGCCCTCGACGTCCGCTTCGTCGGCGGCCAGGGCTATCTGTTCCTGGCGGTGGGTGTGGCCTGCCTGGCGGCGACGGCGGCGATGATGGCGCGCTTGGCCGCCCGGGCCGCCGGGCCGGGTCTCAGGCTGCTGGGCGGCGGCGTGGCCCTGGCCATCTGCCTGATGGGTTGCCACGTGCTGGACGCCAACACGGTGATCAACACCACCTACCTGCACGCCCTGGTCTTCGCGGTGGCGGCCATCGTGCTGGCCGGCGCGCCGGGCGGAAGGCCCGGCTGGCGGCGAGCCGGCGCGCTCGCCTGCGCGGTCGCGGCCGGCTTGGGCAGCGCCGCGGGCATGGCTGTCTGGCCCGCCCTGGCCTTCGAGGCCTGGCGCGGCCGCCGCCGCGTCTGGCTGCTCGTCGTGCTGGCGTCTGGGGCGGGCTTCGCGGCGCTCTACATGGTGGGCGAGGGCGTGGGCGGCGGTCTGGCCAGCCTCGGCCACGGCGGCGGCCCGGCGCCGATGAAGTCCGTCCTGCTGGCTATCAACTTCCTGGGCCTGCCGTGGATGCGCGGCCTGCCGCCCTATGGGGGCCTGATCGGCCTGGTGTTCCTGGCCGCCGCCCTGGCGGCGCTGCTGTTTCGCGGCGGCGTGGACGCCCGGCCCACGGAGCGGACGGCGGTGGCGCTGATCGTACTCTCGCTGGGGACCGCCGCCCTGGCCGGGCTGGCGCGCACCGGCGACATGGCGCCGTCGCTGGTCCCCATGCGCTACTCGGTATTCCTGATCCCGCTACAGGTCGGGCTCTGGGTCCTGGCGCTGCCCTATGTGCGCCGCGCCTGGGCTGCGCGACCCCAGGCGGCGCAGGCCGCCACGATCGGACTTTCGGTCTTCCTGCTGGCGCATCAGGGGGTGATGGCGCTCTACGCGCTTCGCACCGGCGACATCAATCTGCGGGTGGTGGCGGACTATCGCCGCGGCGTGCGTACGCCGGCCGTCATGACGGTAATCTATCCGCAGTTCGCCAAGGCGCTCGCGGTCAGCGACGGCCTCAAGCGCCGTGGCCTCTATCAGAGCGAGCTGCGCCGCGACCCGCCGCCCCTGGCTAGCGGATCGGGTACTTAGGCTTCATCGTCTGGTCCAGGACCGGGGCCCCGGTCAGCTCGTGGCTCGGCAGCGCCGGCGCGGCGCAGCCCTTGGCCTCGCCCAGCCCCTTGAGGTAGGCGCGGCGCACCGCCCCGGACAGGATCGCGGCCTGGACGTATTTGTCGTGCCGCTCGGCGCCGGAGAGCTTGCGGATCCAGCCGCGGAACGGGATCATGTCGCTGGCCGCGCCGGAGGCGAGCGTCAGGGCCGTGGTCTTGCCCTTGGCCATCATGCCGTCCTCGCCGCCCACCGCCACGACGTCGAGGTCCTCGCCCAGGGCGTCATTCAGGGGCGTCAGCCGCGCGATCAGGTCGGGGCAGCGGCCGTTCCCCGGCCACTCATAGGGATCGGCCATGGCCTTCAGCAGCACGTCCGGGATCTTGGTGCGCATGACGTTGATGTCGCGCAGCGGCGATTCCGCCGCGCCCTTGACGCCCGCGCGGTCGGCCTCGGCCGTGGTCTGGATCTTCCCCGAGCCGTTGTCGGGATCGGTCACGCACCCGCCCAGGCCGCAGAGGGCCAGGGCAGCAGCGCTCACGTAAAGGGCGGTTGTCGGTCGCATCCCAGGCCAGCTTAACCGATCTATTTCGGCGACTTCTAGGCAAAGCGGTTACGGCGCGCGGGCTTGCTTCTGGGGGGACCGGCGCCTAAGGTCCGCGCCGCTTCGCCAAGGGCCCCAGCGCCCACGCGTCGTGGGCCGGTAGCTCAGTGGTAGAGCATTCGACTTTTAATCGAATGGTCGTGAGTTCGAACCTCACCCGGCCTACCAACCGCCCTGGCCGCCAGCCCCCGCCCGAGATTTCGCAGATTGGGCCCGGGCGGGATAGGTGCAGTTCAAGCCGCCCCGGCCGCCGGTTGGCGCGCAGCGGCCCTCGTGCATCCTGACGAGCGTCAGGGCCAGCACAAAGGCCCCGACCGCGCAAAGCACCAGGATCCCGAAGGTTTCGGTTTTCATGGCGGTCTCCCCCGAACGCCCGGACCCCTCCTAGCATCGCCAGGCGCCGACCCCTAGATTGATCGCGCTGCGGCGGGCTACGACGGCCCTCCGGCGCGCCGTCCGGCCCCATTCGGACGGAGGGTCAAAGCGTTCAGCGTGAAGCGCGCTTTCCCGCCGCAGCGCCTATTTCGAAACCGCGAACAGCGGCGTCATCGCCTTGACGCCTTTGCCGCTCTCGGCCGCGTGGCCCAAGTGCTCGGAGACGCCGAAGGCGTCCTCCAGGGTGCGCAGCAGGGAGTAGTGATTGTAGGGCGTCTCGTCCTTCAGCCCCTTCGGCCCGTGGTTGGTGATGACGATCGTCGGGATGTGCCCGCCGCCGTAGTTCGAGGGCGCGCCGGGCGTGACCCCGCAGCAGCCGCCGCGCGAGCCGCCGGCGCCTTCGTCGAAGGTGATCACGATGGCCATGTTGCCCTTGGCCTTCCAGGCGGCGGTGGCCTGCAGCTTGCGCACCAGGTCGCCGGTATAGGCGTCGCCGCGGCGGATCAGGCCATCGGTGGTCATGCAGTCGGGCGGCGCGCCGTCGGCTTTTACCCCGTGCATCTCGTTGCACTGGTTGGGCACGATCAGCGCGAAGGTCGGCAGCTGGCCGCTCGCCAGGTCCAGGTCGAGCTGACCGAAGCCCACGATCCGTTCGGCCCGCTTGGGGTCCTTCTGCACGTCGGCGAAGTTCATGAAGCCCGAGTGCTTGGACGCATAGAGCGGGGCGTCGTGCATGCCGTTGGTCGCCTTGGGATCGCCCGCGACCACCGCGACGGAGCCGGCCTCCGGAATGCTCTCGTAATAGCCCTTCCAGCTCAGGCCCTTGGCCAAAAGCTGGTCACCCAGGTGCCTGGCGCGGATGGTGTGGTCGGCGTAGCCGGGGGCCTTGGCGCCGCCGCAGAACTTCTCAACCGAGCCGGCATGGCAATAGAAGGCGTCGTCGTCGTGGATGCCAAAGGTGTCGCCGCCCAGCATGGCGACATAGTTGGCCTCGCTGGGATGCACCTCGCCCCAGAAGTTCGCCGCATCGCCGTAACGCGTCGCCAGGCCGGCGATATTGGGCGCGCTCTGCGGGTTCAGGATCTGGCCGTAGTCCTTGTTCTCCTCGACGATGATGAAGACGTGGTCGTAGCGCGGCACGCCCTCCAGGTCGGCGGCCCAGGCCGGCGCGCTGGCGGGCAGGGCGGCCGCCGCCAGGATCGCGGCCGCACGTGCGGTCTTCAATTTCATCGGAACGCTCCCCGGGGACTGTACGCGCGCGGCATCTTAGACAGCGCCTGCGACGGTACGGCAACGGCGTCTCAAATCCGCTTATCCCGGCGAGAGCCGGGATCCATATGACGTTGAGTGTGTCTCGGTCTCGCCAGATCATCGGGCTCAGCTTGGGTCCCGGCTTTCGCCGGGATGAGCGGATGAAAATGTATGAACCCAAGCCCTACTGCTGTTGCTGCTGGCGCTGCTGGTCGTAGGCGACGCCGGAATACTGCGCCCGGCGCTGGCCGGGGCGCGGGGCCGGCTGGGAAATGCGCAGGAATTCCGGCTCGCTGATCGCCGCGCGGGCCTTGCGCACGGTGACGCCCACGGCGAGTTCGCTTTCCGCCTCGCCCTTGTAGACGCCGCGGGTCGGCGGCACGTCGGAATAGTCGCGGCCCACGGCGCAGGCGATGTGCCGTTCCTCCGCCAGGCTGTTGTTGGTGGGATCGAACCCCACCCAGCGCAGGCTGGGCAGGAACACCTCCACCCAGGCGTGGGTGGCGTCGGGGTCGGAGCGGTCGCCGGCCTTGCGGTCGGTAAACAGATAGCCGGAGACATAGCGCGCCGGCACGCCCCACTGGCGGCAGATGGCGATCATCACATGGGCGAAGTCCTGGCAGACGCCTTTGCGCGCCTTCAGCACGTCGTCGATCGGTGAATCCGCACGGGTGACCCCGGCCTCGTAGGCGAAGGCCTCATAGATCAGCCGGTTGAGGTCGCGCAGCGCGCTCAGCGGGTCGCGGGCCCGCAGCTCCTCCAGCTGCTTCTCGGCGATGAAGGCGGCGAGCGCCGGCGTCGGCCCGGCGAAGCCGTGGGCGTGCAGGAAATCGAAGTGCTCGCCCAGCACGAAGTCGGAGCGCAGCCGGTCCCATTCGCCGCGGTCCAGGTGGTCCGGCAGCGCCGCCGGCGCCTCGGTCTCTACCGCCGAGCGGGCGACGATGGTCAGGGCCTGGTGGGGCTGGGGGATGTCGAAGTGGTAGACCGCGTTGCCGAAGGTGTCGGCGTAGGAAAACAGCTGCGCCGCCGGCTCGATATCGAGGTCGAAGCTGACCAGCCGCTGGTGGGCATGCTTTTGCGGCTGCATCCACACCTCCATGACGCTCTCGCGCACGGGCTGGTCGTAGAGGTAGCGGGTGGAGTGGCGGACGGCGAGGAGCACGGGGAATCCTAAGCAGGCAAGCGCTGTTCGAGGGTGTAGGCGACGAAGGTCTCGTAGACTTGGCGATGGACGCCGGCGCACTCGTCGAGCACCGCGCCCAGGAAGGCCGAGGAGCCACCGGCCTGCACCTCGCCGATCTCGGCGTACTGCAGGCGCGCGCGCAGCCGACCGGCAAGGCGGTCTGGGCTGGCGGCCCCGGCGGCCTCCACGTGACGGGAGAGCACCGCCAGGTGCTCCTCGATGCGCGCGGTGCAGAACCTGACCGAGCGTGGGAAATCCTCGTCCAGGAGCAGGAACTCCAGGATGAAGCGCGGCTGCATGTCGGCGGTGTAGACCCGCAGGTACGGCTCCAGCGCGCAGCCCATCCGCAGAACGCTGGTCAGCGCCGAGTGGTCGGTGACGCCGCGCCGCTTGCGGTCGCCGAAGCAGACCTCCAGCAGGGCGCCGATCAGCTGGGCGCGCTCCAGGTACATGCCGAGCAACAGGAACCGCCAGCCCTCGCCGTGGCTCATGGTGGCGTCGGCGGCGCCCTTGAACAGGTGCAGGTCGGCGATGGTGTCGTGCAGGAAGGCTTGGCTGCCATCGGCGAAGGCCTGCGGCGCTGCCGGATCGATCATCCGCAGGTAGATGAGGTTCAGCCGCTCCCAGGTCTCGGTGGTGATCTGGTCGCGTACCTGGCGCGCGTTCTCCCGCGCCCGGGCCAGCGAATTGGCCACCGACCCCTGGTCCTCGCGATCCAGCACCAGCGACAGCGCCGCCTCGTAAGGGTTGGCCGCCTTGGCGTCGTCCGGATCCCCCACGGCGGAGAGCGCGATGCGGGCGATCTGGGTGGCCGATTCGGTGCGGTCGAGCGTCGCCGTCAGCATGACGTCGGATAGCCGGCACATGTGCTCGGCCCGCTCCACATAGCGGCCGATCCAGTAGAGGCTGTCGGCCACCCTCGCGAGCATCATGCTCGCGATCCTTCTTCAGGAATTTTGGCCAACATCATGGCTGCCACCTCATGGCGACAGGTCCTTGCGGTCGGTCAGCACCCAGGTGTCCTTCGACCCGCCGCCCTGGCTGGAATTGACCACCAGCGAGCCCTTGCGCAGCGCCACGCGGGTCAGCGCGCCCGGCGTCACCACGATCTTCTCGCCGCTGAGGATGAAGGGCCGCAGGTCCACGTGGCGGGCATCGATCTCATGGTCGATCAGGCAGGGCGCCGTGGAGAGCTGAATGGTGGGCTGGGCGATGTAGTTCGCCGGATCGGCCTTCAGCGCCGCGGCGAAGGCGTCGCGCTCGGCCTTGGTGGAGTGCGGCCCCACCAGCATGCCATAGCCGCCCGATGCGCCCACCGCCTTGACCACCAGCTTGTCGAGATTGGCCAGCACGTGGCTGAGCTGGGCGGGTTCGCGGCAGAGATAGGTCTCCACGTTGGGCAGGATGGCGTCCTCGCCCAGGTAGTAGCGCACGATCGCCGGCACATAGGCATAGACCGCCTTGTCGTCGGCGACCCCGGTTCCGGGCGCGTTGCAGATCACCACATTGCCGGCGCGATAGGCGTTGAACAGGCCCGCCGAGCCCAGGCCGGAGTCGCGACGGAAGGTCAGCGGGTCGATGAAGTCGTCGTCCACCCGGCGGTAGATGATGTCGATGCGCCGCAGGCCCGTGGTGGTGCGCATGTAGACCATGTTGTCATGCACCACGAGGTCGCGGCCCTCGACCAGCGGCACGCCCATCAGCCGCGCCAGGTAGGCGTGCTCGAAGTAGGCGGAGTTGTAGACGCCGGGGGTCAGCACCACGACCTGGGGGTTCGGCCGCCAGTCTGCCGCCATGGACTTCAGCGTGGTCAGCAGCAGGTCCGGATAGCGGTCGATGGGCCGCACGCCCGCGCCGCGGAAGGTGCCGGGGAACACCCGTTTCGACGCCTCGCGGTTGGCCAGCATGTAGGAGACGCCGGAGGGGACCCGCAGGTTGTCCTCCAGGACCGCGAAGCGGCCGTCCGGCTGGCGGATCAGGTCCGAGCCGCAGACGTTGGCGTAGGCGCCATGCGGCACGAACAGGTTCTGCATTTCGCGCCGGTAGCTGGGCGTCATCAGCACGAGCTCGCGCGGCACCACCCCGTCCATCAGGATTTGCTGGCCGGAATAGATGTCGGCCAGGAACATGTTCAGCGCCTTGAGCCGCTGGGTCAGGCCCGCCTCGATGGTCTTCCATTCCTCCGCCGCGATGATGCGGGGCAGCAGATCGGTGGGGATGATCCGCTCGGTGGAGCTTTCGGCGCCATAGACCGTGAAGGTGATGCCCTGCAGCAGGAAGAACCGCTCCAGCGTCTTCTGCCGCTCGGCCAGGTCGTCGGGACTGAGGGTGGAAAGCCGCGCGGCCAGCGCGCCGTATTGCGGCCGCACCTTGCCGTCGCGGTCGCGCATCTCGTCGTAGGGCAGGACGGGCGTCGCATCGGTCGCGGCCACGTTCGGCGCGGCCTCCCGGCCTCGGGCTGCGCTCAACTCCACGCCTGATTTCCCTTTCCCTACGCCCTAGTCCTAGGACGGTTAGCCTTGGTCCGGAAGACGCGCGCGGCCGATCGCCCGTCCGTCGCGCCTTTGCGGGCGACTGCCCAGGCTTTGGGCGCCGTGCGGATGCGAGTCGTGACACCGTTCGGGTGCCCCGGTACATCCAAGATGGGGGCGCGCAAGGATTCGAAGAGCTTGGCTCGTCTTGTCTACGCCGTGGCTGCTGGCGCTGCGCTCTGCTTGCAGGGCCTCTGCGCTGCGGCCGCCGAGCCCAAGGCGCAGGTCCAGGGGGACCTGCCGGCCGATCTGCGCGCCGCCGTGGTCCGCGCCGTCGGCGACACCGACAGGCCGATCGAGAACCGCTTCGAGGCCCGCCGCCGCGCCCGCGACGCTGCCGAGGACGCCATCGCCGTCCTGCGCTCCGAGGGCTACTACGCCTATGACGTGCAGCCCGACGTGGGCGAGGGCGACACGCCCAGGCCCCTGATCCTGATCACGCCCGGCCCGCGCTTCCACCTGGGCCAGGCGCGACTCGACTGGATCGGCCAGCCGCCCGACCCCGCGACCATCGCCGCCGCCGTGGCCGCGCTCGCGCTGAAGCCGGGCGATCCTGGCCGCGCCGCCGAGGTGGTGGCCGCCGAGGGCCGCGCCGTGTCGACCGTCCAGAAGCGCGGCTACGCCGACGCCAAGGTCCAGCCGCGCCAGGTGAGCGTCGACCACGCCGACGACAGCGTGACGCCCGACTACCGCATCGACGCCGGCGCCCTGGTCCGCCTGGACTCCATCCGCCTGACGACCAACGGTCGCACCAAGGCGCCCTGGCTGCAGGGCATCGTCCCCTGGAAGCCGGGCGCGACCTACGATCCCGACCAGGTCGCCGAGCTGGAACGTCGGCTGCTGGACACCGAGGTCTACCAGACCGTCACCGTGGCCCTGGCCCCGCCCGCCGACGCGAACCCCGACGGAACCCGCCCGGTGCTGGTCAATCTGGACGAGCGGCAGAAGCGGACCATCGAGGCTGGGGCCAGCTACGACACCACCGACGGCCTGGGCCTCGACGCCAAGTGGACCCGCTACAGCCTGTTCGGCCGCGCCGACACCTTCTCGGTCCTCGGCCGGGTCTCCGACCTCGACAGCCGCGTCCAGCTCGACCTGTCGCTGCCGCACTGGCTGACGCCGCAGCAGACGCTGGCGCTGCGGACCGCGGTCTATGACTCCAACACCCCGGCCTACGATCAGAAGGGATTCATGGTCAGCGCCGACGCCACCCACCGCTGGGGCCACAACTCGATCTTCGGGCTGACCGGCACCTACATCACCTGGGGCGGCTCCATCGACGTGAGCCGCACCCAGGAGCTGGGCCTGCAGACCCTGACTCCGCTCGGCCGCGACCTGGTCACCTTCACCGGCCTGGCCGACGCGGCCCTGGACCGGTCCGACGACCCGCTGGACCCACGCCGCGGCTGGCGGGTCAGCGCGCGGATCGAGCCCACCTTCCTCACCGGCGACGGCTCCTTCGCCTATCTGAAGCTCCAGGCCCAGGTCACCGGCTACCTTCCGGTCGACACTCAGGGCGACACCGTGCTGGCCGGGCGCGTCCACTTGGGCAGCATCACCAACGGCACAGTGGGCGACATCCCCGCGCCGCAGCGGTTCTTCGCCGGTGGCGGCGGCTCGGTGCGCGGCTTCGGCTTCCAGGAAGTGGGGCCGAGGCTCGCCGACAACACGCCGGAGGGCGGCCTGTCCCTGACCGAGGCGTCGGTCGAACTGCGCCATCGCCTGAATGCCAAGTGGGGTGTTGTGGCCTTCGTCGACGCCGGAACGGTGGGGTTGAATCAGCTGCCCAACTTCAGTCAGTCCAGCATCGGCGCGGGTTTCGGCGTCCGCTATAACCTGGGCTTCGGCCCGATCCGCGTGGACCTCGCGACCCCGATCACCAGCCGCAGGGGCGAGCCGCCGCTGCAGGTCTACGTCAGCATCGGGCAGAGCTTTTGAGCGAGCCGGACCACCATATCCATCCGGAGAACATCCTGCCCGACGCGGTGGCGGCGGTGCGGCGGATTCCGCTGCGCACCCGATTGCTGATCGTCGCCCTGTCAGTGGTGACGGCGCTCGCCGCGCTGGCTTTGGGGGTCCGCTACGGCGTGCTGCTGCCGCAGGCGCGGCTGTTGATCGAGGCCGGCGCCGACGGGCTGAAGGTCGGCCGGTTCGGACGCCTGCGGATCGAGGGCCTGACCGGCGACCTGTTCCGCGACGTGGGCGTGACGAAGCTGACTATCAGCGACGAGGGCGGCGTCTGGCTGGAAGCCGATAACATCCATATGACATGGAGTTACCTGGAACTCCTCAGGCGGCGATTTCATGCGAAACGCCTCGAAATCGGGGCGCTCAAGCTGCTGCGCCGCCCCACGCTCACCGCTAAGGGCGAGGACAATGGCCTGCCGATCTCGTTCCACGTCGACCAGGCCCACACCCGGCTCGAGCTGGCCCCGGCCTTCAGCTACGAGCGCGGCCTCTACGACCTGAACCTGCACTTTGACGTCGACCGCAGCGGCGATCAGCGGGGCCAGGCGCGCGCCGCCAGCCTGCTGCACCCCGGCGACTACCTGAACCTCGACTACGACGTGGCCAGGAAGCGGCCGCTGCTGCTGCGCATCGACGGGGTGGAGGCCCAGGGCGGCGCCCTGGCCGGGGCCGTGGGCCTGCCGGCCCGACAGCCGTTCATTGTCGAGGCCACTGCCAGCGGCAAGCTCTCCGACGGCCGCTTCGACGCCTTCGCCAACTCCGGTTCCACCCGGGTGCTGAAGGCGGTGGGGTCCTGGACGCCGAAGGGCGGGGTGGCGCGCGGCCTGGTCTCGCTGACCGCCTCGTCGCTGACCGACGGCTACGCCCGCCGCTTCGGCCCGAAGGTCAGTTTCGTCCTGGCCGGCCAGCAGGCTGGGCCCGAACTGTTCGCCCTCGACGGCCGGTTGGCGTCCGACAACCTGAACCTGCGCGCCCGTGGGTTCGGCGACGTGGGCAAGGGCCGGGTGGGGCCGCAGGGGCTGGCGGTGACAGCCGAGAGCCCGGCGCTTTCCCGCCTGACCGGCGGGCCGGATCTCGGGCCCGCGCGGGTCACCGGAACCCTGACCCAGACGGTGGTCCGGGGCCGCACGGCCTGGCGGTTCGCGGGGTCCGGGGCGGTGAGCCGGGCCGGCGTCGGCGGCTATAGCCTGGCCGAGGCGTCGGGTGCGCTGGAAGGCGGCTGGGCGGCGGGCGAGTGGGACCTGAAGGCCCGGCTGACCGGCGCCGGCGGCCGCGGGAACGGCTACGTCGCGGCCATGCTGGGCGCGGCGCCCAAGGCCAGCTTCGATGGTGCGCGCCTGGCCGACGGACGCCTGCTGCTGCGCGATCTCTCCGTGGCAGGCCCCGGCCTCAAGCTCGACGCCACCGGCGGGCGCAGCCTGCTGGGCGGCGTCACGCTGAAGGCCAAGGCGGCGGTCTCCAACCTGGCGGTCGCCCATGCGGGCGCGACCGGCGCGGCCAACCTCGACCTGTCGGCCGGCCAGGGCCGCGCCGGCCAGCCCTGGAGCCTGGCGGTCGAGGTCCGCGGCGACCGCTTCGCCACCGGCTATCCGGAACTCGACCGCCTGCTGGGCGGCAAGCCAACGCTCAAGGCTCAAGGGACCTGGCAGGATCGGCGCCTGGCCTTGGCTTCGGCCAGCCTGGGGGGCGCGGCGCTCACCGCCACGGGCTCCGGGGCCTTCACCGCCGACGGCGGCCTCAGCCTCAAGCTCGACTGGAGCGCTGAGGGCCCGTTCCACGCCGGGCCGGTGGAGATCGCCGGCAAGGCCAAGGGGACGGGCGCGGTCTCCGGAACCTTGGGCGCACCGCGCGCCGACCTGTCGGCCGAACTGGCCGAGATCGACGTGCCGCGCCTGCCGCTGAAGGACGGGCGCCTGACGCTGGGCTTCCAGCGCAAGCCGGACGGCTCTGCCGGCGCCTTCGCCCTGGACGCCGCCAGCGCCTACGGTCCGGCCCACGCCCGCTCCGACTTCCGCTTCCCCGAAGGCGGCGTCGAGCTGTCGAACCTGACGGTGGACGCCGGTGGGGTGAAGGCCACAGGCGCGCTCTCGCTCCGCCGCAACACGCCCTCGGCCGCCGACCTCAAGCTCACCGTCGCCAAGGGCGCCCTGCTGGACGCGGGCCAGGTCTCGGGCGCGGTGAAGATCGTCGATGCGCCGGGCGGCGCGCGCGCCGACGTCCAGCTCGCCGCCCAGAACGCGCGCTTCCCGGACGCAGCGATCACCATCAACGGTCGGCTCGCCGCCACGGGCCCGCTCGCGCAGCTGCCCTACACCACCCAGGCGGCCGGCAATTCCGACGCCGGGGCCTGGACCTTCGCCGGCAAGGGCGTGCTCTCCCAGACCAATCCGGGCTGGCTGGCCACCTACGACGGCCAGGCGCGCCTGGGCGGCCGCTCGCTGCGCACCCTGGAGACCGCCCAGGTCCGGTTCGGCGGGCCGGAGCGCTCGGCGCGGGTCAAGCTCGCCACGGCCGACGGCGGGCGGGTGGACCTGGACGGTCGGCTCACCGACACCGGGACCGACGTCAAGGCCCAGCTCACCGGGGTCACCATGGGCCTGCTTGACGACGACCTGGCCGGCAAGGTGGACGGGCAGCTCACCCTGCAGGGCCGCGGCGCGCGGCTTGAAGGCGTCATGGAAGCCCGGCTCGCCGGTCTTCGCCCCCGCGGCGCGCCGGCCGCCTCCGGCGTCGAGGGGACCCTGCGCGGGCGGCTTTCCGGCGACAGCCTGGCGCTCGACCTGTCGGCCGCCAATGCCCAGGGGCTGAACGCCAGCGCCAACGTCGTGTTGCCCGCCGAGGCCAGCGCCGCGCCGTTCCGCATCGCCGTCGCTCGTGAGAGGCCGCTCAGCGGCCGGTTTCAGGCACAGGGCGAGGTGCGCCCGCTCTGGGACCTGCTGATCGGCGGCGAGCGCAGCCTGGCCGGCCAGGTGGTCGCCCAGGGAACCCTGGGCGGAACCTTCGACAAGCCCAACGCCACCGGCGCGGTCACCGTGGCGAACGGGCGCTTCGACGACGGGGCCACCGGCCTGTCGCTGCGCAACGTGGCGCTGAAGGCGGCCTTCGCCCGCGACGCCGTCAACATCACCGACGCCACCGGCGTCGACGGGCACGGCGGCGCGGTGACCGGCACGGGTTCGATCAATCTGCAGCGGGGCGGCGCCTCGAGTTTCCGCCTGGACTTCAAGGGGTTCCGCGTCATCGACAACGACCTCGCTACGGCCACGGGCACCGGCAAGGCCACCATCGACCGGGCCGCCGACGGCAAGGTGCGGCTGTCCGGCCAGCTCACCATCGACCGCGCCGACGTGGCCGCCCGCGTGCCGACGCCGTCCGGCGTGGTGGTCATGGACGTGGTGGAGAAGAACCGCCCGCCCGAGCTGCCCGCCGCCCTGCGGCCTTCGAACCTGGGTGGGAACGGCTGGGCGCTGGACGTCGCGCTGAAGGCCCCCCGCGGCGTCTTCCTGAAGGGCCACGGCCTGGACGCGGAGCTGTCGCTGGACGCCCATGTGGGCGGCTCCACCGCCCATCCCGACCTGTTCGGCGTGGCCCACATCGTGCGCGGCGACTACCAGTTCGCCGGCAAGCGGTTCGAGTTCGACAACACCGGCGTCGTCTATCTCTCGACCAAGGCCGATCAGGTGCGCCTCGACCTCACCGCGACGCGGGACGATCCGACGCTGACCGCCTCGGTGCGCATCCGCGGCACCGCGGCCCGGCCGCAGATCACGCTCACCTCGACGCCGGCCCTGCCCAATGACGAGGTGCTGAGCCAGGTGCTGTTCGGGCGCACCGCCTCGCAGCTTTCGCCGCTGGAGGCCGCCCAACTGGCCTCGGCCCTGTCGTCGCTGGCCGGCGGCGGCGGGCTGGACGTGATCGGCAATCTCAGAACCTTCGCCGGCCTCGATCGCCTGGCGCTGGGCGGCGGCGACGCCGCGTCCGGGCCGGTCTCCGTCTCCGGCGGCAAGTACCTGACGGACAAGGTCTATCTGGAACTGACCGGCGGCGGCCGTGACGGCGGTGCGGCCCAGGTGGAGTGGCGGGTGAAAAAGTCCCTGTCGATCGTCAGCCGCGTGGGTGGGCAGGGCGCGGGCCGCCTGGCGGTGCGCTGGCGCAGGGACTACTGAGCCGCCTTCGCCTTTTCGAGCGCATAGGCCTGGGTGCCGCGCGTGATCACCCCGTCGGTGGGCAGGATCTCGGCGATCGGGATCTCGCTCGCCCCGTCCAGCCGCCCGTAGATCGGCCCGAAGTCCTGCAGGGTGGCGTCGAGCAGGGCCTGCAGAGACGGGATTACGAAATAGACCTGCTGGAAGTCGTCGATCCGGTAGGGCGTGCGCATCACCCGCTCCAGGTCGAAGGCCAGGCGGTTGGGCGAGGGATCGTCGAGCGCGAAGATCGATTCCGCCCGGCTGGAGACGATGCCGGCGCCATAGATCCGCACGCCTTGCGGCGTCTGCAACAGGCCGAACTCCACCGTGTACCAGTAGAGCCTGGCCAGGTTGGCGAGTTGGCCGCGCCGCATCGCCCGCTGCCCGCCGCGCCCATAGGCGGCCATGTAGTCGGCGAACACCGGGTCGGTGAGCATCGGCACGTGGCCGAACACGTCGTGGAAGATGTCCGGCTCCTGCAGGTAGTCCAGCTGTTCCGGCTTGCGGACGAACTGGCCGGCGGGGAAGCGGCGGTTGGCCAGGTGGTCGAAGAACACCTCGTCGGGCACCAGGCCCGGCACGGCCACCACGCTCCAGCCGGTCAGCCGGTTCAGCTCGACGTTGATCCGCGCGAAATCGGGGATGCCGGAGCGGTGCAGGTCCAGCGCCTCCAGCCCCTTCAGGAAGGCGTCGCAGGCGCGGCCGGGCAACAGGGCGGCCTGCCGCTCATAGAGGGTGATCCAGACCTGGTGCTCGGCCTGCGAATAGCCGGACCAGCCCTGGTCGATGGTCCAGTCGGCCCGGGCGCCGGGCGGTGGGCTATGGGCGAATCCATCGGCGCTCATGCCCGGAGAATGGCGCGCTTTCTATGAAAGTTCCGTTCTGAGTGACCCGGTTTCGGGGCCTTCCGCGGCGAGATCGTGCGGCGACACAGACGCGCACGCATAAATCCGCCTCGCAATTGCCACCGTCGCACCTATGAAGACGGAGCCTGATAGGGCGAGCGGGCCAGGGTGGGCGGCCGGGTGAGCGGGCCAGGGCGAACGGGATCAAATTGCGCGGACGAGTTCTCCTGATGGCGGCGGGCCTGGCCGCGGCGGCGCTGGCCGGGCCGGCGGGCGTGCGGGCCGCGACCGCGCCGGCCGCGGATGCCCCCACGGCCCTGGGCCTCGCGCCCGATCCGCAGCTGGTGCGCTGGGACCCGGCGATCCGCTACGGCGTGCTGCCCAACGGCCTGCGCTACGCGGTGCAGCACAACGCCACGCCCAAGGGCGCGATCTCGCTGCGCCTTTCCATCAGCGTCGGCAGCTTCGACGAGGCGGACGACGAGCGCGGCGCGGCGCACATGGTCGAACACCTGGCCTTCGACGACTCGAAGAGCTTCCCGGCGCACCAGCTCGACCTGATCCTGGCTCCGCTGCACGTCACCTTCGCCCGCGACCGCAACGCCTCCAGCGACCTGAAGCAGACCGCCTACCAGATGGACCTGCCCAGCGCCGACGCCAGCGAGCTGGACGTGGCCACCAAATGGCTGCGCGACGTGGCCGACGGCCTCACCTTCACCGACGCCGGCGTGGCGCGCGAACGGGCCGCCATGGAAGCCGAGCGCAAGGCCCGCGACGCCGACGACCTGCGGGTCATGCGCGCCAAGATGGACGCCTTCGCCGACGCCGGCCTGCGCACCAACGCCCGCTTCCCCTTAGGCGCGCCGCAGACCCTGGCGGCGCTCACGCCTGCCAAGCTCGCCGCCTTCTACGCGCGCTGGTATCGGCCGGACAACGCCGTGGTGGTGATGGTCGGCGACCTGCCGGTCGATGTGCTGGAACAGAAGGTCAAGGCGGTGTTCGGCGACTGGCAGGGCAGCGGCCCCCAGCCCATCCGCGCGCCGCGGGACGGCCCGGTCACCCCGCGCGGCCCCGAGGCGCTGGCGCTCACCGAGCCCAGCCTGCCGTCGGTGGCCGGCCTCTGCCGCATCGCGCCCCTGGCGGACGGCCCCACGGTGGACGAGCGGCTGCATGCGTTGCTGATGCGCGGCCTCTGGGAGGCGATCCTGCAGAACCGGATCAGCGTCCTGAAGTCGCGCAAGGACGCACCCTTCATCGAGGCCACCATTTCCGACGAGACCCGACCCGACAGCCAGAAGACCTGCGTCGGCATCATTCCGCAGCCGGGCCAGGAGGTCCGCGCGGTGGGCATGATCGACGCCGAGATCCGCCGCTTCGCCGCCGAGGGGCCGACGGTGGACGAGACCGACCAAGGGCTGGAGCAGGTGCGCGCCTCGGTGCGCCTGGCCGTCGGCGGACCGGCCCACGACAGCCGCGCGCGCGCCACGGACCTGCTGTTCCGCATCGTCGACCGCCTGCCGCAGTTCTCGCCGCGCGAAGGCCTGCGGGTCTTCGACGTGATGATGGAGGACACCACCCCGGCCGACGTCCGCGCCGCCTTCGCCCGCGACTGGACCGGCTGGGGCCCCTTGGCGCCGGTGAGCGCGCCCAAGCCCCTGTCCGAACAGGCGCTGAAGACCGCCATGACCAGCGGCGAATACAAGTCCACGGGGGCCAAATGAGCCGCCGCCTGCTGCCCGTCCTGGCCTGCGCCGCGCTCGCCGCCGCCTCGGCCATGTCCACACGAAGTTGGGCCGCCACGGTGGACGACCTGAAGAAAGCCGCCCAAGGCTACCGCGCCCAACTCGCCGCCAACCCGAACCAGCCGGACGTCCACGCCGCCCTGGGCGAGACCCTGGAATCCCTGGGCGATGCGACCGGCGCGCTCGCCGAATACGACCGCGCGATCAAGGGGCCGGGCGACGCCGACCGCGCCCTGGTCGACCGCGGGCGCCTGCTGGTCCGCCAGGGCCGCTTCGCCGACGGCCGCGACGACTTCAACCGCGCGCTCGGCCACAATTCCCGCAACGTCGAGGCCCTGGCCGCCCGCGGCCACAGCTGGGTCGTGGAGGGCAAGAGCAAGCGGGCCAAGGCCGCGCTCGCCGACTTCGACGCCGCCCTCGCCATCGCCCCGGACAATCCCACCGCGCTCAACGCCCGCGGCGATTTCTATCTGGCGGAACTGAAGCCCGAGCTGGCCATCGCCGACTTCGACAAGGCGCTGGCGGCCAACCCCAAGGACGACGTGGTGCTGTTCAACCGCGGTGTCGCCTGGAAGCAGATGAACCGCTACGACCGGGCGCTGCGCGACTTCAACGCGGCGCTGCGCATCACGCCGGGCGATCCCATGACGCTGACCGCCAAGGGCGACACCTATCGTGAACTCGGCGACCTCTTGCTGGCGCGCGACTTCTATGACGCGGCCCTGAAGGCCGATCCGCGCAGCGCCCGGTCCTGGGAGGCCCGCGGCGAGGTCCGCGCCGCGCTCGGCGACGGCCCCGGCGGCGACGCCGACAAGGCGCAGGCCCGGAAGCTCGACCCGAACGTCGAGGCCTCGTCTTAGACTAGTGGAATTGGAGCCTAGTGGCTGATCCGCGGGCGCAGCTTGTACTGGCCCTCGCGGAACGACTCGAACAGCACGCCCGCCTGCGGGTGGCCGACCGGCTCGCCGCTGTCGTCCGCCAGCAGGTTCTGCTCCGAGACGTAGGCCACGTAGGAGCTTTCCTCGTTCTCGGCCAGCAGGTGATAGAAGGGCTGGTTCTTGTGCGGCCGGATGTTCTCTGGAATCGACAGCCAGTATTCCTCGGTGTTCGAGAACACCGGATCGACGTCGAAGATCACGCCGCGGAACGGGTAGATGCGATGGCGCACCACCTGGCCGATCATGAATTTGGCGCTTTGCGAGTACATCGGGTCGAATCTACCACCCCGGTCCTAACCGGGAGGTGAACGTAGCGACCAAAACCCTCCGTTCAAGGCCAGTCTTCCGAGACGCGAGATGGCCTGCTAGGTTCGCGGTGAAGTGAGGCGCCCCAGGTGTGGCCGGCGCCTGCGAAGGACGGGTTCGGTCCATGACGGAGGCGCCGCGCGCGCCCGCAGCCGCACTTCGCGGCCGGGAAAAGCCCAGTGGTGAGTCGCCCTGCTATGGGGCGCTGGACCTGGGCACTAACAATTGCCGCCTCCTGATCGCCACGCCGCAGGGGCCGAGCGGCTTCCGCGTGGTCGAGGCCTATTCGCGCATCGTGCGCCTGGGCGAGGGGCTCACCGCCTCGGGCCGGCTGTCGGAGGCGGCCATGGACCGCGCGCTGGGCGCGCTGAAGGTCGCCGCCGAGAAGCTGCGCCGCCGCCGCGTCATCCGCCTGCGCGCCATCGCCACACAGGCCTGCCGCATGGCCGAGAACGGCCAGCATTTCCTCGACCGGGTGTTCGCCGAGACCGGCCTGCGCCTGCAGATCATCCCGCCGCAGGAAGAGGCGCGCCTGTCGGTCGCCGGCTGCCTGAACCTCATCGACCGCGGCGCCGACGCGGCCCTGGTGGTCGATGTCGGCGGCGGCTCGACCGAGCTGAGCTGGGTCGATCTGCGCGGCGCGGCGCCCACCGGCATGCCGCCGCTCACCGCCTGGCACTCGGCGCCGATCGGGGTGGTGACGCTCGCCGAGCGCTTCCCGGAGGGCGAGGCGGCCACCGAGGCCTGGTTCCGCGCCATGGTCGACACCGTGAAGGCCGACATCGGCGCCTTCCGCCGGGCCGATCCCCTGCGCGAGGTGTTCGACGCCGACCGCGGCCACCTGATCGGCACCTCCGGCGCCATCACCAGCCTGGCCGGCCTGCACCTGGAGCTGCCGCGCTACGACAGGAACCAGGTCGACGGCATTTGGATGACCCGCGACCAGTGCGACGCCGCCGCCCGTCGGCTGATGTCGCTCAGCGCCCAGGGCCGCGCCGAACAGCCCTGCATCGGCCCCGATCGCGCCGACCTGGTGCTGGCGGGCGCGGCGATCCTGCAGGCGGTGCAGGAGCTGTGGCCCTGCACCCGGGTGCGGGTCGCCGACCGCGGCCTGCGCGAGGGTATCCTGCTGTCCCTGATGGCTGACCGCGGCGGGCGCCATCGCCGCCGGCGACGGCGCGGCGGCCGGGGACGCACCCAGGCGGTGGCGGCGCAATGAGTGACGATAAACCCCCGCGCAAACGCATGGTCCGCCCGCCCAGCGGCGGGACCGAGTCCGGCCGCGCCACGCCCGCGCGGCTGAAGACCGCCTGGAAGCGCACGCCTTCCCAGCAGGCCTGGCTCAACCGCCAGATCAACGACCCGTTCGCCGCCCAGGCCCGCGCCCACGGCTACCGATCCCGCGCGGCCTACAAGCTGACCGAGATCGACGACCGCTTCCATTTCCTGAAGCGCGGCGCCCGGGTGATCGACCTGGGCCTCGCCCCCGGCGGCTGGACCCAGGTGGCGATCGAGCGCGGCGTCACCGACATCGCCGGCGTTGACCTGCTGCCGGTCGAGCCGCTGCCGCCGGCCCACATCCTGCAGATGGACTTCACCGATCCCGCCTGCGGGCTGGAGCTGATCCGCCTCCTGGGCGGAACGCCGGACCTGGTGATGTCCGACATGGCGCCCAACACCGTGGGCCACCGCCAGACCGACCACCTGCGCATCGTCGGCCTGATCGAGGCCGCCGCCGACTTCGCCATCCAGGTCCTGAAGCCCGGCGGCGCCTTCCTGGCCAAGGCTTTCCAGGGCGGCGAGACCGCCGAGGTGATCGGCCTGCTGAAGCGCCACTTCGCCGAGGTGAAGACCGTGAAGCCCAAGGCCAGCCGCTCGGACTCTTCGGAGCTCTATCTGGTGGCGACGGGGTTCAAGGGGCGGTGAACCCTCAATCGAGCAAATGGCTGGATAGGCATCCGCTTCTCCCGGTGCTCACATTCTTCGTGGTGGTCTTCGCGCTTGGGGGCGCGATAGGTCTGGTTCCCGTCGGCCCCTCGACCATCCTGTCGGGACGGATTCAACGCATTGAAACCTACGATGACAAGTCTGGCAGACACCACCGCCTGATCGTGGCGGTGCCTGAAGGTTTGGCCCGCGTTGGCGTCTCCGATGTCGCCTATTGCGGTCCTGGCGATGAAGTCACCCTGCGGCGTGTGCAGCATCTCCTCGGACGCGCATATCTGCTCGAGGTCGCGCCCTGCATGACTGTCGGTCCTGGGCCGTTTCTGCGTCCCTAGCGGCCTCCACTCGCCGGAACCGGCGGTGTCAGCTTGCCCTGGGCGACCAGCCATTTCCGGAACGCCGCCAGGGCGCGGCTCTCTGCGCCGGGCGCGGCGATCAGGGCGAAGGCGCTGGGGGCGGCCACGAAGCCCAAGGGGGCGACCAGTCGGCGCTCGGCGATCTCCTCGGCGACCATCGGCCAGTTGAAGATCGCCACGCCCAGGCCGGCTACGGCGGCGTCCAGCGCGAAATGGCCATGGGCGAAGGGCTGCTCCGGCGCGGGCGCCAGCTCCACGCCAGCCATGGCCGCCCAGATCGCCCAGCCCTGCGGGTGTGACTGCGCCGCGAGCCTGGGCGCCGCCAGCGGGTCGGTGGCGAACCGCTCGGCCAGGGCCGGCGCCATCACCGGCCCGATGTGATTGTCGATGAACGGCGTGACCAGCGGTTCGGCGAGCCGCGTCGCGGGCACGATGCGCACCACGGCCTGGGCGCCGCGATGCGAGGTCGCCTGCGATGGAAGCTCTTCCAGATGAAGTTGGATCTGCGGGTGTTTCGCCGCGAAGTCGGCCAGGCGCGGGATCAGCCATTTCACCGACAGGCTGGCGTTGACCGCCAGGAACAGGTCCTCGCCCTCGCTCTTCAGGCGCCGGACCGCCGTGGCGATCTCGTCGAAGGCGTGGCCAAGCGCCGGGGCCAGCGTCTGGCCGGCCGGCGTCAGCGTCAGCCGGTGCTTGGGCCCCTGGAACAGGCGCACGCCCAGGTGCGCCTCCAGCGCCTTCACCTGGCGGCTGACCGCGCTGTGGGTGACGTGCAGCTCCTCGGCCGCCAGGGTCGCCCGCCCGGTCCGCGCCATGGCCTCGAACGCCCGGAGCGCATTCAGCGACGGCAACGCACCGCCGGATGTGAGATTATCGAACATCTGTCACCGGATATGTCGATTTAATCGCATCTGCAACAGGCCTAGGAGTCGCCATGGCAACTCCAGACCCCCAAGCACCCGCCCAAACCCTGAAACCGGTCGACTACGACCGCGTCCAGCATGGCGCCTACGCCAAGGGCCGCGCCCTGCCGGCCGAGGCGATCCAGCGCTACATGGACCTGTTCGCCCAGCGCCTGCCGGCGCGGCGGCCGCTCACCTTCGTGGATCTCGGCTCCGGCACGGGACGCTTCACGCCCGGCCTGGCCGAGGCCTTCGGCGGTCCCGTCTACGGCGTCGAACCGGCTGGGGCGATGCGCCGGGCCGCCGAGACCGGGGCGGCGCATCCGCGGGTCAGCTACCTGGCCGGCGAGGCCGCCGCGATCCCGCTGCCCGACGCCAGCGCCGACGCGATGCTGATGTTCCTGTCGTTCCACCACTTCCCCGACAAGCCGGCCGCCGCGCGGGAGATCGCCCGCATCATCAAGCCCGGCGGCCGGGTCTTCCTGCGCAGCGGTTTCAAGGGCCGCATTCCCGACCACTGGTGGCGCAGCTACTTCCCCCGCAGCGGGGAGATCGAGGAGGCGATGTTCCCTTCGATCGCCGAGGCCTGCGCCGTCTTCGAGGCGGCCGGCTTCGCCACCGCCGAGATCGTGCCCCTGGTGGTGCCCTTCGAGGGCGACATCGCCGAGGCCGTGGCGCGCCTCCGCCTGCGGGCGACCTCGGTCTTCGAGCACATGACCGAAGCGGAACTCGACCAGGGCTTCGCCCGCCTGGACGCCGACCTCGCGGCCGGGACGATCGAGGAAAAGCCCACGCTCGGCGATTTCATCGTCTTCGAACGCCTGGCGCATGACACGGAGATCACCCCCGCATGAGATGGATCGACCCACCCGCCGCGGCCCCCTTGCCGCCCACGTCGTCGGACGCGTATACGCAGCCCGCAAAACGAGGTGTCTCCATGGAGATTCGCGAAGGGCTCACCTTCGACGATGTTTTGCTCGAACCCGGCCCGTCCGACGTCATGCCCACCCAGGTGGATGTCGCGACCCGGTTCACGCGCGAGATCAATCTGAACATCCCGCTGGTGTCCGCCGCCATGGACACCGTCACCGAAAGCCGCCTGGCCATCGCCATGGCCCAGCACGGCGGCATGGGCATCCTGCACCGCAACCTGACGGTCGAGGAACAGGCCGACCAGGTGCGCGAGGTGAAGCGCTACGAAAGCGGCATGGTCATCAACCCGCTGACCATCCGGCCGGACACGCCGATGCGCGAGGTCCTGGAGATCAAGGCCCGGCGGCGCATCTCCGGCTTCCCGGTCGTGGACGCCAAGGGCAAGCTCTGCGGCATCCTCACCAACCGCGACATGCGCTTCGAGACCGGCGGCGGCGACGTGCCGGCCAGTTCGCTGATGACCAAGGACAACCTGGTCACCGTGAAGGAGGGCGTCGATCCGGCCGAGGCGCGCGAGCTGCTGCGCCGCCACAAGATCGAACGGCTGATCGTGGTCGACGACGACTACCGCGCCGTGGGCCTGATCACCGTCAAGGACATGGAGAAGTCCGAAGCCCATCCCTTCGCCGCCAAGGACCCCCAGGGCCGCCTGCTGGTGGGCGCAGCCTCCACGGTGGGTGATGCGGGCTACGAGCGCTCCATGGCCCTGGTGGACGCCGGCGTCGACGTGGTGGTGATCGACACCGCCCACGGCCACAACGCCGATGTCGCCAAGGCGGTGGGGCGCATCAAGCGCGAGACCAACCAGGTGCAGATCGTGGCCGGCAACGTCGCCACCTACGATGGCGCGCGCGCCCTCATCGAGGCCGGCGCCGATGCTGTGAAGGTCGGCATCGGCCCGGGCTCCATCTGCACCACCCGCATCGTAGCCGGGGTGGGCGTGCCGCAGCTTACCGCCATCGCCGACGCGGTGCGCGCTGCGGCCGGCGCCGATGTGCCGATCATCGCCGACGGGGGGATCAAATACTCCGGCGACCTCGCCAAGGCGTTGGCCATGGGCGCCTCGGCGGCGATGCTGGGCTCGGTGTTCGCCGGCGTCGACGAGGCGCCAGGCGAGGTGTTCCTCTACCAGGGCCGCTCCTACAAGAGCTACCGCGGCATGGGCTCGCTGGGCGCCATGGGCCAGGGCTCGGCTGACCGCTACTTCCAGAAGGACGTCAAGGACGTGCTCAAGCTGGTGCCCGAGGGCATCGAGGGCCAGGTGCCCTACAAGGGCCCGATCGCGCCGATCCTGCACCAGATGGTGGGTGGCCTGCGCGCCGCCATGGGCTACGTCGGCGGCGGCACCCTGGAGGAATTCCGCGGCCGCGCCCGGTTCATCCGCATCACCGGGGCGGGCCTGCGCGAGAGCCACGTCCACGACGTGATGATCACGCGCGAGGCGCCCAACTATCCGAGCCCCGTCTAGACGCCCCATCTGGCGCAAACCGCGAAAACGGGGTTCGCTGACGTCTCGGAGCCAGCCGGCCATCCCGGGCCGGCGGCGAAACGGGGGAGGCGAAGATGGGTGGTCAAGTTCCGATGGAGTTGAAGTTGCTTGTGGCGGCCGTGATCATCGGCCTGGTGCAGATCGTCTGGGCGGCCGCGGCCGGCTCGGGCGGCGAGCGCTCGCTGGCGTACCTCATGGGCCCGAGGGACGAGCCCAAGCCGGTCGGCGTCACGGCCGGGCGGCTGAACCGCGCGCTCGGCAATTTCCTGGAGACCTTCCCGCTGTTCGCCGCGGCCCTGCTGGTCTGCCTGGCGGCCGGCAAGCTGGGGACGGCGACCTACTGGGGCTCGATCCTCTATGTGGTCGCCCGCGCGGTGTTCGTGCCGGTCTACGCGGCCGGCATCCCGGTGGTGCGCACCCTGGTCTGGGCGGTCAGCATGGTGGGGATCATCATGGTGGTCGTGGCCTTCTTCCAATGATGCGAGGGTGAATGCGTGACGCCGGACGCCTCGCGGCGGCCATCGATGTCCTGGGTGAGATCGAGACCCGCCACCGGCCTGTCCGGCTCGCGCTGAAGAGCTGGGGCGACGCCGCGCGCTATGCCGGAGCGAAGGATCGCGCCTTCGTCTCCGGCCTGGTGCTCGACGTCCTGCGCCGCCGCCGCTCCCTGGCCTGGCGCATGGGCGACGACGGCCCGCGCGCCGCCGCGCTCGCCGCCTTGCGTCTGCACTGGGACTGGCCGCTGGACCGCGTCGCCGAGGCCGCAGGCGAGGAGCCCCACGGTCCCGGCCGGCTCACCGATACCGAGCGTGCCGCCCTCGAACAGCCGCGCGACCTGGCCGATGCCCCGGCCGCCGTGCGCGGCGACTATCCCGACTGGCTGGAGGCCGCCTTCGAGCGCGCCTTCGGCGATGACCGGGCCGAGCAGGGCGCGGCGCTTTCCGAACGTGCGCCGGTCGACCTGCGGGTCAACCTGCTGAAGTCCGGTCCGGAACGGACCCTAAAGGCGCTCACGCCGCTGCATGCGGAGGCCACCGGCGTCCTGCCGACCGCCCTGCGCATGCCCGCCCTCGATCCCACCGCCCGCAGCGGCGCCGTCGAGGCCATTCCGCAGTTCTCCAAGGGCTGGTTCGAGGTGCAGGACCTGGGCTCGCAGATCGCCGCGGCGGCGGCCGGCGAGGTGAAGGGCAAGCAGGTGCTCGACCTCTGCGCCGGCGGCGGCGGCAAGACCCTGGCTCTGGCCGCCGCCATGGGCAACACCGGCCAGATCTACGCCTATGATTCCGACGCCCGGCGCCTCGCCGACACCGTGCGCCGCGGCGACCGCGCCGGCGTGCGCAACCTGCAGGTCCGCTCGCCGCTCACGCCCGACGCGCTGAAGGGCCTCGAGGCCAGGATGGACGTCGTCTTCATCGACGCGCCGTGCTCCGGCACGGGGTCGTGGCGCCGCCACCCCGACACCAAGTGGCGGCTGACGCCCGAGACTCTGCAGAAGCGCATCGCCGACCAGGACGCGGTGCTCGACGCCGGCGCGGCCTATGTGAAGCCCGGCGGCCGCATGGTCTATGTCACCTGCTCGGTGCTGCCGGACGAGGACGAGGACCGCGTCTCCGCCTTCCTGGCTCGCACCCCGGGCTTCCAGGTCCGCCCGGCGACCGCCGATCCCAACCTGGCCCGATGGCTGACGCCGGACGGGTTCCTGCGCCTTTCCCCCAAGACCTCCGGCACCGACGGCTTCTTCGTCGCGGTGCTGGACAAAGCCCCTCACGGAGCCCCATGAGCACCCCTGCACACGAACGCGTCCTGATCGTCGACTTCGGCAGCCAGGTGACCCAGCTGATCGCGCGTCGCCTGCGGGAGGCCGGCGTCTATTGCGAGATCCACCCCTACGACAAGGTCGAAGGGATGCTGGAGGCCTTCGCGCCCAAGGCCGTCATCCTCTCCGGCGGCCCGGCCAGCGTGCATGAGGCGCAAAGCCCGTCGGCGCCGCAGAAGGTCTTTGAATTGGGCGTGCCGGTGCTGGGCATTTGCTACGGCGAGATGACCATGTGCGCCCAGCTGGGCGGGGCGGTCGAGGGCGGCCACGCCCGCGAGTTCGGCCGCGCCGAGGTCCGCATCCAGCAGGAGTCGCCGCTGCTGGAGGGCCTGGGCGAGATCGGCCACAACGAAACCGTCTGGATGAGCGACGGCGACAAGATCACCGCCATCCCCGAGGGCTTCGCCGTGGTCGCGACCTCCGAGGGCAGCCCGTTCGCGGTGATCGCCTACGAGGGCCGGCGCTTCTATGGCGTCCAGTTCCATCCGGAAGTCGCCCACACCCCGCGCGGCGCGCTGATGTTGCGCAACTTCACCCACCGGATCGCCGGCCTTAGCGGCGACTGGACCATGGCCTCGTTCCGCCAGGAGATGGTGGCCAGGATCCGCGCCCAGGTCGGCAAGGGCCGGGTGATCTGCGGCCTCTCCGGCGGCGTCGATTCATCGGTGGCCGCCGTGCTGATCCACGAGGCGATCGGCGAGCAGCTCACCTGCGTCTTCGTCGACACCGGCCTCCTGCGCCTCAACGAAGGCCAACAGGTCGTGACCATGTTCCGCGACCACTACAACATCCCGCTGATCCACGTGGACGCCTCGAAGGACTTCCTGGGCGCGCTGGCCGGCGTCAGCGACCCTGAGACCAAGCGCAAGACCATCGGCAAGCTGTTCATCGACGTCTTCGACCGCGAGAGCGCAAAGATCGAGGGCGCCGAATTCCTCGCCCAAGGCACCCTCTATCCGGACGTGATCGAGAGCGTCTCGGCGCGCGGCGGCCCCTCGGCGGTGATCAAGAGCCACCACAACGTCGGCGGCCTGCCGGACTACATGAAGCTGAAGCTGGTCGAACCGTTGCGCGAACTCTTCAAGGATGAGGTCCGCGCGTTGGGCGTCGAGCTCGGCCTGCCGCCGGCCTTCGTCGGCCGCCACCCTTTCCCCGGCCCGGGCCTGGCCATCCGCATCCCGGGCGAGATCACGCCGGAGAAGGTCGCTGTCCTGCAGCAGGCCGACGCCATCTACCTCGACGAGATCCGTAAGGCCGGCCTCTACGACTCGATCTGGCAGGCCTTCGCCGTCCTGCTGCCGGTCAAGACCGTGGGTGTGATGGGCGACGCGCGCACCTATGAAAACGTCTGCGCGCTCCGCGCTGTCACCTCCACCGACGGCATGACCGCCGACTTCTTCGAGTTCCCCTGGGAGGTCCTCGGCCGCACCGCCACGCGCATCATCAACGAGGTGAAGGGCATCAACCGGGTGGTCTACGACGTGACCTCGAAGCCGCCGGGCACCATCGAGTGGGAATGATCAGCGAGGCCCCGCAAACCGGGGGCTTCAAGCCGCGGTAGGCCGCGCGGTCTACAGATCGCCGATCGCGACGTCGGGCAGCACCTGGTCGAGCAGGGTCAAACCCGCCCGCCGCCGCCGCAAACCCGCGCCGGCCAGGCCGAAGCCCATCAGCATCAGCGCCCACGCCGCCGGCTCTGGCACGCCGCCCGCCGGCGACTGGCCGGTCCCAGTCCCGGACGTCACCGCCGACGTCGCGCCAAAGGTGAAGTTGTCGATGGCGAAGCCGTCGACCCCGGGCGTCGTGGTTGTCAGGGTGAGCTTGGTGATGTCCGCCGTATCGTTGGCGAAGCCATAGAACGCCGGGGTCTGGGAGGTGATGGCGTCGGTCAGGCTGGCGATCTGCTGGTCGTCCGCCCCGAAGAGGGTGATGACGAAGCCGTTGCCCATCAGGCTGCCGGCGTCGAAACCGACGGCGGCCTGCGCCTGATCGAAGGTGACGGTCAGGGTCTGGCCGTTGCTCTGGGTCGTGTCCAGGAAGCCGCCGTCGTAGTTCGCCTGCGTGTCGATCGCCAGATAGCAACAGCCCGGTCCCAGCACCGGCGTGGAATAGGTGACGCCAGGCAGGATGTCGCCGGGCTCCAGCGGCGGGCCGCTGCCGAAGGTGGCGCCATCGCCGTTGAAGGCGCAGCACGGACCGGTCTGGGCGTTGAGCACCCCACTTGGAATGGGGAAATGGAAGGTCGGCCCGAAGGTCTCGACGGTGGTCGCGCCGGTCGCGGTTTCGAACGCGCTCCGGTCGGAATACTGTGTGATGGCGGCCGAGGCCACGACCGGCGTCATTGCGAGCATCGCCGCGGAAGCCAAACCAACGAACTTGCACTTCTGCATCCCCAATTCCTCTAATAGGCGAGTTCAACTGCTGAACTCGTCTTCAGAGGCGAACCGGTCTTCAGCAAAACGCTACGACTAGACCTGAACGCCCAAGAACAACGTTCTCAACGCTAGCGGCGGGGCGTGGTTAATCCTATGGTACAGATGTCCTAGGGGAAGTCGGTCGCCCGGCGCGGCAGACTTGGGGGATGGACCTGATGCCGGAGATTCGCGCCGACGCGCTCGACGCCTGCGTCATCGCGCTCTATCGCGCGAGCCGCGAGCAGCCGGCCGAGACCTTCCAGGACTATGCCCTGGACCTGGTGGGCGAGTTGGCGCCTTTCGACTTCGCCGTCTGGTCGCGCGCCGCCCTGGAGGACGGGACGGTGCGGCTCTACAGCGCCTTCGAGCTTCGGATGCCGCCAGGCGCCACGGCGGCGCAACTTGAAATGGCCGACCGCGACGTGCTGGGGGCGCTCGCCTTCGCCAACCTGGGCCGCACGGTCAACGCCAGCCACGCGGCGTCGCTCACCGACGACCCGGTGGTGATCGAGAGGCTGCTGAAGCGCTTCGACCTCGGCCACTTCCTGACCACCTGCCTGGTCGACCCGTTCACCGCCCTGGTGAGCTCGATAACCCTGATGCGCCGCGAGGCCGCGCCGGCCTTCACCGAGCAGGAACGGGCCACCAAGGAGCGGCTCACCCCGCACCTCGTGGAGGCCTATACCGCCGCGCGCCTGCTGCGCCTGCTGCAGTGGCGTGGCGGCGAGGCGCCCTATCCCAACGCCGTGGCGCTCTGCAACGCCGAGGGGTTGCTGGAATTCGTCTCCCAGCAATTCGCCGAGCTGATCCGCCGCGAATGGCCCGACTGGCGCGGGCCGCGTTTGCCGGCGAGCCTCAGGCTGTCGTCGGAAGAGCCGGTGCGCCGCCAGCTGTCGGCCATCGCCCTGCGCGCCGAACCGGTCGCCGGCGCCATCGCGGTCCGCGTCCGCCCGCGCTTGCCGGTCGACGACCTGTCGGCCCGCGAGGCGGAGATCGCCCGGCTCTCGGCGCTCGGCCGCTCCAACAAGGAGATCGGCCAGGACCTGGCGCTCTCGCCCTTCACCGTGCGCAACCACCTGGACAGCGTCTACCGCAAGCTGGGGGTTTCCAAGCGTAGCGAACTGGGCGCTATCCTGCCCGAGCTGGAAGACTTGGCCGAAAGCCGCGCCGGATAGATCGCCGGGCTCAGGGCTGATTCAGGCAGGCCTCCGCCCGAGCGAGGAGAAAGGCCCGTTCCCGGGCGTTGCGGGCCAGCCTGGCCGCCGCCTCGAATTCGGGGCGCGCCTCGGCCAGCCGGCCGGCCCGGAATAGGAAATCGCCCTTCGCCGCCGGCAGGGGTGCGTAGTTGCGCAGGGCGTCGGCGGCGGCGATCTCGTCCAACAGCCTGAGGCCCGCGTCCGGCCCGAAGGCCATGCTGTGGGCGATCGCGCGGTTGAGGTCGACCACCGGCGAGGCCGCCACGACGCGCAGCCGGTCGTAGAGCCCCGCGATGCGCGCCCAGTCGGTGTCGGCCGCCTGGCGCGCGCGGGCGTGACAGGCGGCGAGTTCGGCCTGCAGCACATAGGGTCCCCAATCCCCCATCTCGGGGCCGCGCAGTGCTTCGGCGCGGGCCAGCGCCTCGAGGCCCCGGCCGATCAGCAGATAGTCCCAGCGCGCGCGGTTCTGTTCGGTGAGCGGTATGAAGGCGCCGTCTGGCCCGGTGCGCGCCCGCAGGCGTGAGGCCTGGATCTCCATCAGGGCCAGCAGGCCCAGCACTTCTGGGTCCCTCGGCATCAGCCCCGCCAGGATGCGGCCCAGCCTTTGCGCCTCCAGGCAAAGGCCCGGCCGGACGAGGTCGTCGCCCGCCGTGGCCGCATAGCCTTCGTTGAAGATCAGGTAGACGACCTCCAGCACTGAGGGCAGCCGCGCCGCCCGCTCTTCGCCGCGCGGCGTCTCGAAGCCGAGGCCGGCCTTGGCGATCGTCTTCTTCGCGCGGACGATGCGTTGCGCGATCGCAGCTTCGCTCGACAGGAAGGCGCGGGCGATCTCGTCGGTGGTCAGGCCGCCGACCACCCGCAGGGTGAGCGCCGCGCGCGCGTCGGGCGACAGCATCGGATGGCAGGCCGCGAAGATCAGGCCCAGCAGCTCGTCGCCAAGATCGTCGTCCAGCGCCGCTTCGATCGCCAGGGCCGCGTCGTTGGACCGCTCGTCCAGGGTCCGCGCGATTTCCTCGTGCTTGCGCTCGCGCATCTTGTCGCGCCGCAGGGCGTCGATGGCGCGGCGCTTGGCGACGGCCATCAGCCAGGCCCCCGGCTTTGTCGGAACGCCGGTCCTGGGCCATTCGGCCAGCGCCGTGACCAGCGCGTCCTGCGCCAGCTCCTCGGCCAGGTCGACGTTGCGCACGATGCGGGCCAGGCCCGCGATCAGCCTGGCCCGCTCAATGCGAAAGGTCGCCTCGATCGCCCGATGGGTCTCGCCTGCGGTCACACCGCCTTTTCGGTCAGGGCCGCGAGGGAGACAAGCCAGGGCTCGAGCGGGCGGCGGACGAGGGTGTCAGGCGACGCCGAGTTTCCCGCGCTCGCCGGCGCGGCCCCCGCCGTCGCGGGCGCTGGCAAGTTCTTCGGGCGTGATGAAGTCGGCCAGATCCTCCGCCTCGTAGAACGGCCGGAGCTCGACCTCGCTCTTGCCCGGCATGGCGGGATAACGGCTGAGCCAGGCCAGGGCCTCGTCCATGTCCTTGACCTCCCAGATCGAGAAGCCCGCGACCAGCTCCCGGGTCTCGGCGAACGGCCCGTCGATCACCGTGCGGCGGCCGTCCTCGAAGAGGATGCGCTTGGCGCCGTCGTTCTTCAGGCCGGCGGCGGCCACGAAGACGCCGGCCTTGACCAGTTCCTCGGTGAATTCGTCCATCGCCTTGAACGCCTCGAGCATCTCGGGCGTGGGCCCTGCGCTCACATCGACGCCCTCGGCGGCTTTTCCCAACACCATCACCCGCATCGTCCGTCTCCCTGTCTGAACCCGCCCCATTGGCGTCTCATCAGGACGTCGAACGAGCCTTTCGGAAATCGACAGCGGTTCGAAAATTTTCGCTCGGCGCCATGCGCGCCGGTGGCGAACCCAACGCCGGGCAGGGCGTGAGCGCCTAGCGCCCGCCTTCCTCGGCCACGCGGCCGCGGTTGCCTTCCACGGGCTTGCCTTCCTTCTCGGCCGCGCGCGCGCCGGCCAGGATCCCGGTCATGGCGTAGTTGCCCTCGTGGCAGGCGTATTCGTAGATCTTGTCCTTGGTGAAGTTCAGCGCCTCCTCGCCCTTGATCGGGGCGGAGTAGGCGCCCGGATCGACAACCTCGAACTGGTAGAGGATCTGCTGCGGCGAGACGCGGGTGAAGCGCTCGATCACCTTCATGTCCTCTTCCGGCCCACGCAGGCCCTGTTCGCGGCGCAGGTTGGTGGTCTCGACCACCAGGGTCTCGCCCTCCCAGTGGCCGATGGAGTCGCCCATCCAGGTGCGCACATTGGCCGGCGGATGGGACCCGCCCATACGGACGATGCGCGCGTCGTGGACCATTTCCACCACGATCACCACGGCGTCCTTGGTCTGCTGGATCTGGTAGTGGTTGTTGTAGAGCACCGGCAGCATGGGCGGGCCGGACGTGCCGCCGAAACCCACGATGCAGCGCTCGCCCAGCGCCCGGTTCTCCGGATTGTCGAAGTTGCCGCCGACGTCGCGCCGCGGCGCCGCGCCCGCCGCTCGCACGCGGGCCGGCAGTCGCCCGTTGGCCGGGGTGGTCAGGATCGAGGTGCGCGCCTCGCCGCCGATGCGGATCAGCCGCGTGCCGGGATCGGTCCAGAAGGCGTTGTAGCCGCAGGCCGCGCCCAGGGCGCCGCTCTGGCATTCCGGCAGCTTGTCCGGGTCCTTGATCGTGGTGTCGGTATTGGCCCGCAGGCGCGCGTTGCGCGCATCGCTCGCGCCCTCGATGGCCTTGGACTCCTCCGGGGTCAGCACCAGCCGCTCGCCATATTTCGGGTCGCGCTCCAGCCGGGTGATGGTGGCGTTGGACCAGACCCCGGACATGTCCGGCTGGCCGAAGGCGTTCTTCGGCGCGTGATAGCCCTTGGCCACTGCCGCCGGGCTGGTCTGCGCCGAAGCCGGGGCGGCCGCGCCGGCGAAGGCAAGCGCCGAGGCCGCCAGGGCCAGAGCCGTCAGCCGGGTGTTCATCGCCGTCCTCCCAATCCGCCGCACCAGGCTAGGGGAAGCCCGGCCGCCCCGGCCGTCAAGTCCGTAGGCAAGGGCGCCCACAACCCGCCGCGCGCGAACCTTCCGGCGGGTTCGCGGCTTCTGGAAGGACAGCACCAACCAGGAGGACGCCATGGCCACCCTGCGCCCGGCCCGTTATCGCGACACGGTCATCCCACACATCTATGTGGACGGCGCCGCCGAGGCGGTCGACTTCTACGCCCGCGCCTTCGGGGCGCAGGAGTTGTTCCGCATCGCCCGGCCCGACGGGCGCATCCTGCACAGCGAGCTTTCGATCGAAGGCGCGACGGTGATGATCGGCGACCCCGACGGGCGGCTCTACGGCGAGCCGCGGGCGCTCGGCGCGACCACCGCGGGCCTGCACATCCTCAGCGACGACAACGCCGCCCTGCTGGCCCGCGCGCTCGCCGCCGGCTGCACGCCCGAGCAGCCGATGACCGAGATGTTCTACGGCGCCCGCTCCGCCAGCGTCCGCGACCCCTACGGCCACGTCTGGGTCCTGCTCACCTGGACCGAGGACCTGTCGCCCGAAGAAATGGAGCGCCGCGGCCGCGCCGCGATGGGCGGCTAGGGCGGTCACCGCCCAATCCCCAACCGCCCGTCCCGGCGAAAGCCGGGATCCAGGCTGACCTGAATATGGAACGCTGCGGACACGGCGCCGTCCCATGGCTGCCCGCTCTCGCCGGGACATCCTGTCGAAGTGTGGATGTTCTCTTTTTGTTCTTGACAACCTCGAGCGCCGCCTGGCTCACTGATTCGAAACAAGGGTGATGGTGATGGCGCTCCTGCGCGCGGGCCGGCGGTTCGACCTCGGGGTCGTCGGTCCGTACGACAAGTTCTTCTTCGCGATCCTCGCGGAGGGCGAGGCGCGCCGTGCGGCGTGGGCCCTGGCCAGCGAGGAGCAACTTCGGCTCGGTCGCCCCGACTACCGGACGCCGGAGCGCTGCCTGCACATCTCCCTGGTGATGATCGCCTTCGGCTTCTCGGTGTGGGAGCCCTTGCTGGTCCGCGCGGCCGAGGCGGCGGATCGGATCCGCATGCGCAACTTCCGGATTTCCCTGAACCGGATCGAAAGCTTCCGCGGCGCGCCCCGGCCGCGGGTCCTGACCGGCGATGAGGGGGTGATCGGCCTCGATCTCCTGCATGCCCAGCTTTGCGCCGTCCTGGCGGCCGCGGATTTCGACGTGAAGCGGATCGCCAACTTCAACGCCCACCTGACGCTGATGCGCGACCGCCGCGAAACGCCCTTGCAGCACGTGGATCCGATCACCTGGGACGCGGGCGAATTCGTCCTGGTCCACAGCCACCACGGCCAGGGCCGCTACACCATCCTCGAGCGCTGGCCCCTGGCCTCGCGCGGCTAGGATTTTCGGTGGCCGGTGCTCTTTGAAAAGTGAATTGATATAATGGTTTATGTCACCCCTACGGGCTGGATGAACTTCACCGGCCTAGCCGAACCGCGCGGCATAGGCCTCCGGCTTGAAGCCGACCAGCAGGCCGCCGCGCGTCTCCAGCACTGGACGCTTGATCATCGAGGGCTGGGCCAGCATCAGGCCGATGGCCTTGGCTTCGGTCAGGCCAGCCTTGTCGGCGTCGGCCAGCTTTCGGAAGGTGGTGCCGTTGCGGTTGAGCAAGGTCTCCCAGCCGACCTCGCCGGCCCAGGCCTTCAACTTGTCCGCCGTCACGCCCGCCGTCTTGTAGTCGTGGAAGGCGTAGGCCACCCCGTGGCCGTCCAGCCAGGCGCGGGCCTTCTGCATCGTGTCGCAAGCCTTGATGCCGTAGATCGTCGTGCTCATCGCGGTTGCCTAGCCCAGCCGAACGACCCGCGCCAGGGGTTGCGGCGGGTCAGCGCCGCGGCTAGGTTCGCGGCCCCTTCGGAGGCGAAAGAGCCGTGGTTACAATCCGCAGAACGAGGCCCTGAGGCCGCCGGGCGAGACGCCCGGACCCGCCTGTCTTCCGTCCGCCCGGCCTGGCTGCGGCGGCGAGCCCTCATTCCACGGATTTCCCATGCCCAAACCGCAAGACGGCGCCGCCGCGCGCCAACCCACGCCCTATGACGACCTGAACGCCGTCCTCGCCCACCTGGTCGAGGGCGTCCGCCGCCTGCTGGGCGACAACCTGGTCGGCGTCTATCTGCAAGGCTCCTTCGCCGTCGGCGACCACACGCCCTGGAGCGACTGCGACTTCATCGTCGTGACCCACCGCGACCTGACGCCGGACGAACTCCCCCGCCTCGACGCCCTGCACGCCGAGATCCACGCGCTGCCCTATCCCTATTGGCGCCAGGGGCTGGAGGGGGCCTACGTCCCGGCCGCGATCCTGCGGCGCTGGTCGCTGGAGCCGCGCGACCCGCCGGGCGAACCGCGCGGGCCGGACTGGGGCGATCCCGGCATGTCCGGCGCTCCGGCCAAGGCCTATCCCTTCTGGTACCTCGACCATGGCGCCAAGACGCTGGTCCGCTCGGAGCACGACAATTCCCAGGTCGTGCGCTGGTGCCTGCGGGAAAAGGGCGTGACCCTGGCCGGGCCGCCGCCCAGGACCCTGATCGATCCCGTGACCCCGGCCATGCTGAGGGCCGAGATCCTGCAAACCATCGACCTGATCCTGCGGCTCGAGCTGGAGCCGATGCACCTGGTGGCGTGGCAGGCCTTCTGGGTCGGGCTGTTCTGCCGGATGCTGCACACCCTCTCCACTGGGGCGGTGTGGTCGAAGAAGGCTAGCATGGCCTGGGCGCAGACTGCGCTGGATCCGAAGTGGCGCGAGCTGATCGCCGGCGCCGCGGCGGTCCGCAAGGGCGACGCCGAGCAGTCCGGCCAGCCGGCGGATCCGGCCGCCGTCCAGGCCACCCGCACTTTCGCCCGCTACGCCGCCGACCATGCGGCGGGCGTGGCTCGGGCGCGCGACCTGCTCGAACAGAAGCAGGCTGCCCAGCGCGGCGGCGGCTTCCAGCCCGGCGGGCGCACCGGCGGCCCCAATGCCGGCGGACGCCCGGGCGGCGGCCAGTTCACCCCGCCGCCCATGCGGCCTGGCAGCCGCAGGGGGCGTGGCTGACGCGCACGGAAGGGGTTAGGCTGGCTTCGCCGTGGCCGTCTGCATCCGCCGGCGGCCACGGCGGCGACTATGTGGCGAAAGGCGGGCCGGAGAGGGCTCCGGGTCCGCCGCCTGATCTCTGAGGAGCGCAAGCTCATGGTCTACTTCTTCACCAGCTACTGGTGGCTTCTGTTTCCGATCGGCTTCTTCATCTTCGGGGCCTGGGACCGGTGGCTCGCCTACAAGCGCAGCCGCGACCACCTCGACCTGCTGCGCTCCTACGCCGAGAAGGGCCAGCAACCGCCGCCGGAGCTGGTCCGCGGCGTAGGCCCGATGGGAGCCGACGACCTGCCGGGCGAGGCGCCGGGCGGCTATCCGCCCTACGGCCCCGGCTACTGGGGCTATCCGCGCTACATGCGCCGGGCCTATCGCCACTACTATCGCTGGGGACCCTACTGGCGCTGGCGCAGCGCCTTCGTGACCGGGGCGGTGGCCGCCGGTTTCTGGTGGGCCTCGGAATATTCCGACTGGCCGGGCACCTATGAGCCCTTTCGCCTCGTCGCGATCATCATGACCATCGTCTGCGTCGGCAACCTGGTGTTCGCCGTGATGGCCTCGGCGTTCCGCGACAAATAGCCGGAGGCCCAGCCAGGTTGCTGCAGATCACCCCCGTGAACGTCGATGAAGCGCTGGTCGCCGCCGCCCAAGGCGGTTCGGCCGAGGCCTTCTCGCGTCTCGTGGAGCGCCATCAGCAGCCGCTTCGCGCCTTCCTGCGGCGGACCTGCGGCGACTGGGCCCAGGCAGACGATCTGGCGCAGGAGACCTTCCTGGCCGCCTGGTCGCGGATCGGACGGCTGAAGGCGGGCGCCAGCGTGCGGGCCTGGCTGTGCGGCATCGGCTACCACAAGCACCTCACCGCCCTGCGCTCGGCGACCCGGGAGCGGGCGCGGGGCCAGGCCTACGAGACGGACCGCGATGAGACGCTCGACGCCGCGCCGGAGGACAAGATCGCCCTGGAACGGGCGATGGCGACCTTGCCCGCGGACCAGCGGGCCTGCGTCGCCCTGTGCCTGGCCGGAGAATTCAGCCATGCCGAGGCAGCCGAAGCTCTCGACATGCCGTTAGGAACTGTGAAAAGCCATGTGACGCGGGGCCGTGCGCGGCTCCTGCAAGCGTTGGGAGTAAGCGATGACCCCTGCTGACAACCATCCGGCTGACGTCCGCCTGAAGGCTCTCTTCGCCCAGGACGAGCCGCCGCAGCGCGACGCGGCCTTCTCCGCCGAGGTGATGGAAAAGGTCATGCGCCAGCGCCTGCGCGAGGAGGTGGCCATGCTGTCCGGGGTCAGCGTGATCGGCGCCGGCGCCCTGTGGCTGGTATGGCCGACGCTGCAGCAGGGCCTGGTGGCGGTGTCCCAGGGTCTGGCGCCCGCGGCCGGCGCCCTGGCGCTCGCCGGTTGCGCCACCTTGATCGCCGGTCTGTGGCGGCCGGCCCCCGCGCCCGGCCTTTCATGACCAAGGTTTCTTTCATGACCAAGGTTTCACGTTACAAACTGCATCTGATGGACGCCGCCTAGGTCTCTTCCCCAGCAGAGACAGGCCGTTAGCGGCCGTCATGAGGGACAGGAGAGACCAATAATGGAAGCCATCGTCATCATCGGGATCATCTTCGGATCGATCACTGCCGTCATCCTCGTGCCGTTCTCGCTGAGGACCCAGGAACGCATCCGGGTGCAGGAAACCCTGCGCGCCGCCATCGAGAACGGCCAGGTCATGCCGACCGACGCACTCGAGAACGCCGCGCGCAACGTCAACCTGCGGCCCCCGCCCAGCTCCAGTCGCGACCTGCGGGTCGGCATCATCTGGCTGGGCATCGGCCTGGGCCTCTGCGCCTTCGGCGTGGCTCTGAGCTTCGACTATCCGGACTCGACCACGCCGATGATCGCGCTCGGGGCCTTCCCGATCTTCATCGGACTGGCGTTCGTCGCCCTGTCCTTCTTCAACCGGCCGAAGAGCTAGGTCCAACGGATCAGCCGGGGGAATGAGCCCATGCCGGGCTTGAACAACACCAGTCTCGCCAGTCTGCACGACGTAGAGCTCTGTGCTCTCGCCGCGACCGGAGAACGGCGCGCCTTCGGGGAACTGGTGCGTCGCCACGGATCGGCCGTGCGTGGCGTCCTGCGCAGGATGGGCGCGCAGGGCGCGGAGGCGGACGACGTGGCCCAGGACGCCTTCCTCACCGCCTTCGAGCGGATCTCCGAATTCCGCGGGGAGGGCACGTTCGCCGCCTGGGTGAAGAAGATCGCAGCGCGCCTCTACCTGCGCCGCCTGCAAAAGGACCGGCGCCTGACGGCGATCGCCAGTGAAACCATTGAAGATGAGGCCGAAATTCCGCGCGGCGACACCGACGCGGCGATCGACCTCGAGGAGGCGCTGAAAGTGCTCAGCGCCGCGGAAAGGCTCTGTGTCAGCATGTGTTTCGGCGCCGGACTTTCGCACACGGAAGCGTCAGAGGCCTTGAACCTGCCGCTGGGAACGGTCAAATCCCATGTCAAACGTGGTCTGGAAAAACTCAGAACGCGACTGGCGCCGGAAATCGGCGTCGCTCTGGAAGGGAGGCGTGGCAATGGCTGAACTCGATTTCGAGCGCAGGCTTGAGCGCCTTTTCGCCGAATTGCCCGAACTGCCCGATGCGGCGGTCTTCGCCGAGCGTGTGGAACGCCGGCTCGATGCGGGCTGGACGGCGCGGCGCTGGCTGATCGGCGCGGCGGGCGTCGTGGGCGGCGTCATCGGCGCGAGCCAACTGATGATGTCCAACCTGTTCCAGCGGGTGGAGACGGCGGAGGATTCCGCCCACATGTTCTCCTCCAGCCTCAATCACATCACCACCGGCGCCGACTGGGTGGCGAACGTCGCCAACACCGGAACGGTGGTCTGGGTTGCGGCGGGCCTGGCGGCGCTGATGATGGGGTTCGTGCTGACGCGGGTGATCGGCGAGATCTGATCGTCCTTTTCGTCGCTGTCTTTCGTCGCTGGCTGCTGGTCTGCCGC
>NZ_DASYAF010000009.1:0-63943 GCF_036501465.1 Phenylobacterium sp.
CGCGCGAGCACGAGGGCGTCGACTATGTGGCGACCGCCGGCCAGACGGTGACCGCGCCGATCTCCGGCTACGTCTCCAAGATCGGCTATGCCTACCCCGACGACCAGACCCTGCGGTTCGTGGAGATCGACAACCCCGCCCTGCACCTGACCGCGCGGGTGTTCTACGTTGACCCCGGGGTGGCGGTGGGCGATGCGGTGGCCATCGGCCATCCGATCGGCGCCGCCCACAGCCTGCAGCAGCGCTACCGGGGCATCACCGACCACGTCCACTTGGAGATCGCCGAGGCCGGCCAGAAGGTGGACGCCCAGCGCCTGATCCTCGCCCGCAACGAGACCGTGCCGGTCGAGGCAGCCGGCGACTAGGCGGCCGGCGCCGTCAAAACTGGTCAGTCGGCTGTTCATCGTGCGCCGGGTCGAGCTGCTCGCCTGGGCGCAGCGGACGCCGGCCGGAGGTTTCCGGCGGCGCCCCGAAGGTCGCTTCGCTGCGGCCGTCGCCGCCGCCTAGAACAGGCCGCGCCGGCGGTTAAAGGCGTGGAAGATGACCAGCAGGACCACCGCGCCCAGGGTCGCCACGAGGATGGAGTAGAGGTTCAGGCCGGTGACGCCGGCGTGGCCGAACTGAGTGGCCACGAATCCGCCGATGAAGGCGCCGACCACGCCGAGCAACAGATCCCTGATCATGCCGCTGCCGCGGCGGTTAACGAGCATGCTGGCGATGAAACCCGCCACCAGGCCCAGGACGATCCAGGCAAGAATGGACATGAGCGTGTCTCCCAAACCCGGCGGTCATCCGCCGGCGATGGGGCTCAAAGCCCGTCATCTGCGTTCCGGTTCCGGGCGCACACGGCTTGTTGCAATCGCGGTTCCGGCGCAACCTTTGCCATGAGAGGGCGTTCCTACTCCGCGTGTCCGACGCCAAAAGGAGATGATCCCGTGCGCAACAAGCTTCTCGCGACCCTGGTCTGCTCGGCCCTGGCCGTGACCGCGCTGGCCCCGACCGCCGCCATGGCCGAACGTCACAAGGTCCGCGTCTGCCGCGATGTGAGCAGCCGTGGCGCGCGTAACGCCGGCACGGCCGTTGGCGCCGTCGGCGGCGCGCTGGCCGGCAATGCGCTGGCCCACGGCGGCGGCAAGACCGGCGGCACCATCCTGGGCGCCGTGGCCGGCGGCGTGATCGGCCACCAGGTCGCCAAGCACAACGACACCCACAAGGTCTGCCATTGGGAGTGGGTCGAGTAGCTAGTCGGCCGGCTTCGGAATCAGATCGATCGGGACCGGCTCGCCCAGCCGGTCCCATCCGCGCGCGATGACGTCGTTGCTCTCGCGCGCCTCGCGGCCCTCGGCGAGCGACCAGGTGATGTGGAAGGTCCCGCCGTCGGGCCGGACAGTCGAGCCGGCGATGGCGACCACCAGGGCCTGGACGCCCTGGCCATCGTCCGCGGCGCCGACGATCTCAGCGGCGACCTCGCCCGGTGCGGCGTCGCCCCGATCGCCGAACTTCAAGGTCACATGGTGGGCGACCGCCATCGCATAGCGCGGCGCAAACCGCGCCAGCAGGGTCTCGCGCTGATCCGGGTCCAGCAGCCAGCCGGCGTAGAGGTGGGTCGGGTCGGTCATCTGTCCCTCTGGGCCGCATATTCCCCGGTTGGCGCCCGGCCTTAGACTTATTGGCCGGAAGAGTTATCGTCGATAAGCCAGCCGCCCGTCAGAGGCGCGCCAAAAGTGGCCCGGGAGACGCGCGATGAAGTTCACCTGGTTCAACCTGATGCCCTGGCCCTATCTGCCGGACGATTTCCGGGAGACCAACCGCTCGGTCTGGGTGGACATCGACCAGCGCCTGTTCGACCCGGTGAAGAGCCACGCCGTCTACAACACCTACATGGACCTGCTGGAATACGCCGACCGCCTGGGCTTCGACGGGGTGGGCGTCAACGAGCACCACCAGAACGGCTACGGCATCATGCCCAGCCCGAACATCATCGCCGCGGGCCTGGCGCGGCGGACCAAGGACGCGGCCCTGGTGGTGCTGGGCAACTCCATCGCCCTCTACAACCCGCCGATCCGCGTGGCCGAGGAGTTCGCCATGCTGGACTGCATCTCCGGCGGACGGCTGGTGGCGGGCTTCCCGGTCGGGACCTCCATGGACACCAACTACTGCTACGGCCAGATCCCAAGCCTCACGCGCGAGAAGTACCAGGAAGCTCACGACCTGATCGTCAAGGCCTGGACCACGCGCGAGCCCTTCGCCTGGAACGGGCGCTACAACAAGCTGCGGCACGTCAACATCTGGCCGCGCCCGATCCAGCAGCCGCATCCGCCTGTACACATCCCGGGCGGCGGCTCGGTGGAGACCTACGATTTCTGCCTGGATAACACCTACAGCTACTCCTACCTCAGCTTCTCCGGCTACCTGCGCGCCCAGGCGCTGATGAGCGGCTACTGGAAGCGGGTGGAGGAGCGCGGCGCGGACAAGAGCCCCTATCGCGCGGGCTTCGCCCAGACCATCTGCGTGGCCGATACCGACGCCGAGGCCGAACGGCTTTATTCCGAGCACATCAGCTATTTCTACAACCGCTGCCTGCACGTCTATCCGGGCTTCGCCGACGCGCCCGGCTACAGAACCATCAAGACCATCCAGACCGGGGCGCTTTCCCAGTACGCCCCGCCGCGCGGCGGCTATGCGACGTTGACCTGGAAGGAACTGACCGAGGGCGGCCACGTGATCGCGGGCTCGCCCGAAACCGTGCGCCAGCGCATGGAGGAGCTGATCAAGGGCCTGAACGTCGGCAACATCTTCTGCCTGATGCACGTCGGCGACATGCCGGCCGACAAGTGCATGTATTCCACCAAGCTGTTCGCCGAAAAGGTGATGCCCAAGCTCAAGGCCATGTTCCCGAGCTGGGCGCCGGAGTGGGTGGACGATAACCGCTTCTGGACCACGCCGCTGAAGGATCGCGTCACCGCCGGCCGCCTGCCGACGGAAGCGCCCACCAGCGCCGACCTGGCCAGCACCTATGCCCTGGAGGCCGGAGAGTGATGCAGCTCAAGACCGTCCAGGCCCCGCGCGCCGCCGTCCGCTATTTCGAGGGCGGAAGCGGCCCCGACCTGGTCTTCCTGCACAGCGCCGGCGGGATCACCGCCGACGATCCCTTCCTCGCCGCGCTCGCCGAAACGCACCATGTCTACGCCCCGCTGATCCCCGGCTACGGCGACAGCGACGAGGCGCCCGAGATCCGCGACATGCTGGATTTCACCCTGCATGGCTGGGATGTGGTGGCGGCGCTGGGGCTGAAGGACCCGATCCTCGTCGGCCATTCCATGGGCGGGATGATCGCCGCCGAGATGGCCGCCATCGCGCCGAACGACGTCTCGCGCCTGGCGCTGATCGCGCCGGCCGGCCTGTGGGACGACGACCACCCGATCCCCGACCTGTTCGCGACCCTGCCGTTCGAGATGCCGGCGCTGCTGTTCCATGATGCCGTCGCCGGCGCGGCCATGCTGACCGCCGGGCGCGACGTCGAGGACCCGGGTTTCCTGCAGGCCTATCTGGTGACCAATGCACGCCAGCTCGGCATGGCCGGGCGCATCCTCTTTCCGATTCCGGAACGTGGGCTCCATCAGCGGCTCTACCGGATCAAGGCCAGGACCGTGCTGATTTGGGGGGACTCGGACAAGCTGATCCCGCCCGCCTACGCCCACGCCTTCAAGAAGGCCATCGCCGGCGCGACGCTGGTCTCGATCCCCGAGGCCGGCCACATGGTGACCCTGGAGAAGACCGCGCAGGTGGCCGAGGCGGTGGCGTCCCTCGGATAGTCTCGCTCCACACCGCTCATCCCGGCGAAAGCCGGGACCCATAGGGCGCGCGGACCTGGACCACCGGCTCAGGACAAGTCGAGCCTCAGCTTGGGTCCCGGCTTTCGCCGGGACGGCCGGGAATTTTACTCCCGCTCCGGCTTCTTCAGCCGGCGCTTGCTGACATGATCGGCGGGCGCAGGGCCGCCGCGTTCCGGCGGCGCGCCCTTGAAGTAGAAGCGCTGCCAGGCTTCCTTCATCGCCTCGGGGTCGCGCGCGTCGAGCTTTTGGTTGAACGCGGCGCGCGACTTCGACCAGACCTCGTACTGGTCCTTCAACTCGGGCTCGCTTTCCAGGTCGCGGATCACCGGCTCGATACGGTCGAGCCTCCGGTCCTCCACCACCTGCACAAAGCAGAACGGCTCGCCCTTCTCGAAGCGCACACGGCCGGGCGCCGTGAACAGCCAGTTCATGGTGAAGGGAAACGGCAGCCAGTCGGTCTCGATCAGGCCGCTCAGCGCCTGGACGCCGTGCTTGACGGCGTTCGGCGGCCCTGACGCCAGCACCGCCCAGCCGGGCGGGGTGCGGAACAGATAGCCGGTGTGGAAGGTCAGCGTCCCATAGGCGAAGTGCGACTTCAGCAGTCCATGCGGATCGCGGCCCCCGGGGTCTGGGATCACGGTCAGGTCGGTGATGGCCGGGCCGCCGTTCCACTCGGCGGTGAAGCCGAACGGGCAGAGCAGCTCCCAGCCGGAGGTGTTGGCCATGGTCAGCGGCAGGCAGCGATAGGGCGCGCGCCGGGCGAAGGCCTCCATCCACGCCCGGTCCGGCCGCCCCGGAACCAGTTCGGGCGGATCGGGCACGGTGGGGAAGCACTCGAGCTGCATGGGCATTGAAGGGTCTGGCGTGGCTCCCGGAACGGGCGGCGGCTTCCTACATGACACCCATGTCCGCCGCCTTCCAACCTTCGCTGTTCGCCGACGCGTCGGCCACGCCCAGGCTGCCCGAGGGTTTCGTCTACACGCCGCAGGTCCTGTCGACCGAGGCGGAGGCGGGCCTTGCGGCCTGGCTTGCCAGCCTGCCGTTCGAGCCGTTCCAGTTCCGCGGCTATGAGGGCAAGCGCCGGGTGATCTCCTTCGGCTGGAAGTACGACTTCACCCGCAGTCACCTGTTGCGCGCCGACGACATGCCGGCCGAGCTGCTGGAGGTCCGCGCCCAGGCCGCCGCGCTGGCAGGCCTGGCGCCGGGCGATCTGCAGCAGTGCCTGCTCAACGAATACCTGCCCGGCGCGCCGATCGGCTGGCACCGCGACCGGCCGATCTTTGAGAAGGTGGTGGGGATCTCCCTGCTGTCGCCGGCCACCCTTCGCCTGCGCCGCCGGCTCGGCGACGGCTTCCAGCGGGCCCAGGTCGAGCTCGCGCCGCGCTCGGCCTACCTCATCACCGGCGAGGCGCGCACCGCCTGGGAGCACTCGATCCCGCCGGTGAAGGCCCACCGCTACTCCATCACCTTCCGCAACTTCCGCCCGGATCGTGCGGCCTGATCGGGTGGCCAGATCGGGCGGCTTGATTGCCGTTAGGTCGCGGGGCCATACCGGGCCGAACGGCGTGTCACCTCGCCGGACGGGATGGCGAGATTGGGGAGGCCCGCATGAAGGGATTGTGGATTGGAGCGGCGGCCGCGGCGCTCGCCGCCGGATCGGCTGAGGCCAGGACCATCACCGTAACCCCGGGCGGCGACGCCCAGGAGAAGATCCAGACCGCCCTGCTCGACGCCAAGCCGGGCGACACGGTGATGATCGCCGCCGGCCGCTACGAGCTGACCGACGGCCTGTCGCTGGACGTCGCCAATGTGACGGTGAAGGGCGCCGGCGCGGACAAGACCATCCTGTCCTTCGACGGCCAGAAGGCTTCCGGCGAGGGCTTCCTGATCACCTCCAACAAGGTGACGGTCCGCGACCTGGGCGTCGAGAACTGCAAGGGCGACGGCATCAAGTCCAAGGGCGTCGACCAGATCAGCTTCAGGAACCTGCGCGTCGAATGGACCGCGGGGCCGAAGTCCGCCAACGGCGCCTATGGCGTCTATCCGGTCTCCTCGACCAACGTGCTGATCGACAACGTCACGGTGAAGGGCGCCTCGGACGCCGGCATCTATGTCGGCCAGTCGAAGAACATCGTGGTCAGGAACAGCCGCGCCGAGATGAACGTCGCCGGCATCGAGATCGAGAACTCGATGAACGCCGACGTGTTCGACAACGTCGCCACCCACAACGCCGGCGGCATCCTGGTGTTCGACCTGCCGAACCTGCCGCAGATGGGCGGCCACTCGACGCGGGTGTTCCACAACAAGGTGGTCGAGAACGACACCAAGAACTTCGCCAGGAAGGGCGCCATTGTCGGCGACGTGCCGACCGGCACCGGGATCATGGTGATGGCCAACCGCGACATCCACGTGTTCGGCAACGAGATCGACCAGAACCAGACCGCCGCGGTGATGGTGGTGAGCTACACCCAGGCCTACGACGACCTGACCTACAACCCCCTGCCGCGCGACATCGCCGTGCACGACAACAAGATCGGCAAGAACGGCTGGGCGCCGCAGTTCCCAGGCGGCGAGGTGATCGCCAAGGCCATGGGCGGGACCATCCCGCCTGTGGTCTGGGATGGGGTCACCAACTTCACGCCCAAGGGCATGAGCGCTCCGGTCGCCGTGAAGGTCCACTTCACCGACGGCCCGGTGGCCAATCTGCACTTCGCCGCGCCGGGCAACGTTTTCAGCGCCAAGCCGCAGGTGTCGCCGACCCTCGACGACGGCCCGATCGCCGAGCCCAAGCCGGTGGTCCTGCCGAAGAGCCAGACGGGACAGTAAGAGCGTCAGATGAAGCGTCTTCTCGCCGTCCTGGCGGCGATCGCGAGTATCGGCGCGACGCCTGCGCCGGATCCTTCCGCCGTCGACCTGAAGGCCCTGATGGCCGAGACGCCGGCGCCTGTGCTGTCGGCCTACCGCATCTTCATCGGCGAGGGCCCGAACCGCCCGAACGCCGGTGTCACGCCCTATGCGCTGAACACGCCGCTGTTCAGCGACTACGCCGAGAAGGCCCGTTTCCTCTACCTGCCGCCCGGCGCGCACGCGACCTGGCGGGCGCAGGGCGCGCTCGACCTGCCGGTGGGCGCGGTGCTGGTGAAGTCCTTCGCCTATCCGGCCGACTTCCGGAAGCCCGCCGACAAGGTCCGGGTGATCGAGACGCGCCTGCTGATCCACCGCCGCCGCGGCTGGGTCGCGCTCGCCTATGTCTGGAACGACGCCCAGACCCGCGCGGTGCTGAAGCGGGCCGGGACGCGGGTCGACGTCGCCTTCACCGACGCCCACGGCAAGCCCGCCGAGATCGACTACCGCGTCCCCAACCAGAACCAGTGCAAGGAGTGTCACTCGCTCTCCGGCCGCCTGGCGCCCATCGGGGTCAAGGGGCGCAACCTGAATGGCGACTTCGCCTACGCGGAAGGGACGGAGAACCAGCTCGCCCATTGGACGCGGACCGGCCTGCTGGTGGGCGCGCCCGCGCCGGACAAGGCGCCGCGCACCGCGGTCTGGAACGATCCCGCCGAGCCGCTGGAGGCCCGCGCCCGCGCCTACCTCGACGGCAATTGCGCCCACTGCCACAACCCCAAGGGCGCGGCCTCCAACTCCGGCCTGTTCCTCAACCTCGAGGAGGCCAGGCCGGTCCGCTACGGCGTCGGCAAGCGCCCGGTGGCGGCCGGCAAGGGCGCCGGCGACCTCACCAACGACCTCGTCCCCGGCAGGCCCGACGCCTCGATCATCGCTTACCGCATGGCGTCGACCGAGCCCGGCGTCATGATGCCCGAGCTCGGCCGCTCGGTGACCCACGAGGAAGGCGTCGCCCTCATCCGCGACTACATCGCCAAGATGCAGGCGCCCCACTAGCTCCTCCCTCGTCGCGGAGACGACGGGGAGGTGTCAGCGAAGCTGACGGAGGGGGTGTTGGGGTGGCGAGTCTGGAGCGCCCCTTCCGACCCTACGGGCCACCTCCCCCGAAGCGTCCCCTTCGGGGGAGGAGCTTTCCTTCCGATCAGGAAACAGTCTTTGGACGGATCGAGCGATTATCCGCCGAGCCTGTCGAACCTAGCTATGTCGGGTCGGCCGATGAGGTCGATCACGACATGACACTCACCATTGAGGCCGAGTTCAGGGCGGCGCGCTGAGACGCCGTCTTCGAGCGCCACTCCCCCGCGATCCCTCAGGGGATCGTGAGGCCTCGATGACGAGAAGGGCCGTCCTGCCCCCCGGGACGGCCCTTTTTCGTGGGCGATTCCTAGAGCAGGTCCCCGCCCGCCGCGGCCGCCGTGGTGCCGTCCTTCTGGAAGGCCTTGATGACGTTGCGGCCCACCGTCCAGCGGTGCACCTCGTCCGGCCCGTCCACCAGCCGCTGGGCGCGGATGTGGGTGTACCAGGCGGCCAGCGGCGTATCGCGGCTGTAGCCCAGAGCCCCATGGAGTTGGATCGCGGTGTCCACCACATGGTGGACCATGTGCGCCAGATAGACCTTGGCGATGGAGTTCTCCTGCCGCAGGTCCAGGCCCTTCTCCGCCTTGTAGGCGATGTGCAGCAGCATCAGGCGCGAGATGTAGAGCTGGGTCGCGCACTCGGCCATCATGAACTGGACGGCCTGTCGGTCCGAGAGCAGCGAGCCGAAGGTCTTGCGCTCGGTGATCCGTTTGGCGGCCATGTCCAGCGCCCGCTGGGCGAGCGCCACATTGTGCATGCCATGGCGCAGCCGCCCGTAGGCCAGGCGGTGCTGGCCCATGTTGAAGCCCTGGCCCTCGCCGCCCAGCAGGTTCTCGGCGGGCACCTTCAGGTCCTTGATCTCGATCTCCGAATGGCCGCCGCCCATGATGTGGCTGAGCGGCCCCTCGGCGGCCATGGTCGGGATGTCGCGCTTGATCCGATAGCCCGGGTCCGGCAGCTCGACGATGAAGGTGGAATAGCGCTGGTGGCGCGGCGCGTCCGGGTCGGTCATGGCCATGACCAGGGCCAGGTCCGCGGCGCTGGCGGCGGATGAGAACCACTTCTCGCCGTTCAGGATGTAGTTCTCGTTGCCGTCCTTGACCGCGCGGGTCTGCATGCCGGTGGCGTCGGCGCCGGAGGCCTTCTCGGTCATCGAGTAGCAGACCCGCTTCTCGCCGTTCAGCAGGGGTTTGAGGAACTTCTCCTTCTGATAGTCGGTGCCGTGCGCCAGCAGGGTCAGGATGGTGGCGTCGTCGGGTCCCTGGCTGTTCATCGACAGGGCGCCCAGGTGGCTTTCGCCCAGCTCCATCTGCACCAGGGCGTTGGCCAGGGGGCCTAAGCCCATGCCGCCATATTCTTTCGGCACGAAGGGCAGCCACAGGCCCTGGGCGCGGGCCTTGCCGCGCAGTTCGTCGAGCACGGCCTTGTAGCTCTTCTTGTCCGTGACCTTGGCCTCGGCGGGGATGCACTCGTCCTGCACCCACTGGCGCACGCGTTCGCGCACGGCCTTGGCGTCGGCCGGAATCTCGAAGTCGATGGACATGGCGCTTCCTGCTGGCTGAAGTTCTTCCCGGCGGAAGCTTCCGCCCCGGCCGCAGCCTTGCGCAAGCTCAAACGCGCGTTTGATTGTCACCGATCGCGGGGTTTGACAGTCTGGCGCGATGGATCTCGTCTTCATTCATGGCCCACTGGCGGCGGGCAAGCTGACCATCGCGCGCAACGTCGCCGAGGGGCTGCGCTATCCGCTGTTCCACAACCATCTGATCGTGGACGCGGTCGCCGCGGTCTTCCCGTTCGGAACCGAAGCCTTCGTGCGGCTTCGGGAACAGTTCTGGCTCACCACCTTCGCCGAAGCCGCCGCCCTGGGGCGCCCCTTGGTGTTCACCTTCGCGCCGGAGCCCACGGTTCCGGCCGGTTTCCCGCGGCGGGTCGTCGACACTGTCGAAGGCGCGGGCGGGCGCGTCCGGTTCGTGGCCCTGACGGTTTCCGAGGCGGAACAGGAGCGCCGGATCGTGGCGGAGGACCGCGCCCGCTACGGCAAGCTGCGGTCGGTCGACGTGCTCCGTAGCCTGCGGGCAGGCGGCGGCGCGGAATCGCCGCCCGCCGAACTGACCATCGACACCGATGTCCTTTCGCCGGAACAGGCCGGCCGGCGCATCGTCGAGGCCCTCAGGCTCACGCCGCTGTCGCCGCCTTATCGCGCCTTCTAGCGCTCGCCCATGTGGCCGCGTTCGTCGGCTTCCTTGCGGGCCTTCTCCAGGTCGGCGGCTTCCGGGCCGTCCAGGGCCTGCTCGGCCTCGCGGGCCTTCCGCTCGACTCCGCCCTTCTCGATGAAAGCACGTTCCTCGGCGTCGAATTTCTTGGCGGCGCCGTAGTTCCCCTCGCCCTGCACGCCGCCCATCTCGTCCTTGCGGTCCCCGTCGCGTTTGTCGTCACCCATGGCTGAGCTCCTTCTCTGCTCTGGGCCTAACCCCGGCGGCCGGGCCCGGTTCCGCATAGATCGGATCGATGCCGCCGATAGAGTAAAACGATTGGCTCTATTACCCGCCCACGGCCTAAGGTCGCCCCTCGCAGTTTCAGGGAGACGACCATGAGCCTCGCCAGCAGCAAGACCCTCGACAACCTCAAGGCGGCTTTTGCCGGCGAGAGCCAGGCCAACCGCCGCTACCTCTACTTCGCCCAGAAGGCCGACGTGGAAGGCTACAACGACGTGGCCGCAGTGTTCCGCTCGACAGCGGAAGGCGAGACCGGCCACGCCCACGGCCACCTGGAGTTCATGGAATCGGTCGGCGACCCCGCCACCGGCCTGCCGATCGGCGGCACCTCGCTGAACCTCAAGGCCGCCATCGCCGGCGAGACCCACGAGTACACCGACATGTACCCGGGCATGGCGCGCACCGCGCGTGAGGAGAACTTCGACGAGATCGCCGACTGGTTCGAGACCCTGGCCAAGGCCGAGAAGTCTCACGCCGGCCGCTTCCAGCGCGCCCTGGACGCGCTGGACTGAGATCCACCCACGCGTGTCATCCCGGAAGCCGCCGGCGGCGGCTGTCCGGGACCCATATGCGTCGCGTTGCCGGCAAGGCCACAGCGGCGCTGCGCGAAACCTTCGAGACAGGCGTTTATGGGTCCCGGTCTTGGCGTGCCGCCAAACCGGGATGACAGCTGGTTTTTGGACGGGACGCATGAGCGAGAACGCTGACACTTCCGGCAAAACGACTGGCGGCCCGCCGCGCGAGGGCAGCCTCGACGCGCCCTTCCGCCATCCGATCCCCTGGCAGGACGAGGCCTACTACGACCTCGAAAAGGTCGAGGCCGAGATGGAGCGGCAGTTCGACGTCTGTCACACCTGCCGCCGCTGCTTCAACCTGTGCGACAGCTTCCCGCGGCTCTTCGACCTGATCGACGAAAGCAAGACCGGCGAGCTCGATAGCGTGGCGAAGAGCGACTACGCCAAGGTCGATGAGGCCTGCACGCTCTGCGACATGTGCTTCCTGACCAAGTGCCCCTACGTCCCGCCGCACCCCTTCGACATCGACATCCCGCACCTGATCCTGCGCTACCGCGCCGCCAAGCGGAAAGCCGGCCACAAGCAATTCGTGCGCGAGCAGTTGGGGGAGACCGACCGCAACGGCCGGCTCGCCAAGCATATGGCCGGCCTCGCCAACTGGGGCACGGCGCGCAAGAACACGCCCTTACGCAAGCTCCTGGAGGCGATCGCCCAGATCGACGCCGAGGCGGCGCTGCCGAAGTACCATTCGAGGACCGCGACCGACCGGCTGAAGGACCCCTTGGCTGCGAACCCGCAAGGCCCCGCCTTCGGCCAGCGCAAGGTCGCGCTCTACGCCACCTGCTTCGTGGACTACAACGCGCCCGACACCGCCGTGGCCGCCGCCAGGGTGCTGGCCCTGCAGGGCTGCGCGGTGAAGCTGGTCTACCCGGAATGCTGCGGCATGCCGCAGCTCGAAGCCGGCGATCTGAAGGACGTGGCCGGCCGGGCGAGCCGTGTCGCCAAGGTCTTCGCGCCCTACGTCGAAGATGGCTACGACGTCGTCGCGCTCACCGCCTCCTGCGGCCTGATGATGAAGTTCGAATGGCCGCTGATCTCGCCGGGCGATCCTGAGATCGTGGCCCTGTCGGCCAAGACCAGGGACATCTGCGAATATGTCGTCGACCTGCAGAAGACCTATGGCCTCGCGCCCGGCCTGACGCCGGTCGAGGGCGGCGTCACCGTCCACCAGGCCTGCCATTCCCGGGCCCAGAACATGGGCGCCAAGTCGGCCGACATGCTGAAGCTGATCCCCGAGACCCGGGTCGAGGTGGTGGAGCGCTGCTCCGGCCACGGCGGCACCTTCGGGGTGATGAAGGCCACCCATGAGGTCGCCAACAAGGTCGGCCGCCCGGCCGCGCGCCAGGTGGCGCAGAAGCAAACCGCGGTGCTCTGCTCGGACTGCCCGCTGGCCTGCAAGCACCTGGGCCAGCTGATCGGCGACGACCCGAAGATCGAGACGCCCCTGAAAACCAGAAATGGCCCGCGCGAGGCCCATCCCATCGAGATCTTCGCCCAGGCCTACGGGCTCTGAAGGAACGACCCACCATGCCTGCCGCCGCCCGCCAGATCACGCCCGCCGACCTGATCCCCGACGCCGACTACGCCCTGCAGCGCCGCGAGCGCCGCGCGGCCCTGCTGCCCATCAAGCGCCTGCGCCGCATCGAGCTCGGCCCGGTCTGCACAGTGATTTTCGAGAGCTACGACACCATGCTCTTCCAGGTGCAGGAGATGCTGCTGACCGAGCGCGGCGGCGCCGAACAGATCCCCGACGAACTGGCCGCCTACAACCCGCTGATCCCGCAGGGCTCGGAGCTGGTCGCCACGGTGATGTTCGAGATCGACGATCCGGTGCGGCGCGAGGCGACGCTGGCGCGCCTGGGCGGCGTGGAGGACCACTTCTTCATCCAGGTCGGCGACACCCGCGCGGCCGCGGCCCCGGAGGGCGACGTGGAACGCACGCGGGAGGACGGCAAGACCTCCTCCGTCCACTTCCTGCGCTTCCCGCTCAGCGCCGACCAGATCGCCCGCTTCCGCGACCCGGCCACCCAGATCCTGGTGGGCTGCGACCACGAGGCCTACAGCCATCTGGCGGGCCTGACCCCGGCGACCCGGGCCGAGTTGACGAAGGACTTCGCCTAGGCTTGTAAGCACCGTCAGGTTCAGGCTCTTCTCCCACCCTGAACCCGCCGCCAGAGCCGGGCTTCATCGGGAGAGTTTTTCAGTGTCCACGCCCGTCGCCGCGACGCCGGCCAACCTGCGCAAGGTGGTGTTCGCGTCCATGATCGGCACCACCATCGAGTGGTACGATTTCTTCCTCTATGGCTCGGCCTCGGCGCTGGTGTTCGGCCAGCTGTTCTTCCCGAAGGCCGATCCTACCGTCGGCGTGATGCTGTCCTTCGCCACCTATGCCCTGGGCTTCGTGGCCCGGCCGCTGGGCGGGCTGGTGTTCGGCCACTTTGGCGACCGGATCGGGCGCAAGCAGCTGCTGATGCTGAGCCTGGTGATGATGGGCGGCTCGACCGTGCTGATCGGCCTTCTGCCCACCGTCGCCCAGGTGGGCCTGTTCGCGCCGCTGCTGCTGGTGCTGCTGCGCCTCGTGCAGGGTTTCGCGGTCGGCGGCGAGTGGGGCGGCGCGGTGCTGATGGTCACCGAATACGGCCAGGCCGAGCGGCGGGGCTTCTGGGCCGGCTGGCCGCAAGCCGGGGTGCCGGCCGGCAACCTGCTGGCCGCCGCGGTGCTGGCGATCATGTCGGCGGTGCAGTCGAACGCCGACTTCCTGGCCTGGGGGTGGCGCGTTCCGTTCCTGCTGTCGGCGGTGCTGGTCGCCATCGGCTATTGGGTCCGGACGACCCTGGCGGAGAGCCCGCTCTTCCAACAGGCGCTGGACGACGCCGGCGCCCCGCCGCGCGCGCCGGTGATGGACGCGATCCGTGAACGGCCGGGCGGCCTCGCCATCGGCGCGGGCCTGCGGGTGGCGGAGAACATCTGCTTCTATGTGATCACCACCTTCGGCCTCACCTACATCGTCGACCATGCGCACCTGACCCGGGGCCTGGCGCTGAACGCCATGCTGATCGGCACGGCGGTGGAGGTGGTGGCGATCCCGGTGTTCGCCGCCCTTTCCGACAAGGTGGGACGCCGCCCGCTCTACTTCCTGGGCGCCGCGGGCATCGCGGTCTGGGGCTTCGTCTTCTTCCGCCTGATCGACACCGGCCAGACGCCGCTAATCGTCCTGGCCATCATCGGGGGCCTCGTCTGCCATGCGGCGATGTACGGCCCGCAGGCCGCCTTCATCGCCGAGCTGTTCCCGACGCGGATGCGCTATTCCGGCGCCTCGCTGGCCTATCAGGCGACCTCGATCTTCGCCGGCTCGCTGGCGCCGATCATCGCGGTCTTCCTGCTTGCCAAGTATAAATCCTGGGTCCCGATCGCGATCTACCTGGCCATCGCCGGCGCGATCAGCGCGTTTTCCGCGCTCAAGGCCCGCGAGACCAAGGGCCTCTCCTTCGCCGAGATCGACGCCATCCGATGACCGCTGTCACCGCCGATCCCGCCGGGGCGATCGCCGAGCCCACGCCCGCGCTCCGCCGCAAGGCGGTGTTCGCCAGCGCCATCGGCACCACCATCGAGTGGTACGACTTCCTGCTCTACGGCACCGCCGCGGCCCTAGTGTTCAACAAGGTCTTCTTCCCCTCGGCCGACCCGCTGACCGGCGCCATGCTGGCCTTCTCGACCTATGCCGTGGGCTTCATGGCCCGGCCGTTCGGCGGCGTGATCTTCGGCCACTTCGGCGACCGGATCGGGCGGCGCCAACTGCTGATCCTGACGCTGATGGTCATGGGCGCGACCACCTTCGCGATCGGCCTTCTGCCTACCTTCGACCAGGTGGGGATCGCCGCGCCCATCATGCTGATCGGCCTGCGGCTGATCCAGGGCTTCGGCCTGGGCGGCGAATGGGGCGCGGCGATCCTGATGGCCACGGAATATTCGGAGCCCGCGAAGCGCGGCCTCTGGGGCGGGCTGATGCAGGCCGGCGGCGGCCTCGGAAACGTGCTGGCGACCGCCATCCTGGCGATCATGGCGGCGGTCCAGACGCCGCACGACTTCCTGGCCTGGGGCTGGCGCGTGCCGTTCCTGGTCTCAGCCATCCTGATCGGCATCGGCTGGTGGGTGCGCCTGTCGCTGGCCGAAAGCCCGGTGTTCGAAGCGGCGGTGAGGAAGGCCGAGGACGGCGCCCACAAGGCCCCGGTGATCCAGGCGATCAGGGCCCGGCCTACCCAGGTGCTGCTGGGCGGCGGGCTGAAGCTGGGGGAGAACGTCAGCTTCTACCTGATGACCACCTTCGGCATCACCTACCTGACCAATGTGCTGGGCATGACCCGCAGCCAGACGCTGAACTCCATCCTGGCCGGATCGATCTGCGCGGCGCTCTCCATGCCCCTGTGGTCGGCGCTGTCCGACCGGATCGGGCGCAAGCCCGTCTACGCCTTCGGCGCGGCCGGCGTCGGCCTCTGGGCCTTCGCTTTCTATCCGCTGCTGTCGACCAGAGAGCCGATGCTGATCACCGGCGCGCTCGTCGCCGGCTTGATCATGCACAGCGCCATGAACGGGCCGCAGGGAGCCATGATCGCCGAGCTCTTCCCCACCCGCATCCGCTATTCCGGCGCCTCCCTGGCCTACCAGGTCACCCCGATCATCGGCGGCTCCTGGGCCCCGGTGATCTCGCTGGCGATCTTCAAGGCGACCAAGTCCACCGGGCCGATCTCGATCTACCTGGCCGCCACCTGCGCCGTGAGCTTCATCTGCGCGCTGCTGGTGAAGGAGACGAAGGGACTCTCCTGGGCGGAGATCGACGCGGAGGCGTGATGAAGGCCTATCTCGTGCTCGACTTCGCCGTCCGCGACCTGCGGGGCTTCCTGCCCTATGTCGAGGCGATCCCCACCTTCATCGCCAAGCACGGCGGCCGCTACATCGTCCGGGGCGAGCCGCCGACCGTCATGGAAGGCGACTGGGCGCCCGAGCGGATGGTCATCCTCGAGTTCCCGTCGCGCCAGGACGCCGAGGCCTTCCTGAGCGACCCGCAGGCGCAGGACGTGTTCGCGGTCCGACACAGCACGGCCGTCAGCAGGCTGGTCCTGGTGGAGGGCTGTACCTAGTGCGCCAGAGGGCGCCTCTGAATCCTTCTCCCCTTGCGGGAGAAGGTGTCGTCCGAAGGGCGACGGATGAGGGGTCGCGACAGCCTCGCGGCGCGAGAGCGGATGGGGCCATCAACCCCTCATCCGACCCGCTCCGCGGGCCACCTTCTCCCGCAAGGGGAGAAGGCGCACCACGCGGCCTAGAAAATCTCGAACAACCCCGCCGCCCCCATGCCGCCGCCAATGCACATGGTGACGACGCCCAGCTTCGCGCCCCGGCGCTTGCCTTCGTACAGCAGGTGCGCGGTGCAACGCGCGCCGGTCATGCCGTAGGGGTGGCCGATGGAGATCGAGCCGCCGGAGACGTTGTACTTGGCCGGGTCGATGCCCAGCTTGTCGCGGCAATAGAGCACCTGGCTCGCGAAGGCCTCGTTCAGCTCCCACAGGTCGATGTCCTCGATCTTCAGCCCGTTGCGCTCCAGGAGCTTCGGGATCGCGAACACCGGGCCGATGCCCATCTCCTCCGGCCCGCAGCCGGCCACCGCCATGCCGCGATAGGCGCCTAGCGCCTCCAGGCCACGCTTCTCGGCTTCCTTGCGCTCCATCATCAGCACCGCGGCGGCGCCGTCGCTGAGCTGGCTGGCGTTGCCGGCGGTGACGTACTTGCCCTCCTGCACGAACAGGCCGCCCTTGAAGACGGGTTGCAGCTTCTGCAGGTCCTCCAGCGTCGTCTGCGGGCGGTTGCCCTCGTCGGCGCGGATGGTGATCTCCTTGTCCTCGGTGGCGCCGGTGGCCTTGTCGACCACCACCTTCATCACCGTGGTGACGGGCACGATCTCATGATCGAAGCGGCCTTCGGACTGGGCCTGGGCGGTGCGCTGCTGCGACTGCAGGGCGTACTCGTCCTGGTATTCACGGGAGACGCCGTAGCGGTCGGCGACGATCTCGGCGGTCTCGATCATCGAGGTCCAGATCTCCGGGACCTTGGCGGTCAGTTCCGGGTCGGCGCGCATGAAGCCGTTCATGTGGCCGTTCTGGACCAGGCTGATCGATTCGATGCCGGCGCCGATGGCGATCGGGGCGCCGTCGTTGATGATGTACTTGGCCGCCGTGGCGACGCCCATCAGGCCGGAGCTGCACTGCCGGTCGATGGTCATGCCCGAGACGCTGGTGGGCAGGCCGGCGCGCAGGGCCGCCTGGCGGGCGATGTTGTTGCCGGTCGTGCCCTGCTGCAGGGCGCAGCCCATGGCCACGTCGTCCACCTCGCCCGGATCGATCCCGGCCTGCGCCACGACCGCCGAGATGGCGTGTGCGCCTAGCGTCGCGCCATAGGTGTTGTTGAACGCGCCGCGGTAGGCCTTGCCGATGGGGGTCCGCTTGGCGGCGACGATGACGGCTTCACGCATGGGGAGGTCCTCAGGTTCAGACTTTGAAACTCAGCCCGCTCGTCCCGGCGAAAGCCGGGATCCAAGCTGACTCACGAATTGATCTCCGGCCTCGAAGAAAGCCGAAGCGCCGCTTGGGTCCCGGCTTTCGCCGGGATGAGCGGAGTTTGGCTAGGCCTTCAGGTCGGAGAATTTCTTCCCCTCGGCGACCAGCTTCTCCAGCAGGGCCGAGGGCTTGAAGGCGTCGCCCATCTGGGTCTGGAATTCCTTCATCTTGGCCAGCACCTTGTCGGGGCCGACCTGGTCGCCGTAGTGCATCGGGCCGCCGCGGTAGACCGGCCAGCCGTAGCCGTTGATCCACACCACATCGACGTCGGACGGACGGATCGCCTTGCCTTCCTCCAGGATCTTCGCGCCCTCGTTGATCATCGGATAGACGCAGCGCTCGAGGATCTCCTCGTCGCTGATCTTGCGCGGGTTGGCGCCCGACTTGACGATGAAGTCGTTGATGATCTTCTCGGTCACCGGGCTGGGCTTGGCGGTGCGGTTCTCGTCGTAGTCATAGTAGCCCGCGCCGGTCTTCTGGCCGCGGCGGTCCATCTCGCAGAGCACGTCGCGGATGGTCTCGCCCTTGGAGGTCTCCTTCACCCAGCCGATGTCCAGGCCGGCCAGATCACTCATCGCAAAAGGCCCCATGGGGAAGCCGAAGTCGTAGAGCACGCGGTCGACGTCCCAGGGCATGGCGCCTTCCATGACCAGCTTCTGGGCTTCGCGCTGGCGCTGGCTCAGCATGCGGTTGCCGATGAAGCCCGGGCAGACGCCGGCCAAGACCGCGATCTTGCCGATCTGCTTGGCGAGCTTCATCGCGGTGGCGATCACGTCCTTGGCGGTCTTCTCGCCGCGGATCACCTCCAAAAGCTTCATGACGTTGGCCGGCGAGAAGAAGTGCAGGCCGATCACGTCGCCCGGCCGGCTGGTCACCGAGGCGATCTCGTCGATGTCCAGGTAGCTGGTGTTCGACGCCAGGATCGCGCCCGGCTTGGCGATCTTGTCCAGGCGGGCGAAGACCTCTTTCTTGATGTCCATCCGCTCGAACACGGCTTCGATGATCAGGTCGCAGTCGGCGAGCTTGTCGAAGTCGAGCGAGCCCGAGAGCAGGGCCATGCGCGCCTCGGTCTCCTCGGCCTTGGCGGTGCGCGAGCGCTCGTAGTTGCCGCGGATGACCTTCAGGCCGCGTTCCAGGGCGGCTTCCTGCACTTCGACGATCGTCACCGGGATGCCGACGTTCAGGAAGTTCATGGCGATGCCGCCGCCCATGGTGCCGGCGCCCAGGATGCCCACCCGCTTGATCGGGCGCAGCGGGGTGTCGTCCGGCACGTCGGGGATCTTGTTCGCCTGGCGCTCGGCGAAGAAATAGTAGCGCTGGGCCGCCGACTGCGGGCCCATCATCAGCTCGGTGAACAGTTTGCGCTCGGCCTTCAGCCCTTCGTCGAACGAGCCCGAGTTCACCGCCGCCTCGACGCAGCGGATGTTGTACTCCGGCGCCAGGAAGCCGCGGAACTTGCGTGCGTTGGCCTTGCGGAAGTCGGCGAAGATCTCCGGATGGCCCTTGGCGGCCTCCAGCTTGGCGTTGTTGTCGCGCACCTTCACCAGGGGCTTGTTCTCAGCCACCGCCTTGCGCGCGAAGGCCAGCGCGCCGTCGAGCAGCTTGCCTTCCTCGACCAGCTCGTCGACCAGGCCCATGGCCAGCGCCTGCTTGGCCGGCACGTGACGGCCGCTGGTCATCATGTCGAGCGCGGCTTCCACGCCCACGATGCGCGGCAGGCGCTGGGTCCCGCCGGCGCCCGGCAGCAGGCCCAGGTTCACCTCCGGCAGGCCCACGCGGGCTGAGGGCACGGCCACGCGGTAGTGGGCGCACAGCGCGACCTCCAGGCCGCCGCCCAGCGCGGTGCCGTGGATCGCGGCGATCACCGGCTTGGGCGAGCCCTCCATCATGTCCTGCACGTCCTGCAGGCTGGGCCCGGCCATGGCGCCGCCGAACTCGGTGATGTCGGCGCCGGCGATAAAGGTGCGGCCTTCGCAGATCAGCACGATGGCCTTGGCGTCCGAGGCGTTGGCCTGCTTGAAACCCTCGTGCAGGCCCTCGCGGACCTTGGCGGAGAGCGCGTTCACCGGCGGCGAATTGAGGGTGATGATCGCGACGTCGCCGTCACGGCTGAGCGTGGTCACCGAATTGATCTCGGCCATCTGGGGCTCCTTGGAAGCTTGGCTGGCCCGTCCCGTCAGAAGGGCGGCGGGCGCGAAATTCAAACGCTTGTTACAGACCCCGCTGGACCCTTCCAAGTCAAATGTGCGAGGGGTTCGGGAAGGGTCGGAGCGGCGCCCGCCGCATCCATAAAGGGGAAGCGCCAATGATGCTCGACATGTTCTCTCTGAAGGGCCGCACCGCCATCGTCACCGGCGGCTCGCGCGGCATCGGCATGATGATCGCCCGCGGCTTCATCGAGGCCGGCGTGGACAAGGTCTACATCACCTCGCGCAAGGCCGGCCAATGCGACGAGGCCGCCGCCGAACTGGGCGAAAAGTGCGTGTCCCTGCCGCAGGACCTGTCGACCACCGAGGGCATCAAGAGCTTCGTCGGCCGCTACCTGGAGCACGAAACCAAGCTCGACATCCTGGTCAACAACGCCGGCGCCGCCTGGGGCGCGGAGTTCGACGAGTTCCCGGAGAGCGGCTGGGACAAGGTGCTGAACCTGAACCTCAAGTCGCCCTTCTTCCTGACCCAGGCTCTGCATAGCGCGCTCAAAAAGGCCGGCACGCATGACCGCCCGGCGAAGGTGATCAATATCGCCTCCATCGACGGCATCCGCCTGAATCCGCAGGAGACCTACAGCTACCATGCCTCCAAGGCCGGGCTGATCTATCTCACCCGCCGGATGGCGGCGCGGCTGATCGCCGACAACATCTGCGTCACCGCCATCGCGCCGGGCGCCTTCGCCTCCGACATGAACCGCGTGGCCCGCGACCAGGGCGAGGCGGTGGCCAAGCGCATCCCATCGCGCCGCATCGGCCGCGACGAGGATATGGCCTGCGCCGCCATCTACCTGGCCAGCCAGGCCGGCGACTATGTGGTCGGCGACACCATCGCCGTCGACGGCGGGGTCGCGCTGGCGAGCCCCGGCGGGCTGTAAGGGCCCTTCTCCCCCTGCGGGAGAAGGTGTCGGCCGAAGGCTGACGGATGAGGGGTCGCTTGGCGTTTGCCGGGCTCTACCCGCCTGCGAGCTCCGCCTTCCGCTCGCGCCGCCTGCGCGTGAGGATGTGCTCGGTGTAGCCATTCGGCTGGGCGCGGCCTTCGAACACCAGGTCCAGCGCCGCCTGGAAGGCGATGCTCTTGTCCGGGTCGGCGCTCATCGGCGTGTAGGCCGGATCGCCGGCGTTCTGGGCGTCGACCACCTTGGCCATCCGGACCATGGTCTCGCGCACCTGGGCTTCGGTGCAGACGCCGTGGCGCAGCCAGTTGGCGATGTGCTGGCTGGAGATGCGCAGGGTGGCGCGGTCCTCCATCAGGCCGACGTTGTGGATGTCGGGCACCTTGGAGCAGCCGACGCCCTGGTCGATCCAGCGGACCACATAGCCCAGGATGCCCTGGGCGTTGTTGTCCAGCTCCTCCTGCACGTCGGCCGGGCTCCAGTTCGACCGGGCCAGCGGCGGGGTCAGCAGGGCGTCCAGGCCGGTGACCTCGCCAGCTTTCGCCATCTGCGCCTGCAAGCCCGGGACGTCGACCTGGTGATAGTGCAGGGCGTGCAGCACCGCGGCGGTCGGCGAGGGGACCCAGGCCGTGTTGGCGCCGGCCTTCGGGTGGCCGATCTTGGTCTTGAGCATCGCGGCCATCATGTCGGGCGCCGCCCACATGCCCTTGCCGATCTGGGCGCGGCCGGGGAAGCCGGCGGCGAGCCCGATCTCGACGTTGCGCTTCTCATAGGTCGGCAGCCACGGCTCGGCCTTGATCGCCTCCTTGCGCACCACCGGGCCGGCCTCCATGGCGGTGTGGATCTCGTCGCCCGTGCGGTCGAGGAAGCCGGTGTTGATGAACACGATCCGCTCGCGCGCGGCGTGGATGCAGGCGGCCAGGTTGGCGCTGGTGCGCCGCTCCTCGTCCATCACGCCCAGCTTGACGGTGTTGCGCGGCAGGCCGAGCGCATCCTCGACTAGGTCGAACAGGCGCACGGCCAGCGCCGCCTCGTCCGGCCCGTGCATCTTGGGCTTCACGACGTAGACGCTGCCGGCGGCGCTGTTCCGGCCCGCGCCCCTCAGGTCGTGCAGGGCCGCCGCCACGGTGATCAGCGCGTCCAGCGCGGTTTCATAGGCCGGCTGGCCCCGGAAGCGGACCGCGTCGGTCGTCATGTGGTGGCCGACGTTGCGCACCAGCATCAGCGAGCGGCCGCGCAGGGTGAGCGTGCGGCCGCCCGGGGCGTGGTAGCTGCGGTCGTCGTCCAGCCGCCGGGTCTCGGTCTTGCCGCCCTTGGCGAAGGTGGCGGAAAGGTCGCCGCGCATCAGGCCCAGCCAGTTGCGATAGACGCCCACCTTGTCCTGGGCGTCCACGGCGGCGACCGAATCCTCGCAGTCCTGGATGGTGGTGAGCGCCGCCTCCAGCAGCAGGTCGGCGACCCCGGCGGGGTCGTCGCGGCCGATCGAATGGCCGCGGTCGATCTGGATCTCCACATGCAGGTCGTTGTGCTTGAGCAGCACCGCCGAGGGCGCGTTCCGTTCGCCACGCCATCCGACGAACTGGTCGGGCTTCGCCAGGGCCGCGACCGAGCCGTCCTTCAGCGTCACGGCCAAGGTGTCGCGATCGAGGCCGTAGTGCGTGGCCTCGGCGTGCGAGCTTGCGTAGAGCGGCGCCGCCTGGTCGAGAAAGGCGCGCGCATAGGCGATCACCTGGGCGCCGCGCGCCGGGTCGTAGCCGCGCGTCCCGGTGGGCGGCGCCAGCGCATCGGTGCCGTAGAGGGCGTCGTAGAGGCTGCCCCAGCGGGCATTGGCGGCGTTCAGCGCGAAGCGGCCGTTGGAGACCGGCACCACCAGCTGCGGGCCGGCGATGCTGGCGATCTCCGGATCGACCTTGCCGATGGCGATCTCGAAGGGCGCGGGCTCCGGCTGCAGGTAGCCGATCTCGCGCAGGAAGGCGGTCTCCTGCGCCACGTCGAACACCTGGCCGCGGCGGGAAATCCACCAGGCGTCGATGCGGGCCTGCAGCTCGTCACGGCGCGCCAGCAGGGCTTCGTTCTTCGGCGTGAACTCCGCCAGGATCGTCTCCAGCGACCCCCAGAAGGCCTTGGGCATGATCCCGGTCCCGGGCAGCAGTTCGTCCTCGACGAAGGCGGCCAGGATGTCGTCGACCGAAAGGTTCTTGGAGATGTCCATGGGCTGACCCGAAACCTGGGGCGGGCGCGCGTCAAGCGGCCGTTCCGGAAATGACTTCAGAAAAAGAAGAGCCCCCGCCGGGTGGCGGGAGCCCAAGTGATCGGTGACCTGAAGCTCGCGCGCTTCAGGCGAACTGGTTCATGGTGTTGTGGACGCCGCCGGCCTTCAGGGCCGCTTCGCCCGCGAAATATTCCTTGTGGTCGTCGCCGATGTCGGAGCCCGACATGTTCTGGTGCTTCACACAGGCGACGCCCTGGCGGATTTCCTCGCGCTGGACCTTCTGGACGTAGCCCAGCATGCCCTGGGCGCCGAAGTACTCCTTGGCCAGGGCGTCGGTGCTGAGCGCCGCGGTGTGATAGGTCGGCAGCGTGATCAGGTGGTGGAAGATGCCCGCGCGCTTGGCGGCGTCGGCCTGGAAGGTGCGGATCTTCTCGTCCGCCTCGCGGCCCAGGTCGGTGGCGTCGTACTGGGCGGCCATCAGGCCCTCGCGGTCGTAGCCGGCGACGTCCTTCCCGGCCTTGGCCCAGGCGTCATAGACCTGCTGGCGGAAGTTCAGCGTCCAGTTGAACGAGGGGCTGTTGTTGTAGGCCAGCTTGGCGTTCGGGATGACCGCCCGGATGCGGTCCATCATGCCGGCGATCTGTTCGATGTGCGGCTTCTCGGTCTCGATCCACAGGATGTCCGCGCCGTTCTGCAGCGAGGTGATCGAGTCCAGCACGCAGCGGTCCTCGCCGGTGCCGGCGCGGAACTGGAACAGGTTGGAGGGCAGGCGCTTGGGCCGCAGCAGCTTGCCGTTGCGGTTCAGGACCACCTCGCCGTTCTTGATGTCGGCCGGGGCGATCTCCTCGCAGTCGAGGAAGGCGTTGTACTGGTCGCCGATGTCGCCGGGCGTGTGGCTGACGGCGATCTGCTTGGTCAGGCCCGCACCGAGCGAGTCGGTGCGGGTGACGATGACGCCGTTGTCGATCCCCAGCTCCAGGAAGGCGTAGCGGCAGGCGCGCACCTTGGCCAGGAAGTCGTCGTGCGGGACGGTGACCTTGCCGTCCTGGTGGCCGCACTGCTTCTCGTCGGAGACCTGGTTCTCGATCTGCAGGGCGCAGGCGCCGGCCTCGATCATCTTCTTGGCCAGCAGATAGGTGGCTTCCGCGTTGCCGAAGCCCGCGTCTATGTCGGCGATGATCGGCACGACGTGGGTCTGGAAGTTGTCGATCGCGTCGAGGATCTTCTCTTCCTTCTTCGCGTCGCCCGCCTTGCGCGCGGCGTCGAGGTCGCGGAACAGGCCGCCCAGTTCGCGGGCGTCGGCCTGCTTCAGGAAGGTGTAGATCTCCTCGATCAGCGCCGGCACCGAGGTCTTCTCGTGCATCGACTGGTCCGGCAGCGGGCCGAAGTCGGAACGAAGCGCGGCGACCATCCAGCCGGAGAGGTAGATGTACTTCCCCTTGGTCGAGCCGAAGTGCTTCTTGATCGAGATCATCTTCTGCTGGGCGATGAAGCCGTGCCAGCAGCCCAGCGACTGGGTGTAGTTGGCCGGGTCCGCGTCGTAGGCCGCCATGTCCTTGCGCATGATGTCGGCGGTGTAGCGGGCGATCTCCAGACCGGTCTTGAAGCGGTTCTGCAGGCGCATGCGGGCCACGGCCTCGGCGCTGACGCCGTCCCAGGTCCCGTGCTTGCTCTTGATGAGCTGGCTCATCTCGATGATGTGGTCTTGGTACGCCATCGGCCTCTTCCGCTAGTTCTGGCGAAGGGCGCGGAGTATCGCCCCCTTGTCTCACCATCGCCCTAACGCCGGATCCGGCTGGACGGGGAGGGCTCGCGCGGTCGAGCTGTAAAACTTTACAAATCTATGGTGTAATCTTGTAAAGTTATCCGAGAGCAGGGCGATGGCGAGCGAACGCGGCCTCTACGTGGGCCCGAGACTGCGGCGGATCCGGCGCGACCTGGGGCTCACCCAGGCGGACATGGCCGCCGCGCTGGAGGTCTCGGCCTCCTACATCGCGCTCCTGGAGCGCAACAACCGGCCGCTGACCGCGGGCCTGCTGCTGAAGCTCGCCCAGATCTACGACGTGGACGTGGCGGCCCTGGGCAGCGGCGCGGCGGAGGACACCGCCCGCCTGCAGGCGGTGCTGAAGGACCCGGTGTTCGCCGGCATCGACTGGGCGGCGACTGAGATCGGCGACCTGGCCGCCAACTATCCCGGCGTCGCCGAGGCCATGCTGCGGCTCTACACCACCTACCAGGAGGGCCAGCTGGCCTTCGCCGACGGCTTGGCCAAGGCGATCGGGGGCGGCGGCGGCCGTGCGGGCGAGGAGGCCGACGACGCAGCCGATCCGGTGGCCGAGTCCCGCCGCTTCCTGGCCGCGCGCCGCAACAGCTTCCCCGCCCTCGACGACGCGGCCGAGCGGCTGGCCCAGGCGGTGGGGCCGCGCGAGAACGTCACGGGCTACTTCCGTACACGGCACGATCTGCGGGTGCGGCGCGTGCCGGCCAGCTACATGGTGGGCTCGACGCGTCGGCTCGACCGCCATCGCCAGGAGATCCTGCTGGACGACAGCCTGGACGCCGCCAGCCAGGCCTTCCAGCTCGCCCTGCAGCTTGCCTACCTGGAGATGACACCGGAGATCGACGCCGTGCTGGCCGGCGGCGCCTTCGCCTCGGAGAACGGCCAGCGGCTCACCCGCCGCGCGCTGGCCAGCTATGCGGCCGCGGCGATCATCATGCCGTACACGGCCTTCGCCCGGGCGGTGGAGGCGCGCCGCTACGACGTCGAAGCGCTGGCCCGCCAGTTCGGCGTCAGTTTCGAGCAGGCCGCCCACCGGCTCACCACCCTGCAGAAGCCCGGCCAGGAACGCGTGCCGTTCTTCTTCATCCGGGTCGATCCGGCCGGCAATGTGTCGAAGCGGCTTGACGGCGCCGGCTTCCCGTTCGCGCGGCACGGCGGCGGCTGCCCGCTGTGGAACGTCCACCACGCCTTCCGCACCCCGCGCGAGATCGTCACCCAGTGGCTGGAGCTGCCCGACGGCCAACGGTTCTTCTCCATCGCGCGGACGGTGACCGCCGGCGGCGGGGCCTATGGCGCGCCAAGGGTCGAGCGGGCCATCGCGCTGGGCTGCGCCGAACAGCACGCGGACCGGCTGATCTACACCGCCGCGCCGGGTGCGGCGGGGCCCGAGGCGGCGACACCGATCGGGGTCACCTGCCGGCTCTGCCAGCGGGTGGAGTGCGCCGCCCGCTCCGAGCCGCCGATCGGCCGCCAGATCCTGCCCGACGACATCCGGCGCACCAGCCTTCCGTTCGGGTTTTCCGACACTTAGGCCGGCGCCCCGCCGCAAGCTTCACCGCATAGTGCGTTATCCGGATGCTTCAGGTCGGCCATGCGCTAAGTCGCTGGCGTAGCGCCGATTTCCGTGCCCAAATGCCCGAAAATATCGGGAATGAAACAAGTTCCCGGATAAGGGCTGGGAACAGAAGTATGGCTCAGGCGGCCGTCCAATCCACGGACCGGTTCGAGCGAAAGCGCGAGGCTATCCTCGCCGCTTCGACGGACCTTTTGAACAGCCGTGGCGTCAAGGGGCTGACCCTCGGGGTCGCCGCCTCCGCCGTCGGCCTCTCCACCACCAGCGTCACCTACTATTTCCGGCGCAAGGACGACCTGGCCGCGGCGGTCATGCTGCGCGGGGTCGCGGCCCTGAACGAGATCGTCGGCCAGGCGCTGGCGGAACCCTCGCCGCAAGGGCGGCTGCGCGCCCTGCTTCATCTCTACCTGCAGCGGATGCGCCGCGCGGCGGTGGGCGAGGCGCCGCCCCTGCCGATGCTCTCCGACATCCGCGCGCTGAACCTGCCGCAGCGCGGCGAGGTGATGGGCGCCTTCCTCAAGGTGTTCCGCCGCCTGCGGCAGATCTTTGAGACGCCCGACCTGGCCTGGCTCACCCGCGGGCGACGCACGGCGCGCACCCACATGCTGCTGGAGCAGCTGTTCTGGGCGGCGGCCTGGCTGCCGAAGTACGACCCGGAAGACTACGAGCGGGTCTGCGAGCGGATGGCCGACATCCTGCTGAACGGCCTGGCCGGGCCGGGGGCCGGCTGGGCGCCGCAGCCGCTGCCGATCGTCGAGGCGGCCTCCGGCGGCGGCCGCACCGAGCTGGCGCGCGAGACCTTCCTGATGGCCGCCACCCGGCTGATCAACGCCCGCGGCTATCGCGGCGCCTCCGTCGACATGATCTCGGCCGAGCTCAACGTCACCAAGGGCAGCTTCTACCATCACAACGACGCCAAGGATGACCTGGTGGTGGCCTGTTTCGACCGCACCTTCGAGGTCATGACCCGGGTGCAGCGGCTGGCGCTCAACCTGCCGGGCGACCAGTGGACGCGGATCGCCAGCGCCGCGGCGACGCTCGCGGAATACCAGCTCTCCGAGCACGGACCTTTGCTGCGCTCATCGGCGCTCACCGCCCTGCCGGAGGCGATACGCCGCCAGATGGTGCAGCAGTTCGACAAGGTCAGCGACCGTTTCGGCTCGATGATCTCCGACGGCATCGCCGAGGGCTCGCTCCGGCCGGTCGACCCGTTCCTGGCGGCCCAGATGCTGAACGCCACCATCAACGCCGGCGCCGAGCTCGGCCACTGGGTGCCGGGCGTCAAGCCCAAGGCGGCGCCGGCGGTCTTCGCCCGGCCGCTCCTGATGGGGATCTTCTCCCGCTAGAGCGGCGGCGGCTCGGCCTCGGCGACGGCGGCCATCTCGCGCAGCCGCTCCAGGTTCCGCTCATGGGTCTCGCGGTCGATCTTGTAGAGGGTGAGCACCAGGATCGAGCCGCCGCTCAGCACCGCGACAGTCGGCAGGTAGATCATGGCCAGATGGCGGATGACGTCGGCCGGCACCGTGCCCGGAGCCGCGCCCTTCGGGTAGTGGACGAGCGTCATCAGCACGCTCGCCAGGAAGGCGCCGACGCCGGCGTTCAGCTTCACCACCAGGCCATTGGCGGCGAACACCACCCCTTCCGGGCGCGATCCGGCGCGCACCGCCTGGTCCTCGGCCACGTCGGCGATCATCGAGGAGATGATCACATAGCCCATCAGCACCAGGATGTAGGTCCCGAGCACGCTGGCGAACAGGATCCAGAACACCGCTGGCGACCTGTTGGGCGGCATCAGGCCCAGCAGCGTCAGCGAGACCGGCGTGAGCTGGATCACCAGCGAGGCCGCGAAGAGGGCGATCATCGATCGCTTCTTGCCGAACCGCTGCGAGACGGCCGGTGCTGTGAACACACCCAGGATCGAGGCCACGAGCAGCGCGATGGCCAGCAGGCCGATCAACTGCGGCGTGAGGCCCCAGAGGTCGAGGTAGAAGATGATCGAAAGACTGGAGGTGACGCCGTAGGCGGCGCCGCCCAGCACGCTGGCCAGGAGGACGGTTAGCAGCGAGGGGTTGAGGATCGCGCTGGCCACCTCGCGCAGGGTGTCGCCGAGGCGGATCCGCCGGGCCGGCGGGCTGTGCAGATAGCGAATCCGGCTGTGGGTCGTCGCCGAGGAGATCAGGATACAGACGAAGATCACCACGCTGCACATGGCGCCGAAGTCGGCGTAGCGCGCCTTGTTCATCACCCCCAGCGGATTGGAGGCGTCCTGCTTCAGGTAGACGCTCTGCAGCAGGAACTCCATGGCCGCGGCGGCGAACACCAGGAAGAACCAGCGCCAGGCGAGGAGGCCCGTGCGCTTGTCGTAGTCGGGGGCCAGCTCGGGCGCGAGCGCGTTGGAGGGGATCTCGTAGAACGACAGCGCCAGCCGCACGGCAAGCAGGACGACCACGGAGAATGCGAACAGGGCCGATGGGCTGAGGCCGGCCGGCGCGTGCCAAAGCAGGAAAAACAGCATCGCCGCCGGCGCCGCCGCGGCGTACATGAAGGGATGTCGCCGGCCCAGGCGCGAGCGGAAGTTGTCGCTCCACTGGCCGATCAGGGGGTCCGCCACCGCATCGATGGCCAGGGACGCGAGGAACGCCGTGCCGACCCAGATCGCGGGAATGCCCAGCACCCGGTTGAAGTAGAGCTGCACGACCGAGGCCGACAGCACATAGATCGCGATGCCGAGGGCGATGGAACCGGCGCCGTAGCCGACGCGGCCGACGAGACCGACAGGCGGCGTCCGCGGCGGGCTCACGCTCGGCGGCCTCGCCGGATCTCGCCGCTCTCCATCCTTATCCTCCCACGCCGTTCCCGCGTCCTGGTCATCGACCGTGAGGGAGGCTCACAGAGGCGTCAACGGCATTTACCTTACATCGTAGACAGATTGGCCCGCCGCCGGACGATCCCCCAAAAGCAAAGGGCGCGCCTTGCGGCGCGCCCCCGGCTCTTCGGTCCGAAGGACCGATCAGAACTTGTACTGCAGTTCGATCCCGAAGGTCCGCGGCGGGGTCAGCGGGAAGCTTTGGGTGATGCCGCCAGGCCCGAAGCCGGTGAGGACGCCGGACTGGATCAGGCCAGGCACGCCGCCGTTGGTCGAGGCGGGCGTGGAGGTCGCCCCGGGGGTGATCGCCCCGTTCGCCGCCGCGATGGTCGCCAGCGGGAAGAGGCCCGATTGGCGGCTCGCGCCGGCGCCGCTGTCGTAACCCAGGCGGTTGAAGGCGTTCTTGATGTAGGCGATGGCCGTGAACTTGTCGTTCTTCGACTTCCAGGTGATGCGGGCGTCCACCTGATCCCAGGACGGCGAGGCGTAGTAGTCGCGCTTGAAGATGCCCGAGTACTGCTTGTCGCGCCACAGGTAGTCGACCGAGGGGATGATCGAGCCGATCTCGGTGTCGAAGGTGTAGAGGATGTTGATCGCCACCTTGTTGCGGGTGGCGTTCGGCAGGACGTTGCCCTTCATGTTCTGCGGCCGTTCCACGAAGCCCGTGTTGGTGTCGCAGAGCACGTTGCCGCCCGGCACGGCGGCGTTGGAGCTCGTGCAGGGCACGAGCGCGCCGCCCACCAGCGGCTTGGCGCCGGGCTGCACGGCCAGGGGGTCGGCCGGGTCGATGATGCCCGAGAGCGTCTTGATGCCGGTCGGGTTGAAGGAATAGTCGAACAGGATCCGCAGCTTGTCGATCGGCGCCCAGGTCGCCTCCAGCTCCGCGCCCTCGCTGTAGGACTTGGGCACGTTGAGGAAGATGCTCTGGCTCGCCGCGATCGCGCCGGTGTTGTTGATCACCGTCAACGGGGCCTGCAGGCCCAGGTAGTCATAGTAGAACAGGGCCAGGTCGATCTGCAGGGTGCGGTTGAAGAGGTCCTTCTTGATGCCGACCTCGTAGTCGTTCATGTGCTCCGGGTTGGTCTCGGGGAACTGGCCCCCGAAGGCCACGGCGCCGACCTGGAAGCCGCCTTGCTTGTAGCCGCGGTTGTAGCGGGCATACATCATGGTGCCCGGTTCCGGATCCCATTGCAGGCCGGCCGTGCCGGTCGTCGCCGACCAGGAGCCGTCGTAGGAGCGGTGACCGAAGCCGTCCGGCGTGAAGGTCACGCCGCCGGCGTTGCTTCCCGGGGTCTTCACCACGCCCGACGGCAGGCCGCCGCTGAAGAACACGCCCAGCGGGGTCAGGTCGAGCGGGAAGGAGAACTGGCCGAACAGCTGGGGCGTGCTGCCGCAGAGCACGGTGGCGAAGCAGACGTCGCGGCCGGATTCGGAGCCGAACTCGTGGTCGTGGCTCCAGCGAATGCCGAGCGTCGTCTTCAGGGTGTCGGTGAACTTCCAGTCGATCTGGCCGAAGACCGCGTAGGACTCGTCCTGCATGTCCGGCCGGTCGTCGAAGGTGCGGTTCATGAAGTCCTGCGCCGCGCCGATCTGCACCGCCGAGCCAGGATTCAGTTGCGGCTGCTGCGGCTCGGTCTGGAACACCGGCTGGATGATGTGCTCACGATAGTAGTAGAGGCCGGCCAGCCACTGGAACGGGCCATTGCCAGTCGAGGTCAGGTTGAACTCGTGGCTGTAGTTCAGGAAGTCTTCCTGGTAGGTCTGGATGTTCTCCGGGAACACCGTCAGGCCGGCGCAGCTGCCCGGCGCCACGAAGGCGTTCGATAGCGGGCAGGGCTGGGTCGAGGTGTTCAGGGCCAGCAGCGGGTCGACCGCGCCCGGATTGATCGTGAACGAGCTGATCGAGCCGCCGCCGTTATCGGTCTGCAGGGTGTAGTGGTACTTGCTGCCGCCGCCGATGTACTTCAGGTCGGCGCCGTCCATGTGATAGGTGCCCTGGAAGGTGATGACATAGGTGTCATCCAGGGAGACCGACTGGGCGTAGTTCGACGCGAAGTCGCGCGGGTTGCGGCTGGCCGGGTTCACGCAGCCGAGCGGCGAGGTGTTCACCACATTGCTGACCACGCCGCCGGGCGCGCAGGCGAAGCCGGCGCTGGGCGACAGCGCCGCAAACTCACCGAAGTTGAAGGGCGCGGTCGAATAGCCGTTGCGGGCGCCGGGGCCGCCGCCGCCGTTGTTCCAGCCGATCAGTTCGGCCTTGCCCCAGAAATCGAACTTGTCGGAGACCTTGCCCTGCAACTGACCTTCCAGTTCCCACTGGTCGATCACATTGCCTTCCGAAGGCATGCCGGGGACGATGTTGGTGAAGTAGCCGTCGCGCTGCTTCTCCCAGCTGCCGACCAGACGGAACTGCAGGTCCGGCGCCAGCGGGCCGGAGACCGCCGCTTCCAGGCGGTTGTAGCCGTAGTTCCCGATCACGCCGCGGATTTCGGCGTAGGGGTCTTCCGTCGGGCGCTTGGAGATCACGTTGATCGCGCCGCCGATGGAGTTCCGGCCGTAGAGGGTGCCCTGCGGGCCCCGCAGCACTTCCACCCGGTCGGTGTAGATTGGCGTCTTGCCGGCCGGCACCGTGGACGAGCTGAACACGCCGTCGTCGTAGAGGGCCACGGCGTTGGCGATGGGGTGGGAGTTGGTCAGACGGCCGACGCCGCGGATCGAGTTGCGGTCGTTGCCCGAGGAATAGTTCAGGCCCGGCGTGAAGTTGGTCAGGTCCTGGATGGAGTTGATGCCCACCAGGTCGCGGGTCTGCGAGCTGAACGCCGTGATGGCGACCGGCACGTCCTGCAGGCTCTGGCTGCGCTTTTCGGCGGTGACCACCAGCTCTTCGATGGTGTTGCCGGCCCCGGCGGCCGCGGCTGCGGCGGCGTTGGTGGCGGACTTGACCTGCGCGTGGGCCGACGAGCCCAGGGCAGCGGCGATCAGCAGGGCGCTGGATGCCAGAAGGCGAGCCTTGTGTTGCAACTTATCCTCCCCAATGGCCGGTTAGGCCCTTGATAAATCTAAATGAATTTTCGGCGACGACAGGTCCGCGGGCCAGGGCCGCGGGCGCTTTGGATTTGGTTCAGTCTTGCGGGATGGACGTCTGGGTGGCGCGCACAGCTCCACGCACGGCATGACGGGTTGACGCCCGCACGCCCGGCCTGGAAGCCGCCCCTTGCCCCCATTCAGTCCTCCCTGCCGCGCCATTTGGGCGGCTCAGTCAGGTGTTCCGAGGCGAGAACCAGGGTCACCCGATCATGTTCTGCGGTGAAACTGCGGGAGGCCTACGGCAGCGTCAACGGTTTTTGGCCCTTTCGGGGCCGCAATATTCCAAAGGTTGGCATGGCGGCCACATATCCGCCTTCATGCATTTACGCCCTAAACGCAGAAGGCGCGCCCTTTCGGACGCGCCTTCCGGCCTCGGATCGGGCGAGAGCCCTCCTAGAAGCGGTACTGGAATTCCACGCCGAAGGTGCGCGGCGGGGTCAGCGGATAGGTGACGTCGAGGCCGTTGAACGACGCGTTGCGCTGCACGGCGTTGAAGGTGCCGGGCAGGTTCCCGGGCAGGCCCCGGGTCATGCCCAGCGCCGCGATCGTCGAGGCCGAGTAGATCCCGGTGAGGCGGGTCGCAGACGCGCCGCCGTCGTAGCCAAGCTGGTCGAACACGTTCTTCACGTAGCCGATGATCGAGTAGCGGTTGTCCTTGTCCTTCCAGGTCAGGCGCAGGTCCGTCTGATCCCAGGAGGGGGATTCGTTGTACGACCGCTGGAAGATCGTCGAGTACTGCTTGTCGCGCCAGATGTAGCTGGCCTCCGGGGTCAGGGTGCCCCCCTCGAACTCGATCGCATAGGTGACGGCCAGGGCCACCTTGTTGCGCGCGTTCTGCGGCATGGCGTTGCCGCTGAGGTCCTGCGCGCGCTGCACCAGGCCGGTGTTCACGTCGCAGAGCGGCGTGGACGCGCTGGCGCAGGCGGTCAACGCGGTGAGCGGCTTGGCGCCCGCCGCCTGGGCCTCGGGGTCGTTGGGGTCCACGATCCCGGTCAGCTTGGTGATCTTGGCGTCGTCGAAGGAGTAGTTGAACAGGATGTTCAGGTGCTCGATCGGCGCCCAGTTGGTCTCCAGCTCCACGCCCTGGCTCACCGCGCGCGGGATGTTCAGGTACTCGCTCTGGCTGACCGCCAGGCCGCCCGACTGGGACACCACCGACAGCGGCGCCTGGTAGCCGCGCAGGTCTTCGTAGAACAGCGCCAGGTCGACCTGCAGGGTGCGGTTGAAGAAGTCCTTCTTCAGGCCGATCTCGTAGTCGTTGTCGAACTCGGGCTGGGTCTCGGGGAATTCGCCGAGCGTGCTGGTCACGCCGACGTTGAAGCCGCCCATCAGGTAGCCGCGGCTGTAGCGGGCGTACATCATGGTGCCGGGCGACGGATCCCACTGCAGGCCGGCGGTGCCGGTCCAGGCGTCCCAGGTGGCGTCGTAGTTGCGGTGCGCGAAGCCGTCGGGCGTGAAGGTGACGCCGCCCGGCTTGCCGTTCGCCACCACGCCGGCCGGCGCGGGCGCGCCCTGCGTCGGGCCCCAGACGACGAAGGACGTCACGTCCACCGGCGGGGTGAAGGATCCGAGCAGTTCCGGCGCCGAGCCGTTCAGGCAGGCGGCGGCGGCGTAGCAGATCACCCGCACCGCTTCCGAACCGGTCTCCTGGTCGTGATTGTAGCGCGCGCCCAGGGTCAGCTTCAGGGTGTCGGTGAACTTCCAGTCGATCTGGCCGAAGGCGGCGTAGGATTCGACCTTGGTCTCCGGACGGTCGTCATAGAGCCGGCGCTGGAAGTCGCCGCTCACCGGGCCGGTGATGGCCGGGACGGCCGGCGTGATCACTCCGTCGAGGGCGGCCTGGCCCGGGTTGGTGGTGAACACCGGCTGGGCGACATCCTGCTTGTAGTAGTAGAGGCCGCCGATCCACTGGAACGGCCCGTTGCCGGTCGAGGCGAAGTCGATCTCGTCGCTGAAGTTGCGGTAGCTCTCCTGATAGGTCGAGAACTGCAGCGGCGAGACGGTGATCGGGGTGCAGGCGCCCGGCGCCACCAGGTTGGTCGCCGCGCAGGGCTGCGCCGCCACCGGGGCGGCCGGGTTGAACGGCGCGATCGGGACCTGGAACGAGGTGATCGCCCCGCCGAGCGTCGAGGTGTTATCGGAGTCCAGCGTGTAGTGGTAGTTCAGCAGCCCGCCCATGAACTTCACGTCGAAGCTGTCGAAGTGATAGGTCAGGTTCGCCGAAATTCCGTAGGTGTCGTCCAGCGACACCGTCTGGGCGAAGTTGGTGGCGAACTTGCGCGGATCGCTGTTGGCCGGGTTCACGCAGCCCATCGGGTTGGCGTTGACCAGGTTGGCCACCACGCCGCCGGGCGCGCAGCCGAAGCCGGCGTTGATGTTCTGGCTCCCGCCGTTGAACTCGGCGAGGTTGATCTGGCCGGTGGTGTACTGGGCCCGCGCCCCGGGGCCGCCGGCGCCGTTGTTCCAGCCGGTGATGTAGCCCTTGATCCAGCCGTCCATGTGGTCGCCGAACTTCGCCTGAAGCTGGCCTTCGATGTAGTACTGGTCGATCACATTGCCTTCTGACGGCATGCCCGGGACCACGTTGGTGAAGTAGCCGTCGCGCTGCTTCTCCCAGCTGCCGGCTAGGCGGAACTGCAGGTCGGGAGCCAGCGGGCCCGAAACCGCGGCTTCCAGCCGGCTGTAGCCATAGTTGCCCAGGGTGGCCCGGATTTCCGCGTACGGATCCTCCGTCGGCTTCTTGGAGATGACGTTGATCGCCCCGCCCAGCGAGTTGCGGCCATAGAGGGTGCCCTGCGGGCCCCGCAGCACTTCCACCCGGTCGGTGAAGATCGGCGCCTTGCCCGCGGTCACCGTCGAGGTGGTGAATATCCCGTCGTCATAGACCGCCACCGGGATCGACAGCGCCTGGGCATTGGACAGGCGGGCTACGCCGCGCAGCGAGTTGCGGTCGTTGGCGCTGGTGTACTCCAGGCCCGGGGTGAAGTTGGTCATGTCCTGGATCGACGTGATGCCCAGCAGGTCGCGCTTCTCCGAGGTGAAGGCCGAGATGGCCACCGGCACGTCCTGCAGGTTCTGGCTGCGCTTTTCGGCGGTGACCACCAGCTCTTCGATGGTGGCGCCGCCCGCGGCGGCCGCCACGGCGGGCTTGGCCGCGGTCTGGGCATGGACGGATGTGCTGAGCGCGGCGGCGAGCAAAGCGGCGCCGGACGCCAGAAGGCGAACCTTGGTGTTCAATTGAACCTCCCCAACGACCCTTGGCGGGCGTGAATGGACTTGAAAAACGAGAGACCTGTTTTTCTTTCCCACTGGCTCAGCCGTACGGGGGCGTCAACACCGGATCGCCTATTTTACAACCTATTTTCGAAAACACGGTTTGGTCAAAACCACGGTTATTTATGTCTTTATTCGGGCATTTTCAAAATTCCAGTGTGCCAGAAGGAATAAAGAACCGGGTTCGACTGAAACCCAGGGTGGCGACACGGCGCCGTCAGGAGGGACGCCCTCAGGCGGGGTCGGCGACCAGGATGATCTTGCCCACGTGGGCGCCGCCCTCCAGGTGGGCGTGGGCCTTGGCGGCCTCGCTCAGCGGGAAGGTCGCGTCGACCTGGGGGGCCACCTTGCCGGCGGCGATCCAGGGCCAGACCACGGCCTCGACCGCCGCGGCCAGGCGCGCCTTCTCGTCGGCGGGGCGTGGACGCAGCGTCGAGCCGGTGACCACCGCGCGCTTCTGCATGATCCGCAAGATCGGCAGGGTGACCTCTGCGCCGCCAAGGCTGGCGATAAAGACGATCCGCCCGGCGGTGTTCAGGGCGTCGAGGTCCTTGGCGAAATAGTCGCCGCCGACCATGTCGAGCACGACGTCGGCGCCGCCCTCGCGCTTGGCGACCTCGGCGAAGTCCTCGGTCTTGGCGTCCACCGCCACATCGGCGCCCAGCTTGCGCGCGGTCTCGGCCTTGTCGGCGCCGCGGGCGGTGGCGATCACCTTGGCGCCGTGCGCCTTGGCCATCTGGATCGCCGTGGTGCCGATGCCGGACGTGGCCCCGTGCGCCAGCAGGGTCTCGCCGGGTTTCAGCGCCCCGTGCTCGAAGACGTTGGCGTAGACCGTGAACACCGTCTCCGGCAGGCCCGCGGCCTGGACGAAATCCAGCCCCGGCGGGATCGGCAGGGCGTGGCGCGCGTCGCAGACGGCGTATTCCGCATAGCCGCCGCCGCCCAGCAGGGCGCAGACCTTGTCACCGGCCTTCCAGCGCCCGGCCCCGATCACCACCTCGCCCGCCACCTCCAGGCCCATGGTGTCCGGCGCCCCGGGCGGCGGCGGATAGCCGCCCAGCCGCTGCAGGATGTCCGGCCGGTTGACGCCGGCGGCGCGCACCTTGATCAGGATCTGGCCGTCCTTCGGCTCCGGACGGGGGATCCGCACCGGCTTCAGCGCTTCGGCGGGGCCCTTGCCCCCCTCGACGGCGATGGCGGTCATCATCTCGGTCATGGGCGAAGCTCCAGGGCGCATGAGGCGGCGGAAAGGGGCGTAGGCCCCCAAAACTTGCGCTTTGGCGGCGTGCGCGGTCAGATAGCGCCCTATCGGGGAACCGGAAAGGGAGGCCCCTTCATGGAAGAGCCTGCTGAAGTCCGCATCGGCCGCGGGCAGCGCCTGATCGAAGCGACCCGCGAGGACCTGGAGCTGTTCGGCTTCGCCGAGCTGGAAGAGCGAATCGAGATCCTGCGCTCGGAGATCGCCCGCTGCCAGGCCCAGATCGACCGCAAGCAAGCCGGCCGCGCCGCCGCCGACGCCCTGTTCGGGGCCCGGCAAAGCTGAGGGCCGTGCTGAGGCGGGACGGCCCCGGCCTAAAATGGTCCAGATTTCGGGGCTTGCTTGGCGGCTGTGGCGAATTGGCCCGGATGCGGGCGCGGTTGGGGCTGGCATGGGCGTTGCACGGAGGGTTTTCCGCGACGCCGCGTCGAGCTGAGTGTAGGTTGAGCATCCGATGAGCGACTTGAAAGCCCCGTCCCAATCCGTGGCGAATCCCTGGCGCGCCGAGGTGATCCGCGACTTCGCCCGTTCGGAGCTGTTCCAGCGCACCTTCCAGGAAGGCATGGACCTCGTGGAGGAAACCGCGACCTATCTGGACGGCGCGGGCCGCCAGGCCTCCAAGCTGTTGTCGCGCAGCGCGGCGCTGGCCTATGCGGCCGAGAGCATGCGGCTGACCACGCGGCTGATGCAGGTGGCCTCGTGGCTCCTGGTCCAGCGCGCCGTGCGCGAGGGCGACATGCCCCCCGACGCCGCCTGCGAGGACCGCTATCGCCTGGCCGCCGCCGAGGTCTGCCGCAATTCCGGCGAGGCCGAGGGCCTGCCCAGCGAACTCAACACCCTGCTGGACCGCTCCGAGCGGCTCTATGAGCGGGTCCGCCACCTCGACCGGCGCATGTATGTCGAGGACGAGGTGGTCGAGGCGCCGCATTCGGTGCTCTCGCAACTCGACCGGCTGAAGAGCGCCTTCGGCAGCTGAGCCTTTCCTCCTCTCCCCGGAGCGCAGCGACAGAGGGAGAGGATCGAGGAGAGGGTGATAGCGGCGCCGGCCCTCTCCCCACCCTCTCCCTCTCGCTTCGCGGGGGAGAGGAAGAATCCCGGACATTGCAAAACGCCGCGGAGATCGCTCCCCGCGGCGTTTTGATTTGGGATAGCGCGTTCGCCGGCTGACCGGCGCCAGTCTACTTGCGGGTGAAGCCGCCGAACTTGGCGTTGAAGCGCGACACGCGCCCGCCGCGGTCCATCATCTGGTGGCCGCCGCCGGTCCACGCCGGATGGGTCTTCGGGTCGATGTCGAGGTTCAGGGTGGCGCCTTCCTTCCCGTAGGTGGAACGGGTCTGGTAGGTCGTGCCGTCCGTCATCACCACGGTGATGAAGTGATAGTCCGGATGGGTGTCTTGTTTCATCGGGTCAGCGCCTGACATAAGGAAGCGGCGGAAGGTCGAAGGCCGCTCGTGAAGGGCCAGCCTCGAAGGAAGCGCGGCGTATAGAGAAACGTCGTCCGAAATGCAAGGTGTGAGCGTCCCAAATTGCCAGGCCAGGGTTTATGAGTGAATCGGCTTCGGACGCGCCGGCGGAAGGCCGGCCGACCACGGGACAGGCGCTCGCCCAGAACCTCGCCGAAGCCGCCCAGCGCCGGGGCAAGAGCCGCAACATCCGTGCGCTCGGCCACCTGATCCCGTTCGTCGCCGGTCACCGGCTGGATGCGGCGGCGGCCGGCGTCTTCCTGGTCACCGCGGCGGCCACCAGCCTGGGGCTCACCGGCGGCGCGCGCCTGGTGATGGATCACCTGACCGGCCCGGCCGCCGTGGCTCAGACCGGGCGCGGCGTCGCGCCCTACTTCTGGCTGCTGGGCGCCATCGCGCTGGCCTTGGCGCTGTCCTCGGCGCTCCGCTACTACTTCGTCACCAAGCTGGGCGAGCGGATCGTCGCCGACCTCAGGAAGGCGGTCTACGCCCACATCCTGACGCTGGACCCCGCCTTCTTCCTGATGACCCGCACCGGCGAGGTGCTGTCCAGGCTCACCACCGACATCCAGATCGTCGAGAACCTGCTCACCACCTCGATCTCGGTGGCGCTGCGCAACACCCTGATGATGGCCGGCGGCCTGGTCCTGATGGTGATCGTCAGCCCCAGGCTCACCCTGCTGGTGCTGGTCACCCTGCCGGTGGTGATCGCGCCGCTGTTCCTGTTCGGCCGCCGGGTTCGGGCGCTGACCGCCTCGACCCAGGACCAATTCGCCGCCGCCGTCGGCACGGCCGGCGAGACCCTGGACGCGCTCGAGATCGTCCAGGCCTTCGGGCGCGAAGCCTCCGCGGCCGGGCGGTTCGGCCAGGCGGTGGAGACCTCGTTCTCCACCTCGCTGCGACGCATGCGGGCCCGGGCGATGATGACGGCGGCGGTGATCACCCTGATCTTCGGCGGGGTGGTTTGGATCTTCTGGCTGGGAGTCGCCGCGGCTCTGAACCACGAGATGACCTGGGGCGTCCTGCTGCAGTTCGTGATCCTGGCGGTGATGACCGCCAGCGCCATGGGCGCGCTGGGCGAAACCTGGGGCGACGTGCAGAAGGCGGCCGGCGCCATGGAGCGGGTCTCCGAGCTGCTGGCCGCCCGGCCCGGCATCGCCGCGCCCAGCCATCCGATCGTCCTGCCCGAACCGGCCCGCGGCGAAGTGCGGCTGGAGAACGTCACCTTCGCCTACCCCGGCCGCCCGGACCTGCCGGCGGTGAAGGGCCTGACCCTGAGCGTGAAGCCCGGCGAGCGGGTCGCCCTGGTCGGCCCGTCCGGCGCGGGCAAGAGCACGGTCTTCCGCCTGCTGCTGCGCTTCTACGATCCGCAGGCCGGCCGGGTGCTGGTGGACGGGATCGACATCCGCGACGCCGCGCCGGCCGAGGTGCGCGCCCGAATGGCGCTCGTCGCCCAGGACAGCCCGCTGTTCTCCGGCTCGGCCCTGGACAATGTGCGCTTCGGCCGCGAGGACGCGAGCCGCCAGGACATCGACGCCGCCGTGCGCGCCGCCCAGGCCGAGGGCTTCCTGGCCGCCCTGCCCGAAGGGATCGACACCCCGGTCGGCGAGCGCGCCCGCAGCCTCTCCGGCGGCCAGCGCCAGCGCCTGGCCATCGCCCGCGCGCTGGTCCGCCACGCGCCGATCCTGCTGCTCGACGAAGCCACCAGCGCGCTCGACGCCGAGAACGAACGGGCCGTGCAGAAGGCGCTCGACGAGGCCATGGTCGGCCACACCACCCTGGTCATCGCCCACCGCCTGGCCACCGTGCTGAAGGCCGACCGCATCGTGGTCCTGGACGAGGGCCGCGTGGTCGAGGAAGGCACCCACCACGAGCTGGTGGCCAAGAACGGCCTCTACGCCCGGCTGGCGGCCCTGCAGTTCGGCGAGGCGGCCTAGGGGATCGGTTCCGGCGGGAGCATGACGTTCAGCGTCTTGTCCGCCGCGCCGGCCAGGGAGGCGCAGAGCAGGCGGGCCGGCGCCGTGGCTGAGGCGTTCTTGAAATAGTGGATGGTGACGCCGGGCGGCTCGTAGGTGGTCGTACCCGTGGCCGCCAGGCGCTCGGGCGCATCGCCGATCTTCGTCTTGAACGCGCCCTCAGCGATGAAGCAGATCACCGGCACGGTGTGCTTGTGGGTCGGCATCGCCTGGCCCGGCGCGAAGTCCACCCGCGTGGTCTCGACGCGGTCGACGGTCTTGCCGGGCGTCACCGGGATCACCGCCAGCGGCTGGCGGGTGGGCGCTTGGGCCTGCGCCGCGCTCGCCAGGCCGAGCAGCGCCAGGATGAGCAGCCGCCTCATCCACGCACCTTGGCCCAGAGGCCCGGGAAGTCGCTGAACAGGCCGTCGATCCCCGAGGCGAGCAGGGCCCGGTAGACCGCGTCCACGTCGCCGTGGGCGGCCGGGTCGGTCCCGTTGCGCAGCTTGGGCGGCAGGAAGAAATTCTCCGCCCGCACCGTCCAGGGATGCACCGCCAGGCCCGCGGCGTGGGCGTCCTTCACCAGGGCCGTCGCCGGGCCCAGGCCGCCGTCCACCGTCGGGATCACCATCGACCAGTCCGGCCCCACGCCGTGGGCGTACTGGGCGATGGCTTGCATGCCGCTGGCGGAGACCATCTCCTTATAGGGCGTCTTCTGGTCGGTCGGCGCGCCCTGCGGCGAAACCAGCTGGATGCGCTGGCACTTCACCAGGGTCTTCATGGTCTTCAGCGGCAGGACGTCGAAGCACTGGATGAAGACCGGCGCGGTCTCGCTGTCGAGGTTGTTCTTCTTCAGGATGTCGGCCAGCCGGCCTTCCATCCGAAGGCCCAGCGCCTCGAAATGGCTGGCGTGCTTCAGCTCGGGATAGGTGCCGATCGGCCGCTTCAGCCGCGCGCTCTCGGCCTTCGCCAGGTCGATCACCTCCTGGTAGGTCGGGACCTGTTCGCGGCCATCATAGGCGGCGCTGCCGGGCCGCAGCTTGGGCAGCCGCTCGCGGCAGCGGATCGACTTCAGCTCCGCCAGGGTGAAGTCCTCGGTGAACCAGCCGGTCACCTGCGTCCCCTGCACCGACTTGGTGGTCTTGCGCGCGGCGAACTCCGGCCGCTGGGCGACGTCGGTGGTCTGGGAGATCTCGTTCTCGTGGCGCACCACCAGGTGGCCGTCCTTGGTCACCTCCAGGTCCGGCTCGATGAAGTCGGCGCCCTCGGCGATCGCCTGGCGGAAGGCCAGCAGCGTCGATTCCGGCCGCTCCCCGCTCGCGCCCCGGTGGGCGATGACCAGCGGCGTCTTCCGAAAACCCATCGATGGCGGCATGGCCCAGGCTCGCGAGGGTATGGCGGGCAGGGCGGATGCGGCGGCCGCGGCGGCGGCCGAGACCCCGAAGGTCCGGCGGGTGATGTCCATGAGCCCTCCCCTAGCTAGGCCTCATGACAGTGCGGCGTCGGCGAGCCGTCGGTCAACGCATCCTTGGCCGCCGGTCGTCCCGGGTCTGCCGATTGTCGAGCGGACTCGACCGCTGGCAGCGGGGCGCGGGTCCGCTGCGGTGGTCCCGCGCAACATGGTTCTCTGCGTTCGGGACGGGCGAGGGAGGTCTGTGTGGCCAAGCCGATTGTGAGGATCCTGCCGGCGGCTTGCCTGGCGGCCTGCCTGACGACGGGCGTGGCGTGGGCGGCGGAAAGCCCGTTCATCGGCGCGTGGAAGCTCAATCCTTCGAAGACCCGGCTGCCCGACGAGATGAAGGTGCGGCGCGCGGGCGACAAATACGCCTTCGACTTCGGCGGGGCCGTCGAGACGGTCTCGGCGGATGGGACCTTCCAGCCGGGCTACGGCACGACCCTGTTGTCGGTGAAGGCCGAGGCGCCCGACACCTGGATCGTCCAGCGCGAGGACGGCGGCCGGCTGCAGCTCAAGGCGACCTGGAAACTCTCGAAAGACGGCCGCACGCTCACCGACTACTTCCGCCAAATGGACGCGGAAGGTCCGGGGCTCAGCATGGACTATGTCTACCGGCGCGTGGGCGCGGGATCGGGCATCGTCGGGGACTGGCAGAGCATCAAGGAGACGATGAACTCGCCCTATTCGATGCAGGTGACGGCGTTCAAGGGCGACGGCCTCACCTTCACGACGCCCTCCCAGCACGTGACGAGGAATCTGGAATTCGACGGCAAGGATCACCCCAAGGCGGGGCCGGGCGGGGCCCAGGGCGCCACCACCGCGGCCCGGTGGGTGGGCGCGCGCAACCTGGTGATCACCGACAAGGCCGCCGGCAAGGTGTCGGTCGTCCAGGAGGTCGGGCTCTCGGCCGACCGCAAGACCTTGACGATGACGGTGCGCATCCCCGGCCGCGCCAAGCCGAATGTGATGGTGTTCGACCGGACCTAGCCGGACCGGCGCGGAAGGGCTACTTCGCCGCCGCCTTCAGCCGCTCCAGCAGCAGCGGGTGGATGTCCAGGTTGCCGGCGCAGATCGAACCCTTGGTCAGCACCTCCTCGCCGCCCTCGGCGTCGGTGACCCGGCCGCCGGCCTCGGCGACCAGCAGCACGCCCGCGGCCACGTCCCAGGCGTTCAGGTCGCGCTCCCAGAAGCCGTCGAAGCGGCCGGCCGCCACCCAGGCCAGGTCCAGGGCCGCGGCGCCGAAGCGGCGCACGCCCGCCACCCGCTGGGTGATCTGGTGCAGCTCCTTCAGGAAGGTCGCGTGCTGGCCGTGACCCATGAACGGGATGCCGGTGGCCAGCACCGCCTCGTCCAGCCGGGTGCGGGCGGCGACCCGTAGGCGCTTGTCGTTGACGAAGGCGCCCTTGCCCTTCTCGGCCCAGAAGGTCTCGTTGGTGACCGGGTTGTGGGTCAGGGCGGCCACCACCGTCCCCTCGCGCTCGAGCGCGATGTTGATCGCGAAGTGCGGGATGGCGTGCAGGAAGTTGGTGGTGCCGTCCAGTGGGTCGACGATCCAGGTGTGGGTCTTGTCGGTGCCCTCGATCATCCCGCGCTCTTCGCCCAGGAAGCTGTAGCCGGGCCGCGCCTTGGCCAGCGCCTCGAACAGGGTCTGCTCGGCCTTCAGGTCGGCGGCGGAGACGAAGTCGGCCGGCGCCTTCTTGGCCACCTGCAGTTCGGCCAGCTCGCCGAAGTCGCGGTTCAGGCCACGCGCCGCCTTGCGCGCGGCGTCGCTCATGACCTTCAGGAGGGCGGATTGGGTGCTCACGGTGTGAAAGATCTCGGTGGGGCGTCTTCAGCGGGCGCGGAACCTAGTCCCCACGCTCGCCCACGCCAAGCGCCATCTCGGCGTTGAAGGCCGCGACCGCCGCGGCCGGGCCGTCGGCGTGGCTCCAGACGCCCGCCGAGACCGCCAGGAAGTCGGCGCCGGCGCGGGCCAGCTCCCGGGCCGTCGCGACCGTGATCCCGCCGATGGCCACGCAGGGGACGACCATGTCCGCCTGCCAGCCGCTCAGCAGCTCCGGGTCGGCGCGGGTGGAAGCGTCCTTGGTGGTCGTCGGGAAGAAGGCGCCGAAGGCGACATAGTCCGCGCCGCCCTCGGCCGCCTCCATGGCCAGGTGCAGGCTGTCGTGACAGGTGACGCCGATCATCGCCTCTTTGCCCATGATCCGCCGCGCTTCGCTGAGCGGCGCATCGTCCTGGCCCACATGGACGCCGTCGCAGCCCAGCCGCGCGGCCAGGTCGGGCCGGTCGTTGAGGATCACGGCCGCGCCGCGCGCCTGGGCGATGGGCATGAGCACGTCGACCGCGGCGGCAACCACCGCGTCGGGCTGGTCCTTCAGTCGGATCTGCAGCGCCGCCACGTCGCCGGCGTCCAGCGCGCCCGCCAGCACACGCCCGAACCCCGCCAGGTCGTCCAGGCGCGGCGGGGTGATCAGGTAGAGGCGGCAGGGCGGCTCGGCCATGGGCCCTTCATACACACCGGCCGTCCCGGCGAAAGCCGGGACCCAAGCCGAGGCGGATCTTTGTCCCGGGCCTCGCATGGATCCCCCCCTCCGCCGGGACGCCCGGATTATCGGAGGAGGGCTCGGAGACCGTAAGCGACCGTGGCCGTGATGGTCATGGCCCCCAGCGCGATCCCGAAGAACCAGGCCAGCCGCTTCCACAGCGGTCCGCGCGGCGCACCCGGCTCCGGCGGGCCTTCAATGATAGCCCGCATCGCCGCTCACCTTGCCGCGGAAGATCCAGTAGACCCACAGGCTGTAGCCGATGATCGCCGGCAGCAGGATCGCGCCGCCCGCCAGCAGCAGCCCCAGCGCATTGTCGGCGTTGGCCGCCTGGCGGAAGGTCAGGCCATAGGGGACGATGTCCGGGAAGAAGCCCGCCGCCAGGCCGAGATAGCCGGAGAAGAACACCACAAGCGTCCCCAGGAACGGCCAGGCGTGCGCGCCGCGCCTCAGGCCGGTCGCCACGATCGCCACGCCCAGCACGCCCACCAGCGGGATCGGCGCCAGGCGCGCCAGCCGGGCGAGGTCGAAGCCGTGGCCAGTCCAGCCCCAGCGCGCCGCCACCTGCCCGTGGACGAAGAGGGTGGCGAGGCTGACCGCCGCCAGCAGCAGGCCGGTGGCGAAGAGCGCCTTCCAGGCCCAGCGCCGCGCGCGGCCGTGCAACTCGTCCTGCGTGCGCCAGATCAGCCAGGTCGCGCCCAGCAGGGCGTAGCCGCAGACCAGGCCCACGGCGACCAGCAGGCTGTAGGGCGTCAGCCAGTCGAACACGCCGCCGGCGAACTGGCCGCCCTTCACCGTTACGCCCTGGATGAAGCCGCCCAGCACCAGGCCCTGCGCCAGGGTGGCGGCAGTTGAGCCGCCGGCGAAGGCTGCGGTCCACGCCCGTTTGCCCCGCCGCCGCCCGCGCAGCCGGAACTCGAAGGCCACGCCGCGCAGGATCAGCGCCAGCAGCATCAGCACCACCGGGACGTAGAGCGCCGGCATGACCACTGCGTAGGCGACCGGGAAGGCCGCGAACAGCCCGCCGCCGCCCAGCACCAGCCAGGTCTCGTTGCCGTCCCAGATCGGGGCGACGGTATCCATCATGGTGTCGCGCTCGGCCGGCGAGCCGGCGAACGGGAACAGGATGCCGACGCCCAGGTCGAAGCCGTCCAGCATCACGTACATCAGCACTGCCAGAGCCAGGATCGCGGCCCAGATCAGCGGCAGGTCGAGGCTCATCGGTCTTCCTCCGGAGCGGCGGCCAGCGCATAGCCGGGTGGCCGCACGGCGATCGGCGGCGGCTGGGCGGCGCCCGCCGCCGGCCCCTCGGCCATCAGCCGGAAGATGTAGAGCACGCCGGCCGTGAAGATGGTCGCGTAGACCACCATGAAGGCCAGCAGCGAGGCCGAGACCTCGCCCTGGGTCACCGGCGAGACGGCCTCGGCGGTGCGCAACAGGCCGTAGACCACATAGGGCTGGCGGCCGACCTCGGCCACGGTCCAGCCGGCGATCACCGCCACGAAGCCGGCCGGGCCCATGGCCACCGCGCCGCGCAGGAACCACCGGTTCCGCGCCAGCGCCCCGCGCCAGGCCAGCACCGCGCCCCAGGCGCCCAGGCCGATCATCGCCACGCCCAGGCCGACCATCACCCGGAACGCCCAGAACACCACGGCCACCGGCGGGCGGTCCTGTGGCGCGAAGGCCTTCAGCCCCGTCACCTTGGCGTCGACGGAGCCGGCGGTGATCAGGCTGCCGAGCTTGGGAACGGAGATCTCCCAGCGGTTGGCCGCGACGCTGCGATCCGGCCAGGCGACGATATGGAAGGCCTGGCCGGGCTTGGTGTCCCAGAAGGCCTCGATGGCGCCGAGCTTGGCCGGCTGGACGCGCAGCACCTGCTTGCCCGAGGCGTCGCCGACCACGAGCTGCAGCGGGGCGACGATAGCGAACATGCCGATGGCCATCTTCAGCGCCAGCTCGCTCTCGGCCTCGCCGGGCGCTTTCAGCAACCGGAACGCCGAGGCCGCGCCGACCGCCAGCGCGGTGGTCAGATAGGCCGCCAGCACCATGTGCGCGAGGCGAAGCGGGAAGGTCGGCGAGAAGATCACCGCGCCCCAGTCGGCGGCCCGCAGCGAGCCGTCGGCCAGGCGCACATAGCCGCTCGGGTCCTGCATCCAGCTGTTGGCCGAGATGATCCAGAAGGCCGAGGTGAGCGTGCCCGCCGCCACCAGGCTCGTGGCCGCGAAATGCAGCCTGGGGCCCACCTTCTTCCAGCCGAACAGCATCACGCCCAGGAAGCTGGATTCCAGGAAGAAGGCGGTCAGCACCTCGAAGGCCAGCAGCGGCCCGATCACCGGCGAGGCCTTGGCGGCGTAGACGCTCCAGTTGGTGCCGATCTCGTAGGAGATCACCACGCCGGTCACCACGCCCATGCCGAAGGAGATGGCGAACACCTTGGTCCAGAACAGGTAGAGGGTCTTGAAGGCCTCGCGCCGGGTCGCCAGCCACAGGCCCTCCAGCACCGCCAGGAAACTCGCCAGCCCGATCGAGAAGCTGGGGAAGATGATGTGGAAGGCGATGGTGAAGGCGAACTGCAGGCGTGACAGCAGCAGCGCATCGAAATGCATGGCCGGTCCCTCGCCGCGCAGACCCCGCACGGCCTTTGTGACTAGAACGCCTCTGCGGGCCGTCTGTCACGCCACTGTCCATCGCGGGGTTCGTGAGCCGGGCTAACAGAGGCCGCAGATGCGAATGACTTGCAAAATCGTTCGCAATTTGCTATCTGACACGCACAAGTCGGGAGCCGCCGCGCGCGCCATGTACGTCTGCAACTGCAACGGTCTTCGGGAGCGCGACGTTCGCGCCGCCATCGCCGCCGGCGCCAGCCGCCCGGCGCAGATCTTCAAGGCCTGCGATTCGGCCGCCCAGTGCGCCCGCTGCGTCTGCGATATGCGCAAGATGCTGGACGAGGACCGCGAGGCTCTGCGCTTCGCCGCCGAATAGGCGCCCGGCGGCCATCATCCGCAAACATAGGCTTTGACTTCACGGCGCGGCGTCGCGACGGTCGCCCGACTGTGACCCCTGGAGGACGGCTATGCAGGGCGACAAGGCGATCATCCGCCTTTTGAACCAGGTGCTCACCAACGAGCTCACCGCGGTCAACCAGTACTTCCTGCACGCGCGGATGTACCAGAACTGGGGCTACCACCGCCTGGGCAAGGTCACCTACGACGAGTCGATCGGCGAGATGAAACACGCCGACAAGCTCATCAAGCGCATCCTGTTCCTCGAGGGCCTGCCGAACCTGCAGGACCTGCACAAGCTGAAGATCGGCGAGGGCGTCGGCGAGGGGCTGCAGGCCGATCTCGACGTCGAGACCGGCGGCCGCACCACCCTGGTGGACGGGGTCAAGCAGTGCGAGCTGGCGCAGGACTACGTCAGCCGCGAGATCCTGACCGACATCCTCAGCGACACCGAGGAACACATCGATTTCCTCGAAACCCAGCTTGCCCTGCTGCGCAGCCTGGGCGAACAGAACTACCTGCAGTCCGCCATGGGCGAGCTCGGGGGCGAACTCGGCGACAGCTGAGCCGGAACCGCGGCGCGCGCTGTGGATTTCGTCTTTTGGGGCGTAGCGCGGGAGGCCGATCCATGCCGTCCAATCCGGTCCGCGGGGCTGTCGACAGCCTCGCCAACAGCCGTGACCGCTCCGCCCAGCACATCCTGGTGGGCCTGGGGATCACGGTGGGCGCCGTGGCCGCGGCCGCCCTGCTGGCCAAGGTCAGCAGCCGGGCCGACGAAGACGCCTACGAAGCCTATTCCGACTATGAGCCCGCGGAGTGGGAGCGGCCGCAGGCCAGGCCCGCGCCGAAGCTGCTCTCCAACCTCTGGCCGCCGATCTTCATGGCGCTGACGCTCTCGGGCCTTCGGGTCTGGAACGCGCCGGCCAGCGCGGCGCGCACCCAGGCGCTGACCCTCTGGGGCATGGCCCAGGGGCTGAACGCGGTCTGGATGGCGCTGGGGCCGAAGCGCCTGGGCGGCCAGATGGCCGCGGCCATCGCCTCGGTCGGCACGGCCGCCGCCTATGTCTGGCGCGCGCGGCAGGTGGACCCGACCACCGCAGCCCTGGTCACCCCCTACATGGGCTGGATCGGCGTCGCCAACGCGCTCAGCGAACAGCTCGCGCCGAAGACGCCCGAGGCGCGCACCTTTCACTAGACGCTGAGGCCCGCCCCCACTAGCCGCGACCCCGCCTTCACCCTAGGCTCGCGTTCAACGAACAAGGGTGGGAGCGAAACAATGGTTGCGGCAGCTGCGGGCGCGGCGGCGCCTTCGCGTGCGTCGACGGGCGTGATCATCGCCGGCGCCTCGGCGGGCACGGTCTTCGAGTGGTACGACTTCTATCTCTACGGCTCGCTGGCGAGCTTCCTGACCGAGCATTTCTTCTCCGGCGTCAACGCCACCACCGGCTACATCTTTGCCCTGCTGGCCTTCGCCGCCGGCTTCGCGGTCCGCCCGTTCGGGGCGATCGTCTTCGGCCGGCTGGGCGACCTGTGGGGACGCAAGAACACCTTCCTGGTGACCATGATCCTGATGGGGCTATCCACCTTCGCGGTGGGCCTGCTGCCCAGCTACGCCGCCTGGGGCGTGGCCGCGCCGATCGGCCTGATCGTGCTGCGCCTGATCCAGGGCCTGGCGCTGGGCGGCGAATACGGCGGGGCGGCCACCTACGTCGCCGAGCACGCGCCCGACGGCAAGCGCGGCCTCTACACCAGCTGGATCCAGATCACCGCCACCTTCGGCCTGATGCTGTCGCTGCTGGTGATCATCGCGGTCCGCAAGCAGGTGGGCGAGGACGCCTTCAAGGCCTGGGCCTGGCGCGTGCCGTTTCTGGTTTCGGCGCTCCTGCTGATGGTCTCGCTGTGGATCCGCCTGCGGCTCAACGAGAGCCCGGTGTTCCAGCAGATGGTCGCCGAGGGCAAGGGCTCCAAGGCCCCCCTGGCCGACAGCTTCGGCAAGTGGCCGAACCTCAGGCTGGTGATCCTGGCCCTGGTGGGGCTCACCGCCGGCCAGGCGGTGGTCTGGTACACCGGCCAGTTCTACAGCCTGTTCTTCCTGGAAAAGGTGCTCAAGGTGGACGGCGTGCTGACCAACGAGCTGGTGGCCGGCGCGCTGATCCTGTCGACGCCGTTCTTCCTGCTGTTCGGCTGGCTGTCGGACAGGATCGGCCGCAAGCCGGTGATCCTGGCGGGCTGCCTGCTGGCGGTGCTGACCTATTTCCCGATCTTCAAGGCGATCACCGTCTCGGCCAATCCGGCGCTGGCGGCGGCCAGCGCCTCGGCCCCGGTCACCGTCGTCGCCGACCCGGCCGACTGCGCCTTCCAGTTCGACCCGGTGGGCAAGAAGACCTTCGCCTCGTCGTGCGACATCGCCAAGTCGACCCTCGCCAACGCCGGCGTCAGCTATGCGAACGAGAAGGCCCCGGCCGGTTCGGTGGCGGTGGTCAAGATCGGCGCGGTCGCCCTGCCCAGCTTCAAGGGCGAGGGCCTGGCGGCCGCCGACCTCAAGACCCAGAAGGCCGCCTGGACCAAGGCGCTGGGGGGCGACCTGAAGGCCGCCGGCTATCCGGCCAAGGCCGATCCGGCGAGGATCAACGTTCCGCTGACGGTCTTCTGGCTCTGGCTGCTGGTGGTCTATGTGACCATGGTCTACGGCCCGATCGCCGCGGCCCTGGTGGAGATGTTCCCGACGCGGATCCGCTACACCTCCATGTCGCTGCCCTACCATGTGGGCAATGGCTGGTTCGGCGGCTTCCTGCCCACCACCGCCTTCGCCATGGTGGCGGCCAGCGGCAACATCTACTTCGGCCTCTGGTACCCGGTGGTGGTCGCCGCGGTGACCTTCGTGGTCGGCCTGTTCTTCGTGAAGGAGATGCGCGGAAACCCGATCAAGGCGTGACGGTCTGATCCCGGGTTTCTACGGCCCCTCGCGCGGTTCGAAGCTGCTGTCGGTCTCGACGCGGTCGTCATAGCCGTGGTTGGCCGAGTAGAAGGCCAGCCACATCAGGACGCCGGCCAGGCCGCCGGTGGCGACCACGCCACCCAGCACGAACGGCCAGATGGGCGCCAGGCTCTTCCAGCCGCCGCCCATGCGCCCGACGGCGAACGCCGCCCAGCCGGTGAACAGCGAGAACCCGGCCAGGATCAGGAACGCGACCGCGAACAGCAGGGCGTGTTTGCGCATCCCTTCCCAAAGCCTGGCGCTCCAGGATTGTTCCGCCGCCCGCGCCGGGTCGGAGGGGGCCACGCCCGCGCCTACTCGGCCGCGACCTTGGTGAGCCCGATCTTCGGGGCCAGCTCGCCCGAGGCGTAGCGCTTGGCCATGGCGGTCATCGGCAGCGGGGTGATCTTGCCCGCCTGGCCGGCCGTGCCGAACTCCTCGAAGCGCTGCTTGCAGACCGCGCGCATGGCCTCCATGGCGGGCTTCAGGTACTTGCGCGGGTCGAACTCGCCGGGGTTCTCGGCGAACACCTGGCGGATGGCGCCGGTCATGGCCATGCGATTGTCGGTGTCGATGTTGATCTTGCGCACGCCGTGCTTGATGCCGCGCTGGATCTCTTCCACCGGCACGCCCCAGGTCTGGGGCATCTCGCCGCCGTATTTGTTGATCACGTCCTGCAGGTCCTGCGGCACCGACGAGGAGCCGTGCATCACCAGGTGGGTGTTGGGCAGGCGCGCGTGGATCTCCTCGATCACGTTCATCGCCAGCACCGCGCCGTCCGGCTTGCGGGTGAACTTGTAGGCGCCGTGGCTGGTGCCCATGGCGATGGCCAGCGCATCCACCTGGGTGGCCTTCACGAAGTCCACGGCCTGGTCCGGATCGGTGAGCAGCTGGTCGTGGTCCAGCTTGCCCTCGAAGCCGTGGCCGTCTTCCTTCTCGCCCATGCCGGTCTCGAGGCTGCCCAGCACGCCGAGCTCGCCCTCCACCGAGGCGCCGACCCAGTGGGCCATGTCGACGACCGCCTTGGTCACGCCGACGTTGTAGTCATAGTCGGCCGGCGTCTTGCCGTCGGCCTTCAGCGAGCCGTCCATCATCACGCTGGTGAAGCCGAACTGGATCGCCGTGGCGCAGGTCGCCTCGTTGTTCCCGTGGTCCTGGTGCATGCAGATCGGGATCTGCGGGTACATCTCCGCCACCGCGTCGATCAGGTGCTTCAGCACGATGTCGTTGGCGTAGGAACGGGCGCCGCGGCTGGCCTGCATGATCACCGGCGCGTCGACCGCTTCGGCGGCCTCCATGATCGCCAGCGCCTGTTCCATGTTGTTGATGTTGAAGGCGGGCACGCCATAGCCGTGCTCGGCGGCGTGATCGAGCAGTTGTCGCAGGGTGATACGGGCCATCGGTCCTATCGCTCTTTATTGGGCCATTTTGGCGCTAGTTTTGAAGGGCCGCCACTCCGGGCAGCGTCTTGCCTTCCATCCATTCAAGAAACGCGCCCCCCGCCGTGGAGACGAAGGTGAAGTCGTCGGTGACGCCGGCCGCGTTGAGAGCCGCCACCGTATCACCGCCGCCGGCCACGGCCACCAGCTTCCCGTCTCTCGCGAGCCTGGCGGCGCAACGGGCGGCCTCCATGGTGCCCTTGTCGAAGGGCGGCATCTCGAAGACGCCCAGCGGACCGTTCCAGATCAGGGTCCTGGAATTGCCCATGGCGCGGCACAGGCGCTCCACGGTCTCCGGGCCGGCGTCGAGGATGCGTTCGTCCTCGTCGATGGAGCCCACCGGGCGCACCCGGGCCGGCGCGCCGGGCGCCAGCTTCTCGGCCACCACGATGTCCAGCGGCAGGAAGAGCTTGCAGTTGTTCTGGCCGGCCAGGCGGATGATCTCGCGCGCGGTGTCGGCCAGCTCCTTCTCGCAATAGGACGAGCCAACGTCGTGGCCCTGGGCGTAGAGGAAGGTGTTGGCCATGCCGCCGCCGATCGCCAGCTTGTCCAGCTTGGTCACCAAGTTCTGCAGCAGGTCAAGCTTGGTGGAGACCTTCGAGCCGCCGACGATGCCCAGCACCGGCCGCTCTGGATCGCCCAGCGCGCGGTTGAGCGCCGTCAGCTCCAGCCGCATCTGCTCGCCCGCATAGGCCGGCAGGCGGTTCGCCAGGGCCTCGGTGGAGGCGTGCGCCCGGTGCGCGGCGGAAAAGGCGTCGTTGACATAGAGGTCGCCGTTGGCCGCCAGCGCGTCAGCGAACTTGCGGTCGTTGGCCTCTTCGCCCTCGTGGAACCGGACGTTCTCCAGCAGGAGCACGTCGCCGGGCTGCATGGCATTGACCGCCTCGCGCGCCTTCGGCCCGATGCAGTCGCTGGCGAAGGCCACCGGCACGCCCAGCACCTTGCTCAGCGGCCCGACCACGGGCTTCAGGCTCATGGACGGCACGACCTTGCCCTTCGGCCGGTCGAAGTGGGCGAGCAGGATCACCTTGGCGCCGCCGGCCCGCAGCTTGTCCACCGTGGGCTTGGCGGCCTTCAGGCGGGTGTCGTCGGTGACCTTGCCGTCCTCCATGGGCACGTTGAGGTCCACGCGGACCAGGGCCCGTTTGCCGTGGAGGTCGCCGGCGTCGTCGAGGGTTTTGAAACTCACCACATCCCTCCGCTCATTCCCGCGCAGGCGGGAATCCAAGCTGAATCTTGTGACAGCCTCAACTCCGTTTGGATCCCCGCCTTCGCGGGGATGAGCGGAGGCGGAGACAAGCGCATCGGGATCAGAGGAACTTCGCCATGGCCAGGGCCACGTCGGCCATCCGGGTCGAGAAGCCCCACTCGTTGTCGTACCACGAGAGCACCCGGGCCAGGCCGCCGTCGACGATCTGGGTCTGCGGCAGGGCCACGGTGGACGAGGCGGCCACGTGGTTGAAGTCGTGGCTGACCAGCGGCTCCTTGGTCACGCACAGGACGCCTTTGAGACGATCGGACGCCGCGGCCTTTTCCATGGCCGCGTTGATCGCTTCGACCGTCACCGCCTCGCCGGGCACGAACTTCAGGTCGACCACCGAGACGTTCGGGGTCGGCACCCGGATCGACGAGCCGTCCAGCTTGCCCTTCAGCGCCGGGATCACCAGGCCCAGCGCCTTGGCCGCGCCGGTGGAGGTCGGGATCATCGACATGGCCGCGGCGCGGGCGCGGTAGAGGTCCTTGTGCAGGGTGTCCAGGGTCGGCTGGTCGCCGGTGTAGGAGTGGATCGTGGTCATGTATCCACGCTCGATGCCGCACAGCTCCTGCAGCACGTGGGCCACCGGCGCCAGGCAGTTGGTGGTGCACGAGCCGTTGGAGATCACCAGGTCGTCGGCGGTGAGCGTGTCGTCGTTGACGCCCATGACGATGGTCTTGTCGGCGTTGTCGCCCGGTGCCGAGATGACCACCCGCTTGGCGCCGGCCTCCAGGTGGGCGGCGGCCTTGTCGCGGGCGGTGAAGATGCCGGTGCACTCCAGCGCGATGTCGACCTTCAGCGTCTTGTGCGGCAGCTTGGCCGGGTCCCGCTCGGCGGTGACCTTGATGGCCGGGTAGCCGGCGATCTTGATGGTGTCGCCGTCCACGGTGACCTCGGCCGGGAAACGTCCGTGCACGCTGTCGTAGCGCAGCAGGTGGGCGTTGGTCTCCACCGGGCCCAGGTCGTTGATCGCCACGACCTCGATGTCCTTGCGCCCGTGCTCGACGATCGAACGCAGGACCAGCCTGCCGATGCGGCCGAAACCGTTGATGGCGACGCGGACGGTCATGGTGTCGATGCTCCTGCGGACGGTCTTGAAGTGCGGGGGTTTTTTCGGCCTGGGACACCCAAGTCAACCCTTTTCCCTCCCCATAGGGGAGGGTGTCAGCCCGCGACCGGCCTCACCTTGCCCGCCGCCTCGCGGGCCCGGGCCCGTGCCTCGTCGATGTGGGCGCGCCGGGCCAGGGCCACGCCCATGCGCCGGCGCTCATAGCTCTCCGGCTTGCCGAACAGCCGCAGGTCCGCGCCGGGAACGGCCAGCGCCTCGGCCACGCCCTCGAAGGCGACGCCCCTGGCCTCCAGCCCGCCATAGATCACCGCGCTGGCGCCCGGCTCGCGCAGGGAAACGTCCACCGGCAGCCCCAGGATGGCCCGCGCATGGATGGCGAACTCGCTCTGCGCCTGGGTGGCCAGCGTCACCAGGCCGGTGTCGTGCGGCCGGGGACTGACCTCGGAGAACCACACCTCATCGCCCTTCACGAACAGCTCGACGCCGAAGATGCCGCGCCCGCCCAGGGCGTCGGTCACCGCCTTGGAGATCGCCCGGGCCGTCTCCAGCGCCGGCGCGCTCATCGGTTGCGGCTGCCAGCTCTCCACATAGTCGCCCTTCACCTGCCGGTGGCCGATCGGCTCGCAGAAGCTGGTCTCGACCGCCCCATCCGGCCCGCTGCGCACGGTGAGCTGGGTGATCTCGAAGTCGAAGTCCACGCGGCCCTCGACGATGACGCGCGGCTGTTCCACCCGCCCGCCCTCCAGCGCATAGCGCCAGGCCGCCGCGATCCCCTCGGCGCTCTCGACGTAGGACTGGCCCTTGCCCGACGAGCTCATCACCGGCTTGACGAAGCAGGGAAAGCCCACGGCCTCGGCGCCCGCCGCCAGCTCGCCCTCGGTCGAGGCGAAGGCATAGGCGCTGGTGGGCAGTTTCAGCTCCTCGGCCGCGAGCCTTCGGATGCCCTCGCGGTTCATGGTCAGTTGGGCCGCGCGCGCCGTCGGGATCACGATCGCCAACCCCTCGGCTTCGATCCTCACCAGCTCGTCGGTGGCGATGGCCTCGATCTCCGGCACGATCAGGTGCGGGCGCTCGGCCTCCACGATGGCGCGCAGGGCGGTTGCGTCCGTCATGGCCAGCACGTGCGACCGGTGCGCCACCTGCATGGCCGGCGCATCCGGATAGCGGTCACAGGCGATCACCTCGCAGCCCAGCCGCTGCAGCTCGATCGCCACCTCCTTGCCGAGCTCGCCCGAGCCCAGCAGCATCACCTTGACGGCGGTCGGGCTGAGCGGAGTTCCGAGGCGCATCGCATCCCTCTCTGATCGTCATCCCCGGCCTTGTGCCGGGGACCCATACGCGCCGACGTTGCGACACGATCTCCAGCCTCGATGATCATGGGTGGCCGGGACAAGCCCGGCCATGACGACCTCTATAAAAGTTTGGACTTCGCCGCCGCGACCACCGCCTCGGCGGTGATGCCGAAGTGGGCGTAGAGCGCCTTGTCCGGCGCGCTGGCCCCGAAGCCGGTCATGCCGATGAAGGCGCCGTCCTCGCCGATGAACCGCTCCCAGCCCTGCTTCACCCCGGCCTCCACCGCCACGCGGACCTGCGTCTCGCCGATCAGGGCGGCCTGGTAGTCGGCAGGCTGGGCCTCGAACAGCTCGAAGCAGGGGACGCTGACCACCCGCGTCCCGACGCCCTCGGCCTCCAGCTGCTCCTGGGCGGCCAGCGCGATGGGGACTTCCGTGCCGGTGGCGAAGATCGTGACCTGCGCCGGCCGCGAGGCGGCGGCCAGCTGATAGGCGCCGCGGGCGCTGCGGTTCTCGCCGTGGTCGCCGCGCACGCCCGCCGTCTTCTGCCGCGACAGCGCCATCACCGAGGGCGCCTTTTCCGACCCCAGCGCCAGCTTCCAGCACTCCGCCGTTTCGACGGCGTCCGCCGGGCGGAAGACGTTGAGGTTCGGCATGGCCCGCAGCGCCGCCAGGTGCTCCACCGGCTGGTGGGTCGGGCCGTCCTCGCCCAGGCCGATGGAATCGTGGGTGCCCACATGGATCACCCGGATGCCCATCAGCGCCGCCAGCCGGATCGCCGGGCGGCTGTAGTCGGTGAACACCAGGAAGGTCCCGCCGTAGGGGATCACCCCGCCGTGCAGCGCCAGGCCGTTCATCGCCGCGCCCATGCCGAATTCGCGCACGCCATAGTTCACATAGCGGCCGGCATAGTCCGGGGCGTCGAGGATCTGGGTGTTCTTGACGTAGGTGTTGTTGGACCCGGTCAGGTCGGCCGAGCCGCCCACCAGGTCGGGGATCTGCCCGAAGATCTGCTCCAGCACCGCGCCGGAGTGCTGGCGGGTGGCGGCGGCCGGCTTGTCCGCAGCGGCCTTCTCGATGAAGGCGTCGAGGGCGGCGTAGGCGTGGGCGGGCAGGGCGCCGCTCACAGCGCGCTCGAACTCGGCCTTGGCCGGCGAGGCGTCCAGGCGCGCCTGCCAGGCCTTGCGGGTCTTGCCGCCGCGCTTGCCGGCCGCGCGCCAAGGCTTCAGCGCCTCGTCCGGGACCACGAAGGGCTCCCAGGGCCAGTTCAGCGCCTTGCGCGTCGCGGCCACCTCGGCGGCGCCCAGCGCCTTGCCGTGCACGTCGTGGGTGCCGGCCATGGTCGGCGCGCCCTTGCCGATCACGGTCCTGCAGGCGATCAGGCTCGGCCGCTCCTGCTTGGTCGCCCAGGCGAGCGCGCGGCGGATCTGGCCCTCGTCGTGGCCGTCGATCGCCTTCACCGCCCAGCCGGCGGCCTTGAAGCGGCCCAGCTGGTCGGTGGCGTCGGAGATGCCCACGTGGCCGTCGATGGTGATGTCGTTGTTGTCCCAGAGCACGGTCAGCTTCGACAGTTTCAGCCGCCCGGCCAGGCTGATCGCCTCGTGGCTGACGCCCTCCATCAGGCAGCCGTCGCCGGCCACCACCCAGGTGCGGTGGTCCACCAGATCCGCGCTGAACCGGGCCGCCATGTGCCGCTCGCCCAGCGCCATGCCGACCGCCATCGCCAGCCCCTGGCCCAGCGGGCCTGTGGTGGTCTCCACGCCCGGCGTGTGGCCGTACTCGGGATGGCCCGGGGTGTTGGAGCCGAGCTGGCGGAAGTGGCGCAGGCTGTCGATGGTCACCGCCTTCACCCCGGTCAGATGCAGCAGCGAATAGAGCAGCATCGAGCCGTGGCCGGCCGACAGCACGAAGCGGTCGCGGTCGGGCCAGTCTGTGTGGGCCGCGTCGTACTTCAGGAACCTGGTCCACAGCACCGTCGCCACGTCGGCCATGCCCATCGGCATGCCGGGATGGCCGGAGTTGGCCTGCTCCACGGCGTCCAGGGCGAGCATGCGGATGGTGTTGGCCATCAGCGGAAACGGCGCGGGCATCGGGACCTTTCGGTGAGTCACGCTTGTTGAGGAATGCCCGGCGGGGTCGCACGCGCGGGCGTAGGGGTCAAGAAACCGACTGCGGGCGCCGCCTGAACTGCCGTCTGCCCCGCCTCATGAACAGGCCAGGGATCGGTGCTTCCGGACCACGCCGACGCAGGTCTAAGATGGCGCGCGCAGGAGGACGGCGATGAGTGGCGGCGAAAGCGCCCTGGACCTGGCGGCGAAGCGTCTGGAACAGGCGGTCCACGTTCTGGAGCAGCGGCTGGCCCAGCGGCTGAAGTCGGCGGGCGATGCGGTGGGCGGCCTGTTCGACCAGGACCGCGCCAAGCTGGCGGCCGAACTGGACGAGGCCCGCGCCCGCGAGCGCGAGCTGGAGGCGGCCGGCGCCGAGGCCTCGCAGGCCCTGGGCCGTGCGATCGCGGAGATCCGCTCCGCCCTGAATGGCGCAGGCGAGCACTGACATGGCCCAGATCAGCATCGAGGTGAACGGCCGCCCCTACGCCGTGGGCTGCGAGGATGGCCAGGAGGCCCACCTCATGGAACTGGCCAAGATGTTCGACCACCAGGTGCGCCAGGTGGGCCAGGACATGGGCCAGCTCGGCGACACCCGCCTGTTCCTGATGGGCGCCCTGCTCCTGGCCGACGAACTCAGCGACGCCCGCGCCCGCCTCGCCGCCAACCAGGCCGAACTCGCCCGCGTGCAGGCCGAACGCAGCCGCGCCGAGATCCGCGCCGTCCAGGCCCTCGAAGGCGCCGCCAAGCGCATCGAAAAGCTGGCCGGTGAGGAGGCGTAGGGTTCGCGCTTGAATTGAACCTCACGCTATCGCAGCCTGCCGTCGGCAGTCGGGGGGCAGCCACGTGAAGATCAATCAGTACGTCCGTGTTGCGATCGTCTTCGGAATCGGGATCGCCGGGATATTTCTGTTCCTGCCGAGAAAGGACGCGCTCGGGGCGAGCGCGGTGGTGGTCGCCATGCTGGCGACCGTCCTGGTCGGGCAACTGCCTGGACCCAAGGCGCTCATCCTCCGGAACCCGCGTGCAATCACCGTGGTTGGTTGGACGCTTGCCGGATTGGGTTTGATCGTCAGTCTTGCTCTTGGCTGGAATGCCGATCAGTCGGCGATGATCCCGGGCCTGATGCTCTCGGTCGTCGGTATCGCGCTCGTGACCCTGCCGCGTTCACTGAAGGCGGCGGATGAGGCTAGGGCGCAAAACGCCGAGGCGCCTCGGTCAACGCCCTCTGCCGCTAACGAGGGGCTCGAAGCCCTGCTCCTGCCGTTTCGCAATCTTAGGACCTCGGTTGTGGTTCTTGGTCCTTGGCTCGCGCTGTTCCTGGCCGCACCGACGGCGGCCATCACACCCGGCCTCATTTTCGGCTCGGGTTGGATCAAAAATCTAACTCGTGGCGAAGCCGAAGTCGGGCTTCTGGTCGTCGTCGCGGTCATCCTGATCATGTATGGCGCGCTCATGGTGGCCGCGATCCAGTGGAGCCGCTTTGTCGCCCAAGGGAGCCCACCGCCCTTCGGTGTTCCCTGGCGTCCGCTTTGGTCCTTCGCATGGCGTTGGATCGTCTTCGGAGGCTTGTCGCGTATTCCGGACCGACTGGGTCCCTGGCTTACCACCCACGCCCCATCACTTCCGCACTGGGCCTCGGTGAGCCTCACGAGCTTAGCCGGCTTGGCCTTCCTCACTTTGATAAGCCCAATGGGGCTTGTCCTGCCGGCAGTGGCCCTAGGGAAGAAGGACACCTCGATAGTGGGGACGCTGGCCAGTCGGCGCGTCTTTGGACGACGTTTCTACCTCGGCGCCCTGGTGGTCTTGTCGCCATTTGCCCTGATGTCATGGTTGTTCGGACTATTGCCGGACGGTTCCTCGGCCTCCATGGCGAGCGGCACGTTCGCCCTCGTGTTGTTGGTGATCTGGGTCCCGGTGCTTTTCGCGACCGTAGTGGGCGCGATGGCGTACCTGACTAACGTGCATCTCAGGGCCGCATCGGTGTCTTGAGACTGGACCCCGGACGCACTACCTTGGGTCCCGGCGGGTCTGCTGCAGCCCTCGTCGAAGGCGACATATCCCAGCGACCTTAATTCTCTCTAAGGGAGCTGTCCCTGTCCGGGATCGTGGTCCCGGGTACACGGCGCCCACCTGGTCTACCAGGTCGAGGGGATGAAACAGTCCTTCACGGTTCTTGCGGCGCCGCCACCCTTTCCCCCTGATTTACCAGCACCCTGTAGGATCGCGGGATGTTTGGTCTTCGCGACAAGGCCGCCGGCGACAAGGCGAAGCTGCGCAAGGCGATGCGCCTGCTGCGCCGCCAGTTGCTGGACGACGCGCCGGACGCCTCGCGGCGCGCGGCGCTGCGGCTGCCGGTGTCGCGCTTTTCGCGCTTCAGCATCGTCGGCGCCTATTGCGTCCAGGGCACCGAGCTCGACCCCGGGCCGATCCTGCATGCCATCCTGGAGCTGGGCCAGGGCCGCATCCAGGCCGCCCTGCCGGTGGCCGTGGACAAGAAGTCGGCGCTGAAGTTCCGGCTCTGGCGCGACGACCAGCCGCTGATCCCCGACGCCTACGGCATCCCTTCGCCGGCGCCCGCCGCGCCGGAGGTGGCGCCCAACCTGCTGCTCACCCCGCTCCTGGCCTTCGACCGCAAGGGCGGGCGGCTGGGGCAGGGCGGCGGCCACTACGACCGCACCCTGGCCGTGCTGCGCCGCCAGCGGCCGGTCTATGTGCTGGGCCTGGCCTTCGCCGGCCAGGAGGTGGACGCCGTGCCCATGGGCCCGCACGACCAGCGGGTTGACGCAATCGTCACAGAGACGGAATTCATCGAAGTCGCTAAGAAGGCCCCATGAGGTTCGCCTTCTTTGGAGACGTGGTCGGACGATCCGGCCGCGAAGGCCTGGCCGAGCAGTTGCCGGCCCTGCGCCGCCGCCTGGGCCTGGAATTCGTGATCGTCAACGCCGAGAACGCCGCCGCCGGCTTCGGGATCACCGAAAACACCGCGCGGGAGCTTTTCGACGCCGGCGCCGACGCGCTGACGCTCGGCAACCACGCCTGGGACCAGAAGGAGGCGCTCACCTACATCGTGCGGGAGCCGCGCCTGATCCGCCCACTGAACTATTCCGCCTTCTCCGACGCGCCGGGCCGCGGCGCCCAGCTGTTCGAGACCCAGGGCGGCAAGCAGATCCTGGTGATCAACCTGCTCGGCCGCGTCCACATGGACTCGCTCGACGACCCCTTCGCCGCGGTCGACAAGGAGCTTGAGGCCTGCCCGCTGGGCGCGGTCGCCGACGCCATCGTGGTCGACATGCACGCCGAGGCCACCTCGGAGAAGATGGCCATGGGCCACTTCTGCGACGGCCGCGCCAGCCTGGTGGTGGGCACCCACACCCATGTGCCCACCGCCGACGCCCAGATCCTGCCGGGCGGCACGGCCTACCAGACCGACGCCGGCGCCTGCTGCGACTACGACAGCGTGATCGGCAACCAGAAGGAAGAGCCGCTGCGCCGCTTCACCACCCGCATCTCCGGCGGCCGCTACAAGCCCGCCGAGGGCCCGGCCACGGTCTGCGGCGTCTATGTGGAGACCGAGCCGGCCACGGGCCTCGCGCGCCGCATCGAACCCATCCGCATCGGCGGCCGGCTCAGCGAGACCGTGCCGCAGGTCGAGACGGTGGCGGCGGGGTAGAGTCCGCTTAGTCAAGTGGCTGAAACTATTGGCCCTTCCGTCATGGCCGGGCTTTTCCCGGCCATCCATACGCACCAATCGCGCTGGACGGGACGCCAGCGTCGACGCGGCAGCCTCTTCTAGGAACGGCTGTGTCTTTGGATGGCCGAGACACGCCCGGCCATGACGATCGAGAATCGTCGACTCACGCCCCTAAGGCTTCGCCGGCGACCCCCCGCCGCGGCGCTTCTCGTCCTTCTGGTCCTTGGGCTGCAGGTGCAGCAGGCTGTCCATGGTCAGCTTGCCGGTCTTCTGCCAGTCGAGATTGGCGAAGCGCTTGTCGGTGCGGGCCATCCATTCCGCCAGGCTGACCTTGCCGTCCAGGTCGGCGTCGGCCGCGGCGATCGGCTCCGGCTCGTTCAGCAGGGAGAAGCGCGCCGCCCCGTCGCGGCCGGCGGCCTTCGGCGTGGCGTTGGCCTGGTTGGCCAGCAGCTGGGCCGGATCGGTCCGTGACCCGCCCATGCCGCCGTTGGGAATGCCGCTGCCGGGCGCGCCGCCGTTGCCGCCGCTGCGCGACCCGCCGATGGGTTGCCGGCGCTGGCGCGGCGCTTCGGGCTGTTCGAAGGCCAGCACCCCGATCTCCGGCACGACCTCGTGCTCGTAGGCCTGCTGCTCCAGGCCATCGACAATCCCGTCGTGGTTCTTGTCCAGGAACGCGAAGGAGTGGCGCGCGTCGGCGCGGAACTCCTCCAGGCTGATCGAGCCGTCGTGGTCGGTGTCCACCTGGGCGAACCAGCGCGCCAGGCCGCCCTCGCCGCGGAACGGCTCGCCGGAGGGGCTGATGAACAGGCGCTGGCGCGGCGGCCCGCCCCGCGCCTCGGCGCCGCCGCCGGGACCCCCGCGCCCATGGCGCGGCTGGGGCTCGTCCGAAGCGCAGGCGCCCAAGGCCAGCGCCAGGATGGGCGCGATCAACAGGGCAGGCGCGGAAAGGCGTCGCGGCATCTGGCGATAGGTCTCCTTCTACGCCCGGTCCTTGGGCGCCAGCTTGACCGAGGGCTTGGGGCCAAAATGCGCCGGGTCGGTGTCGGACGCGAAACCCTTTCCTACGCCGCAATCCGCGGGTCTAGTAGCTGAGCTTTGCATTCGCTCAAGTTTGCAACGGGAGGGGAAGGCTCATGCTGGCCAAGCTCGTCATCCGCATGATCTTCGGCGCGCTCGGCCTGTGGGCCGCCGCCAAGCTGGTGCCCGGCATCCATGTCCGGGGCACGGAGACCTTGATCATCGCCGCCGCATTGCTGGGGGTGGTCAACGCCATCGTCCGGCCGATCGTCACCGTGCTCACCCTGCCGCTGACCATCGTCACGCTCGGCCTGTTCCTGCTGGTGGTGAACGCCGCGATGATCGGCCTGGTCTCCATGGTGGTGCCGGGCTTCGAGGTGCGCGGCCTGGTCGCCGGTGTGCTGGCGGCCATCGTCACCGGGGTGGTGAGCTGGATGGGCGGGTTGATGCTGCAGGACTTCCGCCGCGAGTCCCGCTGAGTTTTCCCCGCTCATCCCTGCGAAAGCCGGGACCCAAGCTGGGCCGGTTATTTTCGCCGCACCCATCTTCACGCGCCCTATGGATCCCGGCTTTCGCCGGGATGAGCGGACTAGAGGGCCTCAGAGACCTGCGGCGACGCCCGAGGCGATCAGGGCGTCCACCGCGGCCGGCGCATAGCCCGCCGCGATCAGCACCTGGCGGGTGTGCTGGCCGAGCTTCGGCGCGGGGCCGGCCGGTCCGGTGGCCGTTCCGGGAAAGCGCGCCGGCGCGGCCGGGGCCAGGAAGTGGCCGCCCCAGCCGTCCGGGGTCTCGACGAAACAGCCCGCCGCGTGCGCCTGCGGGTCGCCCACCACATCGTCCAGGCTGGCCAGGGGCGCGAAGATGATGTCGGTCGTGCGCATCAGGGCGCAGGCCTCCTCGAGCGTCAGCGCTTCGAACACCGCGTCCAGTATCCCGCGGATCTCGTGCACCACCGCCATGTCGACGATCGGCGCGGCGCAGCGCGGCTGATCGATCAGCTCGGCGCGGCCGATGGCGCGCATCATCTGGCCGAAGTCGGCGGGGCTGCGCTGCGAGACGCAGATCCAGCGCTGGTCCTTGGTGCGGAAATAGCCGGCGATGGCGCCCGGCCGGCTGGCGCGCGGCTGGGCGGTCATGGCCTCGCCGTTGCGCAGCCGGATCGACAGGTCCCAGCCCAGCGCATAGCAGCCGACCCGCATCAGCGCGGTCTCCACCTGCCGGCCCCGGCCCGTGCGCGCGCGCTCATGCACCGCGGCCAGCACGCCGGACAGCGTCGCCAGCGCCGTCACGTGGTCGCCGAAGCCCGGGCGCGAACCGATCGGCTCGCGGTCCGGCGGATTGATCGCCGCGGCCACGCCGGAGCGGTTCCAGAAGCCGGTGAGGTCGAAGGCCGGGGTGTCGGCGTCCTCGCCCGTCAGCCCGTAGCCGGTGACGTTGGCGTAGATCAGCCGCGGCAGCTCGTCCTTCAGGGCCTCGTAGTCCAGCCGCGCCCGCTTCAGCGCGCCTGGCCGCACATTGGTGATGAAGACGTCGGCGTCCCTCAGGATGGCGATCAGGGCGGCGCGGCCCTCGGCCTTGCCCACGTCCAGCACCACCCCCTTCTTGCCGCGGTTCTCGCATGAGAAGATCGGGTTGCCCGGGCACTCGGCGGTGTCCGGCCAGAAGGTCCGCGTGGCGTCGCCGGCCGCGCTCTCGACCTTGATCACGTCCGCGCCCCAGTCGGCCATCACCGCCGCGCACCCCGGCCCGGCGATCCAGGTCGACCATTCCACGACCTTGAGGTCTGACAGCAGGGGCATGGGCGGGGTCCTCGATGACTGGCGCCGGAGCATCCTTCCACTCCGCTCATCCCCGCGAAAGCGGGGATCCAAGCCGAGTCCGCAGGACGAAACGCGGCGGCGACTGCAGCCGGTCCGCCGCAGGGATCCCCGCCTGCGCGGGGATGAGCGGAGCGGGCAAGTCCGCGGGCATCGTCAGATGCTTCTGCGGCTTAAATCTCACGGGTGATGCGAGCCTTCCGGTCTCGGGG
>NZ_DASYAF010000010.1:0-60209 GCF_036501465.1 Phenylobacterium sp.
CCCCTGGCTGTTGGCCTGGGCCACCGACGACGAGCCCTCGGATCATCGCCGGCTCAAGTTCGACTACGGCGGCGTCGCCCAGGATCCGGCCGATGTGGTCCGCCAGGCCGCCCCCTGGCGCGCCGCCGCCCGGGCGGCGGGCAGGGCGATCCCCATCTGGACCAACCATGTCGGCCCGCACATCTACCCGGACTGGGCCCGCAACAACGCGCTGATGCAGGACTACATGCGCGGCCCGGCCAGCGACTGGCTGTCGGCCGACAGCTACCCGCCGCAGGAAGGCCGTCCGGTGGTGATCCGCACCGCCGACGGCTACGCCTCCACCACCCAGGGCGTGATCCTCGACCGCCAGCGCGCCTGGTCCGGCGGCAAGCCGGCGATGGCCATCATCGGGACCTCGGCCTTCCGGCCGCTGCTCGCCGTCCCGACGCCGGAGCAGTTCCGCGCCATGGCCTGGAGCGCGGTGATCCACGGGGCGGTGGGGATCGTCTACTTCCCGGTGCGCCTGCCGCCGTCCTGGTCTTTCGATGCGACGCCGCCGGCGCTGGTCCAGGCGGTCGTCGCGTTCGACCGGCGGATCGCGAGCCTTCAGGATGTGCTGGTCGACGCCAAGGTTGGCGGGCGGCGGCCTTATACGCTCTGGCGGTCGGCCAATCCGGGCGCGGCTCCGACGGCGGGCCAGCTGCCCTATCCCTTCGAGGCGAGCGAGATCGCCACGCCCAAGGGCCCGTTCCGGATCGTGCTCAACCTGAGCGACAAGCCCCAGACGCTGGACCGGCCCCGGTGGGGCCTGGCCCGGGCGAACTTCCGGCCCTACGAGGCGCGGATGGCCTACGGGCCCCGGCGCTAGCTCCGGCCGCTAGGCGATCGCGGCGGCGTCCACGGCTTCGGACGGGCGGGGCTCCAGCGCCCGCTCCATGGCGTGGATCAAGGCGGTGATGTCGATGGGCTTGGGCGCCATGCCGTCCATGCCTGCGGCCTCGTACTCGGCCACCTGATGGGTCATGGCGTTGGCGGTGACGGCGAGGATCGGGGTGCGCGGGCGTCCGGTTTCGGCCTCGCGCAGGCGGATCTCGCGGGTGGCGGCGACCCCGTCGAGGATCGGCATCTGGATGTCCATCAGGATGATGTCCCAGGCCTGGCCCTCCCAGGCCTCGAGCGCCTGGCGGCCGTTCTCCACCATCGTGGGCGTGACCCCGATCTGGGCCAGCAGGGTCTTCAGCACCAGCTGGTTGGTCTCGTTGTCCTCGGCGGCCAGCACGCGCAGTTCGCCGGGGGCGATGGCGTCCTCGGGCGTGGCCTCGGCTGGGCGCGAGGCCGGCGCGTCGGCGGCCGGCGTCAGCGGCAGGCGCACCGTGAAGACGGAGCCCTCGCCGATCGCGCTCTCGGCCTCGATGGCTCCGCCCATCAGGCCGCTCATCTCGCGGCAGATCGCCAGGCCCAGGCCCGCGCCACCATAGCGCCGCGTGCGGCTGCCGTCGGCCTGGTAGAAGCCCTCGAACAGCAGGTTGAGATTCTCCTCGGCGATGCCGATCCCGGTGTCGCGCACCCGGAAGACCACCTCGGCGGCCTGGCGCTCGACGCTGAGCGTCACCCCGCCGGCCTCGGTGAACTTCACTGCGTTGTCGGCCAGGCTGTAGAGGATGCGGCGGATGCGGGCGCTGTCGCCCTGGTAGCGGCCGGCCGCGTTCGGCGCGACCTGGAAATCGAAGCTCAGGCCCTTGCGCTCCGCCTGCGCCTGGTAGGCCGCGGCCACCCCGCGCACCAGATGCTCCAGGTCGAATTCGCTGAGCTCCAGCTCCAGGGTCGAAGTCTCGATCTTGGAAAGGTCCAGCAGGTCGTTCAGCACCGCCAGCAGGCTCTCCGACGAGCGGCGGATGATCCTCACCCGCTCGCGCTGCACCTGGGTCAGTTCCTCGGTGGTGAGCGCCTGGACCATGCCCAGCACCCCGTTCAGCGGGGTGCGCAGCTCATGGCTCATGGTGGCCAGGAAGTTGGACTTGGCGCGGTTGGCGGCCTCGGCGGCCTGCTCGCGCTCCTCGGCGGCCTCGCGGGCGGCCATCAGCTCATGGAACGAGGCGGCGAGCTGCTTGCGCGCCGACCAGAACTGGATCGCGAACAGCACCAGGGTGAAGAAGGCCGCCGCGGCGCCCATCGCCCGGCCGGCCGTGAGCTCGATCCGCGCCTGGTTCACCGCCACCAGCCCGAGGACGGCCGCATAGGGCGACAGGCTGGCGATCAACACCCAGCGCGAGCGGAAATAGCGCATGAGCACATGCACCATGGAGACGCTGATCAAGGCGAAGGCGAAGAGGCGGTACACCGCCGAGCCATGGGTCAGCAGGTCCAGGGACGCCAGGGCGTAGAGGCAAGTCGCCAGCACCCGCAGCACTGGAGCTATGCGCGAGGCCAGCCCCGCATGGCGGCTGCCCCGCGCGACCTGGCGCAGCATCAGGTCTTCGCTCGTCAGGATCAGCAGGGCGGCCAGCGTCCATCCGGCCACGAAGGGCCAGGGCGTGACCGGCGCCATGGCCGCGAACACCAGGGCGAGCCCGGAGGCCTGGACGACGAGGTTGCGATTGGTCTGGACGGCGAAGGCGACGGCCTGCGGGAACAGGTCGAGCGCCGCGAACGGCTTTCCTGGGCGGGGAGACATCTCGTGGCGCACCTCCACTCGCGCCTAGGATGCGCCGAAATCCCTGCGGATTAGTTACGACTATCGGTTGCGCGACAGGTTGTAGCGCTCTTTCCGAGCGCGCCTCAGGTGACCGCCGCCCGGGCGTGGAAGCGGGGCTGGTCCCATTCCCGGCCAGCCAGGATGTCGGCCAGGGCGTGGGCGGCGTCCCAGGCCTGGGCATGGCTGAGGAACAGCGGCGAAAAGCCGAAGCGGGCGATGTCGGGGGCCCGGAAGTCGCCGATGATCCCGCGCGCGATCATCGCCTGCACCAGGGCGTAGCCGGCCGGGTGCGCGAAGGAGACGTGCAGCCCGCGCTGGTCACGGTCACGCGGGCCCACCAGCTTGAGCTCGGGGTCGGCGGCGCGGCCTTCGACCTCGCCGATGAACAGGTCGCAGAGCGCCAGTCCCTTGGCCTCCACCGCGCGCGGATCGGCCTGCAGCTGCAGGTCCAGGCCCGCCTCCAGCGCCGCCAGCCCCAGGATCGGCGGCGTGCCGGTGATCATCGCGCGGATGTCGTCCGCCGGCCGGTAGCCGTCCTCGAAGGCGAAGGGCTCGGCATGGCCCATCCAGCCGGTGAGCGGCGAGGCGATCTGGCCCTGGTGCCGCTCGGCGACGAACAGGAAGGCCGGCGCGCCCGGCCCGCCGTTCAGGTACTTGTAGCCGCAGCCGACCGCGAGGTCCGCGTCCGCGCCATTGAGGTCCGCGGCCAGCGCCCCGGCCGTATGGCACAGGTCCCAGATCATCAGCGCGCCCTTGGCATGGGCCTGCGCCGTGACCGCGGCCAGGTCCCAGCGGCGCGAGGTCTTGTAGTGGACCTGGGTCAGCACCACCGCGGCGGTGTCCTCGTCGATCGCGTCCGGCAGGGCCTCGGGTTCGACCGCCTTCAGCCGCGCCCGGTCCGGCCCCAGCAGCGCCGCCAGCCCCTGCAGGGCGTACAGATCCGTCGGGAAATTGCCGGCCTCCGACAGGATCGTCGTGCGTCCGGGCCGCAGGCCGAGCGCGCCGGCCGCCAGCTTGAACAGGCTGACTGTCGTGGAGTCGGCGACCGTCACCTCGGATGGCTTGGCGCCGATCAGCCGGGCGATCTTGCCGCCGACCCGCAGCGGAGCCTCGATCCAGCGGGCGCTGTTCCAGCTGCGCACCAGGCCCTGGCCCCATTCCTCGCGGGTCACCGCTTCCATGCGCCCATGCAGGGCGACCGGCGGCGGGCCCAGGGAGTTGCCGTCGAGGTAGATCACGCCGTCGGGCAGGTCGAACGCCGCGCGGAACCGCGCCAGCGGATCGGCGGCGTCCAGCGCCAGGGCCTCGTCGCGGGTCATGGCCTGTCTTTAGAGCGCGCCGACCCCTTTCACAAAGCCGCCCGGTCCGTGCTTTAGTCGTTGGGTGCGGACTCGCCGGCGGCGTCGCGCGATTTGAACCGGAACGATTTCGGCGGGCGCTCGAAGACCCGCATTTGGGGGACGACCAGGATGAAGACGCTCAGCCACTTCGCGCTCGCCTCGGCCATCGCGCTCAGCCTCGCGGCGGGCGGATCGTGGGCCGCCGAAAAGCCGGCCGCCAGGAAGCCCGCCGCCGCCAAGACCGCGGCGGCCGCGGACAAATGGCCGGGCCTGCCGCCGGGCGCGGTCGAGGAATACGCGGTCATGCGCGACGGCACGAAGCTCGCCGCCAACATCTTCAAGCCGGCGGGGAGCGGCCCCTGGCCGGTGGTCATGACCCGCACGCCCTATCTGAAGGACGGCCGCATCGACAAGGAACACGATCCCGACGGGGCCAAGATGCGCCAGGCCCTGATGGGGCAGGCCAAGCACTACACCGACGCGGGCTATGTCTTCGTCCTGCAGGACGTGCGCGGCAAGGGCCGCTCCCAGGGCTTCTATGCCGCCTTCGAGAACGACGTGGAGGACGGCTACGACAGCGTCGAATGGGCCGGGACCCAGCCCTGGAGCAACGGCAAGGTCGGCCTCTCAGGCGGCTCGGCCATGGGCATAACCTCCAACGAGGCCGCCATGGCGGCGCCGCCGCACTTGAAAGCGGCCTATGTGGTCGTCGCCCCCTACGACCTGCTGCGCAACAGCTACATCAACGGGGTGCTGAAGGAGAAGGACGTCCTGGGCTGGTCGAAAGGCCAGGGGGTTTCCGACGAGGTGTTGAACCAGGAACGCCGCCGGGTGACCGACGACATCTTCTGGAACCGCGCGGCGATGAGCACCAACCGCAAGTACATCGACATCCCGATCTACAACGTCGGCGGCTGGTACGACATCTTCAACCACGGCAACATCTCGAACTTCGAGTACCTGCAGAACGAGGGCGCCAAGGGCGCGCGCGGCAATCAGAAGCTGCTGATGGGCCCGTTCGGCCACGGCAACCTGTCGGGCAACCTGGAATACCCCGGCTTCGACCGCCTCAGCCTGGCCGGCGACCAGGAGATCCGCTGGTTCGACTACTGGCTGAAGGGGATCGACAACGGCATCATGGCCGAGCCACCGGTGACCTATTTCATGATGGCGGCGGCCGAGAAGGGCCACATCAGCCCCAAGAACCGGGTGCTGACCGCCGCCAACTGGCCGCTGGCCAACCGCGAGGTCCGCTACTACCTGACGCCGGAAAAGGGCCTCTCGGAGAAGCCGCCCGGCGTCGAGAGCGAGAAGCTCAGCTACCGCGACGACCCGGCCCATCCGGTTCCGACCGTTGGCGGCGCGAACCTCACCTTCGAGCGCGGCCCCATGGACCAGCGCGCCATCGGCAAGCGCGAGGACTACCTGCGCTTCCAGACCCCGGTGCTGGACAAGGACGTGGTGATCGCGGGCCCCGTGAAGGTCGAGCTGTTCGGCGCCACCGACGGCAAGGACACCGACTTCATGGCCAAGCTCGTCGACGTCTATCCCGACGGCTATGAGGCCCTCGTGCTGGACGCCCCGATCCGCGCGCGATTCCGCAATGGCCGCATGCCCGACGACGTCAAGATGATGACGCCGGGCGCGCCGGAGGAACTGGACATCGACATGTGGTCCACGGCGATCACCTTCGAGAAGGGCCACCGCATCGCCCTGCACATCACCTCGTCCAACGCCCCGCGCTTCGAGGTGAACCCCAACACCGGCGAACCGGCCGGCCAGCACAGGATGGCGCCGCGCGTGGCCACCAACAGCGTCTACATGGACGCGAGCCATCCCTCGGCCCTGGTGCTGCCGGTGATCTACCCGGACGACCCGAAGCACTAGGACGCGGCGGGGCGCGGCCTACCGCTCTTCACGCTCGCTGCTGGCCGGTGGCGGTGGCGGTGGTGGCGCGGCGGCGGCGCGTTCGGCGTCGCGCTGGGCCTGCCAGTCCTGGAAGCGCTGGTGGAAGTCCTCGCGACGGTCGGCGCGGAAGCGCCAGTAGTCGTCGTCGTACTTGCGCATCTGCTGGCGGCGCCATTCGGCGTAGTCGCTGTCGTGGCGCGCCATCTGCTGCTGGCGCCAGCTCAGGTAGTCGGGGTCGAAGTCCTGGTCGTCGATCGAGCGGTAGCCGAACTCGGTCGGCTGCGGGCCGGGCCCGTAACCAGCGCCGGCCGGGCCGCCGAAGAAGCCGAAGCGCGTACCGCCCTGGTGGTAGCCCGGGCGATAGTTCTCGTCATGGCCGTATTCCGCCGGCCCGCCGCGCCGCCGGCTGCGTTCATAGCGGTCCAGCTCGTGGTTCAGGCGCTCGCCTTCGGCCTCGAAGCTGCGCCCTTCGCCGCGCGAGGGCGGGGATCCGATCGGGGGTTCGTGGCGGATGGGCATGACGGGGTCTCCTTTCCTGAGGGGAGCTTTGCCTCATTCAACGGCCGTAGAGCTTCACCGTTCCGGTGTGGGCCTGCCTTCAAGGAACGGTCTTTTTTCGATCCGCGTTCGCCAAGGTGGTTGCGCCGGGCGGGCGAATGCCTAGCTGTTGCCGGTGCGGGGAGAGGCGCGGCCCGGGCGGTCGCGCGGAGAGGAGCCTATGGCGCAGTCCGACGACTCTCGTCCGCACGATCTTGGCGCGCGCAACGCGCAGGCGCGGACCCCCGGTTCACCCAGGTCACAACCGGCCCGCGGCCCGTCCCCGCCGCTGCTGCACCGCTATCGGGCGGTGCGCCAGGCCACCGAGGCGCTCACCCGTTCGCTGACGCCCGAGGACCAGCTCGCCCAGTCCATGCCGGACGCCAGCCCCACCAAGTGGCACCTGGCCCATGTCACCTGGTTCTGGGAGACCTTCCTGCTGGTCCCGCACCTGGCCGGCTACAAGCCTTTCGATCCCCGGTTCCACTACCTGTTCAACTCCTACTACGAGGCGCTGGGCGAGCGGCAGCCGCGGCCGCAACGAGGCCTGCTCACCCGCCCGTCGCTGGACGACGTGATCGCCTACCGCGCCCACGTGGATGCGGCCATGAGCGGGCTGCTGGCCGATGGCGCGCCGGCCCTGACCGAGCTGATCGACCTCGGCCTGGCGCATGAGGAGCAGCATCAGGAACTGATCCTGATGGACATCCTGCACCTCTTCGCCCAGTCGCCGCTCACGCCGGCCTACGCCCCGCCGCGTAACCTGACGCCGGCGCCGGCGCCGGAGCCCTTGAAGTTCGTCCGCTTCGACGGCGGCCTGGTCCCGATCGGCCACGAGGGGCCCGGCTTCGCCTTCGACAACGAGAGCCCGCGCCATAAGGTCTGGCTGGAGCCGTTCGAGCTGGCCGACCGGCTGGTGACCAACGGCGAATGGATGGGCTTCATGGCCGACGGCGGCTACCGCCGGGCCGAGCTGTGGCTTTCCGAGGGCTGGGCGCGCGTCCAGGCCGAGGGCTGCGACGCGCCGCTCTACTGGCGAGAGGACGGGCAGGGCGGTTGGGCTGACATGGGCCTGCACGGCCTGCGCCCGATCGATCCCGCAGCCCCGGTCAGCCATGTCAGCTTCTATGAGGCCGAGGCCTACGCCGCCTGGGCCGGCGCGCGCCTGCCCACCGAAGCGGAATGGGAGCACGCCGCCGCGGGGATGGCCGTGGCCGGCAATTTCCTGGGGTCCGGACGCCTCGCGCCCGCCGCGCCGCCGCCGGGAACCGGCCTGCGCCAGATGTTCGGCGACGTCTGGGCCTGGACGCGCTCGGCCTATGCGCCCTATCCGGGCTTCCGGCCCGCCGCCGGCGCGGTCGGCGAGTACAACGGCAAGTTCATGGCCGGCCAGTTCGTGCTGCGCGGCGGCGCCTGCGTGACGCCCAGCGGCCACACGCGCGCCAGCTACCGCAACTTCTTCTACCCGCAGCAGCGCTGGATGTTCTCCGGCGTCCGCCTGGCCCGCGACGCCGGCCCGGGCGAGGGCGCGGCGGTGGCCGGCGACTTCGAGACCGACGTCCTGGCGGGCCTGTCGCGGCCCCAGAAGGCCATTCCGCCGAAATATTTCTACGACGCGGCGGGCTCGGCCCTGTTCGAACAGATCACCGAACTTCCCGAATACTATCCGACGCGGACCGAGGTCGCCCTGCTGCGTGAGATCGCGCCGCAGATCGCCGGCCTGATCTCCGATGGCGCGGCCCTGGTGGAATTCGGCTCCGGCGCCAGCGTCAAGACCCGGCTTCTGCTGGACGCCGCCCCGCAGCTTTCGGTCTATGCCCCCATCGACATCAGCCGTGCGGCCCTCGACGAGGCCGCCGCCGCGATCCGCAAGGACTATCCGGAACTGATCGTAGCGCCCCTGCTGGAGGACTTCACCCGCGCGCTGGTGCTGCCGCACGAGGCCCAGGGGCGGCCGGTGACCGGCTTCTTCCCCGGATCCACCATCGGCAACTTCACGCCGGACGAGGCGCAGGCCTTCCTGGCCCGCGCCCGGGCCCTGCTGGGGTCCGGCGCGCGCTTCCTGGTGGGCATCGACCTGGTCAAGGACCCGCAGACCCTGGTTCGCGCCTACGACGACGCCCAGGGAGTCACCGCCGCCTTCAACAAGAACCTGCTGACCCGGATCAATCGCGAGCTGGGCGCCGACTTCGACCTCGACGCCTTCGCTCACTGCGCCGTGTGGAATGCGCAGGACAGCCGCATCGAGATGCACCTGGAGAGCCTCAAGGACCAGCAGGTGCGGGTGGCGGGCCGGGCCGTCCGGTTCGCGGCGGGAGAGACGATCCACACGGAGAATTCCTGCAAGTTCACCGTGGACGGTTTCGCGCGCCTGGCCGCGAGCGCCGGCTGGACGCTGGAAGCGCGCTGGATCAGCCCCGATCCGGCTTTCGCGGTGGTCTCGCTGATGGCATGAACGCCGGGCTTTTCTACGAGCCCCAGCCCCAAGGCCCGCGTCCATGAGTTCCGCGAGCGTCGAAGACCTTCACCGCCAGGCCGACGCCCAGTATGCGGCCGGCCGCTATGGCGAGGCGTTGGAGACCTTCCGCGCCGCCTCGGCGCTGGCGCCAGGCAATCCGGTGCTGCTGTTCAACATCGCCGGCGCGCTGCGCCTGCTGGGCCGCTATGCCGAGGCGAACGCCGCCTACGACCGGGTCATCGCGCTGGATCCACGCTTCGCCATCGCCCAGCACAACCGGGCGAGCTGCCTGCTGCAGCTCGGCGACCTGCGCGGCGGGTTCCAGGCGTTCGAGTGGCGCAAATCCTGCCCCGGGTTCGACGATCCGCGCTACCGCCTGCCGCGCCAGTGGGCCGGCCAGTCGCTGCAGGGCCAGAAGCTGTTCATCTATCCGGAATTCTTCCAGGGCGACCTGCTGCAGTTCGGGCGCTATGCCTTGCTGGCTGAGGCGGCGGGCGCCGCGGTCACCCTGGCCGCACCCCGCGCCATGCACCGCATCCTGCAGACCATGAGCCCGCGGCTCACGCTGATCGACGAGGCCGAGACCCCCGACGACTACGATGTCGCCAGCGCCCTGCTCAGCCTGCCGGCCGGCTTCGGGACCACCGTCACCAGCGTGCCGCAGGGCCGTTACCTGCAGGCCGAGCCCGAGCGGATCGCCCACTGGCGTTCGAAGATCGGCCAGAGCGGGGTCAAGGTCGGGATCGTCTGGCAGGGCAGCGAGGCCTCGGCTGCGCCGCCGGTGCCGCGAGCCTTCCCGCTGGCGGCGGCGGCCCCGCTGGGCCGGGTTCCCGGCGTGCGGCTGATCAGCCTGCAGAAGGGCCTGGGCCTCGACCAGCTGGCGGGATTGCCCACTGGCATGGTCGTCGAGACGCTTGGCGAAGACTTCGATCCCGGCCCGGACCTCTATCTGGACACCGCCGCGGCGATCCGGTGCTGCGATCTTGTGGTCACCATGGACGGCAGCATCGTCCATCTGGCGGGGGCGCTCGGCGCGCAGACCTGGCTCGCGGTCCCGCAGGCCGCCGACTGGCGCTGGATGAACGACCGCGCCGACACACCCTGGTATCCGACGGTGCGGCTCTACCGCCAGATGGCGTTCAACGACTGGGGCGGAGTTTTCGCGGCCATGGCCCGGGACCTGCGGACGCGCGTCCGCGCCTAGATCCTCGGGTCCCGGGCTATAGCCGGATCAGGCGGTCGGCTGACGGCCGCGGGTGCGTCCGCCGCCGCGGCTGGCCTCGCCGCCCTTGCGCCCGGCGGAGGCCGCCAGGTCGCGGTCCTTCGCGAAACTGCGCTTTTCGCCCGGCACGCTGGCGCCGCCCTTGCGGGCGATCTCGCGACGACGTTCCGGATTCATGGCGGCGAAACCGCGTCGGGCGCGGGGCTTGCCGATGTCGGCGGTGGGCATGGGGCCTCCTCGGGGCTCTACTGACGGTCGAGGCCCTAATTCCCCACGGCGGCTAAGGTTGCAGACCCCGGGTCGCGGTTGATCGGTTTTCCTCGCGGAAAGCGCTAGCTTCGCCTTTGCCCACAATGGCTTAGCTGTCGATCACAAGCCCGAGAGGTTGGCCGGGCGACTGAAAGCTACACCTTAGAGTGGCAATTGCACCCGCGCGGTCAGGCCGCCGCCCGCGCGGTTGACCAGGTCCACGTCGCCGCCGTGGCCGCGGGCGATGGAGCGCACCACCGCCAGGCCCAGGCCGATCCCGCCCGTCTGGCGGCTGCGCGAGGGTTCGCGGCGATAGAAGGGCTCGAACACCTTCTCGCGCTCGGCGGGCGGGATGCCGGGGCCGTCGTCCTCGATCTCGACCACCGCGTTCTGCTCGGCCAGGAACACCCGCGTACGCGCCCGGCCGCCGTACTTCACCGCGTTCTCCAGCAGGTTGGCGAACAGCCGGCGCAGCGCCATGGGATCGCCCTGCAGCACCACCTTCTCGCCGCTTTCCACCTCGGTGGCGGCGCCGGTCTCGGCCATCTCGTCGCACAGGCTTTCCAGCAGGGAGCTGAGCTCCAGCGGCGTCCGCTCGCCCGGCCGGCTGGCGTCGCGCACGAAAGTGAGCGCCGCGGAGATCATCTCCTCCATCTGGTCGATGTCGTTGGCCATCTTGGCCTTCTGGTCGTCCGGCAGGCCCTCGATGCGGAAGCGCAGGCGGGTCAGCGGCGTGCGCAGGTCATGGGCGATGGCGCCGACCATGGCGGTGCGGTCGTCGACGTAGCGGCGCAGGCGTTCCTGCATGTCGTTGAAGGCGCGCACGGCCACGCCGATCTCCGAGGAGCCCTTGATCGCCAGCGGCTCGGCGCGCGGGTCACGGCCCAGCCGCTCCGCGGCGTCGGCGAACTGCTTGATCGGCCGTGAGAGCCGGCGCGCGAAGACGTAGGAGATCGGCGCCATGGCGATGGCGCAGACCACGAACCACAGGGCGGTCCGCGTCTGCCAGGGATCGAGGCCGAAGGCGGGCTGGGGCCGGATCACCGCCCACTGGCCGTCCGCCCGGCGCACGCCCACCTCGAACGGCGCCACCAGATAGTGCTCCTCGCGCACGCCCTCGCGCGCGATCCGGTCGCGGATGATGCGGAACACCCGGCGGTCGGCATAGGGGCCGGCCTTGGTCGCCAGCACGACGCTGTCGACCGACAGGCCCAGGTCCTTGGCCAGGCGCGCGCGGATGGCCGGGGCGTTGGCGCTTTCCATGGCCGGGCCGGGCGGTTTGGCGGTGAGCTCCAACTGCAGGGGCTTTCGCTCGGTGAAGGTCGGCGCGGGGCCGCGGAAGGTCTGCTCGATTTCCGAAAGCCTATAGAAATCAGGCGTCGGCGGCGGCAGGTTGAAGATCAGCAGGAGGTTGATCGCCTCGGCCAGCACCAGGGCCAGGCCCACCAGCGTCGCGAGCTGGACGAACAGCGAGCCCGTCGGCCGCGCGCGACGCATGAGGCTCATGTCCGCTTCACCTTGGCGGTGAACATATAGCCTTCGTTGCGGATGGTGCGGATCAGCTCATGGCTGCCGCCGCCGTCGTCCAGCTTGCGGCGCAGGCGGCTGATCTGCACGTCGATGGCGCGGTCGAACGCGTCCGAATCCGGCCCGCGGGCGAACTCCAACAACTGGTCGCGGGTCAGCACCCGCTGCGGCCGCTCCACGAAGGCGCGCAGCAGCGAAAATTCGCCCGACGACAGGTTCACCACCACGCCCTGCGGCGAGCGCAGCTCGCGGCGCACCAGGTCGAGCCGCCAGCCGGCGAATTCGCAGCCCGCGCCGACCGGGCCCGCGCCGGCGCGCTGTTCGGCCCGGCGCAGCACCGCGCGCACCCGGGCGAGCAGTTCGCGCGGATTGCAGGGCTTGGCCAGGTAGTCGTCGGCGCCCAGCTCCAGGCCCACGATCCGGTCGGTGTCCTCGCCCATGGCCGACAGCATGATGATCGGCGGCCCGCTCTCGCCGTTGGCAAGCCGGCGGCAGATCGCCAGCCCGTCCTCGCCCGGCAGCATGACGTCGAGCACGATCAGGTCGACGGGGCCGCGCTCCAGCGCCTGCTCCATCTCCGAAGCATCGCCCGCGGTCTCGACCTTGTAGCCGTGCTTGCCAAGGAAGTCGGACACGACATCACGGATGCCGGGATCGTCGTCGACCATCAGAATGCGGGCGCCCGCGCTGTTCATGTCGACGATCTGCTCCATGGCGCCGATGGTGGCGGGGCGCCGTAACGCTGCGATTTCGCGGCTGAAATCACGGGTGCGACAAGATTTCGTCGGCGACGAAGGGGTTGGTCGCCCGCTCCTGGCCGAAGCTCGACATCGGTCCGTGGCCGGGCACGAAGCGCACGTCGTTCCCCAGCGGCCAGAGCTTGGTCGTGATGGCTTCGATGAGCTGGGCATGGTTCCCGCGCGGGAAATCCGTGCGCCCGATCGAGCCCTGGAAGAGCACGTCGCCCACCTGGGCGAAGCGGGTCTCGCGGTGGAAGAAGATCACGTGGCCCGGCGTGTGGCCCGGGCAGTGGTAGACCTCGAATTCCGTCTCGCCGAGCGTGACCACGTCGCCATCGTGCAGCCAGCGGTCGGGGATGAAGCCGCGCGCGTCCGGCATACCCCACTTGGCGCCCGAGGCGTCGATCTGGTCGATCCAGAAGGCGTCGTCCGGATGCGGCCCCTCGATGGGGACGCCGGTCTTCGCCTGAAGCGCCGCCGCCCCGCCGGCGTGGTCCAGGTGGCCGTGGGTGATCCAGATCTTCTCGAGCGTCAGGCCCTGATCGGCGATCGCGCCCAGCAGCCGGTCGACCTCGCCGCCGGGATCGATGATCGCCGCCTTCAGCGTCCTGGCGCACCAGACGATGGTGCAATTCTGCTGCAGCGGCGTCACCGGCGCGATCAGAGCGCGGATGGGGAGGCTGGGTGGCGGCTGAGGCGCATTCATGACGACAAGATCGGTGTTTCCGGCGGATATGAAAAGGCCCGGGGCGAACCCGGGCCTTTCCGTCGCAACCGCAGAGGGGGGTGCTAGTCCGGAACGCCGCCCGGACCCTCGGTCAGCGGCTCGTCGTTCTCGACGCCCAGCCGCACGTTGGAGCGCCAGAAGCCGTAGAGGAAGTAGAACACCAGCCCGAGCGCCGTCCAGGCCAGGAACAGCCCCTTGGACTTGCCGTTCAGGCTCATGAACAGCACCGCGCAGCCGATGATCGAGGCCGGCGCCACCAGGAACAGCAGGGGCGTCTTGAACGGCCGCACGCGGGTCTTGTCGGTGAAGCGCAGGATCATCACCCCCAGCGACACCGCCGCGAAGGCGAACAGGGTCCCGGAGTTCGAGTAGTCCGCCAACTGGCCCACCGGCAGGAAGGCCGCGAACAGCGCCACGACGATGCCGGTCACCAGGGTGATGATCCAGGGGGTCTTGAACTTCGGGTGCACGGTGGAGAACACCGGCGGCAGCAGGCCGTCGCGGGCCATCACGAAGAAGATCCGCGTCTGGCCATACATCATCAGCAGCACGACGGAGGGCAGGGCGATGGTCGCCGCCAGCGCCACCAGGCTGCCGAGGAACGGATGGCCGATCTCGTTCAGCACATAGGCCAAGGCCTCCTTGGAGCAGACCAGCGGGGTGTGCGCGCCCATGGCGGTGCAGGCCGCCGCCAGTTCCGGGGAGCCGTCGCCGTAGGGCACGCCGTCGGGGCCGACCAGGGGCTGGGCCCCGAAGGCGCCGATCGCGCCGCCGGCGGCCAGCAGGTAGAACAGGGTGCAGATCAGCAGCGAACCGATCAGGCCGATCGGCACGTTGCGCTGCGGGTTTCGGGTCTCCTCGGCCGCGGTGGAGACCGCGTCGAAGCCCACATAGGCGAAGAAGATCGAGGCCGCCGCGCCCAGGACCCCGGTGCCGGACGACCCCAGAGGATTGCCCCAGCCGCGCGGCGTGAAGGGCGTGAAGTGGCTGGCGTGGCCGGCGATCATCGGCACCGTCACCAGGACGAACAGGCTGAGCGCGGCCACCTTGATCGCCACCAGGACGGCGTTGACCGTGGCGCTTTCCTTGGTGCCGTAGATCAGCAAGGCCGTGACCAGGGCGGTGATGATCACCGCCGGCAGGTTGACGATCCCGCCGACCTCGCCGCCTTCCAGGAAATTGCCGAAGGACATCTTCGGCCCCACCGTCAACGCGTGGGGTATGTGCATGCCCAGGGAGTCCAGAAGGCCGATCATGTGGCCGGACCAGCCGACCGCGACCGCGCTGGCGCCCAGGGCATATTCCAGGATCAGCGCCCAGCCGACCAGCCAAGCCACCAGCTCGCCCATCACGGCGTAGGAATAGGTGTAGGCCGAGCCCGCCACCGGCACCATCGAGGCGAGTTCGGAGTAGCAGAGTGCGGCGACCGCGCAGACCGCCCCGGCGATGATGAAGGAGACCATCATGCCCGGCCCGGCCTTCTGCGCCGCCGTGGCGGTAAGCACGAAGATGCCGGTGCCGATGACCGCGCCGATGCCGAGCAGGGTGAGCTGCAACGGCCCCAACGACCGGTGCAGCGATTTCTTCTCCGCCGTCGCCAGAATGGCGTCGAGCGATTTAACGCGCCACATTTTCCCTCCGAACAGCGGCTCCCCCCGAACCCAACGGTCTTCGGGCCGCCTGCGAAATTTGACGCGACCGTGACTTGGTTGTGCCGTGCGGGTCAAGCGTCAAGGCTTGGCGTTGCGCGGACCGGCCGCTAGAGCGCACGAATGTTGCCGATCCACGAGGCTTTGCCGGCGCTGAAGACCGCGCTGGCCGAACGGAATGCGGCGGTGCTGGTGGCGCCGCCCGGAGCCGGCAAGACCACCGTGGTCCCGCTGGAACTGCTGGCCGAGCCGTGGATGGGCGCCGGCAAGATCGTCGTCCTGGAGCCGCGCCGCCTGGCGGCCCGCGCCGCGGCCGAGCGGATGGCCATGACGCTCGGCGAGCCGGTGGGCGCGACCGTCGGCTTCCGGGTGCGGATGCAGTCCAGGGTCTCGGCCCAGACCCGCATCGAGGTGGTCACCGAGGGCGTCTTCACGCGCATGATCCTGGCTGACCCGGAGCTGGCCGGGATCGCCTGCGTGATCTTCGATGAGTTCCATGAGCGCAGCCTGGACGCCGACCTTGGCCTGGCGCTGGCCCGCGACGCGCAGGCCCTGCTGCGCGAGGACCTGCGCATCCTGGTGATGTCGGCCACCCTCGACGGCGCGGCGGTGGCGCGCCTGCTCGGCGACGCCCCGGTGGTCGAGAGCCTTGGCCGCGCCTTTCCGGTCGATACCCGCTACCTCGGCCGCGACGAGACGCTGCGGCTGGAGGACCGCGCCGTCCGCGCCATCGACCGCGCGCTCGCCGCCGAGACGGGCGGGCTGCTGGTCTTCCTGCCGGGCCAGGGTGAGATCGTCCGCACGGCCGAGCGCCTGGCTGAACGCGCCCGCCCGGGCGTCGAGATCGCCCCGCTCTACGGCGCGCTCGACCCGCGCGACCAGGACCGCGCCATCGCGCCCGCGCCTGACGGCGTGCGCAAGGTGGTGCTCGCCACCTCGATCGCCGAGACCAGCCTGACCATCCAGGGCGTGCGCGTGGTGGTCGACAGCGGCGTCGCGCGCGTGCCGCGCTTCGATCCGGCCAGCGGGCTCACGCGGCTGGCCACCGTGCGCGTCTCGCGCGCCGCCGCCGACCAGCGCCGCGGCCGCGCCGGGCGCACCGAGCCCGGCGTCTGCTATCGCCTGTGGGACGAAGCCGAGACCCGCGCCCTGCCGGCCTACGCCGACCCGGAGATCCTCGACGCCGACCTGGCCGGCCTGGCGCTCAACCTCGCCCGCTGGGGCGCGAAGGACGCCGCGGGCCTGGCCTTCCTCGACCCGCCGCCCACCGCCGCCTTCGCCGAGGCCCGCAGCCTGCTGGTCCGCCTGGAGGCCTTGACGCCCGACGGCGTGCTGACCGCCCATGGCCGGGCGCTCAGCGACATGCCGCTCAGCCCGCGCCTGGCGCATATGGTGCTGAAGGCGGCGGAGACCGGCCAGGCGGCCCGCGCGGCGCGCATCGCCGCCCTGATCGTCGAGCGCAACCTCGCCGGCCGCGACGCCGACCTGCGCCATCGGCTGGAAGCCCTGGGCCGCGACCGCAGCCCCCGCGCTCGCGACGCCAAGGCGCTCGCCGAACGCTGGGCGTCGCAGGCTCGCTCCTCCCCCGTGATAGCGGGGGAGGTGTCGGCGAAGCCAACGGAGGGGGCTTTGGAAGGAAGGGGCGAACCGCTGTCCGAAGGCCTGCTGCTGGCCTTCGCCTATCCGGAGCGCGTCGCCAGGGCCCGTGGACCGCAGGGCGAATACCAGCTCGCCACCGGCCGTGGCGCCTTCCTGGAGCCCACCGACGCGCTGGCCCGCGAGCCCTGGCTGGCGGTGGCGGAACTGGGCGGCGGCGAGCGCCGCGACCGTATCCTGCTGGCCGCCCCGCTGACGCCGGAGGAGATCGAGGCTGCGTTCGCGGGTCAGCTCACCGTCGACGACCGGCTGGAGGAGAGCGGGGCAGGACGCCTGCGCGCCAAGCGCCTCACGCGGCTGGGCAAGCTCACCCTGCGCGAAACCGTCGACGACAACCCCGATCCGGCCCGGATCGCCACCGCCCTGGCCGACCGGGTCCGCGCCGAGGGCATGGGCCTGCTGCCCTGGGGCGAGGCGGCGCAGAGCCTGCGCGAACGGGCGGCCTTCCTGCACGGCCGCGACCCCGCCTGGCCGGACCTCTCCGACGCCGCCCTGACCGAACGCCTCGACGACTGGCTGACCCCGATCCTGTCCGGCGTCCGATCGCTCGGCGCCCTCAAGCCCGACGTGCTGGACGGGGCGCTCCGCAGCCTCATCCCCTGGGACCAGCAGCGCCGCCTGGACGCCGCGGCGCCCGCCCGCTGGACCGCGCCCACCGGCAACAGCTTCGCCATCGACTACGCCGCCGAGGCCGGCCCGCGCGTCGATGTCCGTGTGCAGGAGGTCTACAGCCTGGCCGAACACCCGATGGTGGCCGGCGTACCGCTCACCCTGTCCCTGCTCTCGCCGGCCCATCGCCCGGTGCAGACCACCCAGGACCTGCCGGGCTTCTGGAAGGGTTCCTGGAAGGATGTCCGCAGCGACATGAAGGGCCGCTATCCCAAGCATCTGTGGCCGGAGGACCCGGCGAGCGCGGCGCCCACCACCCGGGCCAAGCCCAGAGGATCCTAAGTTTGGGGGACATGAGCCCGCCGTTGTGGAATCATCACGGCATGATCAAGGGCCTGCACCACAACGCCTACCGCTGCCGCAGTTCCGAGGCCACCCGCGCCTTCTACGAGGACTTCCTCGGCCTGCCGCTTTCCGGATCACTAGCGATCGGCGAGACCAAGACCGGCCGCGAGACCCGGGTGCTGCACACCTTCTACCGGATGGATGACGGCTCCTTCCTGGCCTTCTTCGAGGCGCCGGACATGGCCTTCGACTTCAAGGCCCAGCACGACTTCGACCTGCACATCGCCCTGGAAGTGACGCCCCAGGCGCTGGCCGAGATGCTGGCCAAGGGCAAGGCGGAGGGGCGCGAGGTGCGCGGCGTCTCCGACCACGGCTTCGTGGACTCCATCTATTTCCGCGATCCCAACGGCTATGTGGTCGAACTCACCGCCAAGCGCCCCGGCCACGACGCGATGATGGACCCGGCGAAGAACCGCGCCCGCCAGATCCTCGACGACTGGACCGCGAGCCAGACGGCCTGATCCATGACTGAGCTTCCGCCCGAACTTCCCCCGGGCCCCATCCCAGGCCCCGCTGCCTGGCGCGCCGCCGACCTGTCGCCCGCCGATTGGCTGCATGCGCTGTCGCCGGCGGAGGTCGCCGAGATCGAGGCCGCCGCCCGGGCGCTGGCCGCCCGTGACCTGGACCTGGCGGGCGTCACCGCCGGCGATTTCCCGCTACCGGCGTTCGGGCGGCGCCTGGCCGCCATCCATCGCGACGAGGTGCTGGAGGGCCGCGGCTTCGCGGTGCTGCGCGGCCTCGATCCAGAGCGTCTGAGCCGCCGCGAGAACGCCGCCGCCTTCCTGGGCATCGGCGCGCACCTGGGCGCCTTTCGCCCGCAGAACGCCGCCGGCCACATCCTGGGCCATGTGAAGGACCTCGGCCGTTCGCCCGACGATCCCACCGCGCGGCTCTACCAGACCCACGAGCGGCAGACCTATCACACCGACAGCTGCGACGTGGTCGGCCTCTATTGCCTGAAGCCGGCCCGCGCCGGCGGCCGCTCCAGCCTGGTGAGCTCCGTCACCCTGCACAACGAGATGCGCGCCCGGGCGCCCGATCTGGCCGCAGCGCTGTTCGCCCCCATCGAGACCGACCGGCGCGGCGAGGCGGCGCCGGGCGAGCAGCCCTGGTTCACGATCCCCGTCTTCAACTGGCACGCCGGCCACTTCGCCGGGAAATACCAGCGCCAGTACATCGAAAGCGCCCGCCGGTTCGCTGAGGTCCCGCCGCTGACCGACGCCCAGCGCGCCGCCCTCGACCTGATGGACGCGCTGGCCGAGAATCCGGCGCTGCACCTGGAGATCGACTTCCTGCCGGGCGACATCCAGCTGGTGAACAACCACGTCCTGTTCCACGACCGTACCGCCTTCGAGGACTGGCCGGAGCCGGAGCGCCGTCGCCACCTGCTGCGCCTGTGGCTCGCGCCGCTCCAGGCCCAGCCTTTGCCTGAGGTGTTCGCCGAGCGGTTCGGCACGGTCACGCCCGGCGCCCGTGGCGGGGTCACCGTCCCGCCGGAGCGCTGGATCGCGTCGCTGGAGGCCTGACGCGCCGGGCTGGCGCATTGGCGCCGCCGCCGCCTAGACTTGGGCCCCATGACGGAAACCGCCGCCGCCTCCGAAGCCACCGCCGTCTACCGGCGGATCGAGCCGGGCGACCGGCTGCCCACCCTGTCCCAGGACTGCGGAGACATGAAGGGCTTCGTCTTCGACTCCTGCGCCGGCCGCTTCCTGCTGTTCGGCCTCTTCCTGTCGGCGGACGATCCGGACATCCGCGCCATGGTCGAGGCGGTGGCCGCGCGCAGCGACCTGTTCGATGGCGAGCGGGTGTCGTTCTTCGGGGTCAGCGTCATGCCGCGCGACCGCGAGGTTCACCGCCTGACCGGCGTCGAGCCGGGTGTGCGCTTCGTCTGGGACTTCGACCGGACGGTGTCCAACGCCTGCGGGGCCACGCCGCTGAACGGCGACGTCGCCAAGGGCGGCGCGGTCGCCCGCAAGTGGCTGCTGGTCGATCCGTCGATGCGGGTGCTGCGCAGCTGGCCGATGCGCGAGACGCCGGTGGAAGAGGTGATCGCCGCCGTCGAGGCCCTGCCGCCACCGGACGGGTTCGGCGGGGTCACGCGACCGGCGCCGGTGCTGATGCTGCCCAACGTGCTGGCGCCGGAACTCTGCCGCCAGCTCACGGACCTGCATCGGAACCAGGGCGGCGGCCGCGACATCGGCTTCTTCCGCGGAAACCAGCAGGTCTACGACCCCAGTTTCAAAAGCCGCCGCGATGTCACCATCACCGATCCGGCGCTGATCGCCGCGCTCAAGGATTCGCTCGGCCGCCGCATCCTGCCGGAGATCGAAAAGCTGTTCTTCATGCGCGCCAACTACGTCGAGCGGCACCTGATCGGCTGCTATTCGGCCGAGGACGGCGGCCATTTCCGGCCGCACATCGACAATGGCGCGCCATCGACGGCCCATCGCCGCTTCGCCATCTCGATCAACCTCAATGACGGCTTCGAGGGCGGCGAGGTCGTCTTCCCCGAATACAACATGGCCGGCTACAAGGCCCCGGCCGGCTGGGCCGTGGTCTTCCCCTGCGCCATCCTGCACGCCGTGCGGCGGGTCACCGCCGGCTCCCGCTACGCCTACCTGCCGTTCGTCTACGACGACACGGGCAAGGCGATCCTGACGGAGCGCGAAAACGCCGAACGGGCCCAACGGGCCGAAGTGGGTCCGAATCCGTCGGATTCCCGTCCTGGCTGACGTCCGCCACGCCCTGCTACCTTCCCTGAAGGTAAGGCTGCGATGGGATCGGATGATGGGGACGCGCACGGCCGCCGGGATCGTGGCGGGGCTGCTGCTGGCGGCCGGCGCGGCCCACGCGACGCCAGGCCTGGCCGGTCATTGGCAGGGGACCATGGTCGAGCAGGGCCAGAGCCTGCCGGTGAGCTTCGATTTCGATCCCGACCAGGCCCACGGCCGCTTCACCTCGCCGGTGCAGCGGGCGATGGACTATCCGCTGGACGCCGTGGCGCGCGATCAGGCCCATGTCACCTTCACGGTCGGCGGCGGCATCCATTTCGACGGCGCCCTGTCGGATCGCGAGATCGCGGGGACCTTCAAGACCGGCGGCGCCTCGGGGACCTTCACCCTGCATCGCGGCCCGGCGCCGGTGTTGCCCTACGACGTCGTGCCGGTCAGCTTCCGCAACGGCGCGGTGGTGCTGAAGGGCACGCTCTGCCTGCCGCACACGCCGGGTAGGCATGGCGCGGTGGTGCTGGTGCACGGCAGCGGGCCGGAGACCCGCTGGGGGACCAATCGCTACATCGCCGACCGCATGGCCCGCGCCGGCGTGGCGGCGCTGATCTTCGACAAGCGCGGCTCCGGCGAGTCCGGCGGCGACTGGCGCACCTCGCGCTATGAGGACCTGGCCCGCGACGCCCTGGCCGGCGTCGACCTGCTGGATGCGCGCCCCGACATCGATCCGCGCCGGGTCGGTATCCACGGCCACAGCCAGGGCGGGGTGATCGGCCCGCTGGCGGCCACCCTGGCGCCCGGCAAGATCGCCTTCATCGTGGCGATGGACACCTTCGCCGGCCCCCAGCGCGACCAGGACATCTACCGGGTCGACCACGCGATCGACGAACTTCGCCTGTCCGCCGCCGACAAGGCCAAAGCGATGCAGGTCTACACCCTGTTCGTGGACGCCGCCTCGGGCGCGGTTCCCTACGAGACCTTCGAAGCCGCCGCCGCGCCTTACAAGGGCGCGGCCTGGTACGGCTGGATGGATTTCCCGCCGCGCGACAGCTGGGTCTGGACCTTCGGTCGGCTGAACGGCGCGTTCGACACCCTGCCGGTCTGGCGAAAGGTCCGACAGCCCGTCCTGCTGATCTACGGCGAGAAGGACATCCTGCAGCCGCTGGACGCGACCATCGCCACCATCACCGGCGCGCTCGACGCCTCGCACACGCCCTACACCGCCCTGATCGCGCCGGGGGCGGTCCACAACCTGACCATCCAGCCGGACGAAAAGGGGCCGTTCTTCTGGTGGAAACAGGCGCCGGGCCTGGTCGAGGTGGTGGTGGACTGGGTGTCGCGCCAGGCCGGCGTCCGTTCCGATCGCTGATCTAGGCCGCCACCGGCTCGCTCTTGGCGGCCAGGCGGTTGTCGTTGGGGTGCTGGGCGCGCAGGCCGATGGCGATCCGGTTCCAGGCGTTGATCGCGCCCACCAGCACCGTCAGGTGGACGATCTGCTCGTCGTTGAACTCAGCCTTGATCGCCGCGAAGTCCTCGTCCGGCGCGCCGGTGTCGGCCACCCGGGTCAGGGCCTCGGTCCAGGCCAGCGCCGCCCGCTCGCGCGGCGTGTACATCTTCGATTCCCGCCAGGCGTTCAGCAGGAAGATGCGCTCCGGCCGCTCGCCGTATTTCAGGGTGTCGGCGGTATGCATGTGCAGGCAGTTGGCGCAGCCGTTGATCTGCGAGGCGCGGATCTTCACCAGCTCGGTCAGGATCGGCTCCAGCCCGACCTTCTCCAGGTCGGCGGCGACCTTGATCAGGGGCTCGATGGCGGCAGGGGCGGCGGCCATGAAGTTGAGGCGTTGGGTCATTGGGGACTCCAGGAAGGATTGATGCCCCCTAGACGCGCGGCCCCAGCCGGCTGTGACATGGCCGCCGGAAAATTTAAGCCCGGCTGCTTGGCGGTCCGCAGATAGGGCTTCAGCGTGACGAAGCCGGGGAACTTCGCCTTGGCCTCCTCGTCGCTGACCGCGCCGGTCAGGATCACGTCCTGGCCCTGCTCCCAGTCGGCCGGCGTCGCCACCTTGTGCTTGGCGGTGAGCTGCATGGAATCGATCACTCGGATGATCTCGTTGAAGTTGCGCCCGGTGGTCATCGGATAGACCAGGATCAGCTTGATCTGCTTGTCGGGCCCGATGATGAACACGTTGCGCACTGTGGCGTTGGTGGCCGGCGTGCGGCCTTCCGAGGTGCCCTGGGTGTCCGCCGGCAGCATGCCGTAGAGCTTGGAGACCGACAGGTCGGTGTCGGCGATCATCGGGAAGTTGGGGGCGACGCCTTGCGTCTCCTCGATGTCCTTCGACCAGCCGGCGTGGCTGTCAGCCGGGTCCACAGACAGGCCCAGCACCTTGACGCCGCGCTTGTCGAATTCCGGCTTCAGCCGCGCGACCGCGCCCAGCTCAGTGGTGCAGACCGGGGTGAAGTCCTTGGGGTGGGAGAAGAACACCACCCAGTGACCCTCGATCCAGTCGTGGAAGTGCAGCTTCCCCTCGGTGGAGTCCTGGGTGAAGTCCGGGGCGATGTCGTTCAGCTTCAGGGTCATGGCGCGCTCTTCGTCTGGAGAGGGCGCGACCATGGTTCCACCGGTTGAGGCGGGCAAGTGAAGATTTTTGCGGCCCCGATCAGTCGCCCTGCGGACAGCTAGTCGATCCCCTTGAACGGCTCGCGCCAGGCCTCCAGCGCCCAGAGCTGGTCATGCCAGCGCGCGATGTTGCGAAACTCCGCCACCGGCAGGCCCGCGCCCTCGGCGAAGGGCAGGGCCGTCGCCAGGCGGAAATCCGCGTAGGACACGGTCTCACCCAGCGCCCATCGCCGGTCCGCCAGGTGGGCGTTCAAGGTCTCCGCATGGCGACGGAAGTCGGCCAGCGCCTCGGCCAGCATGGCCTCGTTGACCGGCTCCTTTGAGAAGGTCGGGAAGACGATGCGGTAGAAATAGAGCGGAGCGGCCGCGCTTCCCAGGTGGTAGGCGCTCCAGCTCAGCCACTGGGTCATCTCCACCGCGTCCGGCCCGGTCCGCCAGAAGTCCGAGCCGGCGATCTGCGACAGGCGGAAGGCCACCGCGTCGGTCTCCCAGGTCGTGCGCCCGTCGTCCTCGACCAGCACTGGAACCAGGGCGTTGGGGTTGATCGCCCGGAAGGCGGCGATGTTATCCGGATGCTGCGGGCTGGCGCGGACGAACTCCACCGGCGAGCCCAGGTGCTTCGCCGCCGCCACGGCCACGCGCGGGTTCAGGTTGTGCGAGTAGTAGAGCTTCACGATCAGGGTCCTTCCCGTTCTGTGTAAGACGCTGGAACGGCGCGGGATGCGACAGCCTGGTCGTCGCGTCTGAAGTCTTTCGCAAACTTTTTTTTGATATCGCGGGTCTTCGTCACCTCCAGAAGGCGCCGCCCGGCATGCGCTTCCGATCGATCAGCACCAAGCTCCTGGCGGGCCTCATCGCCGCCATGACCGTGCTGCTGCTTGTCGACACCGTGGTGACCTGGTCGGTCAACACCCAGCAGCTGGAGCGGCGGCGCGTCGGCGACCTGGCGCTCTATGTGAAGGAGCGCACCCGCACCGAGGAAGAGCTGTTCGACACCCTGCGCACCAAGCAGGCCGCCGCCAGCGAAGCCCTCTACCGCCGCCTCAAGCTGATGCGGCCGGGGCCGCAGGTCGACCGCCAGTTCGACGCCTGGTTCCCGGATCATGGCGACGGCACGCGGCGCAGCCGCGACAGCCTCTGGGACGGCGAGCAGACCTCCAATGGCGACGCCATCTATGGCGTGGGCGCCTATCTCGGCCACGGTGACGACGTGACGCCGGAAGAGAAGCGGATCATGACCGCCGCCACCCTGGTGGTGAACCGGGTCGGCGAAAGCGACCTCGCCAAGTTCGAGAATTTCTTCTTCCTGGGTCCCAAGGACCGGTTGATCCTGTTCGCGCCGCACCGGCCGGAGGGCCTCACCTACTTCCGGCACACGGCCCCGCCCGGCCTCGACTTCGACCACACCGACCAGGGCCGCTATCCGCTGCCGATCAACGACCTCGACCGGCGCATGCGCTGCACGCCCCTGTCGCCCCTGCTGCAGGACAAGACCGGTTCGACCCTGATCACCGGCTGTGTCAGCCCGGTCTATGTGGACAACCAGTACGTCGGCGCCTGGGGCACGACGCTGATGGCCGGCTCCTACCTGACCCGGGTGCTCGCCAATACGCCCGACGGCGCCACCAGCCTGATCGCCTCGGACCAGGGCAAGCTGGTGGCCTTCCCCGGTTTCGCCCAGCCCCAGGCCCTCAATCCCGTCGCCGTGGCCAAGCTCGAGAAGACCTACGGCGTGCCCGACCTGGTGGCCCGCATCCACGCCCAGGGCCAGGCCAGCGGCGTGGTGGACAGCCCCGATGGCAAGATGTGGGTGGCCTACGGTCACCTGGACGGGCCCTCCTGGCTGCTGCTCGTGGCCTTCCCCAAGGCGGTCTCGGTCAGCCCCTGGAAGGCCATGGCCCCCAACTTCGCCGGCAAGTTCCTGATCATCGCCATCGGGGCGGCGATCCTGTTCGCCATGGTGCGACGCCTGGTGATCGCCCCGCTGCGCGCGCTGGGCGATCCCGCCTCGGAACGCACCGAAGTCCTGGCCGCGCGCCAGGACGAGATCGGCCAGCTCGCCCGCACCCTCAGCGCCGAGCGCCGGCGCGGCGACGCCATCCTTGCCGACCTGGAGGAACGCGTCCGCGCCCGCACCAGCGAGCTGGAGCGCGCCAACGCCGCCAAGACCGACTTCCTGGCCAACATGAGCCATGAGCTGCGCACGCCCCTGAACGGGGTGATCGCCCTGGGCAGCCTGCTGGCCAAGGAGCAGACCACCGAGCGTGGCCGCCAGACCGCCGACCTCGTGGTCGCCTCCGGCCGCCTGCTGGAGCAGGTGCTCACCGACATCCTTGACCTGTCGCGCATCGAGGCCGGCCAGCTGCCGGTCAACGCCGCGCCCTTCGAGCTTTCCGAGTGCGTCGCCACCATCGCGGCCCTGCACCGGGCCAGCGCCGAGGCCAAGGGGCTGGACTTCCGCGTCTCCATCGCGCCGGACGCCCGGGGCTGGCGGCTCGGCGACGACGTGCGCGTGACCCAGATCCTGTCGAACCTCCTCTCCAACGCGGTGAAGTTCACCACGGTGGGCGGCGTGGCCCTGGACGTGGCCGCCGATGGCGAGAGGGTGACCATGACCGTGCGCGATTCCGGCGTCGGCTTCTCGCCGGAGTTCCGCGAGCGCCTGTTCAGCCGCTTCGAGCAGGCCGACGGCTCGATCACCCGCCGCTTCGGCGGCTCGGGCCTGGGCCTGGCCATCTGCGCCTCCCTGGCTGGGCTGATGGGCGGCGCCATCGACGCCTCGTCCGTGGCCGGCAAGGGCTCGGTGTTCACCGTCACCCTGCCGCTGCCGCCCGCCGAGGCGCCGGCCGAGGCCGAGGACGAGGAGGAAGCCGCCTGCGCCGACCTCACTGGCCTGAAGGTGCTGGTCGCCGAAGACCATCCCACCAACCGCAAGGTGGTCGAACTGATCCTGGAGCCGCTGGGCGTCGACCTGACCCTGGTTGAGGACGGCCGCCAGGCGGTGGAGGCGGCCGGGCAGGGCGCCTTCGACCTGATCCTGATGGACCTGCAGATGCCGGTGCTGGATGGCCTGTCGGCGTCGCGCGAGATCCGCGCCGCCGAGGCCGCCGCCGGCCGCCCGCCTGTACGGATGATCGCCCTCAGCGCCAACGCCCTGCCGGAGCATATCGCCGAGGCCCGCGCCGCCGGCATGGACGGCCACCTGGCCAAGCCCATGCGGCCCGACGACCTTATCGCGGTGCTGTCGGAGACGCTCTCTCTGCTCGAGACGAAAGCGGCCTAGCTGAACGCCACGGCCAGCACCACCACGCCCAGCGCGGCGCGGTAGAATACGAACGGCCAGGCTGAGAACCGCTCCAGCACCCGCATCAATCCCCAGATCGCCACGAAGGACGCGACCGCGGCCACCGCCAGGCCCACGCCCAGCAGGCTCCAGCCGTGCGCCGACAGATGCGCCTTGTGCAGCTCCCAGAACTCCTTGGCCCCGGCGAGCGCGATGGTCGGCGCGCCCAGCAGGAACGAGAACCTGGCCGCCTCCTCGCGCCGGAAGCCCAGCGCCAGCGCCGCCGTCAGCGTCGAGCCCGAGCGCGACACGCCGGGGATCAGCGCGCCCACCTGGGCCAGGCCCACCAGCAGCGCGTCCAGCACCGTCGCCTTCTCCATGTCGCGCCGATGGCGGGCGACGATTTCCGCCAGCGCCAGCAGGCCGGCCATGACCACGCAGGCCACGCCCACCGCCTGCAGGCTGCGCAGGGGCGAGTTGCAGGCGTTCAGGATGGGCGCGAGCGCCAGGCCCGCGATCCCGATCGGGATGGTCGCCAGCACCACCAGCAGCGCCAGCTTCAGGTCCTTGTCGCCGAACCGCCGTTGCGCCGCCGCGCGCAGCGATCCGCCGACGATGCCGATGAAGTCGCGCCGGAAATAGCTCAGCACCGCCAGGAGGGCCGCGGCCTGCATCGCCGCGGAGAACGCCGCCCCCGGGTCCGGCCAGCCCAGCAGGGCCGGCACGATCCGCATGTGCGCGGTGGACGAGATCGGCATCAGCTCGGTGATCCCCTGGACCACCCCCAGCGCCGCCACCTTGGCATAGCTCAGGCCCAGGAATCCCAGATCCAGGCCGCCGCAGGAATCACTCATCGCCACCTCGCACGCGAAGGGGCGCTTATGGCCGCCCGCGCGCGGAAGCGAAAGCCGCCTTTCGCCGTGACGGCGCGAAGGTTTTATGGATTTTTTATGAGACTGAAATATTGCCGGTATGTCGGGCGCTCAAGCTTGCGCAACATTCCCTGGAGGGAGACCGGCAATGAAGCTGCTGCAAGTCCTCGCCGCCGCCGTCGCCGCCCTGGGCCTCGCAGGCGTCGCCGCCGCCCAGGTCACCGTCGAAGGCCAACCCTATTCCGTCGTGCCGCACCAGGCCTTCGGCCCGCCGCCGGTGCAGCCGCTGGGCTCGCACTGGAGCAATCCGGAACTCTGGGACGCTTACGGCGACCTCGACCGCCCGGTGGGCCCCAATGCGCCGCCGCTGCCGAGCGGCCTGCAGACCAAGATGACCCAGCAGGTGTTCGACGGCCTCAAGGTCGCCGTGCCGCAGATGCGGCTGGCCTGCGCGACGGACCAACAGTCGCTGTGCGCCGACAAGACGAACCACCTCGCGGTCGACCGCTGCCTCGAATACCACCGCCTGAAGCTCTCGAGCCCGTGCAAGGCGGCCTGGGACCAGGTGACCAAGGCCGCCGAGGGGCGGCTGTAGAAGGGGGAACGTCGATGAGACTCCGCGCCCCCGCCGCCGTCGCCGTCGCCGTTTTGCTGGCCGGCGCCGCTGCGGCCCAGCAGCAGCACGCCACGCCCATCGCCTCCGATTTTGAAGGATCGACCTCGCCGCCCACCAACGCCCAGGCGCGCATCGGGGCGGCCAGGACAAGTCCAGAGGCGCTGCAGTCGCTGGAAAAGGCCTCGGCGCAGACGCGTCAGGCCTGCGCCGCCGACCGGGAAAGGCTCTGCGCCGAAAGCCAGTCCAGCTTCAGCGCCGGCCGCTGCCTCGAACGCCGCCGGCCGGACCTCAGCGAGCCCTGCCGCACCGCCATGGATCAACAGAGGATGGCCTGGGCGGCCCGTTAGCCTCGCCGCCGCTAGACTGAATGAGGGCCGATGATGAAACTGAAAATCCTCGCAACCGCCGTCGCCGCCCTGGCGCTCGCCGGTGTCGCCGTCGCCCAACAGGCCACCCCGCCTTACGTGGAAGGGCCGGGCGGATCGTCGCCGCCGCGGTCCGAATACGCCGAGACCTTTCGGAACCCCAGCGACACCTGGAGCCGTCACGCCAGTTACTTCAACGCCGGCGACCCCGCGCGGGCCTATTCGACCTCCGGCGCGGAGGCCGCCTATCGCCAGGACCTGAAGAGCTGGAAGCTGGCCTGCGCTTCGGATCGCGAGACCCTGTGTCAGGGCCGCAGGGACACCGGCGCCGTCTATGAGTGCCTGCGGATCCGTCGCTCGAAGCTGAGCGACCCCTGCCGCACGGCGACCTATGCCGTCGAACGCGCCGCGGTCGACGCCTACCACTTCAACTAGGCCGCACCTTAGGCCGCGGCGTAGATCATGATCCCGGTCGCCACCGACAGGTTCAGGCTGTCGGCCCGGCCGCGCATGGGGATCTTCACGTTCACGTCGCACAGGGCGGCCATGTCGCTCGGCAGGCCCTGCTGCTCGTTGCCCATCAGGATCAGCGCCGGCTTCCCATAGTCCGCCTCGCGGTGGTCGACCTCGGCCGAAAGCAGGGTGCCCACCACCGAGCCCGGCCAGGCGTTGCGCCAGGCGGCGAATTCCGCCTCGCCCGCCCGGTACAGGGGCGTGGCGAAGATCGAGCCCATGGTCGCGCGCACCGCCTCGACCGAATAGGGATCGCAGCACTCGCCCACCAGGATCACCCCGCCGCAGCCGGCCGCGTCGGCGGTGCGGATGATGGTCCCGAGGTTCCCCGGATCGCGCACCCGGTGCAGCGCCACCCAGACACGCGCGGCCGGCGGCTCCAGGGTCGAGAGCGGCTGATAAGTCTGGCGGAACACGCCCACCACCGCCTGCGGGTTCTCCCGGCGGGAAACCTTGGCCAGGATGTCCTGGGTGACCTCGATTACCTCGCCGTTCGCCGCCAGCGTCGCGGCGATGGCGGTCTTGGCCAGGGCGTGGTTCGCCGCATCCGGTCCGTGCATCAGGATCGCCGGCGCGTGGCCGGTCTGGATCCCCTCGATCACCGCCTTCAGACCCTCGGCCACGAACAGTCCGGTCTCGTCGCGCGCCTTGCGCATGTGCAGGGCGCGCACGGCCTTCACCGTCGGATTGGTGAGCGAGGTGACGGTTCGCGTGCTCATGACGCCTGCCATCTGGCGAAGAAGCTCATACCGACTTCCCGCGCCCCGCCTTCCTGGACCAGCGCCAGCTCGCCCCATTCGATCCGCCCGCCGCGGCCGGCCATGGCCTGCGCCAACAGGCCCGACAGCGCCGCGCCGCTGATCCGCTCGGCGTAGGCGTTGAGCACCAGGAACCTTGCGTTTTCCGAAAGAAGTCCGGCGCATAGGCCGACAAGCTCAGCCAGGTCCTCGAACAGCCGCCAGACCTCGCCGTCCGGCCCGCGGCCGTATTTCGGCGGATCGAGGATGATGCCTTCGTAGCGCGAGCCGCGCCGCACCTCGCGCTGGACGTATTTGCGCGCGTCCTCGGTGATCCAGCGGATCGGCCGATCGGCAAGGCCGGAGAGCTCAGCGTTCTCCCGCGCCCAGCCCACCGCGCGCTTCGAGGCGTCCACATGGGTCACCGCCGCGCCGGCGGCCGCCATCACCAGGCTGGCGACGCCGGTATAGCCGAACAGGTTCAGCACCTTTGGCTGAGCGCCGGCACTTCGCACGGCGGCGTCCAGGAATTCCCAGTTCGCCGCCTGCTCGGGGAAGAAGGCCAGGTGGCGGAAGCTGGTGAAGCGGCCGTGGAACCTCACGTCGCGCCAGCTGAGCGGCCAGGCCTGCCCATTGCCCAGCGCGGCCGCCGCGCCCTTCAGCTTCCAACGCCCGGCGTCCTCCTCGTCGGTGGGATCGAACACCGCCTCGGCCGCGTCCCAGCGCGCGGCGGGCAGGGCGGGCGTCCACAGGCACTGCGGCTCCGGCCGCACCACCGCAAAGCCGCCGTAGCGCTCGAGCTTGCGCCCGTTCCCGCTGTCGATCAGCCCATAGTCGTCCCAGCCGGTCGTGCGCATCACGCTCGGCAGTTCGGCGACTTGCGGCTCAGTCCGGCTCATGATCCCGCGCTTACGCGGTCCACGGCCCGGCGCCAACGCTCCACAGGTCCGTCTGTGGCGGAAATGCGACCGCACTTGTCACCGTGACGGAATTGGGGTCCCGTAGCGGAAAGCCAGCCGAGAAAGACGCCCTTGCCGGTCCTCGCCCCTCCCGTCCGCCGGTCCGCCCGCAAGGCCAAGGGCGACGGCCACCTGCGCCGCGCCGAAATCCTCGAGGCCGCCGAACGCATCTTCGTCGTCGAGGGCTACGAGGGCGCCACCATCCGCAAGATCGCCGACGAGGTCGGCGTCTCCTCCACAGCCCTCTACATGCACTTCCAGGACAAGGGCGCGATCCTGCGGGAGATCTGCGAGGGCACGCTGAAGCTGCTCCTGGAGCGCAACCGCGAACTCGCCGCGCGCCCGCTCGACCCGGTGGTGCGGGTACGGATGATGCTGGACGCCTACATGCGCTGGGGCCTGCAGCACTCGAACGCCTATCGCCTGGTGTTCTCCGATCCGCCGCCGGTCGCCGCGCCGCTGCCGCACGGCGCCGATGATGTCGGCGCGCAGTGCTACGACACCTTCTCCGGCGTGGTGCGCGAGGTGGCCGCCGCCGGGCGCCTGCGCACCGGCACCGCCGATTCCGCCGCCCAGGCGCTGTGGATGGCCTGCCACGGGGTGGTGGCCATGATGTCGGCCCGCCCGGATTTCGATTGGGCGCCCAAGGACGAGCTGATCGAGGTCACCCTCGACGGCCTGCTGAACGGCCTGGTGGTCGACTAGGGGCCATGCGCTTCGCCCAGTGGACCTATCGCCTCGCGGCCGCCTGGGGCGTCCTCGTGCTGGCCCCGCTGCTGTTCCTGCGCCGGCAGATCGAGGCCCAGACCACGCCCTTCACGCACCCGGAGTACTTCTACGGCTTCCTGGCCGTGGCCCTGGTCTTCCAGCTGGTGTTCTTCCTGGTTTCCCGCGATCCGGTGCGGCTGCGCCCGCTGATGCCGATCACCGCGCTTGAGAAGTGGTCCTGGGGCGCCGTGGCCTGGATCGCCTTCGCCAAGGCCCAGACCCAGCCCGCCGTGGTGTTCTTCGCCACCGTCGACATGGCGCTCGGCCTGTTGTTCCTTGTGGCCTGGGCGCGGACGCCGAAGGCCTGACGGCGCCGACGTCCTTGGCGATGGGGGCTGGGCATGAGGTTCGGATTGCGCGGGGCGGTGAGGGCGCTGGCCTTGGGCGTGGCCCTGCTGGCCGGCGCGACGGGATCGACCGCGCTCGCCCAGCCGGCGCTCGCCACTGATCGCGCCAAGGCCCTGGAGGCGGTCGACGCGGCCTTCGCCGCCGAAGCCACCGCCCATCCCGTCGGCAGCCTGACGGTCGGCGTCGTCGAGCACGGCCGGCTGATCTGGACCAAGACCTACGGCTATGCCGACATGGACAAGAAGACGCCGGCGAACCGCCGGACCGTCTATCGCATCGGCTCGATCACCAAGCAGTTCACCGCCGTCGCCCTCCTTCAGCTCGCCCGCGATGGCAAGGTCCGCCTGGACGATCCGGCGGTGAAGTACCTGCCGGAACTTCGCACCGTGCAGGGCTTCGACGACGCGGCCGCGGGGCAGGTCACCCTGCTGTCGCTCGCCACCCACCGCGCCGGGCTCGGCCGCGAGCCGGGCGACCCGAGCACCCTGCGCGGCCCGATCGACGCCTGGGAGGCCAGCGTTCGCGCCGCGCTCGCCCGCACCAGCTACGCCTTCAAGCCGAACGACGAGGCGCTGTACTCGAACATCGGCTACGCCGCCCTGGGCCTGGCGTTGGAGAACGCCGCCGGGACGCCCTACACCGAATTGGTGGAGCGCAAGGTCCTGGCGCCGCTCGGGATGACCTCCAGCGGCTTCCGCCCGACCCCCGACATGCTGGCGCGGCTGGCCAGGGGCTATGGCATGCGGAACGGCAAGCCCGATCCGACCCAGGCCGATACCGAGCTGGTGAGCGGCCGCGGCTACAAGATCCCCAACGGCGGCCTGTTCACCACCGTCGATGACCTGGCGAAGTTCCTGGCCTTCGAGATGGGCGACGGGCCCGCCGGCGTGCTGCCGCGCGATCTGGTGGCCGCCAACGTCCAGCGCTCCTTCCCGATGAAGGGCGGCGGCCGCTACGGCGTCGGCTTCATGATCGAGCCGCACGGCGAAAACCAACTGATCGGCCACGGCGGGGCGGTCGCCGGCTTCACCTCGGCCGCCTATTTCGATCCGCGAGCTGAGGTCGGAATCGTCTGCCTCCGCAGCTCGGATTTCGGCTGTGAAGGCGATTACTTCATCGAAGCCCTGGCCGCGCTCGCGCCGGCCTGGCGCGGCGAGGCGCAGCGGCTGGCGGCGGCGGCCACGGCGCGGGCCAGGCGGGTCGCCGACCAGCAACCCTTCCCCGGGGGGGAGGCGGTCCTGCGCCGGGTGATGGGCGAGCTCAGGGCCGGCAAGCCCGACTATGGCCAGATGAGTGACGGCCTGGCGGACACGACCCGCCAACAGCTGCCCGGCCTGCAGGCCATGCTGGCCCGGATGGGCGATCTGCAGTCGCTGACCTTCAAGGGCGTGGGCCCCAATGGCGCCGACATCTACGAGGCGGTCTTCGGCGGCGGCAAGCTGGCGTGGCGCCTGGTGCTGGCGCCGGACGGCCGCCTCCAGGCGCTGGGCGTGGGCGCGCCGCGCTGACCGCTAGCGCCCCGTCGTCGCGCTGGCTTCGGTGAGCACGGGCTGGGCGGGGATGCTGGACCCATAGGCGCCGCGCTTCAGGTCGTTGGACAGCGTGATCGTCACCGAGCCGCCGTTCAGCTTGGCGCGGTAGACCTGCATGTTCTCCATCACCCGCATCACATAGTTGCGCGTCTCGGAAAACGGGATGCACTCGATGAAGTCCACCGGGTCGGTGCTGCCGCCGCGCGGGTCGCCGCAGACCTGCACCCACTGGCTGGGCCGCCCGGGCCCGGCGTTGTAGCCGGCGGCGGCCATGATGTAGGAGCCGGAGAACTGGCTGACCAGCTGGCCCAGGTAGTGGGCGCCCAGCTTCATGTTGTAGTCGGGCTCGTCCAGCTGTGACGGCGAGTAGCCGACCCCGATCCGCCGGGCCAGGATCTTCGCGGTGGCCGGCATCAGCTGCATCATGCCGCGCGCGCCGGCGCCGGAGTGGACGTTGGGGTCGAAGTTGCTCTCCTGCCGCGTGATGGCCAGCACCAGGGCCGCCTCCGCCGCGCCGCCGTCGGGCGCCGCGCGCATCGGATAGGCCCGCTGCGGCAGGACGAAGCCGCGCTGGGCGGCCGCGCGCGCCGCGCGCATGGACAGGTCCATCTCGCCATAGCCGCGGGCCAGGTCGATCAGCTGGGCTTCGTCGGCGGCCGACGGCAGGCTCTCGTCCAGGTTCAGCACGAAGACCTTGAACAGGTCGTGCTGGCCATAGTCGTAGAGCAGGCGGGTGGCGGCGATCTCGTCGCGCGCCTCGAAGGCGTCGTGGGCCTGCGACGTGATGATCGGGTCCGACGTGAGCGTCAGCCGCCGGTCCAACTTCTCCGCCGCCAGCATGCCGTAGAAGGTGGTGTCGTACTTCGCCGCCTGGCCATAGAAGGCCTCGGCCCCGGACCGGTCGCCCTTCGCCTCGGCCGCGCGGCCTTCCCAATAGAAGGCGCGACCCCGGGTCACCGGCGTGGTGCCGATCTTCTCCACGGCGGCGAAGTGTTTCGCGGCCTTGGCCGGCTCGTTCAGCTTGGTCAGCGCGATCCAGCCGGCGTCGAACTCGGCGTCCGCCCCGGGCGAGCCGGTGGACAGCCCGCTGTCGGCGGCGGCGGCATAGGCGGCGTGCATGTCGCCGGCCCGCAGCGCCGAGAGCACCAGGTGGCGGCGCTCGTCCCAGATCCGCTCGGCCTGGTCGCTCGAGGTCACCTCGTGCGGGAAGTAGGTCACCTGGCCCAGCGCCAGCATGTCCAGGCCCTTGCGGCGCTGGTAGGCGGCGCGTTCGAAGGCGACACCGGGCGAGGCCTGCAGCTCGGGCGAAAGGGCGGTGACCAGCTCGTTGGCGTCCCGCGCATCGGTCCGCAGCGCCAGCCGCGCCTTGGCGGCGGCCTGCTGGTCGGCGGGGATCAGCGGCAGCATCTCGCGCGCCGCGCCGCCTTCCTTGCCATAGAGCAGCATGTCGGTGCGGCGCACATGGTCGTCCTGGGTCAGGACGTCGCCGAACCTGGCCAGCATGGTGCGCTGGCTGGCCTCGTCGAAGCTCTTCTCCCGCCACCAGCGCTTCACCAGCGCGGTCGCGTCGGCCGTGCGGCCCAGGGTCTTCTCGGCGGTGGCCAGCGCCAGCGCGCCCTGCGCGGTCGTGGGCTCGGCGCCGGCGAACCAGTCGACGATCTGCTGGGCGCTCTTGCCGGAAGTCTCCACCAGCCGCTCGGCGGCGGCCTGGCGGCGCGCGCCGCGCGGCCAGGCCGCCAGCTCCACCCGCGCCTTGTCCACCTCGTAGAAGCCGACGGAGTCGGCGTCGCAGTCGACCAGCACCCAGGTCGCGGTCTTCTGGGCCAGGGGATCGCTGATCTGGCTGATGGCGTCGCGCGCGCCGTTCACATTGGCCCGGCGCGCCGCCTCGATGGCCTGGCGCAACAGGCCCGCGTCGCGGTCGGAGAGCCGGTGGGAGGCGCTGGCCGGCTGCAGCGGCGCGTCGCCCAGCACGCCGGTGTGGGTGACGCTCTCGAGCAGGTCGCCCAGCGGGTCCAGCGACTGGGCGCGCGCGGCGACGCTCGCCATGGCGGCGACCCCAGCGATCAGGAAGGCTTTGCGTGCGATCTTGTGCACCCCGACGCCCCCGACGAAAAACGCCCAACGAAATTCAGGCGAACACGAAGCGAATCAATAGGTCATTGCAGGCTTCGCTCGCGTGCTCATATTGTCGCAACGAATCTGAACGACGCCTTTCCAGGCGTCCAATCACGCGAAATTGCACTCCCATGCCAGAGCCTATGTTCAAGGGCGTCCTTCCGGCCCTCGTCACTCCGTTCCGCGACGGAGACGTGGACGAGAAAGCCTTCGTCGCCCTGGTGGAGCGCCAGATCGCCGGCGGGGTGCATGGCCTGGTGCCGGTCGGCACCACCGGCGAAAGCGCGACGCTGAACCACGACGAGCACCGCCGGGTCACCGAGCTCTGCGTCCAGACCGCCGCCGGCCGCCTGCCGGTGGTCGCCGGCACCGGCTCCAATTCCACGGAAGAGGCGATCGAGCTCACCCGCCACGCCAAGGCGGTCGGCTGCGACGCGGCCCTGGTGGTCACGCCCTACTACAATCGCCCCAGCCAGGAGGGCATGTACGCCCATTACGCGGCCCTGGCCGAGGCGGTTCAGATCCCGATCCTGGTCTACAACGTCCCCGGCCGGACGGGCGTCGACATCTCCAACGAGACGCTCGCGCGGCTCGCCAAGCTGCCGAACATCGTGGGCGTCAAGGACGCCACCGGCGACCTGGCCCGCGCCAGCCAGCAGCGGCTGATGTGCGGCGAGGGCTGGACCATGCTCACCGGCGACGACCCGACAGCGCTGGGCTACCTGGCGCACGGCGGCCACGGCTGCATCTCGGTCACCGCCAATGTCGCCCCCGAACAGGTCTCGGCCTTCTTCAACGACGCCATGTCCGGCCAGTGGCAGGGCGCGCTCTACGGCCAGGATCGGCTGATCCGCCTGCACAAGGCGCTGTTCACCGACGCCTCGCCGGCCCCCACCAAGTTCGCGCTGGCCCACCTGGGCCTCTGCGCCGAGGACGCGCGCCTGCCCATCGCACCGGCCTCGGAGGCCTCGCGCAAGGAAGTCCTGGCCGCCATGCACGACGCGGGCCTGGTCTAGGTTGCTGACATGGCCGGCAAGCTGATCGCGGAGAACCGCCGGGCGCGGTTCGACTACTTCCTGGAGCAGGACTTCGAGGCGGGCCTGGTGCTGACCGGCTCGGAAGTGAAGTCGCTCCGCAACGGCCGCGCCAACATCGCCGAGAGCTATGTGGCGGTGGAGGGCGACGAGATCGTGCTCGTCAACGCCGACATCCCGCCCTACCTGCAGGCCGGCCCGCACTTCAACCACGAACCGCGCCGGCCCCGGAAGCTGCTGCTGAAGCGCAAGGAGATCGACAAGCTGATCGGCGCGGTGCAGCGGGAAGGGCGCACGCTGATCCCGACGAAGCTGTTCTGGAGCGACAAGGGCCTGGCCAAGCTCACCTTCGCCGTCGCCACCGGCAAGAAGGCGCACGACAAGCGCGAGGCCACTGCCGAACGCGACTGGCAGCGCGACAAAGCGCGGCTGATGCGGGAAAAAGGCTGACGTGGAGGCGGGCGAGATCGAGGCCCTCGAACGCGACGTGGTGGCCGCCGTCGCCCCACCGGAGATGGTCGAGATCGAGGGCTGGCTCGCGCCGCTCGCCGCCGGGACCATCGGCAGGGCCAAGAGCGCCGTGCCGCTGGCCCACGACGTCGATGCCGGCGCCCTGGAAGAGATCGAGGCGGCCTTCGTGAGCCGGGGCCTCGCGCCCGGTTTCCGGATCGCCGAGACGCCTGGCTTGGCGCCGGTCCGCGAGGCCCTGGCGGCGCGCGGCTTCACACCCCGCCAGCCGACGGTGTTCAAGACTGGCGCGGTCGCACAACTCGCCGCCTTTTCAGGGACTTCCGCGCGCCTGCTCACTGCGCCAGACGAGGCTTGGGGCGCGGTGTTCCTGGGCGAGGGCTTCGATCCGGTGGACGGCGCCCACCGCGTCGAGGTGCTCACCCGCTCGCCCGCGGCGATCTACGGCGCGGCCGGGGAGGGCGAGGCGATCCAGGCGGTGGGCGTCATGAGCTTCGGCGCGCGCTGGGCGGGCATCCACGGGATGCGCACCGCCAGGGCTCATCGTGGCAAGGGCCACGCCAGCGCCATCCTGGCCGCCTTCGGCCGCGAAGCCGCCGCGCGCGGCTACGATCGCGTCTGCCTGCAGGTCGAGGCGCCCAACGAGACCGCGCGGTCCATCTACCGCCGCGCCGGCTTCCGGGAAATCTGGACCTATCGCTACTGGCGCCGGGATTGACGGCGAGGCGCGCTCAGGCCGCCCCGAACTCGCGGATGCGATAGAGCGCGTGGACTTCTTCGGCCGCGGCGTCGAAATCCTGGGCCCACGCCAGCCCCCGCTCGCGCAACCGGCGCCGCGTCGCCGTGTCGGCGCGGTATTCGGGCCGGGTGCGGCGATGGCCGCGCCAGGTGAACTGCGCCGCGCAGCCCATCGCCACGCCCGCCAGCGCCAAGGCCCGGCGCGCGCCGCCCTCCGGGTCGGCCCCACGAGCGCGTAGCGTCTGGGCCGCCTCGGTGTGCAGGGCCCAGGCGAACCACATGATGTCGCCTTCCAGGGTGTGGCGGCCGGCGGTGGACTTGCGCGGGTCGTCCTTCGCGATGCGGGCGTCGCGCTCCGGCGCGGCGGGCAGGGTGTCGATGGCGAAGCGGAACACCGCCTCCAGATAGTCGGCCTGGACTTCTGGCCGGTCGGCGCGGCCGAAATGCTCGGCGAACAGTCGCGCCAGCAGATCGTCGACCTCCCGGATCGCCTCGCGCACCGGCGCCGTCCCGATGGCCTCGACGAAGGCGATGCCGGCTTCGGCCGCAGGGTCCAGGGCCACGCGCTTCCACGCCCGCCAGGGCGGCGGCGCCCCGTCGCGGGGCAGGAACCGCCGAAGCAGGCCGGCCTCGCCCTCGTCGTCGCCGAAGTAGAACCGTCCGCGGCTCTCGGGGTGGTAGATGTCCCAGTACTCGGTCCAGGCGTCCAGGGCGTGGAAGTAGGCGGCATAGCGGCGGCCGGCCAGGTCGTCCCGGCCGGCCGCATCGCCCTCCGCCACGCCGGCGGTCAGGCTCATGCGCGCAGGACGACCACGTTCGCCGCGCCGCCCACGTGTTCGCCGAGCTGTTGCTCCACCAGCCCGCTCACGCTGTTGATCACCTGCTCGGCCAGGCCCGAGGTCTTCAGCCGCGATCCGGCGCTGATGACCTCCAGCCCATGCGCCAGTTCGGCCATCGCCTCGGGATTCCACCCGGGAACCCGCTTGAGGACCCAGCCGCCATGGCCGTCGGAAACGATCTGGATGCCCGGGGCGTCGGTGCCGCCGACGATGGTGATGGCTGCAAGACGTTCTTTGACCATGTTGCGATCCTTTGAATATTGACTGTCGCGCAGCCCGCAGCAACGCCTCGATGTGCGCGAATATCGGCCAGGATTGGCAAGTTCAATCGGACGCGCGGACACTAGAATCCAGCGGCTGATCTATGGCCGTGGGCGGGTTCCATGCGAAATGGTGCGTTCCGCTCTGCTCGCCCCACCTCGAAACTCAACGCTGGATAGTAGTGACTCCGATCCTGGCCGGGCGAAAGCCGTAGACGTTCACGTTGCAGTGATATGCGAATTCACCTTCTCGTTGTGAATCGCCGCGCAGCCGCCGCTCGGCTTCGGGTCCGGCGGGGCGGTGCGGCCGTCGCCGCTATTTCGCCAGGTCCTTCAGCACGCTCTCCCACTGGAACAGCGCCCCGTCGATGGTGTTGATCGGCACGCGCTCGTTCAGGCCATGGGCGAAGTCGTCGCTGGCCTTCATGAAGGCGCCGCCGACGCCATAGGCCGGCACGCCCAGGGCGCGGAAGAACATCGAGTCCGTGGCTCCGGCCGACATGTTGGGCACCACCGCCAGGCCCGGATAGCGCGCCTGCACCGCCTTGGTCACCGCCGCCAGCACATCGGGGCGCAGCGGCGAGGCGCCGGCGTCGATGGCCCCGTCGTTTTGCCGCTCGATCTTGGCGATCGGGTCGGCGATCACCTTCTCGATGGTCCGGCGGACCTCTTCCGACGGCGTGCCGGGGAAGATCCGGCAGTTGACGTTGGCGGTCACCTTCTGCGGCAGGGCGTTGGTGGCGTGGCCGCCGTCGATCATGGTCGCCACGCAGGTGGTGCGCAGCTGGCCCACGAAGTCCGGATCCTCCGACAGGCTGGCGAGGGCCTGCTCGTCGTGCGGGTTGGCGATATAGCGGCGCAGCGCATCGCCCATCGGGCCTGGCGTATTGGCGGCGGCCGCCTTGAAGCTGGCCATGGTGATGTCGCTCTGCATGGCCGGGAACTTGTAGGCGGCGAGGCGGGCCAGGTCCTGGCCCATCTCATAGATGGCGTTGACCTTGCCGGGGCGGCTGGAATGGCCGCCGGGATTGGTCACCACGACCTGGAAGTCGGCGTAGGTCTTCTCCGCCGCCTGCAGGCCGTAGAACACCGGCTTGCCGTCCTCCGCGACCAGTCCGCCGCCGGCGTCGCCGTTCAGCACCATCTCGGCGCCCTTCAGCTCCTTGGCGAACACCCGGGCGGTCTGCTGCAGGGTCTCCTCGTCGCCGCTCAGCGCCAGGATCACCTCGCGGCCGGGCTTCCAGCCCTCGCGGCGCAGCTTGGCGAGCACGGTGACCACCATCGAGACGTCGAACTTGTCGTCGATGGCGCCGCGGCCGAACACATAGCCGTTCTCCACCACCGGCTTGAACGGATCGCGCGTCCAGTCGGCGGGCTTGGCCTCCACCACGTCCATGTGGTCGATGACCACCAGCGGCTTCTTCGATGCATCGGTCCCCGGATAGCGGGCGATCAGGATCGAGGTCCCCAGCACCGGGCGCACCTCGACCTCGGCGGGCTTGTAGCCGCCGGCCACCAGCACGCTCTTCAGGTACTCGGCGTAGGGCTTCACCTGGTCGCCGGGGATCACGGTGCGGAAGGTGATTCCCTTCTTGAGCAGTTCCAGGGCCGAGGTGTGTTCGGCCGGGTCGACATGGACTTGGGCGAGGGCCGGCTTCGGGAGAACGGCGACGGACACGGCGGCGCACGCGGCGAGGCCGAGGAACAGGCTGGATTTCAAGATGGGGCCCTTTGGATGACGCTTACCGCAGCGACCCTAACGGCGGGGCCGCCGGGACGCGAGACGCGGGGCGAAAAAAGACCGGTGAACGGAAAGAGACGGGAGGAGCGTCGCCGCTCCTCCCCCGAAACGACGCAAAGAGACGGAGGAGCGTCGCCGCTCCTCCCAGGCGCCTTCGCGGAGCTGAGAGCCGGGCCGTTTGCCGTGACCGGATCCCGCGAAGGGGCTCGTGGCTCAGCGGATGGGCGCCTCGGCGAGGCTGGTTTTGCGGCCCGCGGCCTCGGAGACCATGGGCGCGGACAGAGTGGCCAGCGCCCGGTCGATGGCGGCTGAGCGGCATTGCTGGAATCGCACGCCGGAGCGGACGGTGCTGCGCGCGCCGCCGCAGACCTCCCAGGCGGCGGTGCGGATGCGTTGGGCCACCGCCCTGGCGCCGTCGGCGCTGTGCAGTTCGCTGTCGGCGTAGGCCACCTTGGCGGTGACCAGGTCGCTGTCGTCCACCACCCGAAGCGGTGCGCCCAGCGCCGCACCGGCGAAGGTCGTTGCGACGGCCAGGGCCATGGCGATGGGTGCGAGTGTGTGGGTCATGCTCGAACGTCCTGGAGTGGGTTGCATGCCGAAGACCGAACTGCGTTATGTCTGGCCACGGCGGCGGCAAGCATTCTCGGGGGAGAGGTGGAGACCTTGGCTGGGCCTGGCATCTGCGCGGTTGCGGTGTTCGCGACCCGGGCTTGGATCGCGGGCCTGAGTTGGCCATCCGCGCGCCGCGCCCGACACGGGCTCGACCTTACGGCTCGCCGATGAAATGCCGATGAGCGCGGACAGCCGGCCGGCCGCCGTCCACCTGGCCCATGAGGCTCCCTTCGACCTGGGGTCCTTGCACGTGCGCCCTTCCACACGCCAGGTGATGATCGCTGGCGTGCCGGAAACCATCGAACCCAGGATCATGGAGGTCCTGGTGGCGCTGGCGCGGCGCCGGAGCGAGGTTGTCTCGCGCGACGACCTGCTCGCCGCCTGCTGGCGCGGCCGCGCGGTGGGCGAGGACGCCATCAACCGCTGCATCTCCGGTGTCCGGCGGCTGGCCAAGGCCAGCGGCGGCTTCTCGGTGACCACCATTGCGCGGGTGGGCTACCGCCTCGACGCGTCGCGCGAGAGCATGGTGGAGCCGGTCGTGCTGGCCGTGCTGGCCTTCGACAACCTCTCAGGCGACCCGCAGATGGCCTATTTCTCCGACGGGGTTTCGGAGGAGATCCTCCAGGCCGTGGCCCGCGGCGCCGGGCTGAAGGTGATCGGCCGCGGCTCCAGCTTCCAGTTCCGCGGACCCGACAAGGCGGCCGCCAAGGTCGGGGCGGCGCTTCGGGCCACCCATGTGCTCGACGGCGCGGTGCGTCGCAGCGGCGGCCAGGTGCGAATCTCCGCCAGCCTGATCGAATGCGCCGGCGAGACCACCCTGTGGTCCGACCGTTTCGACCGGCAGCTCTCCGACGTCTTTGCCCTGCAGGACGAGATCGCCGCCGCCGTGGCCGCCGCCCTGAAGGTGGCGTTCGCGCCCCTCGTCCCGGCCGAGACCATCGACCCCGCCGCGCTCGATCTCTACCTGAAGGCCCTGGAAATCAGGAACCAGCGGGGCCTGCTGGACGCGACGACCATCGGGGAGATCATCGGGCTCCTGCAAGCCGCCACGCGCCTTGCGCCCCGGTTCGTGCGGGCCTGGGTGTTCCTGGCGACGGTCCAGGTCGAGCAGCTTCGATTCCAGGAGGACGAGCCGCGACCCCGCACCGGCGTCACGCGCGCCGACGTCGTCGCCGTGGCGCAGGCCGCCCTGGCTCTCGATCAAGGAGCCGGCGGCGCCTATCAGGCGCTGGGCCAACTCGAGGCCTTCGGCCGCTTCGCCGAGCGTGACGCCTTCCATGCAAAGGCCCTGGCGGCGGCCCCCAACGACCCCACGGTGCTCACCAACGCCAGCCTGTTCTACGCCGAGGTCGGCCGGATCGAAGACGCCATCGATCTGGCCCGCCAAGCCTACGACCTCGATCCGATGTATCCGTGGGCCGCCAACTGGTATCTCACCATCCTCGACTTTGCGGGCCGTGGCTATGTCGAGCGCGCGCAGTGGGCTTCGCTCTGCGAACGCTGGCCGGACAACCAGCTGATCCTGTGGGGCGCCCTCTGTTTCGCGGCCGAGCGCCCGCAATCGCCGTGGTTCGACGATCTCGTCGCCGAGGCGCGCGAACGGGAACTCGACGCCCCGGTCTTCCGCCACACGATCGGCTACGGCAAAAGGTTACGCGCCGCCGATCCGTCTCGGCGGACGCCGTATCTCCAGAACGCCCGCAAGACGCTCGCTGAGGAGGGGGCTCTGCCGCTATGGGTGTTCACGACGCTCTGCAGGTTCGGTTTCATCGAAGAGACGTTCGACCTGATCGACCAGGCCAGTTTCGCCTTCATGTTCGACCCGGACCTTCCCTCGCCGAACGGCGCGACCGGACCCGCGCTGATCTTCAGCGTCATCCACAACGCGCCGATGATGCATGATCCACGCTTTGTCAGGCTGTGCGCCAAGCTCGGGCTCTGCGCCTATTGGCTGGAGACCGGTCGCTGGCCGGACTGCGCGGCTTCCGCGCCCTACGACTTCAAGGCCGAGGCGCGGCGGCTGGCGATCCGGGCGGGAGAGGCGGGCGGACAACCGGCCACAGCCTAGCTGTCCAGCGGATAGCCGGCCTCGCGCCAGGCCTTCATGCCGCCGTCCAGGGCGACGGCGCGGCCATAACCCAGTTCGCGCAGGGTCGCGGCCGCGAGCGTCGAGATCTTGCCGAACTCGCAGTAGGTCAGGATCCGCTGGGTCGGGTCCGGCAGTTCGCTGTTCACCCGCAGCTCCAGCTGGCCGCGGGGCAGGTGGCGGGCGCCTGGGATGTGGTCGGCCTCGAAGGCCTCCTTCTCACGCAGGTCCAGTACGACGATGTCGGCGCTGTTGCCGCCGATCCGGCCGGACAGCTCCTCCAGCGACATGAACGGCACCTTGGCCGCGGCTTCCGCCAGAAGCTGGGCCACCGTCTTGCCGCCGCTCATGTTGGTGCGCAGCGCCTCGGTCAGATGGGTCGGCGCGGCCAGGTCCAGCGCCTGCATCATCTCCACGAAGGCGGCCCGCTCGGTCTTCTGCAATCGGGGGTTCTCGGCGATCTCGGTCCCGATGGTGGAGTGCGACCGGCCTTTGTAGTCATGCGCCGGGAAGACCATCGTCTCCGGCGGCAGCTTCAGGAGCTTGTCGAACAGGCTCTCGAACAGCATGTGCGGGTCGCCGCTCGGCAGGTCGGTGCGCCCGGTGCCGCCGATCAGCAGCGCATCGCCCGTGAACACCCGGTCGTCCATCACCAGGCTCATGGAATCGCGGGTGTGCCCGGGCGTGTGCAGCGCCTTCAGCTTCAGCCCGCCGGCGATCAGCATGTCGCCGTCGTCCAGCCGCAGGTCGGCGTGCGGGGCGGGCGACAGGCGGTGCATCACCACCGGAACGCCCAGCGCCTTGCCCATCTCCTTGCTGGCCGAGAAGTGGTCGGCGTGGGTGTGGGTGTCGACGACGTACTTCACCGCCAGGCCGTGGCGGGCGAGCAGGCCCCTGTAGTGATCGATGCGCGACAGCTCCGGGTCGATCAGCACCGCCGCCTGGGTGTCCTGGCACCCCAGCAGGTAGGACTGGCATCCGCCGGTCGCGACTTGTTCGAAGATCATGGGCCGCCCCTAAACCGCTGGCCCCGACCTAAACGCCTGAGGCCCGCGGCTGGCAAGGGCCGGCCTTGGCCGTCGCCTCAGAGGCTGGCGTTGACCTCGCAGCTGACCCCGTCGGGGTGATAGGCCAACCGCGTGCGGCCGCCGAGCTCGTGCATCAGCCCTTCCTCGAGCAGCCGACTGCCGAAGCCGCGCCGCGTCGGCGGCGTCACCGGCGGCCCGCCGCTTTCGCGCCAGCTGAGACAGAACTGGCCGTCGGCCTCCGACCAGGTCGCCGCGACCCGGCCTTCCGGCGCCTTCAGCGCGCCGTGCTTGACGGCGTTGGTGGCCAGCTCGTGCAGCGCCATGGAGAGCGCCAGCGCGTGCCTCGGCGAGACGTGCAGGTTCGGCCCCGACAGGTCGAACCGCCCCAGGCCGAACGGCTCCAGCGCGCGGCTCACCACGTCCGAAAGCCGGGCCCCGGACCAGTTGTGGTCGGTCAGCAGGTCGTGGGCGCGGGCCAGCGAGCCGATCCGCGCGTCGATGGCCTGGCGCGCGGCGCCGATATCGGACGCCGAACGCAGGGTCTGGCTGGTGATCGACTGCACGGTGGCCAGGGTGTTCTTCACCCGGTGGTTCAGCTCGTTGATCAGCAGCTTCTGATGTTCTTCGGCGAGCTTGATCTCCGTCAGGTCGCGGCTGGCGCCGGAGATCGCCACCGGCTTGCGCTCGGGGCCGTCGGAATCGAACTCCACGATCCCCCAGGCGCTCAGCCAGCGCCAGCTGCCGTCGAGCTGCTTCACCCGGTATTCGACGTCGTAGCGCCCGTCGCCGGCCGCGTCGCAGGCCTTGGCCACCGCCGCCCACATGCGCTCCAGGTCGTCGGCGTGGATCAGGTTCTTCACGCCCTCGTCGTCGTGCAGGAAGCGCGGGTTGGTGAGGCCATAGAGCCGCTGGGCGTGCTCGTCGTAGAGGCAGATGTTGTCGGCCACCGTGTAGCGCCAGGCGCCCATGTTGGCGGCGACCATCGCCAGGTCCATGGTCCGCTGCTGCTCGGCGAACTGCCGCCGCTGGCGGAACTCGCGCGTGATGTCCTGGAAGCAGTTCACCGCCCCCAGCAGGACGCCGTCGTCGTCCATCAGCGGCTCGATGGTGACCGAGGCGACCCAGCGGCGGCCGTCGGGGTTCTGCACCACCGCCTCCACGCCGCGGCAGCCTTCGCCGGTCCGCACCGCGTGCGCCATCGGGGTGGCGTCGGGGGGCACGAACTGGCCGTCCAGCAGCTCCACCCGGAACGAGCCGCAGAACTTCTGGGTCGGATCGTTCAGCCGCGGCGACTGGCCCCACAGCTCCGCCGCGCGGCGGTTGGCGCGCACGATCCGGCCGTCGGCGTCGCAGGCGTAGACGCCCATGGGCAGGGCGTCCAACACCGCCTGGTCGAGGTCCAGCAGCCCCTGGATCGTCGTCGAGACAGGTGGCGGTTCGAACGCCAGGACTTGGGTCAAGGATTCCCCCATACGCGCGCACTCCGACGCAGGCGAAACGCCACGGCCGTCCGATGGTTCCACGTCAGCCATCGATAATCGTCCGCGCACGTTCGAAAACCGCCTCGAACATGGCCGGCGTCAGCCGCCCGGTATTGGTGTTGAGCCGCGAGCAGTGGTAGCTGTTCAGCACCACATAGGGCCCGGCGCGGAACTCGCTGCCATGGCCCGGGATCCCCGCAGACGCCTTCAGCCCCAGCGCCTTCAGCACGTTTCGCCGCGAGACGTCGCCCAGGGTGACGATCACCTTCAGCCGGGGAAGTCCCGCCAGCCGCGCCGCCAGGAACGGGCGGCAATTGGCTTCCTCCGACGTCTCCGGCTTGTTGCCTGGCGGGGCGCAGCGCACCGCGTTGGAGATCATGCAGTCGGTGAGCGCCAGGTCGTCGCGGCCGTTCGGGTCATAGGTCCCGGTCGCGAACCCGGTCTTCTTCAGGGTCGCATAGAGCAGGATGCCGGCATGGTCGCCGGTGAACGGCCGCCCGGTCCGGTTGGCCCCGGTGCGCCCCGGCGCCAGGCCCTCGACCAGCAGCCGCGCGCCCGGATCGCCCCACGACGGCGCCGGCCCGTTCCACCAGTCCGGATGCTGGGCGGCGTTGGCGGCGCGATAGGCGACCAGCCTCGGGCAGAGCGGACAGTCGCGCGGCGGCTCGGCTTCCATCTACCTCCCCCGCGAAGCGGCGGGAGGGGGACCATCCGCCGAAGAGCGGATGGTGGAGGGGGCGGGCTTCAGACCCGGACGTTCGATCGACAGTCGCTGACTCGGTGACTGGGGCTCGCGCCCTCTGCCACTCGCTCTCCGCTGCGCTCGGCGAGCGGTTCCCCTCCCGCCGTCGTCTTCGCGACGGAGGAGGTCGTCAGGCCTCGGCATCGGCCTCGTCGTCGTGGCGGCGTTCGCTGCGGCTTTCCTGGATGAACCGCGGCAGGCGCGAGGGCCGCCCGATGATGTCGGCCAGGTCCGCCAGGTCCACGAAGTTGTCCGCCTGCCGGCGCAGGTCGTCCGAGGCCATCGGCGGCTGCGACTTCACCGTGGAGACCACCGTCACCCGCGCGCCCTTGCGTTGTACGGCCGCCACCAGCGCCTTGAAGTCCCCGTCGCCGGAGAACAGCACCAGATGGTCGGCGGACCCCGCCATCTCCATCATGTCGACGGCGATCTCGACGTCCATGTCGCCGCGCCAGCGCTTGCGGCCCTGGCTGTCGGTGTATTGCCGCGCCGCCTTGGTGACGAGCGAATAGCCGTTGTAGTCCAGCCAATCGACCAGCGGGCGGATCGGCGAGTACTCCTCGTCCTCCACCAGGGCGGTGTAGTAGTAGGCCCTGACCAGCACGCCGCGCTTTTTGAACTCGTCCAGCAGCTTGCGGTAGTCGATGTCGAAACCCAGGCCCTTGGCGGCCGAGTAGAGGTTGGACCCGTCGATGAACAGCGCCAGACGGTCGGTGGGGTAAAAGGTCATCGCTCAAAATTCCCAAACGGCCGGCAAGGCGGGATCCGGAGACTGGACGCCGACGCGTGAGGCCCTCGATGCGGCGGTGATCGTGGCCCTGGGCTCCAATAGGCCCGGGGATCATCGCTCGTCGGAGGCCCTGCTCGAGGCGGCCCTGTCCCTGTTCCCCCAGGCAGGATTGCCCCTGCTGGCCCGGTCGCGCTGGTGGCGTTCCGCCGCCTGGCCCGACCCGAATGGAGACGAGTATCGCAACGGAATCGCGATTGTCGAGACGAATGACCCTCCGCAGGCCGTTCTCGCGCAGCTTTTTGCCATCGAGCGCCGGTTCGGCCGGCGCCGCGGCGTCCCCAACGCGCCGCGCACCCTCGACCTGGACCTGATCGCCCACGGACGGCTTGTGGTGGACGAGCCCGGCCTGATCCTGCCGCACCCGCGCGCCGCGGCGCGCCTGTTCGTCATGGGGCCGCTGGCCGAGGTCGCGCCGGGGTGGCGCCATCCGGTGAACGGGGCGACCGCTGGGGCCTTGGCGGCGTCGGCGACGGTAGGGAGGGACGCGGCGCCCATCCCAACACCCGGCTGTCCCGGCGAAGGCCGGGATCCAAGCTGAGTCAGGGCAGGGCGCCTGCGAAGAAGCCGCCGAGGTCGTATGGGTCCCGGCTTTCGCCGGGACAGCCGGAGAAGACCGCGTGCAGCCCGCGCCCGCTCTAGCTTTCCGCGTCGGTCTTCGGCTTGGCCTGCCCTTTGCGGATCGTGACGATCCGGTTCGCCGCCAGCAACAGCGGCAGGAGCATCAGGAGCGGGGTCCCGAGGGCGCGCGACCAGCGCGGGGGATCCAGGATCGCCGCCTCGATGGACAGGCTCCAGGTGCCGGCCACGAAGGCGATGAACAGCCAGGGCAGCCGATAGGGCCGCCGTTCCGGCTGCCGCGTGAAGGCGACGACCGCCGCGGCCCCGACCGCCCAGATCGCGAAGGCGGGGAGCATCACGCCCAGGATCGTGCTCAACAGGAACGCCATCGTCATGCCACCCGCTGCCGCTTGCGGTCGTCGCGGGCGATCTGCAGGCCGCGCGGGCCGGGGGCCAGCAGCCAGCGGCCGCGTTCGGCCAGGTCCGGGTCCAGCTTGGAGGCCATGATCGCCGACTCCATCACCAGGTCGGCCGCCACCGGGGCCGGCACGAGGTCCTTGGTCTGGGCCATCAGCCGCGCGGCGACCAAGGCCAGCAGCGCCGGCCAATGGGCTTCGTGCAGCACCGGCTCGTCGGCGAACTCCAGCGGCATGGGCGCGATCATGATCCGCCGGGTGGCGGGCCAGAGCGCGCGCAGCAGGTCCGGCAGCCGCGCGGTGGCCGGGCGGCCGTCGGTCGCCGCCAGGGTCCCCAGCTCGCCGCGGTCCGCCGCCGCCTTGGAGACCCTGCGCTCCAGCTCCCAGTAGTCGGGGAAGTCGGTCCGCTTCATGCCGCCGGCCGAGCCGGCCTGCACCACGAACCGCTGCAGCGGGAAGCCGTGGCCGTAGCCCAGCAGCAGGGGCGCCGTGATCCAGCGCCCGGCCAGATAGCGGCGGCCGTCCTTGGTTTCGCGCAGCATCAGGCTCTCGGGCGCCACCAGGTCGCGCCGGACGGTGAGCAGTTCGCCCTGTTCGAGGGCGGCGTTCTGCGCCGCTGCGCCGACCAGGGCGCCGGCCGCCGCCAGCACGCTGGGCGCCGTGGCGCCTTGCGGCGGGATCTTCTGGACGATCAGCTGGCGCACCGCCGCCAGGGCCAGGTTCGCCCGGTTGACGGACTCCGGCTCCCAGGGGAAGCGTTCCTGACGCGCTCCAGGGCGTGCGGCGGACGCAGGCGGCATAGGGACTCCGGCTGACAGCTTCCCGCGACCCTAGCTGCTATCGGTTGAGCAATTGCAACTGCACGTGGTGAACGAGGCTTAAGGCGTAACCTCAACCGGCCGGGAACCAAGCGGCCTGAAGCCGGGGACAGGACCGTGATGCGGCCCCGGGCCATGCCGGCCGCTCGCCGAACAGCTTCCGCGCCCTAGGCTGCGGCCTTTGCGGCATTGCACAATGAGCCCTAAACCTCTATTTTAGTGAGTTCTCTCCCCGTTCCGAGGACTCCATGGCTCGCGTCACTGTCGAAGACTGCATCGAAAAGGTTCCGAACCGCTTCAATCTCGTGTTGCTGGCGGCGCACCGCGCCCGCGCCATCTCGGCGGGCTCGCAGATCCTGGTCGATCGCGACAACGACAAGAACCCGGTGGTCTCGCTGCGCGAAATCGCCGACGACGTGGTCGATTCCGAGGAGCTGCGCGAGACCCTCATCGCCAGCCTGCAGCGCGTCGACGAACGTTCCGAGGCCGAGGAAGAGGCCGAGACCCTGGCCCTGCTGGCCGATCCCACCCACATGCAGATGAGCGAGCTCGAACTCGTGCGCGCCCTGCAGAGCGACCGCGACGGCGGCCAGGAGGAGCGGTACTGAGCCTCGAAGGCGCAGACCCCCTCCCACCCAAGGCGGCGACCAAACCCGCCGCTCCGCTGAAGGACGCCCCCACTTCGGAGACCCCGAAGGCGGGCGCGTCCGCCGAGAAGACCATCGCCATCCCCGCCTCATCGCCCAGCCAGACGGGCTCCAAGCGTCCGCGGATGCTCCGCCAGTTCGAGCTGATCGAGAAGGTCCGCTCCTACGACCCCACCGCCGACGAGGCGCTGCTGAACCGCGCCTATGTCTACGCCATGCGCATGCACGGGGCGCAGAAGCGCGCCTCGGGCGACCCTTACTTCGCCCACCCTATCGAGGTGGCCGGCATCCTCACCGACTATCGGCTGGACACCGCGACCATCGTCACCGCCCTGCTGCACGACGTGATCGAGGACACCCCGGTCACCCGCGCCGAGATCGACGAGCTGTTCGGCAAGGAAATCGGCGAGCTGGTGGAGGGGGTCACCAAGCTCTCCAAGCTGGAGCTTTCCTCCGAGCACCTGCGCCAGGCCGAGAACCTCAGAAAATTCATCCTGGCGATCAGCCGCGACGTGCGCGTGCTGATGGTCAAGCTGGCCGACCGCCTGCACAACATGCGTACCCTGGGCTTCATCCAGAGCCCCGCCAAGCGCGAGCGGATCGCGCGCGAGACCCTGGACATCTACGCCCCGCTGGCCCGCTCCATCGGCGTCCACCGCATCTGCACCGAACTGGAGGAGCTGGCCTTCGAGCACCTGAACCCGGTCGCCCGCGACGCCATCGGCCGCAGGCTGGAGACGCTGCGCCAGACCCAGGGCGGGGCGGTCTCGCTGGTCAGCCAGGAAATCAGCGCCCGGCTGGAGACCGCCGGCATCCCGGCCCGGGTGTTCGGCCGCGAGAAGAACGCCTATTCGATCTGGCGCAAGTTGCAGCGAAAATCGATTGGATTCTCTCAGCTTTCCGATATCTACGCCTTCCGGGTGATCGTCGAGGGCGAGCCCGACTGCTACCGCGCGCTCGGCGTCGTCCACCGGGCCTGGCCCATGGTGCCGGAGCGGTTCAAGGACTTCATCTCCACGCCCAAGCGCAACAACTACCGCTCGCTGCACACCACCGTGGTCGGCCCGCGCGGCATGCGCATCGAGATGCAGATCCGCACCGAGGCCATGGACCGGGTGGCGGAGGAGGGCGTGGCCGCCCACTGGCGCTACAAGAACGACAGCTACGGCTTCGACGCCGAGCACCAGATGGCCGCCGGCGGCCGCGACCCTCTGGTCAACCTGCGCCACCTGGTCCAGGTGCTGGAGCATGGCGGCGACCCGGAGGAGCTGGTCGAGCACGCCAAGCTGGAGATGTTCCTCGACCAGGCCTTCGTCTTCACGCCCAAGGGCCGGCTGGTCAGCCTGCCCACCGGCGCCATGCCGCTGGACTTCGCCTACGCCCTGCACACCGACATCGGCGACACCTGTATCGGGGTGAAGATCAACGGCGAGCTGAAGCCGCTGCGCACCGTGCTGCAGAACGGCGACGTGGTGGAGGTGATCAAGGGCGCCAAGCCGGTGGTGCCGCCGGACTGGCAGTCGATCACCGTCACCGGCCGCGCCCGCTCGGCGATCCGCCGCCATATCCGCCAGACCGAGAAGGAAGAGTTCACCCGCCTCGGCCGCGCCACGGTGGACCAGGCCTTCGAGGTCGCCGGCAAGTCGCGCAAGGACGTCTCGCTCAGGCCCGCCTTCGACCGCTTCGCCGTGACCACGGAGGATGAGCTGTTCGATGCCGTCGGCCGCGGCCGGGTCACCCCGACCCAGGTGCTGGAAGCCCTGTTCCCGGGCCTCAAGGCCGAGGAAAAGAAGGCCGCCGCCGCCCGCCACCGGATCGAGGGCGGCCGCGGCGCCCGGCTCTATGTGCGCGGCGGCGGGCTCACGCCCGGCGTCACCATCCACTTCGACGAGCACTGCTCGCCGCTGCCGGGCGACCGGATCGTCGGCATCATCGACGCCAAGGGCAAGGGGCTCACCGTCCACACCATCGACTGCGAGCATCTGGCCGGCTTCGAGGAGGACGAGGCCGCCTGGCGCGACCTGCAGTGGACTCCGGAGGCCGAGCGCAACGCCATCGCCCGCGCCAAGCTGATCGCCACCATCCGCAATGCTCCCGGCGTCCTGGGCCAGGTCTGCAGCATCATCGGCGAGGCCGGCGGCAACATCGTCCAGCTGCGCATGCACCACCGTCAGAACGACTTCTTCGACGTGGACATCGACGTCGACGTCAACGACGCCCGCCACCTGACCCACATCGCCGCGGCGCTTCGGGCCAATCCCAGCGTCGAGACGGTGGAACGGCGCAAGGACTAAGGGGCGGGCTAGTCGCCATTTCGAAGCGACGCCCCAGCGTGATCCTCCTCCCCTTGTGGGAGGAGGTGTCGGCCGGAGGTCGACGGAGGTGGGGTCGCACGCCGCTATCGGTGCGATAGGGCAGATCGAAAAGCTGCGAGAGTCTGAGAGACCCCACCTCCGACCCGCTCCGCGGGCCACCTCCTCCCACAAGGGGAGGAGGGCCTGTCGCAACGACTAGGCGCGCGCCTCCGCCTGGGCCTTGGCCTGCGCCGCCACCCCGGCGATGGCCTCGCGCGTCTCGGCGATCAGCCGCGCGCAGATCGGGTTTGCCTGGATGGCGCGCCAGTAGGCCGAAAGCTTCGGAAGCCCGAGCAGGGGATCGGGCGTGCCGAACGCGGCCGGGATCCACTCCGCCGCCAGCACCAGTTGCGGGGCGATGGCGCCGCCGGCCTGGCTGAGCGCGCCGCCAACCGCGAAGCCGTCCTCGCCGATGTAGGCCTCCAGCCAGCCCAGGGCCTCGGCCACCTTGGCCGCCGCGCCCTCCACCACCTCCGGCGTCCAGTGCCGGCGCGAGCGGGCCGACAGGTTGAACAGCGGGACCATGGCCATCACCACGTAGAAGTCGCAGATGCGGGCGAGCAGCCGCATCCGCGCCCGGCCCCACGGATCGGCGGGCCGCAGGCTGGGCTCGGGAAAGGCGTCCTCCAGATATTCGCAGATCACCTCCGACTCCGGCAGGGCGCGGCCGTCGTCCAGCACCAGGGTCGGCACTCGGCCGATCGGGTTGATCCTCAGGTAGTCGCCCTTGGCCTCCGTGGAGGCGTGGAACCCCGGCGGCTCGATGATCTCGACGTCCAGGCCCTTGGCGTAGATCAGCAGCCGCACCCGCGTCGGGAACGGCGAGGCATAGGTCTGGTAGAGCTTCATCGTGGCGGTCTCCCGCCGGCATGATTGAACGGCCGCTGCCGGGTGTCATCCCGGTTTCGTCGAGCGGCGAAACCGGGACTGCTCAGCTTGGGGTCAGAGGCGCGCCCGGGCGGCGCGGCGGCGGAGTTGAGTCCCCGCCAGCGCGAACCCGGCAATCATCAGGAGCCAGGCGTCGGGTTCGGGAACGGCGTTGAAGCCGATCGCTTCGAACGCCTTGAAGGAAGGCGTCCCGGGCCTGACGTCCGCGGAGTTGTTGTTGCAGTTGAACGCGTCCTGTACGTCCCCCGTGCCGCCGATGAACTGGTTTCCCGGGCAGGCCTGGGCCAGGTTAAGGCCCCAGTCGCCGGCGTCGCCGCCGATTTCGGGGAAGGCCTGGTTGAACTCGTCGATCGAGGTCAGTCCGCCGTCGACCGAGAAGTACGGTGAGTTCGCGCCAGTACAGAGATTGGTGTTGGTGAACCCCGCGCCGGCCGGGCAGCCGGTGACGGCTGTGTCGGTGGGGTCGAACGAGCCGACGCCGGGGGCGGCGTAGCGGTAGAGGTCCATGACGCCGTACAACGGGCCCCTCACCCCGAAGACGTCCTGCGCATAGTTGGGGTCGGCGTTGAAGCTGTTGAGCTGGGAGCCCGCGCCGCCGATTCCCAAGGTCTCGTCGATCTCGTGCTCCATGGTCGACTCGGCGTCGAAGCCGATGGCCTGGCCGGGGGTCGGGATCGGCCGCGTGTAGAAGAGCGGCTGGTCGATATTCAGAAAGACGACGGCGTCCGCTGTCCCGCCGGCGTCGCTGCCGACGAAGGCGCCGGTGCTGGTGAACTGCGCCGTGGCGTCGCCGGGTCCGAAGGCGGTGTTCACGCCCACGCCCAGGCCCAGCACGCGCGCGTCGGTCGTGTTCACCGCAACATTGGCGCCGCTGATCCCGGCGCCGTTACCCGCGCCGAGGTTGGCGACGGCGGTGTTCAGGACCGTGTTCTGAGGATTGGCGCCAGCCTGCGCCGCCAGCGCGGTCGTGTACTGGTTGTAGCTATAGACGGTCTGCCCGGAGATGCTGGCGCCCAGGAAGCTGTCGGTTCCGCCGTGATAGCCGAAGAACACGATGTTCTCGGTGAGGTTGTTGCTGAACTGGGAGGCGATCTGAGTGGTCGCGGCGGTGATGGCGCCCATCGCCGCGGCGTTGCCGCTCAACGAGACGACCTGGCTCGGGTCGAGCCCGCAACTGCCCCCGGCGCAACTGAGGCCGAAGGTGTTCGAGAAGATCGGATTGATCTGGACCGCCGCGCTGGCCGGTGTCGCCAGCACGAGCGTGACCGCCGCCGCGATGCCGACGGCGCATGACGATGCAACAGCTATTTTCATGGCCACCCCCAAACCTGAATCGGCTGACCCTCCGCCGCCGAATATCAGTGTTGTGAAGGTGAGGTTAGGAGCGAACTGGGGGCCGTCCAAACAAGTTGTGGTGAACGGAAAATTCCCCCGATAGTTGTATACGGTATAAATTCTGAGCTACGCCGCCAGCTTGTGCCGCTTCTCCATCTTCCAGTCGTGGAGGATGCGGTTGATGATGAAGGGCGGCGCCCAGGCGAACTCGCCGTCGTCCTCGATCTCGTCGGTCAGGAACAGGGGCGTGAACACCTTGTAGTTCTGCTCGATGATCGCCTCGCAGTACGAGCGCAGCAGCACCGGGTCGGAGAGGTGGCGGCCGATGCCGTCGTCCTGGTCGGTGCGCGGCACGGCGCCCACCGGCAGCCAGATCATCGGATAGGGCTGGTTATCGACCACGCCGCGCAGCTTGTGCGCGCCGGAGAAGTGCAGCGGCAGCGGCTCGTCCTCGGTGGTCATGCTGGTGGAGAGCAGGAACGCCAGGTCGGCCGACAGCACCATGCGCCGGGGCGTCGCCCACGACGACAGGCGGAAGCCGGTGTCGATCGAGGGGCCCACGAAGTCGCGCACGATGTCCTCGCGACCCTTGCCGGCGTACCACTGGTCGCGCATCTCGGCCTGCAGCAGGATCGGGTCGTCGTCGGCGTCGGAGCGGAACTGCGCCCCGCCGCGGCGGAAGAAGACCTCGCAGTTGGGCGCCGGGAACAGGCCGATCCAGGCGCGGGACTTGACGTCCAGGTCCTCGGTCAGCGTCGCCAGGTCGCAGCGGTAGGCGCTGAGCGCCGCCAGCCAGATGTGAATCGCCTCCACCGCCTGGGCGCGGGTCACCAGCTCGCAGACGTAGAGCAGTTCGTCGCCGTTGGTCTTCCACAGCTCCGGCGTGGGCACCAGGGCGTTGCTGCGCTGGCGGAAGGCGCGGTGCTGGGCGTGAACGATCTGGTCGAAGTCGCGGTAGAAGTTCAGCATCGCCGGCAGCCATTCCTGGCGCGACTGCTTGAAGGCGGTGGATCCCACGAGGTCGACGCTCAGGAACAGGCGCAGCCGGGGCTTCAAGCCCTCCGGCAGGTCTGCTGGAAACGCCGTCCTCTCGCTCAACGACACCACACCGTCTCTCTTCTGAGCCCCGACCCCTGTTTCAGGGGCCGCGCGGGATCGGGAGCGTGGCGCCGACCTTGTGAAAAGCCGTGGCGCATCCGCCCTCGATAGACCCTCGTATAGAGCCGATGGTCTTCGGCGGAGTTAAGACTTCTGGTTAAATAGGTTTGACCATAAAGGCCCGGCTGAGCGGTCCCCAGAGGATCAGCAGGATCAGCCCCGCGCCGCCGGCTGCGGCTGAGTGAAGCAGCCAGAAACCGGGCGCGGTCATCCGCTCGTAGAATTGGCCCACCCAGCCCACCAGCAGGGAGCCTGCGAACACCGACAGGAAGTAGACGCCGATCATCAGGGCGTTGATGGCCGGCGGGGCCACGCGGCTGAACAGCGCCATGCCCACCGGATAGACGAACAGATAGGCGCTCTGCACCACCAGGTGGAAGGCCAGCGCCCAGGCCAGCGGGACCTGTCCGGCCCCCGACACCGCGCAGGCCAGCGCCAGCAGCCCATAGGCCGCCGCCGCCAGGCCGCAGCCGGTGGTCATCTTTCCTAACGCCGAGGGCTCGCGCCCGCGTTTCGCCTGGCCGCTCCACAGCCCCACCAGCACCGGCGCCAGGCAGATGCCGACGATGGCGCTGGCCGACTGCAGCCAGGTCACCGGCAGGGTGAAGCCCCCGATCTGCCGGTCCAGGTGCGCGCGGGCCCAGATCATGTAGGCGTTCAGCACCTCGCCGTTGGCGATCCAGAACAGCGCCACCACCACCAGGATCACGCCCATCGCGGCCAGCACCGGCAGGTCGGCGGCGGTCAATCGCGCCTGTTCGGGCCGCCGCTCGCCCCGTTTCGGCAACGTGTCCGGCGGCATCCGCCGGTAACCCGCCAGGTAGATCGCCAGGGAGATCAGCATGCCGACGCCGGCCGCGCCGAAGCCCCAGTGCCAGCCCACCGTCTCGCCCAGCGTCCCGCAGACCAGGGGCGCGGTGAACACGCCCACGTTGGCGGCCATGTAGAACAGCTGGAAAGCGTCGGTGCGCCGCCGGTCAGCGCCGGCATAGAGCGCGCCCACCTGGGCCGAGATATTGCCTTTCAACAGGCCGCAGCCGACGATCAGCAGCACCAGGGCCAGCAGGAACGGCCCCTCGAAGGCCATCAGGAAATGGCCCGCCGCCATCATCGCCCCGCCCAGCAGCACCGCGCGCTTCTGGCCCAGCCACTGGTCGCCGGCCAGGCCGCCGAACACCGGCGTCAGCGAACAGAGCCCGGCGTAGAGGCCGAACACCTCCGAGGCGACCTGCTGCGGGCGCATCGGCCCGAACACCCGCTCCAGGCCGGCGCGGAAGGCGGCGAACCCCGCCACATGCTCCACATGGCCGCGATGCAGCAGCTGGCTGGTCATGTAGAGCACCAGCAGCGCCTGCATGCCGTAGAAGGAGAACCGCTCGAAGGCCTCCATCGAGGCCAGGTAGCTCAGGCCGATCGGATGGCCCAGGACGGCGCGTTCGCCGGCCTGCGGCGTCGGCGCATCGAGGGTGTCGGCGGCTACGGCCATGGCGACGAGCTTTCCGCGGCCTTCGGCTCCGCCGCAAGGCCCCGCCTCATGGCTGGGCGGCGCGCTGGTAGAGGGTCAGTTGCTCGCCCCTGAAGGCCGGCGTCCACGGGCCGCCCGGCGGCGTCGCGGGTCCCGAGACGATCACCGCCGTCGCGCCCTGCAGGTCGGCGGCCGGCGCCTGGTCCGGCGGGCCCGCCACCACATGCGGCCGCGCGTCCAGCAGCAGGAAGGCGAGGTGGGTCTCGTTGACGTCGGGCGACAGGACGGTGACGTCGCTCTCCGCGAGCAGGCGCGGCCGGATCGCGGCCATGTCGCGGTTGAACGCGGCCCGCTGGGCGACCAGGGGCCCGTCCCAGGCGCCGTCCAGCCAGGTCGACAGCCCGCCCAGCGCCAGGGTCAACGCCAGGCCAACGAACGCCGGCTTCAGCCGCGCGGCGTAGGCCGCCCCGGCCAGCAGCACCGCCAGGATCGACAGCGCCCGAAGCGGCAGGGCGAAATTCAGCGGCGCCCGCACCGGGTCGGCCTGGAAGAAGGCGGTCAGCACGCTGGCGTCCCAGGGGAACAGGACGATCCCGGCGCGGAAACAGGCCAGCAGGCCCGCCAGGCCCGCGAAGGTCACCGCCGCGGCCGCCGCCGCGGTGCGTCCGCCAAGGCCTCGCGCCAGCGCCGGCGCGGCGGTCAGCCACAGCATCGGCGCGAAGAACTCGAAATAGCGGCCCCAGACGCGGAGCGTCTCGCCGGCCGTGGACGCGACCTTCATCGTGAAGACGCCCACCATGGCGATGGTCGCCAACAGCGAGACCAGGACCAGCAGGAAGGCGAGGTCGCCGCCCTCCGCCTCGAACCGGGTCCCTTTCGCGGCCTTGGGCGCCGCGCGCCATCGCCGCCACAGGTCGCTCAGCCCGACCACCGCCGGCGCCCCGGCCAGCACCGCGCTGGCCGAGGTCATCGCCGCCACGCCCAGCGCGCCGAGCGCCGCTGCGCCCTTGGGCGCCGTCGCCGCGATGGTCGCGCCATAGATCGGGCCGACGAAGAAGCTCCAGGCGTGCGCGACCGGCTCATCGGCCTGCCATTGGATCAGGTTGCCGACTGTGAAGAAGGCCAGGGCGAAGACCACGATCCGCACCGGTAGCCGCCGCCAGTCCTGCGCCGCGTCCTCCTTGGCCATCAGGGCGTCCAGCACGCCGACCGCGCCCAGGGCCGCCAGTTCCGCGACCCCATTGGGCTTCACCAGCACCAGCACCGCGCCCAGCGTCCCCGCCAGCGCCGCGTGGACCAGCGGGCGGCTGCGCCACCAGCGCCGGGTGACCAGGATGAGGGCGGCGAACACCCCGACGAACAGCCCCTCGGCGAGGTTCGAGGCGGCGAAGCGGTAGTAGGGGAAGCCCACCGCCAACAGCAGCAGCGCCAGGCCGAGCTCGCCCGGCACGGGGACCGCGGTACGCTTCACGCTCGCCCACCACAGCGCCAAGAGGCCGGCAAGATAGGCCGTCAGATTGACGATCCGGTCGCCGACCACCAGCGGCAGGCCCGCCTCGAACACCGCGCGGATGACGCTGAGGTGCGCGCCGTTGACGACGCCGGCCACGTAGGGGTTCCGCGCCACCACCGGGTCCGGATAGAGGGCGTGCAGCAGGTAGGCGGCCTCGTCGGCGGCGAACAGCGGCAGGGGAACGGTCAGCCGCTCGGCGTAGAAGCCCAGGATCGCCAGCACGCCCAGGGCGGCGAGACCCAGGAAGGTCAGGCCGGCGACCTGCCGCGCCAGACGCTCCGTCTCGGTCACGCGCCGGGGCTCTTCAGGTGGGCCAGCACGAATTCCACCCCGCGCACGGCGCTGTCGCCGTAGGTCATCCCCAGGATGGTGGTGTGCGAGGCGCCCTTCACCGCTTCGAAGGTCCCGTGCTTCGCCGCCCTCTCCGGCGCCCGGCGCGCGTCGCCGGGCCGGTCGCCTTCGCCGCGATCCACGACGATCACCGAGACCGGCCAGTCGGGGTCGTAGGGCGGGGCGGCGGCGGCTTCGCGCGCGCTCCGCTCCCAGTTACCCACCTCCTCGGCGGCGGTGCGCGCATGACGGCCGCTGACATAGGCGTGGCGCTTCTCGGCGGACCCCTGCGGCGGCAGGCCGATGCGGTCGCCCGCGGTCCAGTAGAGTGGCAGCGTTGTCCCCACGCTCGCCGAGACCGCCGCCACCTTCGACAGGCTGGTGAAGGCGCCGATGAACTTCTGGGTGTTCGGATTGTCGATCTGCTCCGGCGTGGTCGCCTCGATCAGCACCAGCCCCGCCACCTGCTCCGGGTGACGCCCGGCATAGAGCCGAACATAGAGCCCGGCCATGGAGTGTCCCATCAGGATGAAGGGGCCCTTCTCGCCGGACGCGGCGATCAGCTTTGCGAGGTCGTCGGCGATGGCGGCGGCGTCGCGCGGCTTCGGCCCCGGGTCCGACCAGCCCATGCCGGCCCGGTCATAGGCGCAGGAGCGGATGCCCTTGGCGGTCAGCTTCTGCTGGATCGCCGCGAAGTCCGCCGCCAGGCCGAAGGCGCCGGGCTCCATCCAGACGGTGGGCGTGGGTCCCGCGGGCGGTCCGGCGCAGACCAGCCGCATCTTCCGCCCGCCGCCGATGTCGATGAAAACGCCCGACGGCTTGAACGGCCCGGCCACGGCGACCATCGCCCAGCCGGCCCCGATCCACACCACCAGGATGAGCACAAGCCCGATCAGCATCCGCGAAAGAATCCTCGTCATGAGGGGAGCTAAGGCCGCCTTTGCGACGCCTGCAACCGCCAAGCTTCCGCGCACCCTTTCGAAGCCCTGCGAAGGGCGTTATCCAGCGCCGCAAGGAGCGCCCGATCCCATGAACACCGAACAGGTCCTCGACGAATTCCGTGGCGCCGGCGCCCTGCGCGAAGGCCACTTCATCCTGGCCTCAGGCCGCCACAGCCCGATGTTCCTGCAGAAGAACCTGGTCTTCCAGTTCCCCGACCGCACCGAGCGGCTCTGCAGGGCGCTGGCGGCCAAGATCGAGGCCGCGGTCGGCAAGCCCGACCTGATCGTCTCCCCGGCGGTGGGCGCCATCATCCCGGGCTACGAGACCGCGCGCCACATGGGCGTTCCCGCCCTCTATGTGGAGCGGGAGGACGGCAGGTTCCGCCTGCGCCGCGCCTTCAAGGTTCCGCCGGGCGCCAAGGTCGTGGTCATCGAGGACGTGATCACCACCGGCGGCTCATTCCGCGAGGCGGTCGAGCCGATCGCCGAGGCCGGCGGGACGGTGCTCTGCTGCGCCTGCATCGTCGACCGCTCCGGCGGCAAGGCCGACGTCGGCTTCCCCCTGGTGGCGCTCGCGACGGTGGACGTGCCGTCCTACGCCGCCGACGAAATCCCGGCGGACCTGGCCGCCATCCCCGCCGAGGAGCCGGGATCGAAGCGGTTGAAGGGATGACCTAGGTGTCGTTTCCAAGAAGGTTGTTCACACGCTGCCAGGGTGTGAGGCCTGCGATGCCGGAGTGTGGGCGATCGAGGTTGTAGGCGTCGGTCCAGGCTGCGACGGCCTGGGTTCGTTCGGCCGAGGAGCG
>NZ_DASYAF010000011.1:0-32643 GCF_036501465.1 Phenylobacterium sp.
CGCCGACTTGGCGATGCAGCGGAAGGTGCCGACCAGGTTGATCTGGATGATCAGGTTGAAGGCGTCGAGCGGGAAGTGCTTGGTCTCGCCGGTCTGCTTGTCGCGGCTGGCGGTCTTGGCGGCGTTGCCGGTGCCGGCGCAGTTGACCAGGATCCGCTCCTGGCCGTGGGCGGCGCGGGCCTTGGCGAAGGCCGCGTCGACCTCCTCTTCCGACGTCACGTTGCACTTGCAGAAGACGCCGCCGACATCCTTGGCGACCGCCTCGCCCTTTTCCTCGTTCATGTCGAAGATCGCGACCTTGACGCCTTCCTTGGCGAGCGCGCGGACGGTGGCCTCGCCGAGGCCGGAAGCCCCGCCGGTGACGACGGCGGCGACGGAGGAGGAGAGTTTCATGGGCGTGGCGCTCCCGGCCTGGTGTTGGCTTGGTCCAGGGCTTTAGCCCCTCAGGATCCGACGAAAAAGCATCACCTTACGTAAAGGGAAAGCAATTCCGCCGAGCGGCCCAGCGCGCCTAGTCGACGGTGATCACCACCTTGCCCATGGCCTGGCGGCTGCCGAGGTGGGCGATGGCGGCCGCGCCGCGCTCCAGCGGGAATCGTTCGGAGACATGCGGCTTGATCTTGCCTTGGGCGTAGAGGGCCAGCAGGTCGTCGATGCTCTTGGCGAAGGCGGCTGGGTTCTTGGCGGTCCAGGAGCCCCAGAAGACGCCCACGATGTCACAGCCCTTCAGCAGGGCGAGGTTGAGCGGGATGCGCGGAATCTCGCCGGCCGCGAAGCCGATCACCAGGTAGCGGCCCTCCCAGGCGATGGCGCGCAGGGCGGGCTCGGCATAGTCGCCGCCGACCGCGTCATAGATCACGTCGAAGCCGTTCGGCCCGGCGGCGTCCTTGAACAGCGCGCCCAGCGCCTTCTGACCGTCCTTGTCGAAGGGGCCTCGGCCATAGACCACGCCGCTGTCTGCGCCGTGCTTGATGGCCAGGTCGACCTTCTCCTGGGTCGAGCAGGCGGCGATCACCTTGGCGCCCATGGCCTTGCCGAGTTCCACGGCCGAGAGGCCCACGCCGCCGGCGGCGCCCAGCACCAGCAGGGTCTCGCCGGGCTTCACGTGGCCGCGATCGGTGAGTGCATGCCAGGTGGTGCCGTAGGTCAGGATGAAGGCCGCGGCGTCATCGTGCGGCATGGAGTCCGGGATCTTCCACAGCCGGCTGGCGGGCAGCAGCACCTCCTCGGCCATGGCGCCCCAGCCGGTGTTGGCCAGGATGCGGTCGCCGGGCTTCACATTGGTCACGCCGTCGCCCACCGCCTTGACCACGCCGGAAAGCTCGCCGCCCGGCGCGAAGGGGCGTTCGGGCTTGAACTGGTATTTGTCCTCGATGATCAGCACGTCGGGGAAGTTGACGCCGATCGCCTTGACCGCGACCACCGCGTGGCCGGGCTTGGCCTCAGGGCTCGGCACGTCCTCCAGGACCAGGGTCTCCGGGCCGCCCACGGCCTTGCTCAACAGCGCCTTCATGTCCGCTCTCCCGGCCGGTCTCTTCTGGGTTGGCTTTTTCGAGTCGCGCGGACGCTAGCCCAGCCGAACGGATGTTTGAAGTCCGTTCCCCGGCCTCACTTCGCCAGGCGCTGGGCCGCGAGGGCTTTCTGGAGGTCGCCGGCCACCGCATCCTGAGCCGTGAGCATGCCCTGGGCCGTCTCGTCGTAACCGTGGCTCCAGACGATGAAGCCGTTGTCGGCGCGGATCAGGTTGGCGGTGAGGCGGAAGCCCTGACCCTGCGAATGGACGCTGCCGTCCACCACATAGTCGACGCCCAGGACCTTCGCCGCCTCAGCCGGCCGCAGGCGGCGCCCCCGGAGCGCCAGGGCCGCGCGGAAGCCGGGCGTGCGCAGGTGCGGGTCCTGGCCCAGCCGCGTCGCCAGCCGCTCGGTGAAGTCCTCGACCATCACCGTGTTGTCCATGCTGGCGGTCATGTCGAGGAAGACGAGGACGCCGACCGAGGTCGCGGCGGGGCGCTGGCTGACAGCGCGGCCATTGCAGTATGCGACGACGGCCGCGAGGCTCGCCAACGCCAGGATCAGTAGGACAAACCGCAACGGCATCCGCGGCTTCGAACGTTCGGCGACGGCGTCCGCATCCTCATCGGCCCACGGCTCGACCTTCGCCACCAGCCGGTAGCCGAGGCGCGGCACGGTGGCGATGTAGCGGGGCCGCTGGGGATCGTCGCCCAGCAGGCGGCGCAGCGTCGCCACCGCCTGGTAGACGGAATCCGGGGTCACGATCACCCCGGCCCAGACGCGATCCAGGAGGTCGTCGATGCTGACGGTCTCGCCGGCGTGCCCGGCGAGGTCCAGCAGCAGGCGCAGGGTCCTCGCCTCCAGGCGCTCCACCTGATCGCCACGTGAGATCAGCCCCGCCGTCGGGTCGACGCGCCAGTCGCCGATGCGGAGCTCGCCGCCTGGGATCATCTCGGAGTCGCCATCCGGACCGGTTGTCCCTTGCCGCCGCCCGGCTGGGAAGCGGCGCTTCAGAAGTCTTCAGAGCTTTTCAGGAAACCGCTCAGGACCCTTCAGTCCGGGCCAAGCTAGGCCGGGCGACGCATCTCCGCCACAGGACTCCCCGCCGCATGAAACCCGCCCTCCTGATCGCCGCCCTGCTCGCCATCGCCGGGCCGGCCCTGGCCCAGACCCCAAAGCCCGCCGCGGATCCGCAGCCGGGCCCCTTCGTGGATCCGGATCAGGTCCCGGCCGGGACCTATGTGCTGGACAGCAAGGAGGCGCTGGTCCGCTACACCACCATCCACATGGGCCTGACCGAGTTCTGGGGCACCTTCCCGAACGCCAGCGGGACGCTGACCATCGACCCCAAGAACCTCGCCGCCACCAAGGTGGACATCAAGGTCCCGGTGCTGAGCCTGGAGACCACCAACAAGGAGCTCAACGCCGAATTCATCTCCAGCGAGTTCTTCGACTTCGGGAAGTTCCGGACGATCCACTTCGTCTCGACGGGCGTGACACGCACGGGCCCGCGCACCGCCAAGATGACCGGCGACCTGACGGTCCATGGCGTGACCCGCCCGGTGACGTTCAACGTCACCTTCAACAACGCCGGGCCGAACAGCTTTTCGAAGGTGCTGACCCTGGGCTTCAAGGCCGAGGGCGTGGTCAAGCGCTCGGAATTCGGCCTGGGCAAATATGTGCCGATCGTCAGCGACGACACCACCATCACCATCAGCGCCGCGTTCGAACAGAAGGCCCCCGGCAAGGCGGGTTAGGCGCCCGCCTCAGAAGCGGTGCGAGATCCCGACGTAGACTTCCGCCGTCGGCGTGTCGTGGTTCAGGCCGAGGTTCACCCCGCCGTCGAGCTGGCTGTTCTTGCCGAACAGCTGGGCGGCGAAGAGGTCGAAGGTCGCCTGCTTGGTCACATGGCCGGGCGCGCCGTCGTTCTGGCCCCAGAGCTCGGCGCCCAGGGTGGTGTCGCCGAAGCCGCGGCTGATCGAGACCGTCGCGCTCTCGGCCGCATGGGTCCCCTTGCCGTCGTCGTTGCGGAAGATGTCGACCTGCGGCGTGAAGCCCAGCGAGAAGCCGGCCGGCAGCGGGGCCGACACCGGCGTGCGGAAGCCGCCGGTCCAGCCGCCCTGGCCCAGGCCGTGGGTGGCGGTGGGCGCGTTGACGTAGGGCTGCAGGGAGACCTGCGGCCCGTCCTTGGCGGGGTCGGTCAGCGAATAGCGCAGGCCGAAGGTGGCGTCGCCGGAGCCGGTCACCGAGCCTGAGCCGCGGACGCGGTCGACGATCAGCGGCGCCCAGGCAGCCTCGACTTCCAGGCGCGAGGTCAGGCCCGCCCGCAGTTCGGTGGCGCCATAGGCGGTGACGTCCTCGTGCTGGCCCGGCGCGTGGAGGAAGACCGCGTCGGCCAACGCGGTCTCGACCTGAAGGTGGCCCTCGTCGAGGATGCAGGGCGGCGTCGCCTTGCCCGGCCGGTCGGCGCAGAACGGGCGCAGGTCGTCGGCCCGGGCCGCGCTGGGGGTGGCGAAGGCCGCGGCCAGGAAGGCGGCGATCAGGATCGGGAGGGAGAGCAGGGTCAGGCGCATGAGCTGGGCTTTAGGCGATCACCGGTTGCGACACGGTAAATTGTGGGAATTCGCGCCGAGCGCCTATATTCCGCGCTCTCCAACCGGATGACCCTGCCTTGGGCGTGACCCTCGACCTTTCGCGCGGCGCTTCGACGCCTCTTGCGCCCGCCAAGCCCAATCTATGCGGCCTGACGCGGGCCGAGCTCGCCCAGGCGCTGGTCGAGGCCGACGTGGTGCGGCCCGAGAAGGCGAAGATGCGGGCCAGCCAGCTCTGGCGCTGGATCCATCACTATGGCGTCACCGACTTCACCGCCATGACCGACGTGGCCAAGGAGATGCGCGCGAGCCTCGCCGACGCCTTCAGCCTGGCCCGGCCGGAGATCGTGGAGCGGCAGGTCAGCCGCGACGGCACCCGCAAGTGGCTGATCCGCACCGCGCCCGGCATCGAGATCGAGACCGTCTACATCCCCGACGTCGGCCGCTCGGGCGCGCTCTGCGTGTCGTCCCAGGTGGGCTGCACGCTGAACTGCACCTTCTGCCATACCGGCACCCAGGCCCTGGTGCGCAACCTGACCGCCGCCGAGATCGTGGCCCAGGTGCAGGTGGCGCGCGACGACCTCTCCGAATGGCCCTCGCCGAAGGAGGACCGGCGGCTCTCCAACATCGTCTTCATGGGCATGGGCGAGCCGCTCTACAATCTGGACAACGTCGCCGCCGCCATCGACATCATCGCCGACGGCGAGGGCATCGCCATCTCGCGCCGGCGGATCACGGTGTCGACCTCGGGCGTGGTCCCGGAGCTAAAGGCGCTGGGCGAACGCACCCAGGCGATGCTGGCGATTTCGCTGCACGCCACCAACGACGCGTTGCGCGAGACGCTGGTCCCGCTCAACAAGAAATACCCGATCGCCGAGCTGATGGCCGGCATCCGCGCCTATCCGGGCCTGGCCAACACCAAGCGGGTGACCTTCGAGTACGTCATGCTGAAGGGCGTCAACGACAGCCCGGCCGAGGCGAAGGCCCTGGTGCAGCTGCTCAAGGGCATCCCGGCCAAGATCAACCTGATCCCCTTCAATCCCTGGCCGGGCAGCCCCTATGTGTGCTCGGACTGGAAGACCATCGAGGCCTTCGCCGCGATCCTGAACCGCGGCGGCTATGCGAGCCCGATCCGCACGCCGCGCGGCCGCGACATCCTGGCCGCCTGCGGCCAGCTGAAGAGCGAGAGCGAGAAGCTGCGGGCCAGCGCCCGGCGCAAGCTCACCAATTCATAGTCGTCACCCCCGCCCTGTGCCGGGGACCCATGAGCACCACCTTCGCACGCTGTCCTGCGGCGCTCGTGCGTATGGGTGGCCGGGACAGGCCCGGCCATGACGATTGATGGTTGGCGCTGCGGCGCATGCTATCGAGGTCGCGCATCCACGGAGCGGTCCTGCCCATGCCGACCACCCTGCAGTCGCCCGAGATCCAGGCCTTCGCCGCGGGCTTCCCGATCACCCTGCTGCACGCCGGCGTGACGGTGGCCATACTGTTCGCCGCCGCGGCGCTCTACGTCCTTTTGACCCCGCACAAGGAGATCACCCTGATCCGCGAGGGCAATACCGCCGCGGCGGTGTCGCTCTCCGGCGTGCTGGTGGGCCTGGCCATACCGCTGGCCATATCGCTCAAGGCGTCGACGGGTCTGGTGGACCTGACGCTGTGGGGCGTGGCGATCACCCTGGTGCAGCTGCTGGTCTTCCGGCTGGTGGATTTCATCCTGCACGGCCTGCCCCGGCGTATCCAGGACGGCGAGATGGCCGCAGCGGCCATGCTGGTCGGGGCCAAGGTCGCCACCGCGCTGATCCTGGCCGCGGCGGTCTCCGGTTGAGGATCGAACTGCGGCCGCCATGCACTTTCCACGCTTACCCGACTGGTTGATCTACGCCGCCGTGGTGGTGGCGTTGCTGATCGCCGCGATCGGGCGGCAGGAACGCACCGATGCGCCGCCGGCCCCGCCCACCACCGAGGCCGAGGGCGCGGTGCTGGCCGCCGCCTCGCCCTTCGATCCGGCGGTGGTGGTGCAGGTCGCCGACAAGGTCGAGCCGGGCGCCGGCACCGCCTTCTCGGTGGCCCAGTCCGGGGTCTGGGTGACCGCGCGCCACGTGGTGGAGGGCTGCGCCCAGGCGGCGATCGTCGTGGGGCCGGGCCGCGGGGTGGCGGCCAACGTCAAGATCGACCCGCAGGCCGAGACCGCGATCCTGACCACTGACGGCGGGGCGCCGCCCCTGCCGCTGGCGCTGGGCCTGCGGCTGCGTCGCGGCGAGCGGGCCTTCCACATGGGCTTCCCGCAGGGCAAGCCGGGCGAGGCGAGCTCGCGCCTGCTGGGCCGCGAGAACCTCGTGGTCCAGGGCCGTGGCGCGCGCACCGAGCCGGTGCTGGTCTGGGCCGAGACCGGCCGCACCGACGGCCTGAAGGGGACCCTGGGCGGCCTCTCCGGCGCCCCTGCGCTGGACGATCAGGGCCGGGTGTTGGGCGTGACCATCGCCGAGGCCCCGCGCCGGGGCCGGATCTACACCACCGCGCCGGAGACCACGGCGCGCGCGCTGGCCGCCGAGGCGGGGCTGGCGGCCGGCGCGGCGGGCGAGGCGGTCAATGCCGACAACTACGGCCGCGTCGCCGACGACCTGCGCCGCAACCTGCGCGTGGCGCAGGTGGTGTGCCTGACGACCTAGCGTGGCGGATCAGGCGGGGGCGGCCTTCGCCCGGGCGTCGCGCCGCGCCAGCAGCAGGACCAGCAGGATCGGCGGGATTGCGGTGAGCCCCGTGCCGATCCAGGCGGTGGCGTAGGCGCCCATCAGGCCTTGGCTGTGCGACAGCCCGTCGACCACCTGGCCCGAGAAGCCCTTCAGGAACTTGCCAAGGAAGGCGTAGGTCGAGGACAGCAGCGCGTATTGGGTGGCGGTGTAGCCCAGGCCCGTAAGGCTCGACATGTAGGCGATCAGCGCCACGCCCGCGAAGGACTGCGCGAACTGGTCCAGGGCCATGACCCCGGTGAACAGGGCAAGGTCATGGTTGATGGTCAGCAAGGCGAAGGAGGCGGTGCCCAGGCCCTGCAGGACCGAGCCGGTGATCAGCGTCCGGAACAAGCCGAAGCGCACCGCGAACAGGCCCGAGGCGGCGGTGCCGACGAAGGCCCCGAACAGGCCGGTCGGGAACCGCACAGCCGCCACGGCGTCCTTCGAGAACCCCAGGTCGTGATAGAAGGGGTTGTACATCGGCCCCATCAGGAAGTCGGGCAGGCGGTAGGCGGCGATGGCCACCAGCATCAAGAGGCCCAGGCCCTTGTGGGTGGCGAAGAAGTCCACGAACGGGCCCACCACGGCATCGACGAATCCGCGCGGAGTCCACAGCGGCGCCTTGGCCTGCATCACCGCCTCGGCGCGGGCTGGCTCGAAGGCGAGCAGGCTTGCGGCGACGCCGATCCCCATGAGCGCCGCCATGGCGATGTAGGAAGGCGGCCATCCGAAGTGCTGGGCGCCGGCGATGATGGCGGCGTCGGCGATGATGATCGCGACGCGATAGCCGATATTGGCGGCCGCGGTGAGCAGGCCGATCTCGTCAGGTCCGTCCGACGCCTCGATCCGCCAGGCGTCGATGACGATGTCCTGGGTGGCCGAGGCGAAGGCCACGATCACGGCGAAGGTGACAATCGTCGCCAGCCCCGCTGTGGGCCCCGTCAAGGCCATGGCGACCAGGCCCGCGGCGACGATGAGCTGGGCGAGCAGCATCCAGCCCCGCCGCCGCCCGAGCCGCCCCAGCAGGGGCACGTCCACGCGGTCGACGACCGGCGACCACAGCGGCTTCAGCACATAGGCGAGGCCTGCCCAGGAGGCGAAGCCGATCAGCTTCAGGCTGGTCCCCTCGTCGCGCAGCCAGTAGCCGAGGGTGTTCTGGGTGAGCAGGAACGGCAGGCCGGAGGCGAAGCCCAGCGCCAGCATCACCGCCACCTTGGGCCGGCGCAGCTCGCGCAGCACATCCATGGCCGTGCGCTTCTTGCGGGGCGGATGGCTCCCGGCGGCGGTGGTCATGCGCGGCCTCCCCGATGGGAGCGCGCGCTCCCGACTCAGCCGACCTTGGCGCGCCGCAGGGTCTCCGTCCAGCCGACACCAGTCCAGCGGGTGAGGGTGGCGCGCAGCGCGTCCGGCGACATCGGCTTGACCAGGAAGTCGTTCATCCCGGCCGCCAGGCAGGCGTGGCGGTCGTCCTCGAAGGCGTTGGCGGTGAGCGCAACGATCGGGGTCTCGACCCCCATGGCGCGCAACGCGCGGGCGGCTTCCACGCCGGTCATGCCCGGCATGCGCATGTCCATCAGGATCAGGTCGTAGGCGCCGACCTTCACGGCCGCCAGGGCCTCCTCGCCGCCGCTGGCGTGGTCGATGGCGCAGCCTTCGCGGGTCAGCAGGGCGCGGGCCAGTAGCGCGTTGATCGGATTGTCCTCGACCAGCAGCACCCGCTTGCCCGGGGCCGCGGCGGTGGCGATGCGCTCGTCCTCCGGGCCGGCGGCCACGTCCTGGTCGGCGCCGGCGGCGATCAGCACCCGCTCGGCCAGCGAGGCGCGGCGCAGCGGCTTGATCAGGTAGCCGGCGAAGCCCGCGCGGCGATAGCGCCCGATCAGCGCCCGTTCCTCAGGCGAAAGCAGGATGATGGAGCGGCGCTCCGGCGGGCGGCGCAGCAGGCGCGCGCCCGGCGCCAGCGCATGGTCCACCAGGATCACGTCGCCGAACCGCGTGTGCGCCATCAGGTCGTCGAGGTCGGCCGCGACGACGGGCGCGCCGCCGCAGGCCTCGATCTGCTGGGCCGCGGCCTCGCGGACGATGGGATTGGGCGAGATGATCCCCACCTTGCGGCCGCCAAGGTCGGCCGCGGCCGCCGCCTCGCCGGCCGGCCGGAACCCAGCCTCCAGCCAGAAGCGCGCGCCGCCGCCCGGGCGGTCCTCGACGCCGACCTCGCCGTCCATGGCCAGCGCCAGGCGCCGGGCGATGGCCAGGCCGAGCCCCGCGCCGCCCATGTGGGCGTGGGCCGGATCGGCCTGGGCGAAGGCTTCGAAGATGCGTTCCTGCTGGTCGGCCGAGACGCCGGGGCCGGTGTCGTCGACGGCGAAGCGCAGGGCGCCGCCCTCGGTGCGGCGGGCGGCGATCAGCACCCCGCCGGCCTCGGTGAATTTCACGGCGTTGCCGGCGAAATTGAGCAGCACCTGGCGCAGGCGGCCCTCGTCGGCGCGCACTAGGCCGATGCCGGCCGGCGCGGACCAGGCGATCTCGACGCCCTTTTCCCGCGCCCTGGGCGAAAGGAGCTCGCAGACGCCGCGCAGCAGGCCTTCGACATCGACGTCGGTGAGGTGCAGGTCCACCTTGCCGGCGCCCAGCTTGGCGAAATCGAGCACGTCGTTGACCAGGGTGAGCAGGTGCTCGCCCGAGTCGCGGATCGCCGCGGCATAGGCGCGCTGCTCGGCGGTGAGCCGGGTGCCTTCCAGCAGGCGCGACATGCCCAGCACGCCGTTCAGGGGCGTGCGGAACTCGTGACTCAGCGAGGCGAGCTGCTCGGCGCTGATCTGCGCGCGGCGCGGCCGGCGCTCGGCCAGCGGCCGGGGCCGACGCTTCGTGGGCTTCGGCGCAATAAGGGGCGGCGGTCTCCGCATGGCGCCCCAGATAGCCGCCAACGCCTTAACGGCCCGTCAAACGGCGCCGCTTGATGCAACCATCTCGCGAGCCAGGGACAGCAGGGCGGCGCGGGCGCGAGGGTCGGGGATGGCGTTGAACGCCTGCAGCATCTCCAGCGCCCCGGGCCGCGACAGCGCGCGGAACACGTCTTCGTCGTCCTCGCGCCCGGAGGCTTCCTCGCCCACCAGCCAGGCGATGGAGGTGTTCAGCACCTGTGCGGCGACCAGCAGGGTGGAGGCGGCGACACGATTCGCCCCGCGCTCGTACTTCTGGACCTGCTGGAAGGACACCCCCAGCCGCTCGGCCAGGTCGCTCTGCGAAAGGCCGAGCTGACGGCGCCGCGTGCGCAGCCGCGCGCCGATGAACAGCTCGGTCTGCACGGACCGGCCTGGGTCATGCCCGCCTGGGTCTGGTGTGTCCATTCGGCGCCTCCGGTGCGGCCTAGTGTAGCCGATCGATCACATAACCTCGTGTCAAAGTAGACGGACGCCGCAAGTCATCGTTTACTGTGGGCCTGATGCCGACGCGCGATGCGACATTTGAAGACGCTATCGGGCTGCTCACGCCGCGTGAGCGTGAATGCCTGCGCCTGGTCGACCAGCATCTCTCGTCCAAGCAGATCGCCCGCGAACTGGGGATGTCGAAGACTTCGGTCGACACCTACTGCGACCGCGCGCGGCGAAAGCTGGGCGTCGAGGACCGCTACGCCGCCGCCCGCATGGCCCGGCAGCTCGACGCGGACGGGCTGCAAGGGGGCGGGAGCGCCGCCGTTAACCATGTCCTGACCGGATCAGGACAGGACGCGATCAGGACAGACGCCGCCGTTAACCTCTGGCCGGATGGGCCGGCAACAGAGGGGATGGCCCATGGGCGACTGGCAGAACTTCGACAACCGCGCGGTGATCGGCAAGGCGTTGCGCCTTCGCCGGGAGATCGACGACTTCGAGGCCCGCTGGCCGACCCCGGCGGCCCGGGAGGAAACCCTCCCGACCTTCACCTGGGCGCAGCTGGAGCGGCAGTTGGCCGATCTGGCGGCGACCCCGGCGCAAGCCAAGATGGCCACGCACCTGGTGTCTGGCGCTCGGAAGCTGGCGGCGTTCAAACCCCCGGAGATGGTCCTGCGGGAGATCCTCTGCATGACCTGGGTGCTGCTCGACGAGAACTTCAAGGGCGAGCCCGAGGCTGGTTCGAACGAAATGATCTGAGTATCCCGGTCCGGTTGGCGTTGATCGTCGGCATCGCCGTGATCACCGTCCTGGCTTTCGGGGGCATGCTTGCAGGGCTCCACGCCCTGGAAGACCTCGGCCGGATCTGATCCCAAGCCTGTTCCAGATTTTTCGTCCGGCCAGACTTTTTCGTCCGGTCTGAACGGAACCGAAACCATAGCTCCCTTAGACACCGAGGCGCACGCCATTGCTGGCGGACGCAGGAGACAGCTCATGCTCAAGCAACGCCGTATGGTCGCCGAACAAGTCGCCGGCGCCCTGTTCGAAGCCGAAACCGCCATCGACGAGGCCATCTCCAAGACCGCCGCCCTCACCGGCGCCATGCCGGCCCTGCGCAAGCAGGTCGGCGCCTCGGCGCTGATCGGCCAGGACGCCCTGGAGCGCGCCAGCCAGGCCATCGCCGCCCTCGCCGAGGCGCGCCGCGCCATCGTCGAGACCCACAAGGAACTCTCCGTCGTCCAGACCCAGATCGGCCTGGGCGCGGTGACGATGAGCGACCCGGGCGGCACCGGCAAACCGCCGTCGATGTCGGCGGATGAGGCGCGCGAGCAACCCACTCGCCGGGCTCTTCGGGCCGTGCGCGCCGCCTAAATTTCATTCCGCTTGATCAAGCGGTCTGGCAAGTTGGACCCTCGGCCTTCGCCGGGGGTCTTTGCTTTTGCAATCGCAACACTTCGCCCTGCCACCCTGGGCTGGATTGGCGATCATGATCGTCATCTGCGGCGGCGCGCTCTGGAAGGGTAGCCGCGAAGAGCAGACCGCGGCGGGCGGCGTCCTGCTGAGCGTCCTGGTCACCGTCATGCTGCGGGACCCCAAATGGGCTGGCACGCAGTGGGGCGCCTTCGGTTCGGATCTCGGGCTGCTGATCCTTCTCGTCGCGATCGCGCTGCGGACTCCCAAGTTCTGGCCGCTGTTCGCGGCGGCGTTCCAGCTCCTCTGCGTCGTCACCCATATCGCCCGGGTCGTCGATCCGGGGGTTCGGGCCTGGGCCTACGCGACGGCCCAAGTGATCTGGACCCAGTGGGTGTTGTTCGCCATCGGGGTCGGGACCTTCAACAACTGGCGGCGTAACCGTCAGCTCGCGACGAGCGCGCCGCCGACTGCAACGCCCGGCGCGACGCGGCGGTAGATCAGGGCTTCGGCCACGTGGACGCGGCGCACCGCGTCCGAGCCTTCCAGATCGGCGATGGTGCGGGCGAGCCGCAGGGTCCGCGTCCAGCCGCGGGCGGTGAGGCCGCCCTGCTCGGCGGCGCGGGTGAGCAGGGCCCGGGCCGGCTCGTCGAGGCCGCAGATGGTATCCAGCCATTCGCCCTCGGCGCGGGCGTTGAGCGCCTCGGCGCCGTCACCCGCCGAAGCGGCGCGCTCCGCCTGGACGCCTCGGGCTTCCGTGACCCGGGCGGCGGCCTCGGCGGTGCCCTCGGCCGGCGGCGGCAGGGCCAGGTCCGCGGCGGTGACCGGCGGGACCTCCACCTGCAGGTCGATGCGGTCCATTAAGGGGCCGGAGATGCGGCCCTGATAGTCGCTCTGGCAGCGCGGCGCGCGCCCGCATGCGCCGCGGCCCGGCCCGCCCAGGCCGCAGCGGCATGCGTGCGTTGCTTTTTTACTCCCCGGTGTTCCCCTGCAGCTTTCGGCCGAAAAGCCCGAACTGGCGCGGGACCGGCGGGACGATCTCGGCGCGCACCTGCGCCGCAGGCGTCACGAGCTGGGCCTGAAGCAAGTTCAGGTAGCAGAGCGGTTGGGCGCGAACGAGTGGTCGGTGATTGGCTGGGAGCGGAAGGGCCGGAAGCCATCCGTTGAGCACTACCCCGCGATCATCCGCTTCCTGGGATATGAGCCCTGGCCCGAACCCCGGACGCTCGCGGAGGCCCTGATCGCGGAGCGTCGCCGCCGAGGCCTAGCGATTTGCGCCGCTGCGGCGGCCATGGGCGTGGATGAAGGTACATGGGGCCGGTGGGAAAAGGGCGAGTGGAAGCCGACCAGCCGCACACTGCCAATGATCGATGCGTTCCTCGGCCTTCCTACCGTCACGCGGTTCCCCGGCCAAATTCGCTAGGCGAGCTTTGCCTTGACGCAACCCGCGCGCGAGCGCGTGCTGTGGCAACGCTTGAGATCGGGAGGGATCATGCGGATCAAGACGATGATGGCGCTTGTGCTGGTGGCGCTCGCCGGTTTTGGTGTAGCGGACGCGCGCGGTAGCCATTCGAGCGGCACCCATTCGAGCAGTTCGCACAGCCACAGCAGTTCCGGATCGTACGGGCACAGCAGCAGCCACTACTACACGAACGTCAGCGGCCACCGCGTTCATCGGCCCGTCCATGCACGCTCGGCCCCGCACGGCGCGTCGGCGCGCTGCGGCGATGGCTCCTATAGCTTCAGCGAACACCACCAAGGAACCTGTTCGCACCACGGCGGCGTCTCAACGTGGATGCACTGAGCCACAAGTCGTACCTGGGCATTTGAGGGCGGAACGAACCGCCCGTTAGCCAACTATTGCTACGCTGCTAAGGCCGAGTGGTGGAGGTTAGTCATGGCAACGGTAGTTTGGGCTGCCCTCGCCGTCGTCGCGGCGCTTCTCGCGTTCTGGTTCGGCCGCGCATACCGACGCGCCATCGGCGATCAGGTGGTGTTGGCGAACTTCCTGATGGAAGTCCTCACGAGCGACCGGGAACGGTCCAGCCAGAAGGCCAACTTCCTCAGTTTCGTGCTGAAGTCGCACTATCCGAGCGCCGATGTGCTGGCCGGCATGTGCGCCATCTATCCAACCCCGCATGGCTTCGGTTGGGCCGTCTTCGCGGGACCTCTTGAGCACCTCGCCCACCGCCGAGTTACCGAGTACCGGCATCAGACTGAGCGGTGTGTGCGGCGCTTGGACAAGGTACTCGGGCACTTTCGACCGAGCGTGGTCGTGTTCCCCGAAACTGACCCTGAGACGACGCGCCGCCATCACGACACTCATGCACTCAGCAAGGCCTTGCAGATGATCCCCGACCCCGACGAGGCGCCCGTTCGCGTGCTGGTCCATGAACTGTTCGCCGAGCATGGGAAGATCAAGCGCGTCGCCCGCATCCTCAACGAGCGCGGCTACCGGACCCGCAGGGGTGCAGCGTTCACCGACACCACCATCGCGCGGCTCCTGGAAGACCCCACGGCCAAGGGCGTCCACCGCGTGAACTACACCCGCACCGACGATCGCAAGGGCGCCTGGGTGCACAAGCCGGAGAGCGAGTGGGTGTACCAGTCGGTGCCCGCGATCATCAGCGATGAGCTGTGGGACCGCTGCGCGAGCCGTCAAAAGCAGATCGCGCCGGGCCGCGGGGCAGTGCACCTCTTCGCCGGCTTCGCGTACTGCGCATGCGGCCAGAAAATGTACGTCTGGGCCAACTCGCCCAAATACATCTGCTCGGCCTGCCGGAACAAAATCCCGGTCGACGATCTCGAAGAGGTCTTCCGTGCGCAGCTCTCGCAGTTCCTGCTGTCTCCTTCGGAGATCGCTGCGCACGCGCAAGCCGCGAGCGAGGCAGTGCGGGAGAAGGAGGCGCTCGTTCAGAGCGTCGAGGCGGACCTGAAGAAGGCCTCTGGCGAGAGCGACAAGCTCTATGCCCTCTACATGGCGGATGGCATCACCAAGGAAGAGTTCGCCCGCGCACACCGGCCGGTTGTGGAGCGGCGCAGCCAGCTTGAGGACGAGCTGCCGCGCCTCGAAGCGGAATTGGACTTCCTCAAGATCGGAATCGTCTCGCGCGAAGCGGCCCTATCGGACGCCCGAGACCTTGCGAGCCGGTGGGGCTCCCTGCCGTTTCCGGAGAAACGGCAGATCATCGAAACGATCACCGACCGCGTCGTGATCGGCAAAGGCGAAGTCGATATCACCCTGCTCTATACGCCTTCGGCAATACCTGCTGGAAAGGCAACGCACGCTCAGGGGTTCATCGCGGCCACCAGCTGGAAGCGGGCTGGATAGCGGATGTGGGCGTTGGCGCGGGCCACCACCACCTCACCGGTCTCCAGCGGCTGGCGCAGGCTGTCCAGCGCCTGGGCGCTGAACTCCGGCAGCTCGTCGAGGAACAGCACCCCGTTGTGCGCCAGGCTGACCTCGCCGGGCTTGGCCTTCAGGCCGCCGCCGGTCAGCGCCGCCATGCTGGCCGAATGGTGCGGCGTGCGGAACGGCCGCGCCGGGGTCAGCTCGCCCTTGGCGATCAGGCCGGCCACCGAGTGGATCATCGAGGTTTCGAGCAGTTCGGAGGGCGTGAGCGGCGGCAACAGGCCGGGCAGGCGGGCGGCCATCATCGACTTGCCGGAGCCCGGCGGGCCCACGAAGGCCAGGTTGTGGCCGCCGGCCGCGGCGATCTCCAGCGCCCGCTTGGCGTTCTCCTGGCCCTTCACCTCGCGCAGGTCGGGTTGCCGCTCGGGTTCGCGCATGGGGCCGGGCTTGGGCTCGCCCAGCACCTGGGTCCCGCGGAAGTGGTTGACCAGCGCGATCAGCGAAGGCGCGGCCAGCACCCGCGTCCCGCCGGCCCAGGCCGCCTCCGGTCCGCAGGCCTCCGGGCAGATCAGCCCCAGGCCCATGCCGCCGGCCGCCACCGAGGCCGGGAGCGCGCCGGCCACCTGCACGATGCGGCCGTCAAGCGAAAGCTCGCCGATCGCCGCCCAGTCGCCGAGCGCGTCCGGCGGGACCACGCCCATCGCCGCCATCACCGCCAGCGCGATCGGCAGGTCGTAGTGGCTGCCGCTCTTCGGCAGGTCGGCGGGCGCCAGGTTGGCGACGATCCGCCGGCGAGGCATGGCCAGGCCGATGCCGGCGAAGGCCGCCCGCACCCGCTCGCGGCTTTCCGCCACCGCCTTGTCGCCCAGGCCCACGAGGATGAAGTGCTGCTCGCCGCCGGTGAGCTGCACCTCCACGTCCACCCGGCGCGCCTCGACGCCTTCGAACGCCACCGTGACGATGCGCGCGGCCATGCCGTCCCCCGCGAACCCCTAGACGAAACCCACCCGCCCGCGCGGATTTGGCAGCAGGCGGCAGTTATCCACAGAGCACACCACGCGGTTGCGCCCAGATCAAGAACAAAAATAGAACTTATGGGGAAGATGAGACGTTTCCGTGACTTGGAACAACGTCTTGCACAAACAGCCTAGGCCGTGGCGCGAAGGGTTTCAATCCGCTTCCAGAGGGCCTCGGTGGCGTCGATCCCGCTGAAGGTCTTCAGCGACACCGCGCCGGTCGGCGAGGTGACGTTGATCTCGGTCAGGTAGTCGCCGATCACGTCGATGCCGACGAACAGCAGGCCGCGGGCCTTCAGCTCGGGCCCGATGGCCTCGCAGATCTCGCGGTCGCGAGCGGTGAGTTCCACCGGCTCCGGCGTGCCGCCCACCGCCATGTTGGAGCGGATCTGGCCCTTCTGCGGCACGCGGTTGATGGCCCCCACCGCTTCGCCGTCGACCAGCAGGATGCGCTTGTCGCCCTTGGTCACGGCCGGCAGGAACTTCTGCACGATCACCGGCTCGCGGACGATCTGGGCGTGCAGCTCCAGCAGCGTCCCAAGGTTCGGATCGTCCGCCAGGTGGCGGGTGACGCCCGAGCCGCCCTTGCCGTTCAGCGGCTTCAGCACGATGTCGCCATGGCGGGTGCGGAAGTCGGCGATGGCGGCCGGGTCCTCGGTGATCAGGGTCGGCGGCTGCAGGCCGGGAAAGCGGGTGACGAACAGCTTCTCCGGCGCATTCCTCACCGAGACCGGGTCGTTGACCACCAGGGTCTTCGGATGCACCGCCTCGAGGAAGAAGGTGGTGTCGATGTAGTGCATGTCGAACGGCGGGTCCTGGCGCAGCAGGATCACGTCGAAGTCGCTGAGGTCGACCTGGCGATGGTCCCCGGCGGCGTGGTGATCGCCGACCACCCGCTGCACCGTCACGTCGCGGCCGCGGGCGAACACCCGGCCGTCTTCCATGGCCAGCGTGTCGGGCGTGTAGACGAACAGGCTGTGACCCCGCGCCTGGGCGGTCTCCATCATCAGGAAGGTGGTGTCGCCCTTGATGTTGACCCGCTCGATGGGGTCCATCTGCACCGCGACCTTGAGGGACATGCGTGGGCTCCGGCGACCTGCTCGGTCACGCACATAGGGCCAGCGAACCGGAAGCGCCAGACGGACCGTGCTCATCCGTCCGAGGCGCGCAACGGGGGGGCCGGCCTAAAGGGAACCACGGAAGACACGGACCACACGGAACGGAGGCCCGCGCCGGCGGGCGCCTTTCCCTTGTTCGTGTGCATTCGTGCGGGTTCGTGGTCGGTCTTGCGACGCGAGCGGCGATGGGCGCCCTGCAGGATCTGGAACCACGAACCCACACGAACACGCTTATCCGGCTCGCGTCCGTGTATTCCGTGGTTCGATTGCGCCTTCGGCGCTGTCGCGGTGTCGGCGAGGACTGGCTGGGGATGGCGGCCACGCCGGATCGGCGTTATGGGCGTCGGATGACCTTTCGCGACGCGCTGACGGGCTTCCTGGGGCGCCTGCTGCGGCTCATAGCCCTGGGGCTGCTGGTGATGATCGGGGCCGTGGTGCTGGTCCTGGACCTTCACGCGCCCGGATGGACCCTGTTCGCGTGGTTCTTCGTGGTCTGCTGCCTTGGCTCGCTGCTGGAATGGCTGGAGCGGCGCGGTCCAAAAGATCGGCGTCGTTGACGGGCTGATCGGCCGGCCGATTGCGCCACCTCCCGCTGTTGGGCTGGGAGGGCGCGAAACTTCAGTTCAACTGCAGCCGCACCCGCTCGCGCTGAGCCCGGGCGGCGAGCGCCGCGCCGCCGTCGAGCTCGGTCGCCCGCGCTAGGGCTTCCAGGGAGCCGGCGAGCGCGCCCTGGCCCTCGCGGGCGGCGGCGACGTCCAGCCAGGGGCGGTGGTCCTTGGGGTCGAGCAGGGCGCGGCGGAGCGCGGCGCGTTCGGCGCGGGGGAAGTCGCGGGCCTGGCTGGCGCGGGCGTAGATGTTGTTCTGCAGCCGCATCAGCACGGCGCGGTCGCTCACCGGCGCCATCAGCCGGTCCAGCCGGTCGGCGACGTTGGGGGTGAGGCCCGCGTGCAGGGCGCGCCGCGTCAGTTCGGACGGCAGCACCACCCGGCCCTCGGAGAACGGGTCCAGCGCCAGCGGCCCCTCCTCGGTCTCGATGCGCAGCAGGAAGTGGCCGGGGAAGTCGACGCCCTGCACCGTCAGGGCGCACAGGCGCGCGGCGTGCAGGTAGAAGATGCCCAGCGTCACCGGCAGCCCCTTGCGCCGCTCGGCGACGGCGATGATGTCGGCGTTGTCGGGATCCTCGTAGCTCAACAGGTCGCCGGCCAGCCGCAGGTCGCCGGCCATGGCCTCGGCGATCGCCTCCTCGGGGCTCTCCTGCTTCAGCCGCTGGGCCAGGCGCTCGACCCCGACGGCGGCGAGGTCGCGGGCCAGCTGGGGGTCGCGCCCCGAGTCCTCATGGATGGCGCAGGCGACCGCGGCTTCCATCAGCGGGAAGTCGCCGTCATCCAGGGCGCCCGCCTCGGTGAGCGCCGTCTCAGCCTCGTCGCGGCCCATGGTCTCCCGTCAATCCCCCTTCCAGGCGTCGGGAATATGCCGGGGAAGCTTTCCGGGCGCGAGGGCTATGAGGTCGAGGCGGATGGTCGCGCCGGCCAGCTGCGGCCGGCCGGCGGCGACAGCGGCCCCGGCGCGGCGCAGCCGCTCGCGCTGGTCGAAGGTCACGGTCTCCAGGGCGGCGAGCAGGCTGGTCCGGCGCTTCACCTCCACCACGGCGAGGACGCCGCCGCGTTGGGCCAAAAGGTCGATCTCCGCCTGGCGGGTCTTCAGCCGGAAGCCCAGGATGCGGTAGCCCTTGGCCATCAACAGCAGGGCCGCCAGCACCTCGGCGCGCCGGCCGGCCTTGCGTCCCTCCGCGCCGCGGGCGGCGCGAGCGGCGGTGCGGGCCTCGGCGCGGCTCATTTGCCCCCTCTTGTTTGGCCAGCCCTCATCGCCATGGCCCGCTGGTAGACGTCGCGGCGCGACAGGCCGAGCGCCTTGGCGACCTCGGCGGCGGCCTCGGCCGGGCGCAGGCGGGTCAGCGCATCGGCAAGCGCCGCATCCACGTCGGCGGCGCTGGCCTCGGCCTCGCGGCCGGGGCCGACCAGGATCACGATCTCGCCCTTGGGATCGGACAACCGCGGATCGGCGGCGAGGTCGCTCAAGGGCCCGCGGTAGAGGGTCTCGTAGAGCTTGGTGAGCTCGCGGGCGACCACGGCCTCGCGCTCGCCGCCCAGGACGGCGGCCATGTCCGCCAGGCTCGCGGCCAGACGCGAGCCGCCCTCGAAGAACACCAGGGTGGCGCGGATCGGCGCCAGGTCTTCCAGGGCGGTGCGCCGCGCGGCCGACTTCGGCGGCAGGAAGCCCGCGAACAGGAAGCGGTCGGTGGGCAGGCCGGCGGCCGACAGCCCGGCCAGCAGCGCCGAGGCGCCGGGGACTGGGATCACCGGGAAACCCGCCGCGGCGGCCTCGCGCACCAGCCTGAAACCGGGGTCGGAGACCAGCGGCGTGCCGGCGTCGGAGACCAGGGCCACGCGCTGGCCCTGCGCCAGCGCCGCCATCGCCTTGGGCCGCGAGCGTTCGGCGCCGTGCTCGTCGTAGCGTTCGAGCGGCTTCTTCGGCAGCCCATAGGCGCCGAGCAGCTTGGCCGCGACACGGGTGTCCTCGGCGAGCACCAGGTCGGCGGCGGCCAGCACGTCGAGGGCGCGAAGGGTGATGTCGCGCAGGTTGCCGATCGGTGTAGCCACGACGTAGAGGCCGCTCGCCAGGGGCGCGTCGTCCAGGGCGGGTGGCGGCGGGCGTTCGGCCATGGCGGAGGCTTCGCCGGTTGGCGGGGCGATGGCAATCCCAAAGCGTGTCATCCCGGTTTCGGCGGAGCCGGAGACCGGGACCCATGTACGCAGCCCCCCGAGGATTGCTGTAGCCTTGCCGCCGCGAACTCTCTGGCGCCTCGGTATTCATGGGTCCCGGACATGCCGCTTCGCGTCATTCCGGGATGACATTTGGAGGAAGCGGGCAGGCTGCGGCTTAGTTCTCATGGCATCAAGCCCGTTTCCACCATGAGAAGTAAGGCGCGGTGGCGTTGGGTAACGCCTCGCAGGACTAGAGCGCGAGTTGCGTCGTCAGCCGATCCAGCACCAGCCGTCCCGCAGGCGTGGGCCGCAACCGCTGCGGGTCGTCGGCGAGCAAGCCGAGGTCGACGAGATCGGCGATCTTCTGAGAGGGAATTTCCAGCACCGCCACCTCAGCCAGCGCCACGCCCTCTCTGATCCGCAGGCCGCTCAGCAACCGCTCCTGCGCCGCTTCTCGTGCATCCAGGGTCTCGCGGCTGGCAAAGCCCACGCCTGTCTCCGCCACGCGGGCGATGTAGTCGGCCGCCTTGGGCGCGGCATAGGTCGCCTGCCGCGCGCCATCGAGCGTCAGCCGCCCGTGGGCGCCGGGGCCTGCGCCGACGTAGTCCTGCCCCTGCCAGTAGATCAGGTTGTGGTGCGAGCGGGCGGTCTCGCCCCGGGCGTGGTTGGAGACCTCGTAGGCCTCGAAGCCGGCGGCCTCCAGCACGCGCTGGGTCGTGTCATAGAGCGCAGCCCCGGTTTCGGCGTCGGGCGGGACCAGGGTCCCGCGGCGCACCGCGCGGTCGAAAGCGGTGCCGGCTTCGATGGTGAGCTGGTAGGGCGAGATATGCTCCGCGCCCAGGTCGATGGCGCGGGCGAGTTCGTCCGCCCAGGCGGCCGGCGTCTGGTGGGGGCGAGCGTAGATCAGGTCCAGCGACAGGCGCGGGAAGGCGCGGGCGGCGGCCTGGGCGGCGCGCAGGCCCGTGGCGGCGTCGTGATTGCGGCCGAGGCCCTTCAGCGCCGCGTCGTCCAGCGCCTGAAGGCCCAGCGACAGGCGATTCACGCCGGCGTCCGCGAAGGCCGCGAAGCGGGCCGCCTCGGCGTCGGTGGGATTGGCCTCCAGGGTGACTTCCAGATCCGCGGCGGGCGACCAGAGCCGCCGGGTCTCAGCGATCATCTCGCCCGCCCAGGCCGGGTCCATCAGCGAGGGCGTGCCGCCGCCCAGGAAGATCGAGGCTAGGTCGCGCGGCCCGGTCAGCGCCCGCTGCGCGGCGAGGTCGGCGACAATGGCGCGGGCCAGGGCCACGGGCTCGTCGCCGCCTTTGGCCTTGGCGACGTTGAAGTCGCAATAGGGGCAGATGCGCGCGCAGTAGGGCCAGTGGATGTAGACGCCCAATTTGGGCGCAGGCGTCGTCACAAGAGCGCGGCCTTCAGCTTGGCGAAGGCCCGCGCGCGATGGCTCATGGCGTCCTTCGCGGCCGGGTCCATTTCGCCGAAGGTGAGGTCCAGGTTCTCGGGGACGAAAATCGGGTCGTAGCCGAAGCCCTTGTCGCCGCGCGGCGGGAAGGTCAGCGACCCGTCCACCCGGCCTTCCACGACCACCGCCGGCCCGCCCGGCCAGGCGACCGCCAGCGCGCTGGTGAACCAGGCGCCTCGATCCTGCGAGCCGGTCTCCTCGATGCGCTCCTCGACCTTCCGCATGGCCATGGCGAAGTCCCTGGCGGGGCCGGCCCAGCGGGCGGAATAGATGCCGGGCGCTCCGTCGAGCGCGGCTGCCGACAGACCGGAGTCGTCGGCGAGCGCGACCAGACCCGAGGCTTCGGCCGCCGCGCGGGCCTTCAGCAATGCGTTGCCGACGAAGCTGGTTTCCGTCTCGTCCGGCTCGGGCAGGCCCAGCTCGCCGGCGCTGACCAGCCGGAAGCGGTTCTCCAGGATCTCGGCGAGTTCGCGCGCCTTGCCGGGATTGTGGGTCGCGACCACCAGCCTGGTCCCGGGCTCCAGCTTCAGCGCCATGGATTCACCACTCCTTCACCGGCGGCGGACCATAGACCCGCCTCGCTGTGTTGCATTGCGAAAGTTTAATATCGTTACTCCCTATTAATTTGATCGCTAATCGATGCGGTCATATTGAATAGCGGCATCGGGACGACGTGTTGTCCCATCCATCACGCTGCAACGCAGCATAAACCAAAGAAGGAGCCGACCATGTTCGCGACCATGCTGAAGACGTTCGACCGGGCTCAGATGAGCCTGCTGATGGTTCTGGCGGTCACGCCGATCCTGACTGTCGCCGCCGCCGCTTCGTTCCACTAGGCTCTGCGCCTTGGGGTTCGACCGACCCGCTCCCGCCGCCGCCCGATGACGTGGCGCTGCCGGGGCGGGTTCTGGCGTTCAGGGGAGACCTTCAGATGCGTGCGCTCGGACCGGGATCGGTCTCCAGCTTCCTGAAGATCATCCTCGACGTGGTCTTCGCCGCCCTCTGGATCGCCCTGGGCGCCGTCGCCCTGGCCCTGCTGGCGGCCCTGCTGTTCAGCTTCAACCCCGACCTCTTCCCCGACATCCTGACCACCAACGCCGCCCTGGTGGCCACCCGCGGCCCGGTCTACGCCGGCGTCTTGTTGATGTTCGGCCTGTCGATCGGCGGCGTGCTGGTCATCGTCCATTCGCTGCGCCGGATCTTCGCGACGCTGACCGCCGGCGACCCCTTCCATCCCTACAATGTGCAGCGCCTGCGGCTGATCGGGCTGATGTTGGCGGCGCTCGAACTCGGCCGCTACGCGGTGTGGGGCCTCAGCCCCTTCGTGCCGCTGATGAAGCGGGTGGAGCACAACTTCAACCTGACGGCCTGGTTCTCGGTGCTGGTGGTCTTCGTCCTGGCCGAGGTGTTCCGGGAAGGCGCGCGCCTGCGCCGCGAAGCCGAACTGACCATCTGAGGCCGGGGAACACATGCCGATCCGCGTCCAGCTCGACCGCGTGCTCCTCGAAAAGCGCATGTCGCTTACTGAACTCGCCGACCGGGTGGGCGTGACCATCGCCAACCTTTCGATCCTGAAGACCGGCAAGGCGCGCGCGGTGCGCTTCACCACCCTGGCCGCGCTGTGCCGCGAACTCGACTGCCAGCCGGGCGACATCCTCAGCTACGAACCCGGGCCGGACGACGCGCCGGGCGACGATGAGGACGACGAGTAGGCCAAGGCCGCGCTATGCTGCGGCGCGATGGCACAAGGCGGCTTGGCCGTAGGAAGCCTTGCAATCTCAACGCTTGCTCCCTATATGCGGCGCACAATGCTGCGCTGCACAAAGGAGTGTCGCCATGTTCGCTGCTATTGAACGCTTCCTGAACGCCCTCTTCGCGCCGCTGGCGCGCGAGCTGGACCGGATGCCGCCGTCGGCCTTCCGCCACCTGATGGCCGGGCTCTGAGACGACGACGTCCCTTCAGGGATGTGAGAACCGGGCGGCTGGGAAACCAGCCGCCCGTTTTCGTTTCAGGAGTTTCTAGGCTTGCGCCGCCGCGCGCTGGAGCTCGAGCAGCTCGCCGATGCCCTTGCGGGCCAGGGCGAACAGGGCGTCGAACTCGGCCTGGGAAAAGCCGCGCTTCTCGCCGGTGGCCTGAACCTCGACGATGTCGCCCTTGCCGGTCAGCACGAAGTTGGCGTCGGCCTCGGCGTTGGAATCCTCCTCGTAGTCGAGGTCCAGCACCGGCGTGCCCTTGAAGACCCCGCAGCTGATCGCCGCCACCTGGTCGAGGATCGGGTCGGCTGTGATCAGGCCCTCCTCCATCAGGTAGCGGGTGCATTGGCGCAAGGCGACCCAGGCGCCGGTGATCGATGCGGTGCGCGTGCCGCCGTCGGCCTGGATCACATCGCAGTCGATGGAGATCTGCCGCTCGCCCAGCGCGCGCAGGTCGACCACGGCGCGCATGGAGCGGCCGATCAGCCGCTGGATCTCCTGGGTGCGGCCGGATTGCTTGCCCTGCGCGGCCTCGCGCCGGCCCCGCGTGTGGGTGGCCCTGGGCAGCATGCCATACTCGGCGGTGACCCAGCCCTGGCCCTTGCCGCGCAGGAAGCCGGGGACGCCTTCCTCCAGGCTGGCGGTCACCAGCACCCGGGTATGGCCGAAGCCGATCAGGCAGGAGCCTTCGGCGTAGCGATTGACGCCGGTCTCCAGGGTGACCGGCCTGAGCGCGTCGGCGAGGCGTTGGGAGGGGCGCATCGGAAACTCCTGGCGGGCTTGCGCGGCTTGCGCAGGCGAGGCCCGCGCTTATCCTAGATAGGCCGGTCCAGTCCATGGACGCCAAAGGAAGCTTGCACGGCCCCACGGTGAGCAGCCCCTTCTTCGCCCCCGGCCCCTCGCTGGCCGAACTCGACGAGCGCGCCCGCGACATCTTCCGCCGGATCGTGGAAAGCTATCTGGAGACCGGCGAGCCGGTGGGCTCGCGCACCTTGTCGAAGGGCGGGCTGTCGCTGTCCCCGGCCTCGATCCGCAACACCATGCAGGACCTGACCCAGCTCGGCCTGCTGGGCGCGCCGCATATCAGCGCCGGCCGCCTGCCGACCCACGCGGGCCTGCGGCTCTTCGTCGACGGCCTTTTGGAGGTGGGCGACGTGGGCGCGGCGGAGCGGCAGGCTATCGAGGCGCGCCTGATGGCCCATGGCCGCAACTACGAGGACGCGCTGAACGAGGCCTCCTCGATCCTCTCGGGCCTGGCCGGCGGCGCGGGCGTGGTGGTGACCCCGGTGCGCGACGCCGGCGTCAAGCACGTGGAGTTCGTGGCGCTCGGGCCCGAGCGGACGCTGGCGATCATGGTCTTCGCCGACGGCACGGTGGAGAACCGGCTGATCCGCCTGCCGGCCGGGGTGCCACCCTCGGCCCTGGTGGAGGCCTCGAACTTCCTGAACGCGCGGCTGACCGGGCGCACCCTGGCCGAAGCCATGGCCGACCTGGCCGCCGACCTCGCCCGCGCCCGCGCCCAGCTGGACGCCGCCGCCGCGCGGCTGGTGGAGGACGGCCTGGCCGCCTGGAGCGGCGGGGAGGCGGAGGACCGCGCGCTGATCGTCCGCGGCCGGGCGAACCTGCTGGAGGAAACGGGCGCCAGCGAGGACCTGGAGCGGGTGCGCTCGCTGTTCGAGGACCTGGAGCAGAAGGAGCAGCTGATCCAGCTGCTCGACGGGGTGCGCGAGGGCCAGGGCGTACGCATCTTCATCGGCGCGGAAACGCGGCTGTTCTCGCTTTCGGGTTCCGCCGTGATCGCCGCGCCCTATATGACGGGCTCGCAGCGGGTGCTGGGGGCGATCGGCGTGATCGGCCCGGCCCGCCTGAACTATGCCCGGATCATTCCGTTGGTGGACTATACCGCCCGGGTGCTGGGCCAGGTCATGAACGCCTAGACGGCGACCGAGGTATTGAGAGACAAGAGCGAGATGTCCGAAGACAACACGCCAGATGTGGCCGACGAGTTCCTCGCCAAGGCGGCGGAAGCGGAAATCGAAGCCTTGCGCGCCGAACTAGCCGCGCTGAAGGAACAGACCCTGCGCTACGCCGCGGAGGCCGAGAACACCAAGCGCCGGGCGGAACGCGAATCCAACGACGCGCGCGCCTACGCCATTCAGAAGTTCGCCCGCGACCTGTTGGGCGTGGCCGACAACCTGGCCCGCGCCCTGGCCCACGAGCCGGCCGACGGCGGCGACCCGGCGGTGAAGAACTTCGTGCTCGGCGTCGAGCTGACCGAGAAGGAGCTGCTGGGCGCCTTCGAGCGCAACGGCCTCAACCGCATCGCCCCGGAGCGCGGCGAGAAGTTCGACCCGCACAAGCACCAGGCCATGTCGGAGGTCCCCGGGACCGACGTGCCAGGCGGCGGCGTGGTGGAGGTGATGCAGCCGGGCTATGAGCTGCTGGGCCGGCTGATCCGCCCGGCGATGGTCATGGTCGCCGCCAAGGTCGCCGGCGCGCCGGAGGCCGAGACGCCCAAGGCCGGGGCCAATCCCTACGCCAGCGACGAGGGCGAAGCGGGCGGCTCGGTGGATACGCGGGCCTAGGGGCGGAACACTCTTCCGCCGGGGCCTAAAATAGCTAATGTCGCAAGTCCCTTTCACCTCGGGGGCGTCGGGCGCGAATCGCCCCCGGCGCGGTGGACTTCGGACCGGACGACATGAAGCTGACGATTGAACGGGCGGCGTTGCTCAAGGCGCTGGGGCACGTGCAGAGCGCGGTGGAGCGGCGCAACACCATCCCGATCCTGTCGAACGTGCTGCTGTCGGCCGAGCGCGACCGGCTGACCTTTTCGGCCACCGACCTGGATATGGAGATCGTCGACGAGGCGATGGCCCAGGTGGACCAGCCGGGCCAGATCACCGCGCCGGCCCACACCCTCTACGAGATCGTCCGCAAGCTGCCGGAAGGCGCCGATGTGGTGCTGGCCTTCACCGGCGAGGATCCGCGCCTGACCGTCTCGGCGGGCCGCAGCCGCTTCAACCTGCCGGTGCTGCCGGCCGGCGACTTCCCGGTGATGACCTCGGACGGCATGTCCGGCGGCCTGGCGGTGGACGTGAGCGACTTCATCCGCCTGATCGACAAGACCCGCTTCGCTATCTCGGCGGAGGAGACGCGCTATTACCTGAACGGCCTCTACGTCCACACGGTAGTCGAGGACGGCTCGCCCAAGCTGCGCTGCGTGGCCACCGACGGCTCGCGCCTGGCGCTGGCCGAGATGCCGGCCCCCGAGGGCGCGGTCGGCGCGCCGGGCGTGATCGTGCCGCGCAAGACGATCGCCGAGGCCCGGCGGCTGCTGGACGACGCCGGCGAGCAGGTGGAACTGCAGATCAGCCCGCAGAAGGTGCGCCTGGACTTCGGCGGCGCGGCCCTAACGTCCAAGGTCATCGACGGCACCTTCCCCGACTATCCGCGGGTGATCCCCAAGGACAACAACCGCATCGTCCGCGTGGACTCCAAGCTGTTCGCCCAGGCGGTGGACCGGGTGGCCACCATCTCGGCGGAGAAGAGCCGCTCGGTGCGCATGGCGGTCGAGGGCGGGCGCTGTGTGCTGACGGTGCGCAACATGGAGGCGGGCCAGGCGGTGGAGGAGCTGGAGCTCGACTACGACGGCGACGGCTTCGAGCTCAGCTTCAACGCCCGGTTCCTGCTGGACATCACCGACCAGATCTCGGGCGAGCTCTGCGAACTGCGCTTCGGCGGCCCCAACGACCCGGCCCTGGTGCTCGACCCGCAGGACGCCGACGTGCAGTACATCCTGATGCCGCTGAGGGTGTGACTTCCCTCCCCATCAGGGGACGGGGGAGGCCTTGTGGTAGGTGAGGTCGAAGGTGGGGGCCCAGGTCTTGCCGCCGTCCTTGGAGGCCGCGCCGGCCTGGCGGACGGAGCCGTCGGAGCTTTGGGTGTAGGTCATCCGCACCAGGTTGGGCTTGCCGTCGGGGCCCGGCCAATTGCCGGTGAGCACCATGGCGTGGCCGTCCCAGCCGCCCTTGAAATCGACGTACGACCCCGTGAAGTCGATCCAGGTCTGGCGCCAGCCTTTTTCGGCGGGGACGTAGATGGAGAGGCTGCCGCCGGCGCCTCCGGCGTTCGGCATCCAGTTCTCGCGGATGCCGCAACCGTAGACCTTTTCGATCAGGCTGTGGGCGGTGACGGTGTCCTTGCCGGTCGGCGTGATGTCCCAGCGCCCGACCCAGAAGTCGAACTGGCCGTGCTGGGGATCGGCGCAGGCATTGGCCGGCGGGGGTGCGGGCTTTGACGCCTGGGCGGCGGCCCAGGACGGCAGGGCGGCCGCCAGCGCGGCGGCGATCAGAAGGCGGCGAGACATGCTGCGGCTCCGCGGTTTCCGGCGAAGCTTGGATCGCTGCAGGGGCGGCGGGAGCGACTTGCGACGAACGCCGCCCGTCCTGCGATCAACCGCCCTCCCTTAGTGTGGAGGGACAGGCGCGCAGCGCCAGGGTGGGGGAGTCCGGATCATCTCCGACCCCAGCACTCCGGCTCAGAATTCCCAACCCGGCTGTCGCTTCGCTCCAGCCACCCTCCCCATGAAGGGGAGGGAAATCAGTGCCCGTGGCTGCCTTCGTAGACGCCGGGGGCGACCAGTTCGCTCTCCGAGCCTTCGCTGCCCTTGGGCAGCACGAAGCGGCGGTCGCAATAGGTGCATTCGACGAAGTCGGCCTCACCCATCTCCAGCCAGACGCGTGGGTGGCCGAGCGCGCCGCCCACCCCGTCGCAGGCCACCCGCCGGGAGCGGACCACGATCACCTCCGGCGCCGGCAGGTTGGGCGTCAGCGCGCCCTTGGCCGGCGCGGGCTCGGGCTTCTTCTTCGCCGAGGCAGGCTTCACGAGAGCTTTGGCGGGGGCTTTGCGGGCCATTCTGAGATCCTTGCCGGCGGCGCGATTGTGGAGGCCCCGCCGCGCGCCTAGGTATGCGAGCGTGGCTTTCCCCGTCAATCTCGACGGGCGCCGCCGAGATATCCGTTCAGGACGCTTATGGATCTTCCCGACTACGCCATCGAGGCCAGGGGCCTGGTCAAGACCTACGCCGCCACCAAGACGACGCCGCAGATGCAGGCGTTGAAGGGCATCGACCTGGCGATCCCACGCGGATCGATCTTCGGCCTGCTGGGCCCGAACGGCGCCGGCAAGTCGACTTTCATCAACATCCTGGCCGGCCTCTGCCGCAAGACCTCGGGCACGGTGAGCATCTGGGGCCGCGACATCGACGAGCGCCCCAGGGACGCGCGCGCCGCGATCGGGGTGGTGCCGCAGGAGATCGCCGCCGACCCGTTCTTCACCCCGTTCGAGGCCCTGGACGTGGCGGCCGGCATGTACGCCGTGCCGAAGGCCGAGCGGCGCACGATGGAGCTGCTGACCGCGCTCGGCCTGGCCGACAAGGCCAGTGCCTACGTCCGCCAGCTCTCCGGCGGCATGAAGCGCCGCCTGATGGTCGCCAAAGCCATGGTGCACAACCCGCCGGTGCTGATCCTCGACGAGCCCACGGCCGGCGTGGATGTGGAGCTGCGCCGCCAGCTCTGGGCCTATGTGCTGGAGCTGAACCGCAAGGGCGTGACCATCGTGCTCACCACCCACTACCTGGAAGAGGCCCAGGAGCTCTGCGACCAGATCGCCATCATCAACCGCGGCCAGGTGGTGGCCTGCGAGCCGACGACGCAACTGCTGTCGCGGATGGACACCCGCAAGGTGCTGGTGACGCCGCAGGAGCCGATGACCGCGGCGCCGGCGCTGAAGGGCTTCGAGACCGCGCTGACGCCGGCCGGCGGCTTCTCGGTCAGCTACCGCACCGGCCAGTCGAGCGTCGAGCAGGTGCTGGCGGCGATCCGCGCGGCCGGCCTGCACATCAAGGACATCTCCACCGAAGACCCCGACCTTGAGGACGTCTTCGTCTCGCTCACCTACGCGGCCGAGGAGAAGGTGGCCTAGAGCGCCTCAGGTCTTTTGGGCCGACAGCTGGTCGAACCAGGCCCGGATGGCCGGGGCGGCATGGAAGACCGTGGCGTTGTGGTCGTAGGGGCCCACATTGACCGCCTCGGCCAGGCCGCCGCGCCGCCCGGCCTCCGCCACGAAGGCCAGGGTGTCCTCGGCCGGCACATCCACATCGCGGCCGCCGTAGTGGGCGCGCAACGGCGCGCGCGGCGCCCAGGCGTAGGCCTCGTTCGCCCGCGCGCCGTCCATCAGCCAATGGGGCTGGCCGGCATCGAACGCCGCCAGGAACTCAGGCGTGAACAGGCTGCGCGGCGTGGCGGGGAGGGCGGTCTTGATGTCGGCGGTGTGGTCGCCGTCCAGCAGCCGTGTAACCGAGGCGGCGTAGCGGGGTTGCAGCACCTCGGCCAGCGGTCGGCGGTAGTAGGTGGCGTAGGATAGGGCCCAGGCGGCCAGATAGGTCGAATCCTCCACCGAGCGGCCCCGCATGGCGAAGGGTATCGAGATGTCGGCGAGGTTATAGGCCCCGGAGATCGGGGCGCTGGCGCGCACGCGAAGCGTCGGATCGGCGCGGCGCTCCAGCTCGCGATGCATCACGGCGGAGGAATGGCCGCCCTGGGAGAAGCCGGCGATGTAGAGGTCTGGCGTCCAGGCGCGACCCAGACCCGCCACGAACCGTCGCGCCGCTGTCAGGAAGTCTAGCGTCACGGCGATGGTGCTGGGGTTGTAGTAGTAGGCCTGCACGGCGCGCGAGACGCCCAGGCCCAGAAGGTCCGGCGCGAGCATCAGGTAGCCACCGCCCGCGAAGACCGCCGCCGCGGTGATCCCCTCGTTCAGGCTTGGCGCGGAGATCGAGCCGGCGCGGTTGGTGTTGGTGCCGTGCATCCAGAGCGCGGTCCCTTGCGCGGCGCCATGGGCCGGGACCGCCACCAGGCCTGAGACCAGCGCCGGCGTCCCGTTGGTCCGCGACCAGTAACTGAGGCGGTAAAGCTCGGCGCCGCCGCGAACCGACACGGGCCGTGGCAGGCGGGCCGCCCCCAGGAGCACCTGGAGCAGGACTTTCGGATAGCCGGCCAGGAAGGCGACCTCGGCGATCGAGCCGGGCGTTTGCGGATCGCCTCCGGGCCCGGCGCGGGGGCCGCAGCCCGCCAGCAGGCCGCTGCCTGCCAGGCCGGCGATCAGGCCCCTGCGATCGATGGCGCTCCCCATGCGACTTGCCCCCAGTCGACGGATCCTACAGCGGTCCGGGCGTGAGCTGCAGCACCCAGGCGCCGTCCCGGCTGTGGAACACCGACTGCAGCCCGGCGACCACCGCCGCCCATGTGCGCGAGCCCGGCGCGATCTCCTCCACATGGCCGTCGCCGGGGATCGCGTAGGTCCAGGCGCGGATGTCGCCCTTGGCGCGGGCCTTGGCGACATAGGCCTTGCCCTGGGCAGGCGGAGCGGTGTCGTCGAGGCCGCCGTGGATCAGCATGCGCGCGCCCGCCACCGGCAACAGGACGGCAGGCGAGGTGTCGCTCAAGGGGTCGCGTCGCGTCGAGCCGGCCAACAGCCTGGCCACTGTCTTCTCGCCGCAGCCCGCCTGGGCGGTGGAGAGGTCCGGCAGGCCGCCCAGGCTGACCGTCCAGAGGACGTCGAGGGGCTTGTCGTCATAGAGCGGGCTGTCGTGCGGCAGCCTGCGCCGCGCCGCCAGCCAGAGCGCCAGCTGGCCGCCTGCCGAGTGGCCGAGTATCACGATGCGGCTGGTCCGCATTCCATACTCGCGGCCGTGCGCCAGCAGGGCGTCGGCGGCGGCGTTGACGTCCTGGAAGACGCCCGGATAGCCGCCGCCGGGCCGGTCGACGCCGCGGTATTCGATGTTCCAGACCGCGATGCCGCGCCTCCTCAGGTCCTCGGCGGCGTAGTCCATGACGTGCAGGTTGGAGAGACCGCTGCGCCAGCAGCCGCCGTGGATCATCAGCACGGTGGGGAACGGCCCCCTGCCGTCGGGCCGCCAGACCTCGGCGACCTGCAGCGGGTCGGGGCCATAAGGCACGACGGCGGTGGCCTTGGGATGTGGGCGGGCCAGCAGGTCGTCCCAGCCCATCAGCCTGGGCTGGGCCTGCGCGGGCAGGGCGAGCGCCGCCGCCAGGGCTACGAGCGCCAGGCGCACGGGCATCAGCCGGTCAGGCTGGCGATATCCGCCCAGCCGTAGGCCACCTCGTAGAGCAGCCGCCCGCCGGGGCCGGGCTCCTGCCGCGCCGGCTCGGCGCGGCCGCCCAGGTGCTCGTAGAAGCCGCGGGCGCGGATGTTGTCGCGCAGGACCGAGATCATCAGCGAGACCGCGCCCTGCGCCGCCAGCGCCCGGGCCGTCTCGATCATCAACTGCTTGCCGAGTCCTTCGCCCTGCGCCTCGCGTAGCACATAGAGGGTGGCGATCTCCGCCTCGCCGCCCTGGTCGAGGCGGACGGGCGAGCGCCGCGAGGCCCCGCCCTGGGCATAGCCCACCAGGCCGTAGCGATGCGCGGCGACCAGGGTCACGCTGTCGCCAGGCGCCGTCAGTTGCCGCCGGAAGCGCCGCGCGAAGCCCGGCTCGCTCATCCGCGCCAGGAACGCGTCGGGCAACAGGCCGCGATAGGTCTCCCGCCAGGAGGCCACGTGGACGCGCGCCAACTCCTCGGCGTCCGACGGACCGGCGGGGAAGACCACGAAGCTCAAGGCGCCAGACGCTCCACGGGATGCGACATCCATCCACAGCTTGGGCTTGTTCGCCGCGTGTTCAAGGGGCTGACGGGACTCACCTGCGCGGATAGCGTCGCCTGTTCCATGAACGCCCAGGCTCAAACGACCTTGCCCGATCCCTCCGCCGGCGCCTCGCCGGTGATGGCGCAATATTTCGAGGCCAAGACCCGCCAGCCCGACGCCCTGGTGTTCTTCCGCATGGGCGATTTCTACGAGCTGTTCTTCGAGGACGCCCAGAAGGCCAGCGCCGCGCTTGGCATCACCCTGACGGCGCGCGGCCAGCACGGCGGCAATCCGATCCCCATGTGCGGCGTGCCGGTGCATGCGGCCGAGGCCTATCTCGCCAAGCTGATCCGCGCCGGCTTCAAGGTCGCCGTCTGCGAGCAGATGGAGAATCCGGCGGAGGCCAGGAAGCGAGGCTCCAAGTCGGTGGTCCACCGCGACGTGGTGCGCGTGGTGACGCCGGGCACGCTCACCGAAGAGGGCCTGCTGGACGCCCGGGGCGCCAATCGCCTCGCCGCCATCGCCGTGCGCGGCGGCCAGGCGGCGGTGGCCAGCGTCGAGCTTTCCACCGGCGAGGTGGAGTGCCTGGCGACCAGCGTCTCGGGCCTGGCTTCGGCGCTGGCGGCGCTGGGTCCCT
>NZ_DASYAF010000012.1:0-3674 GCF_036501465.1 Phenylobacterium sp.
GCCTTGGCCCCGCGCGCGGCGATCGCCTCGGTCAGCCGGCCCATGACGTAGCGCGACCAGGGCCAGCCGCCGACCGCCTTCAGGCTGGGGCCGTCGATCAGCACCACGTCGACCTTGGACGGCGCGGGCTGTTCCGGCGCGGCGACCTTCTGGAAGGCGTCGAACAGCGGCCGGCGCAGACCATCGCCGGCGGCGAAGAGGGCGACGGCGGCCAGGACCGCGGCGGCGAGCCCGGCCAGCCGGACCCTAAGGCGTGCGCCGGGGTCGAGCTCGTTCAGACCCGGACCTCGAGGCCGTCGTAGCTGCAGATCACCTGCAGCGGCGGCCGGTCTTCGCGCACCAGCTCCTCGTAGCGGAGGGTCTCCTGATGCATCCGCTGGATGTCGGCGTCGGAATAGGTGGGCTCGTGGTGGAACAGGGCCAGGCGCTTGGCGCCGGCGGCCAGGCACAGGTCCACCGCCACCACGTTGGAGGAATGACCCCAGTCCTGCTTCAGGCTCACGGTGTCGCCCAGGGAATACATGGTGTCGCAGATCACCAGGTCGGCACCGGCGAAGAAGGCTTCGAACGCCGCCTCGGCGTCCATGTGATCGACCTTGTGCTCGCTGTCGGTGGAATAGATCACCGCGCGGCCATCCCTGGCGAAGTGGAAGCCGTAGCTATCGTGGCTGTGGTGCTGGCGGATCAGGGTGACGGTGACGCCGGCGGCGTCGAACGGCTCGCCCACCGCATGGGTCTGGAAGCTGATCTTGGCCCGCAGCCAGTCGAACGGCACTGGGAAGGAGATCTCCTCCTGCTGGCGGCGCAACCCCGCCTCGGCGTCCGCATGGCCCGCGTGGATGACGATGGTCGCCCCGGGATCGAAGGCCGGCCCGAAGAACGGGAAGCCCATGATGTGGTCCCAGTGCAGGTGCGACAGGAAGAAGTGGTAGGTCCGTGCGTGGCCGGCGGCGCAGCGGCGGAAGGCGTCCAGGCCGAACTCGCGCAGGCCCGAGCCCATGTCGCAGATCAGGTAGGCGTCGTCGCCGCCCTCGATCTCCACGCAGGAGGTGGCGCCGCCAAAGGCGCCGAAGGTCGCGAAATCCAGGTTGGCCGCGGCGAAGGCCGCCGCTTCCGCCTCGTCCTCGAAGACATGGCCGCCGGCCGCCACCAGCGCCTTGGCGATCTTGCCCTGGATCGCGCCGGCCTTCTGCGCGACCGGCAGCGAGCCGCGCGTGCCCCAAAACCTGACCAGCATCAGCCCGTGACCTCGAACAGCTTGTCGTAGCGGCTGATGGCCAGGATCTCGCGCATCCGCGCGTTCGGCGACGCCAAGCTGATCGCCACCGCCTCGCCGGCCTCGCGCCGGGCCATGGTCAGCGCCCGCAGGCCGCGCGAGGACATGTAGTCCAGGCCGGAGAGGTCGACGACCAGCGGCGCGCCGCCGGCCGCGGCCGCGTCCTTCACCGCCGCGATCAGCGCCTGCGAGAAGGCCTCCCAGGTGGTCTCGTCCACCCGGCCCTTCACGCGGCCGACAAACCGCGACCCCTCTCGCTCAAGCTGCCAGTCCATACTGGTCTCCCCCGACGCGGCGCGATGCTGCCACAGTCGGGCCGCGACTGTCAGGCCTTAGCGCGCAAAACGCGAAACCCGCCTTGCGCCCGCGGGCGGAGAGCGACACCTTGCCGGCGGCTGCACGGAGGGTTCCGCCATGATGTCCGCGAAGATCGGCCGCCGCCTGGGCTTGGGCGCACTCCTGGCCGCGGCGCTCACAGTCCCCGCCTTCGCCCAGACCTATGACGGCGACTGGGCGGGCGCGCTTTCCGCCGGCGGCCAGACCCTGCACTTGGTGTTCCACATCAAGACGGTGAACGGCCAGGCGACGGCGGTCCTCGACAGCGTCGACCAGGGCGCGACCATTCCGGCGACGGCGGTGAAGACCGAGGGCGGCCAGCTCTCGATCCTTTTCCTGCCGATTTCCGGAGAGCTGACGGCCAAGCTTTCGGCGGACGGCAAGACGCTCGACGGGACCTGGAACCAGGGCGCGAGCCTGCCGCTGACCCTGACCAAGAAGTAGGCCTGGATGCGCATCGCCACCTGGAACGTGAACTCGGTCAACGCGCGCCTGGAGACGGTGCTGAAGTGGTTCGAGGCGGCCAAGCCCGACGTCGCCTGCCTGCAGGAGATCAAGTGCGTCGACGAGAAGTTCCCCGCCGAAGCCTTTGAACGGCTTGGCTATAATGTCGCCGTCCACGGCCAGAAGACCTACAACGGCGTGGCCATGCTCTCGAAGACCCCGCTGGAGGACGTACGCCGCGGCCTGCCTGAACCGGGCGAGGACGAGCAGTCGCGCTATCTGGAAGCCGTGGTCAGCGGCCCGACGCCGGTGCGGGTGGCCTCGATCTACCTGCCCAACGGCAATCCGGTGGCGACCGAGAAGTTCGGCTACAAGCTCGCCTGGATGGGCCGCCTGCAGCGCCACGCCGAAGCCCTGCTGGCGCTGGAGGAACCGCTGGTTCTGACCGGCGACTACAACGTCATCCCCGAGCCGCGCGACGCGGAGTTCCCGGCCAACTGGGAAGGCGACGCCCTCTTCCAGCCGCAGAGCCGCGACGCCTTCCGGACGCTGAAGTTCCTGGGTTTCACCGACGCCTTCCTGGAAGCCGACGGCAGTCCCGGCGCCTACACCTTCTGGGACTATCAGGCCGGCGCCTGGCAGCGGAACAACGGCATCCGCATCGACCACGCCCTGCTCTCGCCGCAGGCCGCCGACCGGCTGGCCGGGGTCAGCATCCACCGCGACGTGCGCAGCTGGGACAAGCCTTCGGACCACGTGCCGCTGGTCATCGAACTCGACCTCTGAAGACCGGCGTTTGGGCAGACTCAACCAACGGGCTTAGCTTTCGCCTCATGGACGAACTCACTCGGCTCCTGATGCTGGTCGGCGTCGCCGGCGTCGCGGTGACGGTGCTGGCCGGGATCGCGCGGTGGAGCGGCGCCGAGCGCCGCCGCATCCAGCGCGGGTTGAAGGCCGTGCTGCAGGGCGACACCCACGGTTTCCTGCCGGCCCTGGGCCGTGGCCGCGGGATCGGCTTCGACTTCACTCGCAACCAGGTCGCCGTGGTCTGGGACGCCGGCGCCTGGGGCCTGGTCTACGGCCTGGACGAACTGGTGGGCGCGGAGGCCATCGTCGACGGGTTGGTGGTGGGCCGCGTCCATCGCGGCGAGCAGCGGATGGCGCTCAACGCCTTCGACGCCGCCGAACGCGTGGCCCTGCGCCTGGTGTTCGACGACCTGGGCCACCCCGACTTCGTGCTCGACCTGTGGCTGCCCGAAGACGAGGGCCAGCGCTATGAACTGCCGCCGGCCGAGGCGATCGCCGAGGCCAACCGCTGGCTCGCCCGCATCGAGGCTCTGCTGCGCCGGCCAGTGACCACCCGGCGTGGGCCCAGCGTCGCGACCGCGCCCGCCGTCGCGCCAAAGCCTGTCACGGCCCCGCCGCCACAAGAGGAACCCGAGCTCGACGCGCCGCTCTTCGCCCTCGCCGCGCGGGCCGACGACGTCGCGCCGTGGGACGACGATCCGGAAGGCGCGGACGACGAAGACGAACTGCGCGCCGCCGGGCGCTGAGCCGCTTTAAGCCAGCGAGAAGGCGACCGCCGCCTCGCAGTGGGCGACGGCGGTGTCGACCGTCG
>NZ_DASYAF010000013.1:0-25844 GCF_036501465.1 Phenylobacterium sp.
GAAGATCAGCGCCATCGGCGTGGAGATCAGTGACTCGGCCTATGTAGCCGTATCCATGCGGATCATGACGCGGATGGGCAAGGCCGCCCTCGACCAGCTCGGCGAGGACGGCTTTTTTGTGCCGGCCGTGCACTCGGTGGGCATGCCCCTGGTCGATGGAGCCAAGGACGTTCCGTGGCCCTGCAACGAGATCAAGTACATCGTCCACTTCCCGAAGAGCCGGGAGATCTGGTCCTACGGCTCGGGCTACGGCGGCAATGCGCTCTTGGGCAAGAAGTGCTTCGCGCTGCGCATCGCCTCGGTGATGGCCCGCGACGAAGGCTGGTTCGCCGAGCACATGCTGGTGCTGAAGCTGACCTCGCCGGCCGGTGAGGTGCGCTATGTGACCGCCGCCTTCCCGAGCGCCTGCGGCAAGACCAACATGGCCATGCTGCAGCCGACGCTCAGCGGTTGGAGGGCCGAGACCATCGGCGACGACATCTGCTGGATGCGCTTCGGCGACGACGGCCGGCTTTATGCGGTGAACCCGGAAGCCGGCTTCTTCGGCGTGGCGCCGGGCACCGGCCAGACCACCAACAAGAACGCCATCGCCGCCCTGCACGGCAACTGCATCTTCACCAACGTCGCCCTGACCGACGACGGCGACGTCTGGTGGGAAGGCCTGACCGACGAGGCGCCGGCGCACCTGATCGACTGGCGCGGCAATGACTGGACGCCGGAAAGCCTTGAGCCCGCCGCCCACCCGAACGCCCGCTTCACCGTGCCGGCCTCGCAGACCCCGGTGATCGCGCCGGAATGGGAAGACCCGGCCGGCGTGCCGATCTCGGCCATCCTGTTCGGCGGCCGCCGCGCCAGCGCGGTGCCGCTGGTCAACGAGGCCCGCGACTGGGCGCACGGCGTCTTCATGGCCTCCAACGTGGCCTCCGAAGGCACGGCGGCGGCGGAGAACGCCATCGGCGAGCTGCGCCGCGACCCGTTCGCGATGCTGCCCTTCTGCGGCTACAACATGGGCGACTATTTCGGCCACTGGCTGGAGATGGGCGCCACGGCGAAGGACCCGGCCAAGCTGCCGCGCATCTACTTCGTCAACTGGTTCCGCAAGGACGAGCGCGGCAAGTTCGTCTGGCCGGGTTATGGCGAAAACAGCCGCGTCCTGAAGTGGATCGTCGACCGGCTGGAAGGCCGCGCCGAGGCCCTCGACACGCCGATCGGCCGCCTGCCCGCGCCGGGCAGCCTGGACGTCAACGGCCTCAACCTGACCCAGGCGCAGCTCGACCTGCTGCTGACCTGCGATGTGGAGATCTGGAAGAAGGAAGCGGCCCTCACGCCAACCTTCTACGAGCGCTTCGGCGACAACCTGCCCAAGGCCCTGTGGGCTGAGCTCGAAGCGCTGACCGAGCGTCTGGCCAACGCCAAGCAGGGCGCGGCGATGGTGGCGGCCGAATAGGCCCAAACCAAACCCGTCGAAAACACAAAGGGCCGCGGGATCACCGCGGCCCTTCTGATTCAGGCGGCCCTTGGCGGCGTCAGCCGGCGGCGACGACCCGCAGGTTCGGAGTACCGGCGGTGCGCTGTTCGCCGCGGATCTGAGCCACCAGATCGAACAGGGCGCGGCGCAGTTCGGCGTCCTCGCCGGCGCTGGCGAGCACCTCGAGATGGTCCAGATGCTCCGACGTCAGGCGCAGGGCCGAGTCCGACACCACCTCCATGACGTTGGGCGCGGCGGGCAGCGAACGCTCCATGTCGTCCAGCAGCGCCTCGGTCAGCTTCTCGCCGGGGCGCAGGCCGGTGATCTTGATCTCGATGTCGCGGTGGCCGGAAAGCGCGATCATCTGGCGGGCGAGGTCCATGATGCGGACCGGCGCGCCCATCTCCAGCACGAACAGGCGTGCGTCGCGGCCCTGGCCGTCGGCGCAGGTGGCCGTGGCGTGCAGCACCAGCTGGGCGGCTTCCGGAATGGTCATGAAGAACCGTTCCATGTCCGGGTCGGTCACGGTGACCGGGCCGCCGCGCTCGATCTGGGAGGTGAAGATCGGCACCACCGAACCGGCCGAGCCCAGCACATTGCCGAAGCGGACCACCGAGAAGCGCGTGCCCGCGCCCAGGGTCTGTTCCGACTGGATCAGCGTCTCGGCCAGGCGCTTGGTGGCGCCCATCACGTTGGTCGGGTCCACCGCCTTGTCGGTGGAGATCAGCACCATCTGGTCGGCGTGGCAGCTCTTGGAGGCCTCGGCCACGTTCCAGGTGCCGATGATGTTGGTCAGCACGCCCTCGCAGGGATGGTTCTCCACCAGCGGCACATGCTTCAGCGCCGCGGCGTGGAAGACGAGGTCCGGCGCCTCCTCGTGGAAGATGGCGTTGAGGCGCCTGGCGTTGCGCACGTCGCAGAGCACCGCGTGGGTCGGCGCCTGCGGGAAGTCCTCGGCCATCTCGCGGCTGATCTGGAAGAGGGCGGCCTCGGAATAGTCCACCAGGGTCAGTCGCGCGCACTGGAAGGCGGCGACCTGGCGGCACAGCTCCGAGCCGATGGAGCCGCCGGCGCCGGTGACCAGCACGCGCCGGCCGCGGATCAGGTCGCCCACCGCCTGGCGATCCAGCTCAATGGGTTCGCGGGGCAGAAGCTCCTCGATGTTGATGTCGCGGATCGGCAGCAAGGTGACGCCGTCGTGCTGCGCCAGTTCCACGATGGACGGCATGCGCAGCAGGCGGATGCCGTCGGTCTTCAGGCGGCCCAGCTGGTCGGCGGTGAGCCCGCGCAGCCGCCCAGGCTCTTCCAGGAACAGGATGGCGCGCGGATAGCGGTTCCAGCGGCGCAGGTCGGCCAAGGCCTCGTCCAGGTTGTCCAGGCTCTCGATGACGCAGACGCCGCGCACCTGCTGGCCGACGTCGCGGGAGTCCGGGCTGACGATGCCCACCGGCGTGTGGCTGCGGTCGTGGCTGCGGGCGATGTCGCGCAGATAGCTGTCGGCATAGGCCGGCGGCCCGATCAGCAGCAGGGACGGCGCCTGGGCGGCGCGATCGCTGTTGGCCTTCACCGGCGAGAAGCTGTCCAGCGCCCGCTCATGCAGGGCTCGCCTGAGGATCCGCACGCCCATGGAGCCCACCATCTGGAACAGCGGGGCCAGGAACAGGGTCGAGCGCGGCAGGCCGCGGCCGCGGTCGATGATGAACACCCAGATCAGGAACACGCCGACGGTGAGCACCGCGACCCGCGCCAGCACCAGGGCGTCCGGGATCGAGGCGTAGCGCCAGGGCGACAGCTCACGCCGGAACAGCATTGAGAAGCCGCCGGCCAGCGCGGCGTAGAGCACGATGAACTGCGACAGGTTCAGCGACGGCAGGCTGGTGACGACGTCCAGCGACGGCATGGCGGAGGAGGCGACGGAATAGGCGCAGGCGAAGGCGATGGCCGCCAGGATCACGTCCGCAACGATGGTCTGGGCTCGGAAAGCCATCCGCTCCATGCGTCGCGCTCCGTTGGCTCTGCGAATCGTAACCATAGACCCGAGGGTTCGACCGTCCATCGAAACTGACGGGATCAGTCTTTCCCGCGCGTTATGTTGCAGGGCGCGCACATTTTGAGCGCGTACTAAGGCGGGCGGACCATAGGAACGCAGGATTCTTTACGCAACGGAAAAGCCGCCGCCCCGGCTTTCGGAGGACGACGGCTTCCCGGATGGAACCGGCCCGGTCCGCTAGAACAGCACTCCGGTTTCGATCATGGCGCGGGACTGCTCGTCCTTGTCGGCGAAAGCCCCGAACTCGAAGCCCTTGGTTCCCTTGTCGACCTTCACATAGGCCAGCTCGGCGCGAACGAAGAAGGTCTTGAACTGCACGGTCGGCGTGAGCGTGAACGACCAGGCGTTGCTCTTGGGGCCGTAAAGCAGGCTGACCTGCGAGCCGGAGGACGAGATGTACTCGGCCCGGGCGGCGAGGTTGAACATCGAATTGAACGCGTACTTGCCCAGCACCGCGGCGCCAAAGGTCGAGGCCGAGCTGGGCAGGCCGAGGGACGTTTCCTTGGGCGTGGTGGAGTACTGCAGGTAGGGGTTGATCACCCACGGCCCGTCGGTGTGGGTCCACAGCAGGTTCCAGATCGTGCCGTTGTTTTGGGCCACCGGCGTCACGAAGCTCGACCGCGAAGTCTTGTCGAGGTTGCCCGAGGCGGCGACCGCGATCGTGTCCTTCATGGTGGCGGTGTAGGTCACCAGGCCCGAAAGGGTGCTGTAGTGATCGGAGAAGTAGCCGTCGTTCAGCGAGACGGAGATCGCCAGCGGGCCCTTGGTGTAGTTCGCCTGGACACCACGGCTGATCGCCGGCTCCTGGTTCCAGAGCAGGCCGCGGTTGATGTTCAGGTTCTGGAAGCTGAAGGTGTACTCGGCCCCGATCAGGGTCGGCAGCTCGCCGATCAGGATGTTGAAGTCGGCGTTGGGGACCAGCTTCACATAGGCCACCGGCACATAGCGGAAAGTGGATTCGGTGTAGCGCGTCGCGTTCAGAACCGGCGTGCCGAGGGACGGCAGATCATATTCCCCGGCTTGGACGTAGAACTGGAACACCCCGTCGGTCTTCTGGACCTCCACCTGCAGGTTGGAGATGTCGGCCTTGCGCTGGTCGTTCGCGCCGTGGGCGGTCTCCACCGAGCCGAAGGCGCTGACCTGGCCGCTGACATAGATCTTGCCCAGCGGGCCCAGGTCGGCGTTCAGCGGATCGCTATTGTTCGACAACGAGGCCGACATGGACGGCGAGGAGAGGGCGGTCGGGCCCGCGGGCGCCGCGGCAGGTGCGGCCCCGGCCGCCGGCTGATCGTCCGCCCATGCGGCCCCCGCCGCAGCCGCCAGGGCCAGTGACGCCACGCTGGTGAGGGCGGCAAGTCGTTTCGCGTTCATCTGTTATCCCCTTGTGTCCGGCCCGCGTTGTCCAGTGCGCTGGATCCGACCGTGCGCGGACATCCTTGCGGGCCGACCCGCCGGATCAATGTTCGCAAACCGGGTACGGCCGTGCTTGCCGGTCGTGACCAAACTTTGGGCGGCCAGGAGCGGCGGCGCCATTCGTTTGGGCGCCGGCGGATATCAGGGCGATGTAAAGGCCGCCGCGCCACTGGCGCGACTAGGCGGTCGCCTCAGCGGGCGACCTGGGCGGCGTAGCCGAGGTGGGTTCCCGCATCCACCAACAAGGTCTCGCCGGTGACGTGGCGCGAGGCGCGCGAGGCCAGGAACACCGTCGAGACGGCGATGTCGTCGGGGGTCGAGGCGGCCTTCAGCGGGGTGCTGGCGGCGGCGTTGGCGCGGATGCGCTCGACCGCGGCCTCGGGCAGGCCCTTGCCGAACCATGGGGTGTCGATGAAGCCCGGGCAGACGGCGTTGACCCGGATCTTCGGGGCGAGCGCGCGGGCCAGCGACATGGTCATGGTGGTGAGTGCGCCCTTGGAGGCGGCGTAGGGCACCGAGGAGCCGATGCCGGTGACGCCGGCGATGGAGGCGGTGTTGACCACCGCGCCCGGCTGCGGTGCGGCCTCGAGCAGGACGCGGCAGGCGCGGACCATCTGGTAGGCCCCGACGACGTTCACCGCATACAGGTCGAGGAAGTCCTGCGCGGAGACGGCGTCGAGATCGGCGTGGGCCGCGAAACGGGTCGTCCCGGCGTTATTGAACAGGGCGTCGATGCGCCCGAAGGCCTGTGCGGCGGCGGCGATCTTCCTGCAGTCGTCATCGGAGGCCACGTCGCCCTGGACCAGCAGGGCCTTGGCGCCTTCGTCCTCCACCAGGCGGGCGGTCTCCTGGGCGTCTTCGGCGCTGCGGGCATAGTTGACGACGACGGCCGAGGCGCCCTGGCGCGCGGTCTCGACGGCGATGGCGCGGCCCAGGCCCGTAGACGCCCCGGTGACCACCACCACGAAGTCTTCGCAGAACCCTGCCCGAGACCCAGCCATGTCGCGCTCCTTCTGTCTGCGGCCGTGATAGCGGCTGACAGCCGGGCTGTCTCGGTTGCAGGCCCGCGAGGCGGGGTCTAAAGCCGCCGGCATGGACGACACCCACCTGACGCAGCTCGGCCGCGAGGCGCGGGGTTTCGCGAGCCCCGAGGAGGCCGTGCTGGAGCGCGCGCCGAACCCGCAGGCCGACACTCTCTATCTGGCGCGGTTCACGGCGCCGGAGTTCACCGCGCTCTGCCCGGTCACCGGCCAGCCGGATTTCGCCCACCTGGTGATCGACTACGCACCGGGGAAATGGCTGATCGAGTCGAAGTCGCTGAAGCTCTATCTCGGCGCGTTCCGCAACCATGGGGCGTTCCACGAGGACTGCACCGTGGCGATCGGACGCAAGATTGTCGCGGTGGCGGAGCCCAGGTGGCTCAGGATCGGCGGCTACTGGTTCCCGCGCGGCGGCATTCCCATAGATGTGTTCTGGCAGAGCGGCTCGCCGCCGGAAGGCCTGTGGCTGCCGGACCAAGGCGTCGCGCCCTATCGCGGGCGCGGATGACATCGGTTTCGAGGAAAGCTTCTCGTCCAGGACCTGGAACCCGCCTTACGATTACTTCAACCGATGGCCAAGCTGCTTGGCGGGAATTTTCAGGTCGTGGGGCGGCTCCAGATATCGAATCCCGACGACTGACCCCGAACGCACTCTCCTCTGAGGGGAAAAGCCTCGGCTGCTTGGCCGGGACGGCGCTTTCGGCTTCCCAAATCCGTTAAGCGGGCCTATAAGGATCGGGCCCAACTCTCCTCGGGCGTGTCACCTCAGGCCGGACGGCGCTTAGCGCCGTCCGGCCGTTGTGTTTTCAAGGCATATTTCCCAGCGATTTTGGGTGTTTAGCGCGCGGCGGCTTGGCGGCTGACCAGGGCGGCGAGCTGCGGCCGCTCGCGTTCCAGCGGCGCCTCGCGCGGGGTTCCCATCAGGATGAAGCCGGCCAGCTTCTCCTCGCCGGAGAGGCCGAGGATGGCGTTGGCTTCGGCGTCGTAGGCGTACCAGTCGGTGATCCAGTTCGCGCCATAGCCCATGGCCAGGGTCGCATAGAGCAGGGTGGTGCAGGCGGCGCCGGCGGAGAGGCGCTGCTCCCACTCGGGGATCTCGCCGGGCTTGGGCGAGGAGATCACCGCCACGCAGAGCGGCGGAACCTTGAGCTTGCCCAGCTTGGCCACAGCCTTGGCGTCGCCACGCGAGAGGGCGAGCGCCTCGAGGTCGGCAGCGAAGGCGGCCTTGTCGATGCCGCGCAGCACGACGAAGCGCCAGGGCGCCAGCTTGCCGTGGTCGGGAACCCGGCTCGCCAGGCGCAGCAGGGTCGCCAGGTCGTCCTCGCCGGGCGCCGGCTCGGCCAGGGTCAGCGCCGAGGCGGAGCGGCGGCGCGCGAGGAAGGCCAGCACCTGCGGCGCAGGCTCGAGATCGAGGGGGTCGCCGAACTCGGGCGCGGGTGGCAGGACGAAGGTCAAGAGCGCTCTTTCCGGGGTTAGGGGTCTGGCGGACTTAAGATCGCGATAGGGTGGCTCCTTTAAGGGTGCGCCCGCGCGCACCGCAAGGCGAGGCCTCCGCCATGACCGACAAACCCGCCTGGCTCGTGGCCCACGGGCCGCCCTGGACGCCAGGCATGGAGCGGCAGGTCTTCGAGACGGGCTGGATCACCGTGACCGAACAGACGGCGATCGCGCCTACCGGGCGGCCGTCGCCCTATGGCATGGTCAAGTTCAAGAACCTGGCGGTGGCGGTGCTGCCGATCCATGACGACGGAACGGTGACCCTGGTGGGCCAGCACCGCTTCCCGTTCATGGCCTACAGCTGGGAGCTGCCGGAGGGCGGCGCGCCGATGGGCGAGGACCCGCTGGAAGGCGCCAAGCGCGAGCTGGCGGAGGAGACGGGCCTGATGGCGGCGGAATGGCGCGAAATTCTGCAGGCCCAGCTCTCCAACTCGGTCACCGACGAGCGAATGGTTGGCTATCTGGCCACCGGGCTGTCGCCGGTCGCCGGCGCCGAGCACACGGCCGACGAGACCGAGGCGATCGCCCTGGTCCGCGTGCCGTTCCACGAGGCGCTGGAGGCGGCGGTGGCCGGGCATCTTCCCGACATGCTGACGGTGGCGATGCTGCTTCGGGGCCACCATATGGCGGTCAAAGGGTCTTTGCCGGGCGCCTTGGCGCGCGCCATGCTAGGATAAGGGGAATGCCGATGGGGCGGGAGGAACTGATGAGCCAGCAACGACTCGAAGTCGTCGACCCGGCCAATGCGCCGCCGGTGTGGGCCTCGCTGCGCAATCAGGCCGAGGCGGCCGCTCTGCAAGAGGTGGCGCTGGCCAGCCTGCTGGCCGCGGTGATCCTCAACCACAAGACGCTGGGCGGCGCGCTCTCCTACCAGCTCGCCCGCAAGCTGGGCGACCAGGAGCTGCGGGCCATGAGCATCCGCGAGATCGCCGAAGAGGCCTACGCCACCGATCCGAACCTGACCGAGGCCGCCGAGGCCGACCTGCGCGCGGTCTTCGAGCGCGACCCGGCCTGCAAGGGCTATGTGCAGCCGTTCCTGTTCTTCAAGGGCTTCGCCGCCCTGCAGACCCAGCGGGTGGCCCACTGGCTGTGGGGCCAGGGCCGCGAGACCCTGGCGCTCTATCTGCAGAGCCGGATGAGCGAGCTGTTCCAGGTGGACATCCATCCGGCGACCCGGATCGGCCGTGGCGTGTTCGTGGACCACGGCACCGGCATCGTGGTCGGCGAGACCGCGGTGATCGGCGACGACGTCTCCATGCTGCAGGGCGTGACCCTGGGCGGCACGGGGGCGGAGCGCGGCGACCGCCATCCGAAGATCGGCAAGGGCGTGCTGCTGGGCGCGGGCGCCAAGGTGCTGGGCAATATCGAGATCGGCGACTACGCCAAGATCGCCTCGGGCTCGGTGGTGCTGAAGCCGGTGCCGGCCGGCTGCACGGCCGCCGGCGTGCCGGCGCGGCTGGTCAACTGCCCGACCTGCGACGAGCCGGCCAAGAGCATGGACCACACGCTCGCCGACAGCGTCTACAACTACGTCATCTAGGCTTTTCCCCGGTTTCCGGAACCGCCGCGACCGGCTAGGTTCGCGCCGCCTGATCTGGACTGAAGGAGCGACGGCGTGCTGGACGAGAAGATGATCCGCAAGATCGAAGGCCATCTGCGGGGGACCTTCGCCAATGCGCGCATCACCCTGGCGCCGCGGCCCAAGCAGAAGGACTCCGCCGAGGTCTACATCGGCGAGGAGTTCGTGGGCGTGGTGTTCGAGGACGAGGACGGCGACGGCTCGTTCATGTTCGAGATGGCCATCCTGGCGGAAGACCTGCCGTAAGGCCGAGGCCGTTCAGCGGACTTGAGTGACCTTCAGGCTGCCGGCCGGCGCGGGCGGCGGGATCGGAACATCTGGCGACGGCCCCAGCCATTCGCCCCACAGCTTTCGGGGCAGGATCACCACCTGGCGGTCGTGATAGGGCGCCATGTCGGGCCCTGGCGGCATGGTCAGCATGGTGAAACGGTCGTCCCGCACCAGGCCGGCGATGCAGAAGAAGGGCGAGCCGCTGGCTGCGGTGAACAGCCATTTGGACTTCGGCGCCTTTTCGCCGGTGTATTCGTAGAATCCATCCACGAGCACCAGGCAACGCCCGGTCGGGAACTTGCGGCCGTCGGAGCGGAAGTTGATCACCGGGCCGCCGCGGCCGGGGTTGGCGAAGCCCCAACGCAGCTGTTTCAGCTCGACGCCGCCGTTCGGATCGCCGATCAGGATCGGAGCCGGTTCGGTCGGACGGACGCTCTCAAGCGGCGCGAGGTTGGGCGCGCCGCCCGCCCAATGGACGTCGATCGAAAGGTCCGACATGACCTCCACCACGGTGTCGAGCGGGGCAGGGATTCGAACCCTGGACCTCAGCCTTACCAAGGATGCGCTCTACCACTGAGCTATCGCGGCGAATGGCGAGGCGGGGGCTATAGCCAAGACCATGCGCCGCGTGAAGCCCCAATCCGCGCGACGGCGGGTTGACGGGGCGGACCGAGCGCCGCACCCCTTGGCCATGATCCCGCCCGACAAGGCCCAGAAAGACGCCGCTTCGGCGCGGGAGGCGAAGCTCGCCCAGGCCCTGCGGGCGAATCTCCGCCGACGGAAGGCTGGGGCTGCGCCAAAGGCCGCATCTGAGGAGAAGGGGAAAACGGACGTGGGCGATTGAGCGGCCCTTTGCGCCGCGCCGGGCGGCACGCTAGATAACAGGCCACACAGGCGCCTCCGCGACTCCCCAAAAAGCGCGGCCGTTTCGAAGGACTGGGATTGGACCGCATCGCCATCACCGGCGGCGCGCGGCTGCAGGGGGAAATCCCGATCAGCGGCGCCAAGAATTCCGCCATCAAGCTGATGGCGGCGAGCCTGCTCACCGAAGAGCCGCTGCGGCTGACCAACATGCCGCGGCTGGCCGACACGCGCTTCCTGGGCAAGCTGCTGCAACGGCTGGGGACCGAAGTGACGGAGTCGGTGGGCGAGGATGGCCCCGAGACCCTGCTGCGCACCCGCGAAATCGTCAGCACCATCGCGCCCTACGATCTGGTCCGCCAGATGCGGGCGTCGTTCAACGTGCTTGGCCCACTGGTGGCGCGAACCGGGCAGGCGAAGGTGTCCATGCCGGGCGGCTGCTCGATCGGCGCGCGGCCGGTCGACCTTCACCTGAAGGCGCTGGAGGCGCTGGGCGCGCGGATCGACCTGCACGAGGGCTATGTCTACGCCCAAGCGCCGCGCGGACTGCAGGGCGCACGGATCGACTTTCCCCTGATCTCCGTGGGTGCGACCGAGCACACCATGCTGGCCGCGGTGCTGGCGCAGGGCGAGACGGTGCTCACCAACGCGGCCTGCGAGCCGGAAATGGTCGATCTGGCCGACTGCCTGAACGCCATGGGGGCCCAGGTGAGCGGAGCGGGGACCTCGACGATCCGCATCCAGGGCGTGAGCCGCCTGCACGGGGCGACACACGCGGTGATGCCTGACCGGATCGAGACCGGCACCTATGCGGTGGCCGCGGCGATGGCCGGCGGCGAAGTGCGCCTGACCCGCACTCGCAGCGACTTCATCCAGGCCCTGATCGACAAGATGACCGAGGCCGGCGTCGAGGTGACGCCGCACAACGATGGCCTGACGGTGCGGCGCAACGGCGCGCTGTTGAAAGCCGTGGAGGTCGAGACCGGCGTGTATCCGGGCTTCGCCACCGACCTGCAGGCCCAGTTCATGGCCCTGATGACCCTGGCCGAGGGCGAGAGCGTCATCAAGGAGACCATCTTCGAGAACCGCTTCATGCATGCGCCGGAGCTGTCGCGCCTGGGCGCGGACATCGCGGTGCAAGGCGGCGAGGCGCGCGTGCGAGGCGTGTTGTCGCTGGAAGGCGCCCCAGTGATGGCCACCGACCTCCGGGCTTCGGTGAGCCTGGTCATTGCGGGTCTCGCGGCGCGGGGCGAGACGATGGTCAACCGCGTTTATCATCTGGACCGCGGGTTCGAGCGGCTGGAAGAGAAGCTTGGGGCCTGCGGCGCCCAGATCCGTCGGATCAAGGGCGACGGGGATGACGAGGACTAGGCCCATGGCCGCCAGGACCGCGCCCCTTCGCCTGTTGGCTCAGGACGCCGACGATCTGGCGGTGATTTCCGCCGCCATGCAGGACGCTGTCGCAAAGGTGGGCGATATCAGCTTCGAGCCGAAGGCGCGGCGGTTGACCATCGCCCTCAACCGCTATTGCTGGGAAGCCGGGAGTGGGGTGCGGGTGCGCTCGGGCCTCCAGCTCGGCGGCGTTCTGAACGTCCAGGCGCGCAAGATCCGCCGCGGGACGAGGGATGCAGTGGTCGAGGTTCTGGCGCTGACTTTCGAACCGGGCGAGGCCCCGGGCGGCGTCGTGACGATCAGCTGCGCCGGCGGCGGCGACCTGCGCGCCGAGGTGGAATGCGTCGATGCCGTGCTGGCCGACGTCTCCCAGCCCTGGCCGACGCCTCGAGCGCCCAAGCACGCCGATTGACCCGCCGGCATGGCGCTCGCGCACACGCGCGGCTAAAGAGGCCGCGCCATGCGCCGCTTCCGTTTCACCAACCTCGGCTTCCAGACTGCCTTCGCCGCCTTCGTGGATGAGCGCCGCGAGACTCCGGAGGACGTCGACGCCGTCGTGCGCGATGTCATCGCCGCGGTGCGGGCGGAAGGACTGGACGCCCTGTTGCGGTTTGCGCGCGACTTCGATCGTGTGGAACTCGACGCCCGGACGCTGCGAGTGAGCGCGGCGGAGATCGAGGCGGGCGCCGCGGCGTGCCCGCAGGCCGTGCGAGAGGCCATCGCCTTCGCAGCGGAACGCATTAAGAGCTATCACCTGCGCCAGCGACCGGCTGACGCGCGCTTCACCGACGAAGCGGGGGTGGAGCTGGGCTGGCGCTGGACGCCGCTCGACGCCGTGGGCGTCTATGTGCCGGGCGGCCGCGCCGCCTATCCCTCAACCGTATTGATGAACGCTGTCCCGGCCGTCGCCGCGGGCGTGGGGCGGATCGCCATGGTCACGCCGCCTGGCCGGCTGCAGCCGGCCGTGCTGGCGGCGGCGAAGGCGGCAGGGGTGAGTGAGATCTGGCGCGTGGGCGGCGCCCAGGCGGTGGCGGCGCTCGCCTATGGCGCGGGGCCGATCAAGCCGGTCGACAAGATCGTCGGCCCAGGCAACGCCTATGTGACCGCCGCCAAGCGCCGGGTCTATGGCGCGGTCGGCATCGACGCCCTGGCGGGACCGTCGGAGATCGTGGTGGTGGCCGATGGCCGCAACAAACCAGACTGGATCGCCGCTGACCTGCTGTCCCAGGCCGAGCACGATCCCGCCGCCCAAGCCATCCTGATCACCGACGACGAGGCGTTCGCCGCCCAGGTTGAAGCCGCCGTGCAGGACCAGCTCAAGACGCTGACCACAGGCGAGGACGCCGCCGCCTCTTGGCGCGATCATGGGGCGGTAGTGATCGCGCCGCTCTCCGAATCCCCGCAATTGATCGATCTGATCGCCCCGGAGCACGTGGAGTTCGCCGTGGCCGACCCGGAGGCGCTGGCGAGCCGAGTGCGACACGCTGGCGCAATGTTCTTGGGTCGTCACGCGCCGGAAGCGATTGGTGATTATGTAGCAGGCTCCAACCACGTGCTGCCGACCAGCCGGGCGGCGCGCTTCTCTTCAGGGCTCTCGCTCTATGACTTCCTCAAACGGACCTCGATCGTAAGATGCGACGAAGAAGCATTCGCGCGCCTGGCGCCGGCGACGGTGACGCTGGCGGAGGCGGAAGGCCTGCCGGCGCACGCGCGGTCTGCGGCGATTCGCCTGGGGCAGGGCTGAGTCTCACGCCGCAATCCCAACCCAATTCGGGCGCAGCGAGCGCGACGCCCGACCCGTCCTGCGAAAGCCCCTCCATGACCGCCGAGCCGATCCCCGCCAAGGCCTGGTTCAAAATCCTGGCCCCCTATCGGGAGCCACATACCGCCCGCAGCATCTTCGAGATCGCGGTGACGGTGACGCCGTTGCTGGCGCTGTGGGGTGTCGCCTGGCAGCTCTATGCGCATGGGTTCTGGTGGGCGGCGCTGCTGCTGACGGTTCCTTCGGCCGCTTTCCTCGTGCGCCTGTTCCTGATCCAGCACGATTGCGGCCACGGCGCCTTCTTCCGCAACCGCCAGGCCAACGAGTGGGTGGGCCGCATCGTCGGGATATTCACGGTCACGCCCTATCACTACTGGCGTCAGGCTCACGCCCTGCATCACGCCACCTCGGGCAATCTCGATCGCCGCAGCGGCCTTGGCGAGATCGAGACCTTGACCGTCGACGAATACAAGGCGCTGCCGCCCCTGAAGCGGCTCGGCTACCGTCTCTACCGCCATCCGCTGGTGATGTTCGGCCTAGGTCCGGCCTACGTCTTCATTGTCAGTCAGCGGCTGCCGATCGGCATGATGCGCCAGGGCTGGCGGCCGTGGGCCAGCGTGATCGGCAACAGTCTGGCGGCCCTGGTCGGCCTGAGCGCGCTGATCTGGCTGTTCGGCCTGGGCCCGGTGCTCACCGTCAACATCGCGACCATGCTGCTCGCCGGTTCGGCCGGAGTCTGGCTGTTCTACGTGCAGCATCAGTTCGAGGAGGCATCCTGGGCCCGGGAGGGCGCCTGGAATCGCGACGAGGCGGCATTGGCCGGCAGCTCGCACTTGCATCTGCCGCAACCGCTGCGCTGGATGACCGCCAACATCGGCGTCCATCACGTCCATCACCTTTCGAGCCGGATTCCCTTCTACCACCTGCCCAAGGTGCTGAAGGATCATCCCGAACTGCGCGCCATGAGCCGCCTGAGCTTGCGCGACGCGGTCAGCGCCGTGCGCTTGGCGCTTTGGGATGAGGCGAGCGGGCGCATGGTCTCGTTCCGCGAGGCGCGTGGCCGGGTCTGAAGCCCTTCCGCACCCGATCTTCGGACGCCCGGCGCAGCCCGCGCCGGGCGTCTTTTCGTATCTGCGTACGATCCGTTCGCAGGTGCGGGATGACGTGGAGCCGTAGAATGCCATAAAGCATGGCTTACGCCCTGGGACGCCCTACTAGACGCCGATGGCCGACGACGACCGCCAGATGCACCGCTTGCAGAGCGTCGAGCTCGACGAAGAGTCGCTCGCGGCCGTCTCGCGCGACCAGGAGCAGGAGCGGCAGATCGCCATCTTCGACCTCTTGGAAGAGAACCATTTTCATCCGGAAGGCGCCGAGAAGGGACCCTATGACCTGCGCATGGGCCTGATCGAGAACCGGCTGATCTTCGACGTGCACGGCCCGGCCTATGAGCGGCGCCACATCCTGTCGCTGTCGCCGTTCCGCAGCCTGATCAAGGACTATTTCCTGATCTGTGACAGCTACTACCAGGCGATCCGCTCATCCACGCCGGCGCAGATCGAGGCCTTGGACATGGGCCGCCGCGGTCTGCACAACGAAGCCTCGGACCTGCTGCGCACCCGGCTCGCCGGCAAGGTCGACACCGACATCGACACGGCGCGGCGACTGTTCACCTTGATCTGCGCCCTGCACTGGCGGGGCTAGGCGCGATGCCGACCGACCTCTTGCCACCGCCGCCCGGGGCGGTGCTGTTCGCCTGCAACTTCAACCAGGTCCGCTCGCCCATGGCCGAGGCGCTGCTAAAGCAGCTGATCGGTGACCGGGTCTATGTGGACAGCTGCGGCCTGCGCCGTCCGGCCATGGTGCATGACGAGGTGCGCGATGAGGACGTCGAGGCTGGCGTCGATCCCTTCGCCCAAACAGTGATGGCGGAACTTGGCTGCGACCTTTCCCGCCACCGGCCCAAGATCTTCGCCGACCTCGAAGACTCTTCCTTCGACCTGGTGGTGTCGTTGACTCCGGAGGCGCAGCACCGCGCCGTCGAACTCGCGCGCGGGCGCGCAGCCGACATCGAATATTGGCCGACGCAGGATCCGACGCTCACGGATGGTTCGCGCGAGGCGCGGCTGGCCGCCTATCGGCAGGTCCGCGACGGGCTGGCCCGACGGATCGCCGAGCGTTTCGGCGGACTGGCGCGCTCGCCCATCGACCTCGCCCCGGACCGTGCGCTATAGTTTTCAGCGCTATTCGCGGCTCGCGGCCTGATGTAAGGCGCGGGCCGTCATTTTATCCTCGGGTTGGAGCCTGCATGGCGAAAGAAGAATTGTTGGAATTTCCGGGCACGGTCAGCGAAGTCCTGCCCAACGCGACGTTTCGCGTGAAGCTTGAGAACGATCACGAGATCATCGCCCATACCGCCGGCAAGATGCGCAAGAACCGCATCCGCGTGTCGGCCGGCGACAAGGTGCTCGTCGAGATGACGCCCTATGATCTGACCAAGGGCCGCATCACCTTCCGCGTTCGCTAGACGCTTCGGCCGTGGCGCCGCATCCGCCGCTGCGCCTTGTCCTGGCGTCTGCAAGCCCGCGCAGGCTGGACCTCCTGCGCCAGATCGGTCTGGAGCCCGACGCGGTCGACGCCGCCGAGGTCGACGAATCCCCGTTGAGAGATGAAACGCCGCGCCGGCTGGCCCTGCGCCTGGCGGAAGGCAAGGCCGCCGCCGTCGCCGCGCGGCATGCGGACGCCTTGGTCCTGGCTGCCGACACGGTGGTCGCGGTGGGCCGGCGCGTGTTGCCCAAGGCCGAGACGGCCGAGGAAATCGCCCAATGCCTGCGCCTGCTCTCCGGACGGGCCCACAAGGTGCTGACCGGGGTTTGCGCAATGGCTCCGAGCGGGCGGCGCGCGTCGCGCCTGGTGGAAAGCAAGGTTCGATTCAAGCGGCTGACGGACGACGAGATCGGCCGCTACCTGGCGGCCGGGGAGGGGATCGGCAAGGCCGGCGGCTATGCCATCCAGGGTTTGGCGGGCGGTTTCGTGATCGAACTCCAGGGATCCTATTCCGGCGTGGTCGGCCTGCCACTCTATGAGGCGTCCGGTCTTCTGGCGGGCCTGGGATACCGCCGGCCATGAGCGTGCGGCGCGCCTTCCTCGACCGCGGGATCGGCGAAACCCGTGGCGTGGTCACCCTCGATGGGCGGCCGGAGCGGCTGTTGATCCGCCGCGACGACGATGAGCCACGCCTGCGGCTGGGCGCGCGGCTGGTGGCCCGGGTGGCGAGCCTCGAACCGGCCCTGGCGACCGCCTTCCTCGACCTTGGCGGCGGCGTCGAGGCGATCCTGCCGTTCAAGCCGGACGCGCGGCCGGTGCGCGGCGCCGCCATTGAAGTCGAGATCCGCGGCGAACCGCGGCGCGGCAAGCTGGCCCAGGCGAGGATGGTCGGTCCGGCAGAGGGCGAGCCGCGGCTCCTGGCGCCGGCGCCTGACCTGGCCGCGGAGCTAGCGGCTTTCGCCCCCGGCGCCCTGGCGGATGGGTCCGGCGCCCGGCACGTGGCCGATGAAGCCGAGGCCGAGGCGTTGGAGCCGTTGCACCCGCTGCCGGGCGGCGGATTGATCGCTGTGGAGCCCACTCGCGCACTCACCGCCGTAGACGTGGACCTCTCGGACCGAAAGGGTGGTGACGCCAAACGGGTGACGCGCCAAGCGAATATCGAGGCGCTGGCGACAGCGGCGCGGGTGCTGCGGCTGAAGGGGCTGGGCGGGATCGTGGTCATCGATCTCGTGGGCCGCGGCCACGACGGCAACGCGCTGATGGCCGCGGCGCGCAGCGCCTTCGGTCCGGACAATCCGGGGGTCGCCATCGGCCCGGTCGGGCGTTTCGGGACCATGGAGCTTTCACTGCCCCGGCGATCGCGGCCGCTGATGGAACTGCTCTGCCGCGAGGATGGCGCGCCCAGCGATCGCGCCCTGGCTCAGCGGCTGATCCGCCGGCTGGAAGCCGAGGCGGCGGCCGACCCCGGCGGTCGGCTGGTCGCCACCTGCGCGCCGGATGTCGCCCGCGCCGTGGCGCCGTTGGTCGCGACCCTTTCCGCTCGGATGGGTTCACGCTTCACCGTCGCCGAGGACGCCGCGCGGCCCCGTGAGCGGTTCGAGGTGGGGCCGGCCCGATGAGCGAGGTCAGATGCCCGATTTGCGGGCAGTCCACGAAATCCGAATTCCGGCCCTTCTGTTCGGCGCGCTGCGCCGACGTCGACCTACACCGATGGCTCAGCAACAGCTATGCGGTTCCCGACGACCCGGAGGGCGAATTCCCGGAGGAAACCCGCGCCGAAACCCCGGCCAGGACCGACGAAGATGGCTGATCAGGCCCTCGCTGGACTTCCGGGAAAGCCTCTTCTATAGACACGCCTCCCCGCGGCGGCGGCCCAGGCCTGGGTAGCTCAGTTGGTAGAGCAGCGGATTGAAAATCCGCGTGTCGGTGGTTCGAATCCGCCCCCAGGCACCACGCCCATCTCCCGTCGCGCGCAGCGGCTTTCGATCCTGAAGCCTGACGTTGTAAAAGCCGCCCATTGCAGCCATAGGTGCAACCGGGTTCGGTTACATCTTGTGCAGCGACGGCTGGACGCATGCGCAAATCTCCGCGATTACAGATGTGAAATACTTGCCGCGCCGCAGCATTAATTTCCCGTAATGGTAGAAATCCAGCGGCCGCCCCTTCGATGAAGATTTGTGCAGTGCAATGCGCCTTAGGGCGCCTGCGAAGTTTCGCAAGACCCCGTTATCGTGTGCCCTCTTGACGCCTCATTAAGGGGTTGCCAAAGGACCCGAGCCGCAAGTCTAACATAGCGGTAAGACCTTTGAGGCCTTCGGGCGGACGAGGTCGCCTCGCGCCTTGGAAACGTTGCCCTTGCACTTGTGTTGGGAGCACGCGTTACGGGTCGCGGCGCAGCGACAGCGGCCTGACGCAATGAACCGAGCCATCGGTTCTGAGTGTCGGGATTGTTTCAACTAGGGTGGAGACGCTCTCGCGCGACGACCCTCCCGGCCAATCGTGCTAGACCAACCAGGAACTGGCGACAGATGTTCGACAACAAACTGAAGACCCCTTTCATCGCTCTCATCGGCGCGGTCGCGCTGATGGCGGCCGCCCCGGCATTCGCCCAGGGCGCTGCTCCCGCTCCCGCCGCGGCTCCGGCCGCTGCGGCTCCTGCCGCCGGTGCTCCCGCCGCGGCGCCGGCTGACGCCTCCGCGGCCCAGCCCGAAGCCCCCCCGCAGATGCAAGGCGGTGGCAAGCTCAACATCGGCACCATGTTCATGAACGCCAAGCCGATCGTGAAGGTGGTGATGGTCGGCCTGATGCTCTGCTCGGTGCTGACCTGGGCTCTGGCGATCCTGAAGTTCCTCGAGTTCCGGTCGCTGAACCGCACGACCGACAACTTCCTGGAAGCCTTCCGGGCGTCGAAGTCGATCAGCGACATGGGCCGCGTGGCCGTGTCCGACGAGTTCTCCGGCAACCCGATCGCCGACATGGCGGCCGCGGCGGCCCAGGAGATCGAACTCTCCCGTCAGGCCGGCCTTCAGGTCGCCGGCGAACACCGCGAAACGACGCTCAGCCGCGCCGAACACGCTGTGTCCGCCGTTCAGGCGTCCCTCAGCCGCCGCCTTTCGAGCGGCATGGCCTACATGGCCTCGATCGGTTCCAACGGCCCGTTCATCGGTCTGTTCGGCACCGTGTACGGGATCATGGACTCCTTCATCGGGATCGCGAACACCAACACCACCAACCTCGCGGTTGTGGCGCCCGGCATCGCCGAGGCTCTGCTGGCCACGGGCCTGGGTCTGTTCGCCGCAATTCCGTCGGTTATCTTCTACAACATCTTCCAAACCCGGATTTCGGCGTTCGGCGCCCGGTCGGAAGGTTTTGTCGCTGAGCTGATGAACGCGATCTCCCGGCAGCTCGACAAAGGAGCCTAAGCCACATGGGAGCCAAGCTTTCAGGCTCTGGGGGCGGAAAGTACGAAGAGGAAGCGAACAGCACGATCAACGTCACGCCGTTCGTGGACGTCATGCTGGTCCTTCTGATCATCTTCATGGTGGCGGCCCCTCTGGCGGCCGTCACGGTGAAGGTGGCGCTTCCTCCGGCGGTTGCGAAACCGGGACAGAACCCGCCCAAGCCGGTCTACATCTCGATCCAGTCCAACGGCCGGATCTTCGTCCAGGACTTCCCCTCGGACCTCTCGACCTTGGGTGACGATCTGCGCAGGCAGCTCGGCACCCACCGGGATGCGACGCACGAGCGGATCTTCATTCGTGGCGACAAGGACGTCACCTACGGTGACTTCATGGCTGTCATGAACATGCTGCAGGACAATCAGTTCTACAGCGTGGCCCTGGTCGGCGAAGACAATAACAAGTGAGGCCCAGCGCATGACCGATACCTCATCGCCTGGCGTCTCCACTTCGCCGCTGTCGGGCAGCCATAACCCGTTCGACGATCCGCGGCCGAAGAACCGACGCGGCCTGGTGATCACCGTGATCATCGCGCTGATCGCCCACGGTCTGCTCGCCCTCTATCTGTGGAAGAGCAAGTTCGAGCCGAGCTTCCAGGAGTATTCGGACGACGTGACGGATGTGGCCATGGTGAAGCCCGTGCCGCCTCCGCCGCCACCGCCGCCGCCTCCGCCGCCGCCGCCGAACACGCCGCCGCCGCCGCCGCCAAAGCTGCAGCCGAGGCCGCCGGTGGCTGTGCCGGACGTGCCGACGATCCCGCCGCTGCCTATTCCGCCGGTGGAACACCGGATCGAGCAGCCCAAGCCGCCGGCTCCGCCGCCGCCTGAGCCGCCGCGTCCGTCGGTGATCACCAACCCGGACTGGGCCCACAAGCCCTCCGGCGATGACATCGCCAAATACTATCCGGACCGGGCGATGCGGATGAACCTCGAGGGCAAGGCGACGATCCACTGCACGGTGGACGCGCGCGGCAACCTCAACGCCTGCAAGGTGGAATCGGAAGAGCCGGAAACGGCTGGCTTCGGCGACGCGGCCATGAAGCTGTCGAAGCTCTTCAAGATGAAGCCGCAGACCAAGGATGGCGCGCCGGTCGACGGCGGGCAGATCAACATCCCGATCCGTTTCGCCCTGCCTAAGGGCTGATCCGGACCGACTGCGACAGGACTAGGCCCCGGCAGCGAAAGCTTCCGGGGCCTTTTCCTTGCCCGGTCAGGCCCGCCGACACATGCTGCGGCCGATGGATTCCCAATCAGCGAAGGCGGGAACGGGCGAGGCTGAAGGCCGGAGCGCATCCACGATGGATGGCCCCCGGCCGGACCGGCGCGAAGACCTGACCTTCCTGCTGGTGCTGTTCGTCGTCCTGGCGATCTTCCTCTACTTCAACGTCCTCAACGAGCTGGAGGAGCGTCGGCGCGACGGCCATCCGCTGCCGGTCTGGCAGCCCGCCGTCTGGGAAGCGACCAGCGGCGTCGTGGTCATGGCCCTGGCGCCGGCGGTCATGGCCCTGACGCGTCGCGCGTGGCCGGTCAGGGGGCCGTGGCTGCGGAAGATCGCAGTCCTGGCCGGCGCCGGGATTGGCTTCTCGTTCATCCATGTGGTGGCGATCGGCGCCATGCGCTGGGCGATCTACCGCGCCGTCGGCGACCACTACAGCCTGCTCTGGCCGCTGAGCGACTGGCCCTACGAGGCGCGCAAGGACCTCTTCGGCTTCGCCGCCATCGTGGCGTCCTATGTGACCTGGCGCGAATTCGCCGGCCGCCGGCCCGCAGCGGCAACGCCGCCGCCCGATGTGCTCGAGGTGCGCGACGGGGCGCGGCGCCATTTCGTGCCGCTGTCGGAGGTGGTCTGGGTCGAGGCGGCCGGGAACTATGTGGAGCTGCACCGCGACGGGGGCGGCCTGCTGCATCGGGCCTCCCTGGCCGACATGGAGCGGCGTCTGCAGACGGCGGGCTTCGTGCGTGTCCACCGCTCGCGCCTCGTGCGCCGCGAGGCGATCGCGGCCATCGAATCCAAACCCACGGGCGACTTCCTGGTGCGGTTGCGTGACGGCCGCGAACTGGCCGGCAGCCGTCGTTACCGCCGCCCGCTGCTCACCGATTGATTTTGCCGCGCCCACGCTCGCGGTGGATCGTCCGGTGACTTGATCGCGGCCCGGCGCCCGACTAGAACCGCTCCCTCGCGATGCGCCGCCTTAGCTCAGTTGGTTAGAGCGCTAGATTGTGGATCTAGAGGTCCCCCGTTCGAGCCGGGGAGGCGGTACCATCGCGGATCAAGGCCGGGCCTCGGGCCTTGTGTCCGATCAGATCAGAACCAGCGCAGCGGCCGGGCGGTGATCCGGAACTGAAAGCCACGATCCTGCAGCTCGCGGCTGCCGGGGGCGTCCACGGCCTTGAGCTGCTGGCCGAAGGTAAGCCGGGCCGACAGTGAATCCGCCGGCGCCCACAGGATCGACACCCCCGCGCTATAGATGTCGGGTACCGGCTGCGGCGGCTTGGCGTTGCGCACGGTCGCGCCATCGACGAAAGCCGAGACGCTGAATGCCCCCCAATCCAAGCCGCCCGCGCCCCTGCGGCGCTCGCCGAGATGCACCGGCTGGGCCAGCTCCAGCGAGCCGATCAGCCCGCGGTCGGCCAGCAGCAGGTTCTCGCGATATCCGCGCACCGTATATTCCCCGCCGGCCGAGATCCGTTCGCCGGCGTAGAGCACCCCATCGCTCCACTGGCCCAGGATACGCGTACGGAACTCCAACCCCTCGGCGGTCAGGCGCCGCGCGTAGTTGAGCTGGCCCAGCACCGTGTGGAAATCAGGCCGGGGATTGCCGCTCACGCCGGGAACGTCGGCCCGTGTTCCGTCCAGGCCGAAGGTGACGGTGAGCGAGGCGGCGAAGGCCTGGTTCACGTTGCGCCGCACATAGTCGCTGGTCAGCCGCAGCGCGGTGTATTCCGCGTGCCCGTCCACGGCGCCGGGGGCGAAGGAAAAGGGCTGTCCGAACAGATAAGCCGTGGAGGTGCGCCACACGACGAAGGCGCCGACCGACAGGCTTTGCGCCGAGGACCAGCGCCCGGCCTGGCCGGACGGCAGCAGCGGGTCGTCGACCAGTTTCTGGGTCAGTCCCGCCTCGGCCATCCGCTCTCGCGCCGAGATGTCGAGCGGCTTCAGGCGGCTGTCGGACACTGCCGCGTCGTCATAGGCCGCGCGCACCGAGGCCGTGGTCCCTGGCCCGAGCACAGGGACGGCGTAGCTCACGGTCGCGTCGAACAGGCCCCCCGTCACGCCGGCCTCGCCCGTGACCAGGTCGCCGGCCGCAAGCGCGTTGCGCACCGAGCCGCCCACCGCCAGCCGATCGGCGCCGACGCTGGGCGAACGGTCGTTGGCGGCGGTCACATAGAGGTCGTAGCGATCCTGCGGATAGACGTTCAGCACCAGGCTCGCCTCGCCGGCGCGCGCGCCAGGTTTGAGTTCGGCGTTGACGGTGCGCAGCGCCGGGTCTTCGGCCAGCAGGCGGAAGTCGTGCTCCAGGTCGATGGCGCTTAGCGGCTGCGCCTCGGTCGAGGGCAGGCGGCTCGTCACATAGCCTGCATCGAGCCCACGGGCGCGCCCGCCGACCCACTCGACGCTGATGGCGGGCTGGCCGGGCGCTGGCGGCGCCAGGCCGCCGTAGACCAAGCCCAGGTCCAGCACGCCGGGGGCCGGCTGCGCGCGGACGACCAGGCCCGAGTTCACGAAACCCGCCGCCAGATAGGCGCGGTTGATGAGCTGGACCAGCGCCAGGGCCCGGGCGACGCCGCCCTGGCCGGGAAGGCCATTCAGCGCGAACTGGCGGCGGACCCAGGCCGCGTCCAACAATTCGCCCCGGCGATGGTCCAGGCGCAGCCCGGCGCCGGACGATGGCGTCCAGGTCCTGGGCGGCCGGGGTTTGCCCGCTCGGTCCGCCGTCACGCGTACTTCGACGATCGGCGCGCCCTCGTCGCCTGGTGGCCTGGCGATCGACGCCGCGGGCGGAGCGGGGACCGCGAGGCCGGCCGCCGGCTGGGCGAAGCCGGGCGTGGGCTGCGGCGGCGCCTGGGGGCCGGTGCGATCGGGCAGGGCCTCGCGCGCCGGCTGGGCGCGCAACGCCGACGGCGCGGCTGCCAGCGCCAGCAGCAGCAAGCCGTGGACTGGCAGGCGGCGGCTCAGCGGCAGTCTCCGGGCGCGCCGGGCTTGTCCGCGCCGTGCGGGGCGGATTTTGCCGCCTCGGGCGCGGGTTGGCGCACATAGGGCCCCACCGGTCGGGTGACGAGCTGGCTCGCCGCCCCGGCCGCCCGGACCGCCGGGCATTGGCCGCGCAGCACCTTGGAGGCGTCCAGCACGCTGACATCGCGCGAGATCGTGCCGCTGCTGACGTCGTAGAGCCCGGCCTGCAGGTGGATCTCGCCGGCCACCTCGATGGTGTTCAGCCGGTCGGTCGAATTGATGAAGTACTTGCTGTCGATGTCGACGTTGGCCCCGTTGAGCTGGCCCAGCGCCAGGATCGAGCCGCCGTTCGAGACGACCGCCAGCGGCTCGTCGATGGTGATCTTGCCGCCGGTGCCGGGTCCCGAGGAGGTCTGGATCGTTCCCGGCGCGCTCGCGCCCTGCAGCACCAGGACGCCGGGTGTCTGGATGGAGATGCCGATCTCGCCCGCGGCGCCGGCGAAGGAATTGGTCGAGATCGCTCCACCGTCCGCCACGGTGATGCGATCGGCGGTGAGTTGGATCGCGCCCGCGTCGCCCACCTGGCCGCGACGGTTGCCGAAGGCGCGGTTGCCCGCCTGGTTCTCGCTGGAGATCGCCGAGCCCGTTCCGGAGACGGTGAGGTCGCCGGCCGTGACCGTGATCTGCCCCGCCGGCCGGGTGTCGTTCGAGAGCGTCGAGATCACCCCGCCACCGGTCACAGAAATCGTCGGGGCGGAAATGGTGAGCGCGCCGGACGCGCCGGTTGACCCGTTCGCGGCCTCCGAGCTGATCTCCCCGCCGTCCACTGATAGGCTGGTGGCCTTGATCGTGACCGCGCCGGCGTCGCCGGCCCCCGCGCTGGTGGTGGAGATCAGGCCGTCGGTGGCGACCTTCAGGGTTCCGGCGTTCACCGTGACCTGCCCGGCGCGGCCGGTGGAGAAGTCCAGCGCTTCGGACACCATCGCCGCGCCCTGGTCCACCGTGATCGTGTCGGCGGTGACGCTGACGTTGCCCGCCGGCCCGTCGCCGAAGGTGCTTGAGCTGATGGCGCCGGCGCTGACGTTGAGCGTGGTCGCCCCCACCGTCACCGCCCCGGAGCGACCCGAAGCCAGGGTGTCGGAGGAGACGACCGCGTCGCTGTCGATAGCGATCGTCTGGCCGGTCAGGGTGACGTCGCCCGCGTCGCCTGTGCTCTGGGCGTCGGACGAGACCGTGGACCCGTCGCCGATATGCAGGGTCCCGGAGGCCTTGAGGATCAACTGGCCACCGCTGCCCGGGCCCGCGCTGTTGGATTCCACCCTGGCGTTGTCCAGGGTGATATTGGCGCCGGAGATCGAGACCGTGCCGCCGGACGAGGTGCTGAACGCGTCCGAGGCGATCAGTCCTTGGCTGATGTTGATATTGCCGGTGGCCTTGAGCTGGACGAGACCCAGCTGGCTGGCGGTCGTTCCGCGCGCCTCGGCCTCGATCTGAGCCCCGCTCAGGGCGATATCGCCGCCCTGCAGGGTGATGGTTCCGACGCCGCCCGCGCCGAAGGAGTCCGTCTCGATAAAACCGCCCTGCAGGGAGATCTTCGGGGCGGCGATGGTGATCGTCCCCGCGGCGCCGGCGCTGAAGGTGGCCGCGGTCATGCTGACCCCCGCGCCGGTGAAGCTGGTCGAGGCCTCGATGTCGAGGTTGCCCGTGTCGTTGGTGGCCCCCGGCGCCGAGCCCAGCAGGCCGTTGGTGGCGCTGATCGTCCCGCCACTGATCAGCACGTTCCCGGGCTTGCCGCTTGACAGGCCGCCGGTGGTGGCCAGCGCGCCGTTCAGCGTCATCACCGGCGCCGTCACGGTCAGGTCGCCGCCGTGGCCGCTGCTCAGCGCCTCGGCCACTGCGAAGGCGTTGTCCATGGACAGCGTGCTGCGCGCGGTGATCGCGATGGCGCCGCCGGCGCCGGCGCCATTGCTGTTGGACGAGGCCGTGAAGCTGTCGCTGAGCGCGATGGCGTCGGCAGTGAGCGACAGCCGCCCGCTCGGGCCGTCGGCCTGGTTCAGCACGAAGGCGGACCCATTGTCGGCGCTGATGGTCTGGGCGGTCAGGATCACGTCGCCGCCCGCGCCCGCCCCCGTGGTGGTGGCTCCCAGCCGCGAGGTGTTGAGCAGGGTCAGCGTCCCCGTGGCAGTCACGGTCAGATCGGCGCCCGCCAGGCTCCCGGTGGTGGTGGAGACCAGGGTTGCGCCGTCGAAGGTCACCGCCCCGCCGCCGATGCGCAGGGCGCCGCCGCCGGCGTCGGTCACCGTGGCGATCTGGCTGTTCTGCACGACAAGCGCG
>NZ_DASYAF010000014.1:0-30878 GCF_036501465.1 Phenylobacterium sp.
ACGGATGTCATGCGGTTGATCTCGCTGAGGCCAACAATTGTGTGACGATCTTGGCTTGAATGTCGTATATGTCTGGCAATCGACGGCCTGCTCCGAGAGCCCTGGCGTTTCGATCCCTGGAGCCTGACGCCCGAGAGGCCGCGCGATGTCCAAGTCCCCGGAAACCTCCGACGCCGGTCACGACGAGGCCGGGATCACCCGCTCTGCGCCCCGCGAGGTGGCGCGCGCGCTTCGACTGCGCATCCAGAACGGCGAGCTCAAGCCCGGCGAATGGCTGCGCGAGGTCAAGCTGGCGGAGGAGCTGGGCGTCGGCCGCTCGGCGATCCGCGAGGCCCTGCGCCTGCTGCAGCAGGACGGGCTGGTGGAGCTGGAGAAGTTCCGCGGCGCGCGGGTGACCGCGCCCTCGCTCTATGAGCTGTTCGACCTGTTCGAGGTCCGCGCCGCCCTGTTCGGCCTGGTGGCGCGCTTCGCCTGCTTCCGCGCCCCGGACGCCGACATCGCCGAGATCGCGGCGCGCATCGAGCGGCTGATCGAGAGCGTCGGCCACACCTCCGCCGAGGATCGGGTCAAGGAGGGCATCGCCATCGGCGCCTCGATGGCGCTGCACGCCAACCGCGACGCGCGCGACATGATGAACGCCTCGCACCGAAAGGCCCGCTGGCACTTCTCCTACCTGGGCATCGCCGAGAGCCGCGGCTCCTACGGCCCGCTGGAGGACTGGCGCGACCTGGCGAGCGCGCTGCGCCACAGGGACGCCGAGGCCGCCGCCGCCCATGCGCGGCGGATCATCTATTTCACCCAGGGCGAGGTGACCAAGTCGCTGGTCGCCCGGGGCGCCGCGCCGCCGGTCTAGGGATGCGCGGGCTGGCGCGTGTCGCTGGGCCATGGCCTTAGGGGATCGCGCGGCGGTCGTTGATGAAGTCGACGTCGGGGTTCTCGCCAACGAACATCGAGATCATCTCCACGAAGGGCTCGGCGCCGCCCCAGGGCGGTGGGGTGAACTTGGGCGCGGGCGCGATGAACGCCTTCCGCCAGGCGTCGTAGTCGTCGAACCACATCTCGGCCACGTGCGGATAGGCCGCCTGCTCGGTGACCGTGTGGTAGAGGCCGAACCGCTTGAGGCCCGGCAGCTTGGCGATCTCCTTGGCGTGGACGCCCTTGTACCAGGCGTCGCCGGCCGCCTCGGTGACGCCCTTCGGATAGCGGAAGAAGACGATCCAGCGGAAATAGGGGATCTCCTTGGGCGGCGTCGGGCTGTTGAGGAAAAGGTCCTGCGGATTGACCGGGATCGTCGCCGTCGTCGCCTTGAACAGCTTCTGGCCTTCCCAGCCGCCCGGCGGCGGCGTGTAGGAGCTGAGCTCGCCATAGATGTTGTGCGGCCGGGTCTCGCGGAAGTCGGCCAGGCTGTCGAACTGGATCTCGGTCATCCGCCCGAAGTCGATCGGGTAGTGCTTGGCGGCCTCCGGCGGGACCATGTAGGCGCGGTAGGAAACATAGTTGCGCTGCCAGGCCTTGAAGGCCCGATGCACCTGCTGGGAATGGAAGGTCATGTACCAGCGGTCCAGGACGTTCTGGTCCTGGCCGGGCAGCAGCTCAACGATGATGTAGTGCTTGATGGCGCCCACGGCGAAGGCCGGGGTGGCGGCTGCCGCCGCGACGCCCGCGGTCGCCAGGGCCAGGGCCGTTCGGCGGGTGAGGGCGGCCTGCTTGGCATCGCTCATCTTCGCGTCTCCATTCCTTAGGTAGGCAGGGCCATTTTCAGGTGGGTAGCGCCAGGGCGACCAGCCGGTGCGGCTGGGCGCGGATGCCCATGCCGCAGACGATGAACTGGCGGCCGGCGGCCATGTAGGTCATCGGCGGCCCCAGGGTGGCGCCCGGCAGGGGCAGCTCGGCGATCATCTCGCCGGTCCGCTTGTCGTAGGCGCGCAGCACCTTCTTGCCATAGCGGGGGTCGTGCGGGCCTTCGCCGACGAACAGCAGGGTCTTGGTGAGCAGCGGCCCGGCGCGCTGATTGGAGCCAACCCAGCCCAGGTTGAAAGGCTTCATGGCCGGGCTGTCGGTGGCGCCCGGGCCATTGGGTTTCATCCAGAGGTGCTCGCCGGTGTTCAGGTCGATGGCGGTGATCCGGCTGTAGGGCGGCTTGACCAGCGGCAGCCCTCGCGGGCCGGTGACCACGCGGGCCGCGCCGGCGACCTCTTCGGTCTCGTTGGCGCCGGCCACGCGCTCGCCGTTCGCGTCGAGCGCCATGGCGGCGATCGAGGACTGCGAGGGGACGTAGAGCACGCCGGTTTCCGGATCGACGGCGGCGCCCGGCCAATTGGCCCCGCCGACCCAGGCCGGCCGGGTGATGGTGGGCCTCAGGCCGTAGGGCGTGAACAGCGGGCCGGCGATGTAGCCTTTGAGGAGCTGCTTGGCCTCGGCGTGCAGCTCCGGCGTGAAGTCGATCAGGTCGGCCTCGGTGATTCCCTGGGGCTCGAACGGCGCTGGCCGGGTCGGGAAGGGCTGGGTCTTCGAGGTCCGTTCGCCCTTCAGGGTCGACTGCGGGACGGGCCGTTCCTCGATCGGCCAGACCGGCTTGCCGGTGGCGCGGTCGAAGACGAAGACGAAACCGTGCTTGGTCACCTGGGCGACGGCCTTGATGCGTCGGCCGCCAAACGTGATATCCACCAGGTTGGGGGCGGCCGGCAGGTCGTAGTCCCAGACGTCGTGGTGGACGATCTGGTAGTGCCAGCGGCGCTTGCCGGTGGTGACGTCGAGCGCGATCAGGCAATTGCCGAACAGATTGTCGCCCGGCCGCTTGCCGCCATAGAAGTTGTTGGTCGGACACGACCCCGGCAGATAGACGAGACCCAGCTCGTCGTCGGCGCTCATCGGCGCCCAGATGTTGGCGTTGCCGGTGGTCTCCGCCGTCCCCGGCGCCCAGGTGTCGTAGCCGAATTCGCCCTTCATCGGGATGGTGTGGAAGGTCCACTTCAGCGCCCCGGTGCGCACGTCGAAGCCGCGCACGTCGCCCGGCGGCATGTCGGCGCGGACGACCGGATCGGAGATGTACTGGCCCACCACCACCACGTCGCGGCAGACGATCGGCGCCGAGGTGGTGGCGAAGAGGTCCATCGGCTCGACGGTCAGCTTGCGCTGCAGGCCCACGACGGCCAGGTCCACCTCGCCGTCCACCCCGAAGCTCTTGATCTTCCGCCCGGTGCGGGCGTCCAGCGCGATCAGCCGGTTGTCGAGGGCGCCGATCAGGATCCGCGCGTCGGCGCCGTCGCTCCAATAGGCGACGCCGCGATGCATGAAGCCCTTCTGCGTGGGCTTGGGGCGACGCCAGGTCCCGGGGTCGTGGACCCACAGGGTCTTGCCGGTGGCCGCATCGATGGCGGCGACCTGGCACATGGCGGTGGAGGCGTAGAGCACGCCGCCCACCATGATCGGCGTGCACTGGAACTCGCCTGGCTTCAGCTCCGGGTGGGCGGCGATGATCGCCGCGTCGGGCGAGTTCCACGTCCAGGCGACCGCCAGCTTGCCGACGTTCGCCCGGTCGATCTGGGCGAGCGGGGAGTATTTGGTCGCCGCGTTGGTGGCGCCATAGGCCGGCCACTCGCCGTGGGTCGGGGCGAAGCGGGCGGCGCGGGCGGGTTGGCCGGCGAGCGCGGCCACGCTGGCGGCGCCCAGCAGCGCCGCGCGCCGCGACGGCCGCCACGGTTCCCGGCCGGTCAGACCCGCCATCGACGTCTCCCTCGCCCCTTCTTGTTTTGCCGAGAGCGTGCGCAAAATTGTCGATCAATACAAGAAGGATTGTGAGGTTGGCGCTGAGGATGGATCGATAGCTCTTGCCGTTTACGTACAAGGCAAGCGCGCTTTGTCATCAAACTGCCTTGACCGAACCGGAGAGGGTGACGAATATCTCAATATTGTCCGACAAAATCGGATCGGACTGCGATGCGCGTTGCTTGGAAACCCGCCGCAGCCATCCAGGACGGACGAAACCAGAGCCGCGGGCTAGAGCGCGGCCGGACGTCGAACGGGGGAAACACCATGGGTCTTCTTCGAGCGGGAATCCTCAGCGCCGCGGCGGCGCTGATGTTCGGACTGCCGGCCACGGCCCAGACGGGCGGCGGCGCGGCGACCCAGGCGGCGGCCAGCGCCGACGTCAGCGAGCTGGTGGTCACCGCGCGGCGCCGGGACGAGAAGCTGCGCGACATCCCGGCCTCGGTGGCGGTGGTCACCGGCGACCAGATCCTGGCGGTCGGCCCGATCACCAACTCCGGCGACATCCTGGCCACCGTGCCCAGCGCCCGGTTCAACAACCTGCAGGACCCGTTGCTGTCCGAGGTCTCGCTGCGCGGCTCGGGCACCGAGCGGGCGACCGGCGCGGAATCGGCGGTCGGCATCTATTCCAACGGGGTCTACATCGGCTCCGTGGGCCTTGGCGGGCGCAACTTCACCAACGTCGATTCCTTCGATCTGGACCGCACCGAGGTGCTGGAGGGACCGCAGGGCGCGCTCTACGGCCGCGACGCCGAATACGGCGTGGTCAACCTGGTCTCGGCCCGGCCGAGCTTTTCCAACACCGGCTATGTGGACGAGGCCTACGCCACCGAGCAGCAACGCAACACCGCGACCGCGATCGTCAACTGGAAGCTCAGCGACGAGGTCGCGGCCCGGTTCGGCGTGCAGAGCATCCAGCAGACCAAGGGCTTCGTCTTCAACCCGGACAGCGGCAACTACTACGACGTCGATCGCGGCTGGGTGGCGCGCGGCCAGGTCCGCTTCCGGCACGACAACCTCGATGTCGACCTGCTGGCCGAATACCAGAAGCTGCAAGTGCCGAGCTTCTGGTCGTCCTGGAACATCCCGCAGACCGTGCCGGGCGTGGTCGGCGTGCCGCAGATCCCCAACGGCTTCGTCCAGCAGCACTATGTCATCCCGCAGTCGGAAGAGCTGTACAGCGAGGAGGATGTGAAGGGCCTGATGGCCTTCGTGAACTACGACCTGGGCTGGGCGCAGTTCTCCTCAACCTCCAGCTATCGCGACCAGAACACGCTCCTGGAATTCAACACCCAGAACATCGACCTGGCCCAGGAGCTGATCTTCCAGGGCTCGCCGATCCTGCCGCCCAATTCGCCGCCCAAGGCCGGGCAGAACGGCGAGGTCGGGCTCTATCCCTTCGGCCAGGACATCAACGCCTCGGAGGTCAAGAGCGCCTACGAGGACCTGCACCTGTCGGGCAAGACGATGGACGACCACTTGAACTGGCTGGTCGGCCTGGAATATCTGCAGCAGCGCGACGCGCCGGACACCGGCCAGGTCGCCCAGAACCCCTGCACGCCCTTCACCGTGGGCACCGGCATCTGCGGCGGCACGCCGACCGCGCCGATCTGCGTGATCAGCCCGTCCACGCCCAACCCCTGCCCGGCGCCGTTCGGGACCGGCAGGGCGCTGGCCAACCCGATCGTCTGGGGCTCGTCCACCAGCGTGGCCCAGAAATACACCTCCTGGGCGCCCTATCTGTCGCTGTCCTACAAGCTTGGCCCGGCGACGCTGACGGGGGATGTCCGATACTCGGATGACAAGAAGACGGCCACCCAGACCAGCTTCATCCTCTACACGACCACCAACAAGGCCTTCGCCACCGGCGGCAACATCACCAACCCGTCGACCTTCAACTACGCCAAGGACCTGACCACCTATGCGGTGACGGCCAGCTACAAGCTGCCGGGCAGCATGGACGGCCTGGTCTATGTGAAGACCGGCACCGGCTACCGCGCGGGCAGCTTCAACTTCGGTCAGTCGCCGCCGACCCAGCCTAACAATCCGGGCCTGTTCCTGAACGGCTCGGCCACGCCGCTGGGCTTCAACCCGGTGATCTCGACCTACGGGCCGGAGACCTCGACCGACTACGAGGTGGGCTACAAGGGCAACATCCTGCCCCGGGTCTATTTCACGCTGACGGCCTATACGCAGCGGACCAAGAACGCGCTCGCCTCAGTCGGCGACGGTTGCCAGCTCGCCAACACCTGCCTGCAGGCCGCCGCCGCCTACACCATCAACGGCGGCACCACCAAGGGCGTGGGCGTCGAGGCCGAGCTGGAGACCAGGCTCGACCTCGCGGGCGGCGTTCTGAGCCTGGACGCGACGGGTTCGAACTCGACGGTGAAGTACATCAGCGTGGCGAACCGCAGCGGCGCGCCGCAGAACGACACCCAGATCGCCCAGAACCCGCATTGGCTGGCGTCGCTGACCGCCGACTACCGCCATCCGCTCGGCCAGGACCTGACCGGCTTCGTCAACATGCTGTACCACGGCCAGTGGGGCGGCATTCAGGACACCGTGATCCCGGTCAGCTTCCCGGCGATCCCGCTGGCCGACTTCAACCTGGTGAACCTGCGCACCGGCGTCGACTACAAGAACTTCGAGTTCGCCGTGGCGGTGACCAATGTGTTCAACGAGATCTACTACCAGGCCAACTTCCGCCTGGCCGGCACGACGCTGCTGCAACAGCGCTGGAGCCTGCCCAGGGCCTTCACCCTGGAGTTCAAGTACAAGTGGTAGGCGCCTGAGGGCGTCTGGCTGAGGACGCCCCGGACAAGGACGTCTGGATCAGGACAGAGGGGACGGCGATGAGGTGGCTGGGTCTTGCGGTTGCGTGCGCCGTCCTCTGCGGTGGCCCGGCGGGCGCGCAGGATCGGCCGATTGTTTCGACGGCGTCCGGCCCGCTGCGGGGCGTCGTCGAAGGCGGCGCCGCGGTGTTCAAGGGCATCCCGTTCGCCGCCCCCCCGGCGGGCGCGCTGCGCTGGGCCCCGCCGGCGCCGCCGAAATCCTGGACCGCGCCGCGCGACGCCTCGGACTACGGCCCGATCTGCACCCAGCCGCCGCGCCCCGACGGGGTGGTGGCGGCGGGCGGCGGGCGGCCGCAGAGCGAAGACTGCCTCTACCTCAACATCTGGGCCCCGAAAGGCGCCGAGGCCGCCCCGGTGATGGTCTGGATCCACGGCGGGGCGCACCGCTTCGGCTCCGGCGAGGGGGCGATCTACGAGGGCGGCGCCTTCGCCCGCGACGGGGTGGTGCTGGTCACCATAAACTACCGCCTGGGCGCGCTGGGCTACTTCGCCCATCCGACCATCGACAAGGCCGCCAAGCCCGGCGATCCGATCGGCAACTACGGCCTGATGGACCAGATGGCGGCGCTGGCCTGGGTGAAGAAGAACATCGCGGCCTTCGGGGGCGATGCGAAGAACGTCACCGTGTTCGGGGAATCGGCGGGCGGTTCGTCGATCCTGGCGCTGCTGGCCACGCCCACGGCCAAGGGTCTGTTCGACAAGGCGATCGTGGAATCCGGCGGCGGCTGGCAGAAGCCGGCGGGCCTGGCGGCGCAGGAGCGCCAGGGCCTGGAAACCATGAAGGCGCTGGGGGTCCCCGCCGACGCCAGCCCGGCGGATCTCAAGGCCATCCCGGCCGCCAAGCTCGCCGCCGCGCCGCAGGCTGCGGGCGCCGGCGGCGTCGGGCCGTTCCCGGACGGCCGGCTGCTGAAGGAAAGCCCGCGGGAAGCTTTCGCATCCGGCCGCGCCATCGACGTGCCGCTGATCATCGGCTCGAACAGTTTCGAAGCCTCGCTGATGCGCAACTTCCCGATCAACGCCGAGGCGGCGTTGCAGCGCATGACGCCCGACCAGAAAGCGGCCTATGCGGCGGCGGGCTCCGGCCAGGCGACTATCGAGGCGCTCTACACCGACACGGTGATGGGCGGCCCGGCGCGCTGGATCGCGGGCAAGGCCTCGAGCGGGGCGCCGTCCTTCCTCTACCACTTCTCCTACGTGAGCCAGGCCCAGCGCGGGCGCGTGCCCGGCGCCAGCCACGGCAGCGAGATCATCTACGTCTTCGGGACCGCGGCGAAGGTGCTGGGGCGCGAGCCGGCCGCGGAGGACGCGGCGGTCTCGACCCTGATGCACAGCTGCTGGATCGGTTTCGCAAGGACCGGCCGACCGGTCTGCCAGGGCGGCCAGGCCTGGCCCGCCTACGACCCGGCCAAGGACCAGTTGATGGAGTTTGGGGTGAGCTTCGGGGTGCGGACCAACCTGCGCAAACCCCAGCTCGATGCGGACCAGAAGGCGGCGGGCCTCTAGGGCGCCTCGGAATCGGCTATCCTGACGCTTGCCTTGTTCGAGAGGGGCCGAAAGGATATGGGCGGCCCTGCCGACGGATCGCCCCGAGCCCACCCCGAATGCCGAAAAGCCGCCCTGACCCGACAGCTTGCCGATCCGGCCGGATCCGCGCCGCATGATCCTGACCTGCCCGGAGTGCGCCACGAGCTATCACGTGGACGATGCGCGCGTCGGCGCCGCCGGCCGCACCGTCAAATGCTCCAACTGCGGGGCGCGCTGGACGGCGACGCCGGACGGCGCCGAGCCGGCCGCCGCCGCTGCGCCGCCGCCGCGACCCGCGCCGCCGCCAGCTCCGGCGCCGCCCGTGGCCACGGTCGACGAGATCGTGTTCGAGGCGCCGCCGTCGCCGATCCCGATCGCGCCGGCCCGCAAGGCGTCGCGCCCGAAGGGGGCGGCCAGCCCCGTGGCGGTTTGGATCGGCGCGGCGGTCGCCGCCTCGGCCCTGATCGCCGCGGCCATCGTCTTCCGCGCCCAGGTGGTGGGAATGCTGCCGGCCAGCGCCGCGGCCTACGCCGGGATGGGGATGCCGGTCTCGGCCCTGGTGATCGAGAAGGTCCACGCCGACGCCGCCTTCCAGGGCGGTCGCCCGGTACTGCAGGTGAGCGGCCAGCTGCGCAACCAGCGCAACGAGACGGCCGACGCGCCGCCCCTGAAGGTCAGCCTGCTGGACTGGACCGGCAAGCCGGTGGCGGTGAAGGTCGCCCGCCCGATCGAGGCGCCGGTGCCCGGAAACGCCACCCGCTACTTCGCCGTCACCCTGGTCGACCCGCCGCTGTCGGTGCACGACCTGGAGGTGACCTTCGAAGCCGACGGCAAGGCCGGAGCCCCGCCGGTGAAGGCCTCGATCTCGTCGCCGGCGTCCTCGCCCGCGCCGCCCGCCAAATAGCCTGGCCCACATGACCGAAGCTCCGCCCCCCGTCCTCCTCTCCGAGACCGAGGTGATCGCCCGCGTGGACGCGCTGGCCCACCAGATGGCGCCGCACCTGGACGATGACACCACGGCCGTGTGCCTGCTGACCGGCGGCCTGTGGTTCTGCGCCGACCTGACGCGCGCGCTGTCGCGGCTGGGACGCAACGTCGGCTTCGACGCCCTGTGGCTGGCGTCCTACGGCGACGCGCGCGCCAGCATGGGGCGCTGCGAGGTGCGCGCCGACCTGCAACGGCCGCTGGCCGGCAAGACGGCGCTGGTGGTGGACGACGTGTTCGACACCGGCCTTTCGCTTTCGGAGGCCGCGCGGCTGGTGAAGGACGCCGGCGCCTCGCGGGTGCTGACCTGCGTCTTCGCCCGCAAACCCCTTCCTTTCAAGATAGCGGGGCCTAGAGAACGGGCCATCACCCCGGATTTCGTCGCCTGGGAGGCGCCGGCCCGATTCCTGGTCGGTTACGGCATGGACGCCTCCGGCGCCTTCCGCGGACTGCCCTATATCGGGGCGCTCGACTAGAACGTCGTCACAGCGTCGCCGCATCCGCTCGCTAGAGGCCGCGTTCTATCCACATGGGAGTATCGACTTTGAAGACCCGCGCGGCCGCGCTTGCGGCCCTCCTGATCCTCGGCGCCTGCAGCAAGGGCGCGGGCGGCGGCCATGGCGCCGCGAGCGGTCCACTGGCCAACCTGAACGCCAGCCTGAAGCCGCAGGAGGACCGGTGGCGGACGGAGATCATCGCCTCAGACCCGCTGTGCAAGCAGACGACCGCCGACAAGAAGTGCAAGAACTTCAACGTGGAATGCAAGGCCGAGCGGGACCTCAAGGCCGACGACGCCAGCAAGGGCGTGACCAACCGGGTGGTGGCGGCCATGACCTTCAACGGCTGGGACCCCAAGCTGAAGCAGAGCCAGGACGGCACGCGGACCGCCGAGTTCGTCAAGACCGCGAGCGGCTGGACGCGCCAGGAGCACGCGCCGGTCAACCTGTCGAGTTGCGCCGACATGTAGGCGGCCCGCCGCTGGTCAAAAGTGTGCAGTGCCCAATCTGGGTCACCCGATCTAGGGTCCCCGTCCTGGCAGGCTTCGGGGGGATGCTTCCATGACGGCGATCGCGGCGGGCGGAGCCAGCGGTGGCGGGCGGTTCATGCCGTTCCACCGGCTGGACCGGCGGTTCTTCCTGGTGATGACGATCCTGATGTGGCTGGGGATCGTCTCGGGCTTCGGCTCCGACCTGGTCCATCACTTCCAGACCCACGAGGCGGCCTTTCCGCTGATCGTGCATTTCCACGCCGCGGCCTTCGTGGGCTGGATGGTGTTCTTCACGGCCCAGATGGCCGCGATCCGGATCGGGCGGCCTGACCTGCATCGGCGCATGGGGCTGTTCGGCCTGGGGCTGGCGGCGGTGATGGTGGTGCTGGGGCCGGCGACCGCGGTGGTGGTGGATGCGGCGAAGTACGCGGCTCAACACAAGCCGCCGGCCTTCCTGGCGGTGCAGTTCAGCGACATCTTGGCCTTCGTCACGCTGCTCTCCGCCGGCTTCCTGTGGCGAGCGACGCCGGCGACGCACAAGCGGCTGATGCTGCTGGCGACGCTCTACATCACCGACGCCGGGTTCGCCCGGGTGCTGGGTGGGCCGGTCCATGCGGCGCTCGGCGACGGCGTGCTGGCCGACTGGCTGGGGCTCTACGTCGGCAACGATCTCCTGATCCTGGGCTTCGGGGGCTATGACCTGGCGACGCGCGGGCGGCTGCACCCGGCCTATGTGCTGGGCGCGGCGTTCATCTTCGCCTTGCAGACCACCGCGGTCAGCCTGCTGCATTCCCCGGCCTGGGCGGCGTTCTCCCTGCACCTGATCGGGCGCTGACGCGCGGCGGCTATTTCGCCCGGCGCCGTTCGCGGGCTTCCAGCACGAGGTCGCCGGCCAGCTTGCGCAGGGACACCGGCGTGGTCTCCGGCATGAATTGGCCGAGGATGGTGCTGAACTGCGAAAGGCTGGCGTTGATCGGGCTCGCCGCGCGGTTCTTGGCGATCGGCAGGACGATGTCGCCGGTCTGCGGATCGACGCTGAGCTGGGCCAGCACGGCGCTGGCGACGTTGGCGGCGGTGGGCGACGGCGGCACGGGCAGCGGTGGCGGTGCGCCGGGCGCGGCGCCCTTGGTGATGGTTGTCGAGGCCGCCTTGCCGAGCGCGCCCAGCATGCCGAACAGCTGGACGTAGGCGGTATTGCGCATGTAGCGCGTGGCGCCGGCGATCTCGTCGGCGCAGGCGAAGCCGATCAGGAAGTTGGCCGCCGCGGCGATGTCGGGCTCGTCGGCCACCACGCGGTCGACCTTCTGGCGCAGGCACTGTTCGGTGCGCGCGACCACCGGCGCCCGGTCCGCCTGGGCCTTTTCAGCCTGGGGCGGGTCCGCCTCGGCCCGGGCCGCGCCGCCTGCCGCCATGGCCGCCGCCAGCGCAAGCGGCCCGGCGATCTTCGAGATGCTGTTGGTCATGCCCACTCCCCGAGGTTGTGGGCGCATCATGGCTCAGCTTGCACGCCACGCCCAGCCGCGCGTCGCCATGAGCGCAAGGTCGGCCGAGACCCGGGCCGCCACGGCGCGGGCGGCGGGGCTGGTGGCGCACAGGTGGTGGTCGGTCCCGCCGTGCCAGACGATCAGCGCCGGGTCGATCACGCCCTCAGGCCCCACCAGCGGCGTGAAGTCGTCGTAAAAGGTGAGGCCGGCCGCCGTGCAGCCATCCGCCAGCACGTCGTTGAAGACTCCCGCCAGCGCGGTGCGGGTGGGCCAGTCCGGCATCCCCAGGCTCTGCAACGCGGCGCGCAGGGCGTCCGGGGAAAGCTCGCTGTGCAGCTGGACAATGTGGGCGTTCATGTAGCCCTCGCGCAGGGCCGCGTCGCCCAGCGCCGGCGGCAGGGCGGCGGTGACCACCAGCCGGATCGGCGTCCGCGCCTGCGACTCGGCGAGGAAATCGACATAGCGGCGGGCGCTGTCGCGGGCGAAGGCTTCCGCGTCGGCGAGGTCGAAGACGCGGGCGCCGTCGCGGACGCGGCGATAGTCGTAGACGAACTCCAGGTCCACCTGGCCGAACTTCAGCAGCGCGGCCTCGACGCCGGGAGCGGATTCCAGGCGCTGCAGATGGGCGCGGATCCGTTCGCCGGCCTGGGCGCGGGACGCCGGATTGCCGAGCCCGCGGGCCGAGGCGCCCACGCACAGCAAGGGCGCCGGCGCCCAGCGGCCGGACCAGAGCATCTGTTCGGTCAGGTAGAGCTGGCCGTGGCTGTCGGACAGGATCGGCAGGGGCCGATAGGCGGGGCTGGGCCGCAGCAGGTCCTCGGCGCCGTCCCCGGCGGGCGCGGCCTGCCACAGCGCCGAGGCGGCTAGGTCGATGCGCAACTGGTCCTTCTGCGCCTCGGGCAGGTCCAGGGTCTCGATCCGCGCCTGGGCCACGGCGAAGGGCTGGGCGAAGCGGACGCGCAGCCACTCGGGCCGGCCCCAGCGGTGGAAGTGGCGGGCGGCCTCTCTGGCCGACATCGCCCCGATCACCGGATAGTCGGTGAGATAGGCCGCGGCGTCGAACCCGAGGGCGAGCAGGGCCTCGACCACGGCCTCGTCGGCCTCGTCGGCCTCAGCCGCCGGCTGCGGCCGTCCCCGCTGCGCCAGGCGCCTCAACCAGTCGAAGCCGGCCATCCCGGAGCCCTAGCCGGCTTCGTGCAGCATCCCGGGCCGGCCCGAGGAGTCGTGGTAGGCGATGCAGCCGCCGGCGAAATAGTGGCCGACGATGGAGCGGCGGGACTTGTCGCGATCGCGCCGCACCATGCCGGCGTGCATCAGGTTGTCGTGCCAGATCAGCACCTCGCCCGCCTTGGGCCGATAGGTCTGGCGCTCGATTCCGCTGGCCTTGATCATCTCGCCCCAACGTTTGGCCACGGTCTCGCCGAAGGCGCTCCAGTCCTCGCCCACCTTGGCGATGCCGGCGTCGGCCAGGAAGACGCGGTCGAACCGGTGGCTGCCGGGATAGACGATCAGCTCCCCGGACTCCGGCTGCACGTCCTCCAGCGCCGTCCAGACCCCGCACATCCGCCCGGCTGGGAACGGCGTCAGGTGGATGAAGTCCTGATGATACTGCTGCTCGGAGCCGAAGATGTAGGTCAGCGACTGGCAGGGCTTGGGTGGCTCGCCGAAGATCAGCGACAGCATGCGCAGGATCTGTGGGTGCAGCCACAGTTCGCGGATCGCCGGATAGTGGTCGTGCAGATTGTGCAGCCGCTGGCTGTCGCCCCAGGCGTAGCCCTCGACCTTGTTGGCGACGGCGTCGTCGAGGGCGGCGTTCAGGCGGCCCAGCAGCTCCGGCGCGATGCGGGTGGGCAGGACGGCGTAGCCCTCGTCCGCGAACTGACGCAGGGCGACGATCTCCGCCGCGCTGGTCGCGCCGCGGGCCGAGAGGTCGGTGAGGTGGGCTTCCACCGCCTCGGGGCCGGAATCGAACCAGGCGGTCAGGCCCGGGTCGGCATAGTCGTAGGCCGCGCTGTCGCAGACGCCGTCGACGATCAGCGGGGCGCCGCGCGCCCGCAGGCTGGCGGCCACCGCTTCGGCCGTCGGGCCTTCGTTGCGCAGGAGCACCGTCAGCGCCGTCTCCGCCAGGGTCCGGCCGCCCTCGACCAGGCGCAGGGCGATGCGGGTCGGGCCGTTGGGCAGCAGGTGGCCGTGCAGGGCAAACCAGTCGGGGGCCGCCCCGGGACTGAAGCGAATCTGCTTTTCCAGCGCGGGACGCTCGTCGCCGGCCACCCGGACCTGCAGGGTCGCCGCGCCCGCGATCTCGGCCAGGCCACGGTATTCGATGATCACCAGGCCCTGGGTCGGCGTCCGTTCGGCGGGCGAGCCGGCCTCGAGCTGCACGGGCGGGACGGCCGACGCCGTCGCCGCCGGCGCGGCTTCGGCGGGTGTGCGGGCGCGGCCCAGAAGGGTCGCGAACAGGCTGCGCATGGGAACGGTTCCGGCCTTGGAGCGGCCCTAGACACATCTGAGCCGCGATGCGGCGTCAAGCTGGGCCGCGCGCGGTTACTTCACCGAAAACCGGATCGTGGGGGACTCTTCGTAGCTGCGCCCATCGGCGGCGATCACCCGCACCGTCGCGCTGTGCGGCCCGACCGCCAGGCTGCCGGAGGGCAGAACCATGCGGAAGCCCACGGGCGCCAGGTTCTGGTCCTTGAAGTGGACCGCCACGTCGCGGCGGGTCGCGCCATAGGCGGTCCCATAGACCTTGCCGTCCACCGTGACGTCCACCCCGCGGCCGGGGGCCTTGGCCAGGTCGTCGAGGCCGAAGCCGTCGAACACCACCGGCCGGTCGCGCGGCGTCACCGCCGGCGGTTTGCCCAGCGGATCGAAGGCGGCCCCCACGTGGTCCAGGGTGAAGATCGGCGTGCCCGCCCGCTTGGGCAGGCCTTCCGACAGGGCCTTGGGCGGCGGCGTGTCCTCCACTGGCGGCGAAGCGCCGGCCATGGGATCCGGCGGCGTGTGGCGCGGCTTGCCCTCCTGGCAGGCGCTGAGCGCGGCGGCGGCCAGCAGGGCGGCGGCCGGGAGCGCGAGGCGCCGATGGCGGATTCGCGAAGACATCATCCCCTGCATAGTCCGAGGCTGGCCGCTTCGCCTAGAGCACGATGGGTCAGATGGCCTGGCGCGCCGCCACGACCTTCAGGATCAGCCGGTCGAGCGCGCCGTCTTCGGTGTAGATCTTCGCCTGCGGGCGGCCGCGGACCTCGAAGGGCTGCCAGGCGATGACCGTGTCGATGGCCGGCATGACGATGATGTAGCGGCCGCCGTTGCCGGCGGCGAGATAGCTGCCCGGCGGCAGGCCGCTCGACGGATCCATGTCGCCCCACCACAGCCACGCGTAGCCGGACTCGATGCCCTTGCGACCGGTGGGCGAGATCGGCTTGGTGGTCAGCGCCACCCAGTCGGCGGGCACGATCTCGACGCCCTTCCACCGGCCCTGTTGCAGGTAGAGCTGGCCGAACTTCGCCATGTCACGGGCCGAGAGCCACAGGTTGTAGGCCGGAAAGCGCGGGGCCTGCGGATCGTAGCCGTAGCGCGCATCGCGCAGCGGGTCGAAGTCCTGGAAGCCCAGCGGCCTGGCGAGCTGGTGCTCGAAGGCCTGGAACACCGACCAGCCGGTGAGCCGCTGGTAGATCTCGCCCAGGACGTTGAAATCCCAGTTGTTGTAGTACCAGAAGGTCCCCGGCGGATGGCTGCCGCGGGCCGGCCGGGCGGCCTTCATGGCGGGCGTCTCGGCCGACGAAGGGATGTAGACGCCGGAGCGGGCCTGCAGGAGCTGGCGCACGGTGGCGCTCTTCTCCAGGTCTGTCAGCTTCGTATAGTCGTCGATCCCGAGGTCGCCGATGTGGGCGTCCAGATCGATCTTCCGGTCGCGGAGCGCGATGCCGTAGAGCGCGCAGAGGAACGACTTACGGCAGGAAGCGATGCGGTCGACGGCGGCGGGCTCGCCGAACTGCAAGACCGGATGGCCGGCGGCCAGCACCACCATGCCGCGAACCTCGCTGGCGCGGGCCTCATCCTCCACCGCCTTCAGCCCGCCCGGCGACCAGCGGACGGCGGCTTTCGCCACCTCCGGCAGGGCAGCCGCGGCGGCCGCGGCCCCGGCGATCAGGCCTCGGCGGTCGAGCGTCAATCCAGCCATGGGGCGTTGGCCTCCCGCGCCAGCATGTCGTCGTAGGTGGGCCTCGGCCGCACCACGGCGAACCGGTCGCCCTTCACCAGCACCTCGGGGACCAGCAGGCGCGAATTGTACTCGCTGGACATGGCCGCTCCATAGGCGCCGGCGGTCATGAAGGCCACCAGGTCGCCGGTCTGCAGCGGCGGCAGGGTGCGGTCGCGGGTAAAGGTGTCGCCGGTCTCGCAGATCGGGCCGACCACGTCGTAGACGATGGGCTCGCCGGGCCGCGGCGCCACCGGGCGGATGTCGTGGAAGGCGTCATACATGGCCGGGCGCAGCAGGTCGTTCATGGCCGCGTCGAGCACCAGGAACTTCCGGCCCTCCGGGCGGGCATGGACGTGCTGCACCTTGGTCACCAGCACGCCGGCGTTGGCGGCGATCATCCGACCGGGCTCGAAGGCCAGCTGGACGCCGGAAAGGCCGGCCATGGTCCGGGCGATCATCGCCGCATAGTCGGCCGGCTCCGGCGGGGTGGGCGTGTTGAAATAGGGCGCGCCCAGGCCGCCGCCAAGGTCGAGTCGTTCGACCGACAGGCCCTCGGCGCGCAGCCGCTCCACCAGCGCCCGCATCTTCACGAAGGCGGCCTCCAAGGGCGCCAGGTCGGTGATCTGGCTGCCGATGTGGCAGGCGACGCCCACCGGGCGCACGCCCGGCAGGTTGGAAGCCTTGGCGTAGAGCCGCTCGGCCTCGGCCAGGCTGACGCCGAACTTGCTCTCCGCCTTGCCGGTGGAGATCTTGGCGTGGCCACCAGCCTCCACGTCGGGGTTCACGCGGATGGCGACGGTCGCGCGCCTGCCGAGCCGGCGGCCCACGGCGTCCACCAGGTCGAGCTCGGGCTCTGATTCCAGGTTGATCTCGGCGACGCCCGCCTGCAGCGCGAATTCGATCTCGCCGTCGCTCTTGCCGACGCCGGAGAAGACGATGCGCGAGGCCGGCACGCCGGCGGCCAGCGCGCGGCGGATCTCGCCCTCGCTCACCACGTCGGCGCCCGCGCCGGCCTGGGCCAGGGTGCGGATCACCGCGACGTTGGGATTGGATTTGACGGCGAAGGCGACCAGCGGGTCCTTCAGCCCGGCCCCGATGAGCGCGTCGCGCAGCACGGTGAAATGTCGGACCAAGGTGGCCGAGGAATAGACATAGACCGGCGTGCCGACCGCGTCCGCGATCGTCGACAGCGGCACGTCCTCACAAGCGAGCTCGCCCCCCTTCAGCTCGAAGTGGTTCATCGCGGATTGGCGAAGGGGTTGGAGAAGGAGCCGGGCGGCGGCTGGCCGAACGGGTTCTGGCCGGACCCCTCGATGGGCAGGGCGCGCGGCGGGGCCGGATCGCTGGCGCGGTCGCGCGGGTCGACGGTGTCGACCGGGCGCTGCGGGTCGGTGGCCTGGCGCTGCTGTTCGTCGGCCGCGCGGTCGGTGGCGCGGCCGGCGCCGTTCAGCGGGCCCGGCTTCTCCAGCTGGCCCAGCTTGCCGCAGGCGCCCAGGGGTGCGGCGAGCAACAGGGCCGCCGCGGCGGTCCGGACGAGAGGGTGGCGAAGGATCATGGGAGGGTCTCCTTCCAGCGCTTGATCTGGGCCCGCACCTGATCGGGGGCGGTCCCGCCGTAACTTGTGCGGCTGGCGACCGAGGCTTGCGGCGTCAGCACGTCGTAAACGCCCGCGCTGATGCGCGGCTCCAGGGCTTGTAGCTCGGCGAGCGGCAGGCCGGGCAGGTCGCAGCCAAGCGCCTCGGCCCGTTTCACGGCCGCGCCGGTGATGTGATGGGCGTCGCGGAACGCCAGGCCGAGCTCGCGCACCAGCCAGTCGGCGAGGTCGGTGGCGGTGGCGTAGCCCGCCCCCGCGGCGGCGGCCATGCGATCGGGAACCGGCTCCAGGTCGGCCACCATGCCGGCCATGGCGCGCAGGGACAGCTCCAGGGCGTCGAAAGCCTCGAAGGTGGGGACCTTGTCCTCCTGCATGTCCTTCGAATAGGTCAGCGGCAGGCCCTTCATCACCACGGCAAGCTGGGTGAACGAGCCCAGGAGTCGTCCGGCCTTGGCGCGGATCAGCTCGGCGGCGTCGGGGTTCTTCTTCTGCGGCATGATCGATGAGCCGGTGGTGAAGGCGTCGGTGAGCCGCACGAAGCCGAACTGCGGCGTCATCCAGATCACGATTTCCTCGGCCAGGCGCGACAGATGGATGGCGCAGACGCTCCCGGCCGCCAGGCACTCCAGCGCGAAGTCGCGGTCGGCCACCGAATCCAGGGAATTGGCGGTCGGCCGATCGAACCCCAGCGCCGTCGCCGTCGCATGCCGGTCGATGGGGAAGGGCGAGCCGGCCAGGGCCGCGGCCCCCAGCGGGCTCTCGTTCATCCGCGTCCGGGCGTCGGCGAAGCGGCCGGCGTCACGGCCGAACATCTCCACATAGGCCATCAGGTGGTGGCCGAAGGTCACCGGCTGGGCCGGCTGCAGATGGGTGAAGCCCGGCATCAGCGTCGCCGCGTGCGGCTCGGCCTTGGCGACCAGCGCCTTCTGCAGGGCCTGGATCAGGCCGTGGGTCCGCTCGGCGGCGTCGCGCACCCAGATGCGGAAGTCGAGCGCCACCTGGTCGTTGCGTGAGCGCGCGGTGTGCAGGCGCCCAGCGGCGGGCCCGATCAACTCACGCAGCCGGGCCTCCACGTTCATGTGGATGTCCTCGAATTCCTCGCGGAACGGGAAGCGGCCGTCCTCGATCTCCCGACCGATGGCGTCCAGGCCCTTCAGGATCGCCGCGGCGTCCTCGCTTGTAATGACGCCCACCTTTTGCAACATCGCCGCGTGGGCGCGGGAACCGGCCAGGTCCTGCGCCGCCAGCCGCTTGTCGAAGCCGATGGAGACGTTGATCGCCTGCATCAGCTCGGCCGGCTTGTCCGAGAAACGCCCGCCCCACATCGCCTGGCCGCCAGCCTGCGTCGTGTTCGGGGTGTCAGAGGAAGAGTCGGTCATATGAGCGAAGAATCCGCGGCCAAGCCCAGGGGCGGGGTCCTGAGATGGGCCCTCTGGGGCGCCGCTGCCATAGGCGTCGCAGGCGTTGTCTACATCATAGCTCAGTCGGCGACCAAGCCGGCGGAGAACAAGACCGCGGTGGCGACCTCCGGCCCCTCGTCCGGCTCTGTCGCCGAGGCGCCCGAAACCCACGACGTGGCCAAGAAGCTGGAGCATCCGGCCGACGGCGTCGCGCCGCCCGCCTATGCGTTCAAGGACGCCGACGGCAAGACGGTCACCCCGGCCAGCTTCAAGGGCAAGGTGGTGGTGATGAACCTGTGGGCGACCTGGTGCGGGCCCTGCAAGGTGGAGATGCCGACGCTCGCCAAGCTGGCCCAGGCCTATGCCGGCAGGCCCGTCGCGGTGGTAGCCGTCTCCATCGACAAGCCGGAAGCCCTGGCCCAGGCCAAGGCGTTCATCGCGGGGAACGCCCCGCTCAAGCTTTACAACGACCCGGCGGGAAAGCTGCCCTTCATCCTGAAGCCGACCGCCAGCGGCATGCCGACCACGCTGATCCTGGGCAAGGACGGGTTGGAGCGCGGCCGCATCTCCGGCGAGGCGGACTGGGCCGGCGACGGCGCCAGGAAAGTGATCGACAAGGTCCTGGCGGAGTAGGCCACCGCTCTCCCGCGACGCGAGCGGGAGAGGCGGTCAGGCCAGCTGGCGGGCCTTGGCTGCGGCGGCTTCGGGGGCCGCGGCGGCGTGGTTGGTGAGCGCGCGCAGCAGGGTGACGAGCGCGGTGCGCGCCTCGGGCGGCATCTGCTCATAGGCGGCCAGCAGCTCGAGCGCGCCGGGGGTGCGCATGCGGGTGAGCAGGTCGAGGTCGCCGGTCGCCTCGCGGTCCGGGCCGTCCAGCACGTCCATCAGGTCCACCACGCGGCACTGCAGGGCGCGCGCGATCTGCACCAGGCGCGAGAAGGAGATGCGGTTAGCGCCGTTCTCGTACTTCTGGATCTGCTGGAAGCTGACGCCGCACTGCTCGGCCAGCGCTTCCTGGGAAATCCCGATGGTTCGCCGGCGGATACGAACGGCCGCCCCCAGGGCCACGTCCATAGGGTCGGGAGCCTTCGTCGATGGATCGTTCAATTCAATCTCCCCGGCCATCATTCTCCACGGTCGATTGTCCCCCCGGACCCGCGCGATGGCTCTACCGTAAGTTAAGCTAAGTATTTCGGACTTGAAAAGCCGCTCCGGCACGGATGGCGCCACAAAATGCGGGCCAACCGCTAGAGGCCTGATCCGTGGGCAGTTTCCGCCAGACTTCCATGGACGCCCTCTATGCTTGACGCACGCGTAAAGCGAGTTGGCAAACCGTCGCAGCGTCGTTGTTCAATGGCTCGCAAAACCCTGGCGGGTGCGGTGGCGCAGCCGGTCCGACAGCCGATTAAGCAGTTGGTCACCGAAGCAGCCCGAATTCGGGGTTCGACGATTCGACTGCAGCCCAGGGACCCATGCGCCCCATTCCGCTCCATCCGCCGTTCGACCATGGCGCCGCCCTGCGCGTGCCGCCGCCCAGCGACGCCAGGGGTTGGCGCACGCTGTGGAACTGGTTGGGCGAACAGGCCTGCACGGTGATCGAGGGAGCGGCGGTGCAGGTGCGCACGCCTGAGGGGCCGGTGGTCGCCCGCTGCGGCGACTGGATCGTGCTCTCCCATTCAGGCGCCTTCCACGTGGCCCATGCGGCGCGCGGACACGACGCCTAGCCCGTTCCGGCAAAAGACTGACGGGCCGGCGCGGAATCCGCCATAAGGCGGCGCGATGACATCCGAGTTCGACACCCTTGAGGGCGCGGCCCGCTGGTATGAGGCCTGGCTGGCCGAGGCGGCCCTGCCGCTGTGGGCCGACGCCGGGATCGATCCCGCTGGCGGCCTCTTCCAGGAGAAGCTGAGCGTCGAGGGCCGGGCGGTGGAGGCGCCCAGGCGCTCGCGGTCCCAGGCGCGGCAGGTGTTCGTCTACGCTGAGGCGGCGCGGGCCGGCTATGGCGGCCGGTGGCTGGAGACGGCGCGGACCGGGTTCGCCCGGTTCCTGACCGCTTATCAGCGGCCCGACGGCCTGGTGATGAACAGCGCCGCGAGCGACGGGACGCCGCTGGACCGCGAGGCCGACAACTACCAGCAGGCCTTCCTGATGCTGGCCCAGGCGGCGCTTACCGCGGCCGGCGAACCCAACCTGGAAGCTCCGGCGGCGCGGGCGCTGGCGGCGCTCGGCGACCGGCGCACGGCCGGCGGCGGCTTCCGCGAGAACGGGCCGCATCCCTACCAGGCCAACTGCCACATGCATCTGTTCGAAAGCGCGCAGGCCTGGGAGGCGGTCGGCGGGCCGGCCTGGGCGGCGCTCAGCGACGAGATCGCGGGCTTGGCCATGGACCGCCTGATCGAGCCCAGGGGCGCGGTGCTGCGCGAGTTCTTCGACGCCGACTGGCGGGCGCTGGAGGGCGAGGGTGGGCTGATCGAACCCGGCCACCAGTTCGAATGGGCCTGGCTGCTGGAACGCTGGGGCCGCGCGCGGGGCCGCGATGACGCCCTGCAGATGGCGCGACGGCTCTATGTCACGGGAATCAGGGGCGTCGATCCGGTGCGCGAGGTGGCGGTGAACGCGCTCTGGGAAGACCTGACGGTACGCGACGGCGCGGCACGGCTCTGGGTGCAGACCGAGCACCTGAAGGCCGCGCTTGCGCTGGGACGCCACGACGATGCGCTGCGCGCGGCGCGGGGCTTGGCGAAGTATCTCGACACGCCCAAGCGCGGCGCCTGGCGCGACCGGATGCTGCCCGACGGGAGTTTCGTCGAGGAGCCTTCGCCGGCGACCTCTTTCTACCACCTGATGGTGGCGATCCTGGAGCTGTCGGCGGCGGCCCCCTAGCTGCGGCTATGGGCCACGCGGCCGGCCAGGTAGGTGCGCGCGACCGCGCGGTCGTCGCCCAGGATCGACAGCGCGAACAGCACCTCGGCGATGCTCGCCGCCGCGGCCGTGCGCCGCGCGAGAAGCGGGGTGGCGGCGGGGTCCAGCACCAGGAAGTCGGCTTCCTTGCCGGGCGCCAGGTTGCCCACCTTGTGGTCGATCTTCAGCGCCTTCGCCCCGGCCAGGGTGGCCACATAGAAGGCATGGATGGGGTCCAGCGCCTCGCCGGAGAGCTGGCCTACCTTGTAGGCCTCGCCCATCATGTGCAGCAGCGAGAAGCTCGCGCCGGCGCCGATGTCGGCGCCCAGGCCCACGGTGACGCCGCAGGCGCAGGCCTGCTTCAGGCTGAACAGGCCAGAGCCCAGCAGCAGGTTCGACGAAGGGCAGAAGGCGGCGGCAGAGCCCGCGTCCCGCATCCGGGCAAGCACGCCCTGGTCGGCGTGGACGCAGTGGGCGAACACCGAGCGCGGTCCGGCCAGGCCGAAGCGGGCGTAAACGTCGAGATAGTCGCGCGCGTCGGGGAACAGCTCGCCGACCCGGGCGATCTCGTCGAGGTTCTCCGACATGTGGGTGTGGACCAGCACGTCGGGATGGGTGGCGGCCACCTCGCCCGCCATGGCCAGCTGAGCGTCCGACGAGGTGACGGCGAACCGCGGGGTGACCGCATAGCCTAGCCGCCCGCGGCCGCGCCAGGCGCGGATCAGCGCCTCGGTGTCGGCGCGGCCGGTCTCCACCGTGTCGCAGAGCGCGGTGGGCGCGTTGCGGTCCATCAGCACCTTGCCGGCGATCAGCCGCATGTCGCGCGCCAGCGCCGCCTCGAACAAGGCGTCGGCCGAGGTCTTGTGGACGGTGCAGAAGACCAGCGCGCTGGTGGTGCCGTTGCGCAGCAGCTCGTCCAGGAAGAAGGCCGCGGCGGCGTCGGCATGGGCGCGGTCGGCGAAGGCCAGCTCGGCCGGGAAGGTGTGGTTGGTCAGCCAGTCGAGCAGCTGCGAGCCCCAGGCGGCGATGACGTCCGTCTGCGGATAATGGGTATGAGCGTCGACGAAGCCGGGGGTGATCAGCTTGCCGGGCAGGTGCTCGACCGTGACCTCCTCGCCCAGGCTCGGCGCCAGGTCCGCATAGGCGCCGAACCCCGCGACATGGCCGTCCTCGACGATCAGCAGGCCGTCGGGATGGTAGGCCCAAGCCTCGGCGGCAGGCGCGCCCATGGGGTCGGCCAGGGTGTGGAACAGGGCGGCGCGGAAGGCGGTGCGGCTCACGCGGCCTTTTCAGGCGCCCCCGGATCGAGCGCCATGGGGAAAGTGGCAATGATTGTCATTTTTGATGGGTGGGCGCAAAATCCCCGCTCAAAGGCCCTATGCCGGCGAGCTGGCGGGGGCCTTTTCGATTCTGGAGGTCTGAAGTCTGCCTATGTCCGCCAACAGGACATCCCACATCCGGCTCACCTCGCACCCCGGCGCGGGGCAGCCGAGCCGCTTCCCGATCCACTGGGACGCCAAGACCGCCCGCGCGCGGGGGCCGGTGGTGGCCACGCCGAACGCCGGCGCCGACCGCAACGCCATCGGCGCCCACGGCGGCGCCTATTCGATCTATCGCGCCCTGGCCATTTCCTCCGGCGCCATGGCCGCCGAGGCGCGGCCGGAGCTGACCAACACCTATCCCGTCGTCCCGATCGGCCCACATGCTCAGTGGTCGGAACCCGGCAAGATCGTCAGCCTGGATCCCTGGGGCCACCGGGTGGCCGAGGACTTCGCCGCGGAACTGGCCGAGGGCGTCGACATCCGCCCGACCATCGCGGTCACCAAGGCGCGCATCGACCTACCGGAGATCCACGAGGCCATCGCGGCCGGCCGGCTGAAGGTCGATGGCGAGATCGTCCACGAGAGCGGCGACGTGGCGGTGACCAAGGCGGCGGTCGATCCGGTCTGGTGGCTGCCCGGCATCGCCGAGCGGTTCGAGGTGGACGAGACCCAGCTTCGCCGCACCCTCTTCGAGCAGACCGGGGGCATGTATCCCGAGCTCGTCACTCGGCCCGACATCAAGGTCTTCCTGCCGCCGATCGGGGGCATCACCCTCTACATGTTCGGCGATCCCGCGAAGATCGGCGACAAGCGCGTTCCGCTGACCTGCCGGGTGCACGACGAATGCAACGGCTCCGATGTGTTCGGCTCGGACATCTGCACCTGCCGCCCCTATCTGACGCACGGCATCGAGGAGTGCGTGGCGGGCGCCCAGGCGGGCGGAACCGGGCTGATCGCCTACAACCGCAAGGAAGGCCGCGCGCTCGGCGAAGTGACCAAGTTCCTGGTCTACAACGCCAGGAAGCGCCAGCCGGGCGGCGACCAGGCCGCGACCTATTTCGAGCGCACCGAATGCGTGGCCGGCGTGCAGGACGCCCGCTTCCAGCAGCTGATGCCCGACATCATCCACTGGCTGGGCATCCGGCGGATCGACCGGTTCGTCTCGATGTCCAACATGAAGTACGACGCCCTTGTGGGCGGCGGCATCGAGATCGGTGAGCGGGTGCCGATCCCGGATTGGCTGGTCCCGGACGACGCCAGCGTGGAGATGGAGGCCAAGAAGGCCGCCGGCTACTTCACGCCCGAAAAGCCCAAGACCAAGGCCGGCCTCAAGAAGGTCGTGGGCCGCGACCTCAAGGAATTCTGAGCTTCAACCCTTCGTCATGGCCGGGCTCGTCCCGGCCACCCATAGACACCGAGGTCGAAGGCAATCCTGCGCGATCGGTGCGTATGGGTCCCCGGCGCAAGGCCGGGGATGACGCTCTATCTGGTGGTTCTGTGAATAGAAACGCGATCGAGACGGCGAAGGCCGCAGAGTCCCTGCTTTCCGCGAGCGCCGTTCGCGAGCGGGCGCATGAGATGCTGGCCGCCGCCCTGGCCGGCGAGGTGGCCGAGTGGCGCGTGGACCTGGGCCGGCTGGAGGCCGCGGCGGACCTGACCTCGACCGTGACGCGCGAAGCCTATCCGGACCTGAACGTTCCCTTCCATGCCCGCTGGCGGCACTTCGCCGTGGCCGGCCGCGACCTGTGGGCCGAGCGGGACCATCCGTGGACGGACGCCGCGGCCCGGGCGCGCGCGGAGTTCGACCTGGCGATCACCTCGGTGCTGCTGGACGCCGGCGCGGGCGCGGCCTGGCGTTACCACGACGCGACGACGGGGGCGGAGCTGGCGCGCTCGGAGGGCCTGGGGATCGCCTCGCTGCGGCTGTTCGAGTCCGGGGCCATGTCGACCGATCCGACCGATCCGCTCCGCGCCGACGCCCTGGGCGGCATGACCGCCGATGTCCTGGCGACAGGCTTCCAGGTGCGCGACGGCAACCCGCTGGTGGGTCTCGAAGGCCGTGCGGCCCTGTTGCGCAGGTTGGGCGAGGCGGTAGGCCGGCCGGGCGCGCTGTTCGACGCCATGGCCAGCCGCGCCGTGGACAGACGATTGCCCGCGCCAGTCATCCTGGCGGTGCTGCTGGAAGCCCTGGGACCGATCTGGCCGGGGCGACTTTCGCTGGGCGGGGTTCCGCTGGGCGACTGCTGGCGCCATCCGGCGATCAGGCGCGACGACGCCAGCGACGGCTACATGCCGATCCACAAGCTGTCGCAATGGCTGGCCTATTCGCTGATCGAGCCCTTGCAGCGCGCGGGCGTGGAGGTGGTCGAGATCGATGGGCTGACCGGCCTGGCGGAATACCGCAACGGCGGCCTGTTCGTGGACTTGGGCGTGCTCAGCCTCGCCGACCCGGCCGACGCCGGCCGCCAGCATCCGGTGGACGGGCCGCTGGTGGTGGGCTGGCGGGCGCTGACCGTGGCGCTCCTGGACCGCATCGCGCCGTTGGTGCGCGCGCGGCTTGGCGTGAGCGAATCCGATTTCCCGCTGGCGCGGGTGCTGGAGGGCGGGACCTGGGCGGCGGGGCGGCGCATCGCGCGCGAACGCCGCGCCGACGGCGGGCCGCCGATCGCCGTCATCTCCGACGGCACGGTTTTCTAGAGGCAGACCATGGCTATCAAGGGCGTCGCCGTCGTCGATCATCCACTGGTGCAGCACAAGCTGACGCTGATGCGCAGGAAGGACACCTCCATCAAGAGCTTCCGCCAGCTCTTGAAGGAGATCGGCGGCCTGCTCTGCTACGAGGTCACCCGCGACCTGCCGCTGGAGACGGTGGAGATCGAGACGCCGATGCAGCCGATGTCGGCGCCGCAGCTGGCCGGCAAGAAGCTGGTGTTCGCGCCGGTCCTGCGGTCCGGCATGGGGATGCTGGACGGCATGCTGGAGCTGGCCCCGGCTGCCCGGGTGGCGCACATCGGCCTCTACCGCGAGCCGGCGACCCTGGAGGTGGTGGAATACTACTTCCGCAGCCCCCTGGATCTGGAGGACAGGCCAGTGATCGTCATCGATCCGATGCTGGCCACCGGCAACACCGCCATCGCCGCGGTCGACCGGCTGAAGGAGGCCGGGGCGCGCGACATCCGCATGGCCTGCCTGCTGGCCGCGCCGGAGGGGATCTCGAAGTTCCAGGGCCACCATCCCGGCGTGCGCATCTGGACGGCGGCGGTGGACCAGCGGCTGGACGACCACGGCTACATCCTGCCTGGGCTCGGCGACGCCGGCGACCGGATGTACGGGACCCGCTAAGTCAGGCGCGTCAGGTCAGGCTGGTCAGGTCAGGCTGGTCAGGTCAGGCCGACCACGATCCAGCCATCGTGCAGCGAGGAGAACTGCACGTTCTGCAGGACCACCTGGTCGCCATTGCCCATGTCGACGACGGTGTCCGCGCCGACCTGGCTCACCGTGAAGACTGTGCCGGGGTCGAGCAGGACGCGGTCGCCTTGCGCCTGGTTGAAATCGGTGACCACGTCGCGGCCGGCGCCGGAGAAGCTGTGGAAGGTGTCGGCGCCCGCCCCGCCGGTCTCGGTGTCGTTGCCGCGGTCGCCGGAGATGTAGTCGCCGCCCGCGCCGCCGACGATCACATCGTCGCCCTGGCCGCCGCGCAGGGTGTCGCCGTCGGATCCGGCGTTCAGGGTGTCGTTGCCGAGGTTGCCGTAGAGCAGGTTGTGGCTCTGATGGGCGATGATGAGGTCGTCGCCCTGGCCGCCAACCAGCCAGTCGTTTCCGCCCGATCCGCCGTCGATCGTGTCCTGGCCCTTGTTGCCGTTGATGTCGTCGAAGCCCGAGCCGCCCAGGATGTGGTCGTCGCCGTCGCCGCCGCGCAGGTAGTTGGAGCCCGAGGTGGTGACGATGACATCGTCGCCATTGCCACCGGCGATGCTGTTGTTCCCGTCGCCGCCGTTGATCAGGTCGTCGCCGTCATTGCCGTTGATGGTGTCGTCGCCGGCGTAGCCGCGCAGCAGGTCGAGGCCGCTCGAGCCGTTGACCACGTTGGAGCCGGCGAAGACCACGGCCTTGACCAGGCTGTCGTCGCCGGTGGCGAGCGCGTTGTTCACGTCGGCGACGCTGACGGTGAGGCCGGTGTAGGTGAAGACCGTCGCGCCCAGCGACGTCTCGTCCACCTCGGTGATGGTCCCGCCGACCGGCAGGCCGGCGCCGCCATAGACGAAGCCCGCGCCGGACACCGTGAAGGTCGAGTTGTCCCCGGCGATCGAGAAGCCCGACGCGCTGGCGCCGAAGACCTGCGCCTGGGCGAGGTCCGTTAGATCGACGGAGTCGAAGTCGACTCCAAGGGCGCCGGCGTTGAAGGTGGGCATGTCCGGATCCGAAAGCCGTCCAAGACCAATGGTAGATCAGGGATCGCTCACGGCAACGCTGTTCGCGTCAGAAGCGTCAGTCCGTCGCTCGACCCGAGACGCCCAGGAACGATCCGGGCGTGGCCCAAGCGGAGCGCCCGAGACCTTTCCTTGGGGTTAAGGCGCCGGCGCCGGGGGCGTCGCCTGAGGCGTTCGGGCGCAGTCAGGTGGCGAATTCGACCACGCTCAGTACGAGGCCCGCGATCCAGGCGGTCTCCAGCACCATGGTGACCACCGGTCGCCAGCCGGCGGCGATCAGCGACTTGAACGAGGTCTTCATCCCCAAGGCGGCGATGGCCACCACCAGGCACCAGCGGGAGACGTCGTTGGCGGCGTCGGTGACGGGCTTGGGCAGGACGCCCAGGCTGTTGATCGCCACCAGGGCGGCGAAGGCGAACAGGAACCAGGGCAGTGGCACCTTGGCCTTGCCGCCGGACGCCCCGCTGCGCGCCAGGACGAGCGCGATGGTCCCCACCACCGGCAGCAGCATGGCCACCCGCAGCAGCTTCACATAGGTGGCGATGTCGCCGGTCTTCTGGGAGATGGTGTAGCCCGCGCCCACCACCTGGGCCACGTCGTGGATCGTGCCGCCGAGGAACAGGCCGGCGCGCTGGTTGTCGAGCCCGATGGCGGTGACGAACATCGGGTAGAGGATCATGGCGATGGTCGAGAGCCCGGTGACCACCACCACAGCCAGGATCACGTCGCGCTCGCTCTCCTTGGTCTTCGGCAGCACCGAGGCGATGGCCAGCGCCGCTGAGGCGCCGCAGATGCCCACCGAGCCGCCGGACAGCACCCCGAACGAGCGGCTGAGCCCGAACAGGCGCGACAGCAGAAGGCCCATCAGCACCGTGGTCGTCACGCCGGCGACGACCATGGCGATGGGCACCGGGCCAAGGTCCCTGATCTGCTCGACGGTGATCCGCGCGCCCAGCAGGGCCACGCCGGTGCGCAAGACCGCCTTGGAGGCGAACTCGATGCCGGGGATGCAGCGGCCTTCCTCGTGCAGGAAGTGGAAGGTCATGCCGAACAGCAGGGCGAACAGCATGACCGGCGCCTTGTAGTGGCCGGACAACCAGTCGGCGGCCAGGCCGATGGTGATCGCCACCAGCACGCCTGGATAGACCGAGCGCAGGAAGGTCTCGATGGAGAGCTGCTTCCGCACGGGCGGGGCGGCGCTCGGCAGGCCCTCCATGCCTTCGAAGGACTGGAACATCTCGTGGGCGGCGTCGGCGTCCGTGTCGATGTCCCGGATGATCATGCGGATCCCTCTGAGCGTGGGCTGGAATGCAGCCCCTCGTAACCGATTGGTTCAGCTTTTCGAATAGGGCTTGGAGCCTGAAGCGCAGGTCCGTCCGAAGGACAATCGATGACCACCGTCAATTATCCGAGCCCGGTGATGGTCAACGGCTACGCGTGCAAGAACTGCACGCAGGTGGACGAGGCCAAGAAGCACATCGACCCCGCCCATCCGCAGGACGGCCCTTACGGCGTCCTCGCCAACAGCCAGCCGCCGAACCCCAACGACCCGCACCAGACCAAGTCGGCTTCGGCCAGCAGCCAGAGCCCGGCCGTGATCCTCGGCGGGTCGCTGGCGAAGCTGGGCGTCAACGCGGTGAACGGCGCCCAGGCCGCCGGCGCCGCTGCGACCGGCGGCGATCCGGGCCGGTCCGGCCAGGGACAATTGCTCAACGTCACCGCCTAGGGCGTCGATCGTCTTGGGCGCCACGCCGGTTTCCGCAAACTAGCGGCGCGGGGACTGTCGCAAGCCAGGGAAATCACCCTAGTCTCCCAGCGTTCGAAGTGAGCTGGGAATCGTCCGGGATGCGGTCTCGACTGTCGGAAAAGAGCGGGGTGGCGATCCGTAAGCTGCGGCTGGCCCGGGGCTGGAGCCTCGCCCAGCTCAGCGAGCAGAGCGGAGTGCCGATCTCGACCCTGTCGCGCGTGGAGCTCGGCCAGAACGCGCTGAACTACGACAAGCTGGTGCGGCTCTGCCGGGCGCTGGAGGTGGACCTGGAGGGCCTGGTCACTCGCGAGGCGGAGGGCGCGGCCGCGCCATCCGGCCGCCGCTCGGTGACCCGGGCGGGTGAGGGCGGCCAGCTGCGGATCGGCCCGGCGGGCGGCCGCGCCGCGGCCAGCGACCTGCTCTCCAAGAGCTTCTCGCCGGTGATCCTGGAAGTGTCGGCGGCGACGCCGGAGGCCCACGGCCCGGCGGTGACCGGCGAGGGCGAGGCCTATCTGCTGGTGCTGGACGGCGAGGTGGAGTTCCACAACCACCTCTATGCCCCGCTGGTGCTGTCGGCGGGCGACGGGGTCTATTTCGACGCCGCCTCCGGCTATCTGATGCTGGCGCCGAAGGGCGCGGCGCGGGTGCTGCTGGTGGCCAGCGGCGACCTGGCGGCGGGCCGCTAGCCAAGCCCGCGGCGCACGGGCCCGGGGCCCGGATTCCCGGAATTAACCGTTACTTTATCCGAACTTGGGAAGGCGTCGGGGAAATGCCCGCCGGAGGGGTGGGCCCTATGCCGAGACCCCCATGTCCTTCAACGACCTGAATATCTCCAAGAAGTTCGCCGTGGGCTTCGCCGTCGTCGTGACCATCGTGACGGTGATGTGCGTGGCCGTGTTCTTGAACCTGCGCAGCATCCGCGGCGCGGTGGCGGACAACGACCTGGAGGTGGCCGAGCTCAACTACGTCCACGACGTGCAGCTGCAGATCATCGAGCGGCAGAACGGCGTGCGCGGTTTCGCGATCACCGGCGACAAGTCGTTCCTGAAGGCGGTCGATGAGGCGCAGGCGAAATACCACGCCGATATCGCCGACTGGACCCGCGAGGCGCCGGAGGACCTCAGCCACATCCAGGCCATCAAGGCCGAGGTCGATGCGATCTTCGCCGAGCAGGATCATCAGGTGGCGATGGCCGCCGATCCGGTGACCCACGAGGCGGCGCTGGTCGACTTGGGCCGCAAGGGGCGGTTGAACAAGATTCGCGCCCTGCTGAAGGACTATGAGCAGACCGAGGGTGCGGCGCTGAAGGAACGCGCGACGCGGCAGGCGAACGCCCAGAGCCAGGCGGCGATGACACTGGCGGGCGGCGGCGCCCTGGCGGTGGCCCTTTCGATCCTGATGGGTTGGTTGCTGAGCCGCGCGATCGCGTCTCCGATCAGTGCGATGACGGGTGCGATGGACAGGCTGGCGGGCGGCGACCACGGGGTCGCGGTGCCGGCGGTGGGCCGCAAGGACGAGGTCGGCCGCATGGCTGACGCGGTGCAGACCTTCAAGGACGCGGCCATCGAGAAGGTGCGCCTGGAGGCCGAGGCCGCCGAGCAGCGCAAGGCCGCCGAGGAGCAGCGCAAGGTCCAGGAAGCCGAGCGGGCGGAGACGGCCCGCGAGCAGAGCCAGGTGGTGGATGGC
>NZ_DASYAF010000015.1:0-4099 GCF_036501465.1 Phenylobacterium sp.
GGAAATGACCATCAGGATGCGCCGCTGTTCGGTGCGGCCGATCAGCCGGTGGTGGGCCCAGAGCAGGGCCTCGCCGTCGATATTCTCCTTCAGGAGCCCCTCGCGCATCATCAGGCCGAGATTGCGCCGCGCGCGCCGCCAGGGCGCGTCGGCGGACTTATAGATGATGTGGCGCAGGTCGTTCAGTCGGCCGGGCGCCGGCGGCTTGCCGGCCTTCAGCCAGTCCTCGCGGGTCAGGCCGCCCTTCCAGGCGCGGGTGGTGAAACCGAGGATCTCGGTCTTCACCGCGCAGCGCTCCAGGGTGCGGGCCAGAATATCGGCGCAGACGGCGGCCACCATGATCGGCCGCCCGCGCATGGAGCCGGAATTGTCGATCAGGATGGTGACCACCGTGTCGCGGAACTCGGTATCCTCTTCCTGCTTGAACGACAGCGGCGCGGTCGGGTCGATGATCACCCGGGTCAGCCGCGCCACGTCCAGCATCCCTTCCTCCAGGTCGAAGGTCCAGGCGCGGTTCTGCTTGGCCAGGAGCTTGCGCTGCAGCCGGTTGGCCAGGCGCGAGACCACGTTCGACAGGCTGGCCAGCTGCTGGTCGAGATAGGCGCGCAGCCGGCCGAGCTCCTCGGCGTCGCACAGCTCCTCGGCGCCGACCACCTCGTCGTGGGCGGTGGTGAAGACCTTGTAGGGCGGTTCGCGCAGACCCGGGTCCTTGACGTCCGGCCGGGCGGCCTTTTCGCCGTCGCCCATTTCGACGTCGTCGTCCGAGGGTTCGGCGTCCTCGTCGGATTCGGCCTCGGTGCGCTGCTCTTCCGAGCCGTCGGCGTCGCGGTCGGAGCTCTTGGAGGGATCGGGCTCGGCGCCTTCGCCGTCCTGGTCCTCGTCCTCGCCCATGTCGTCCTGGACGTCGCGCGGCATTTCCGGCGTGTCGCTGTCGCCGGAGTCCTCGGCGTCGTCGCCGAACTCCTCGCCCAGGTCGAGGTCCTTGATGATCGAGCGGGCGACGCGGGCGAAGGCGGCCTGGTCTTCCAGCTTATCCGACAGCCGGTCGAGATCGGCGCCGGCCTTGGCCTCGATCTCGGCGCGGTGGCGCTCGACCAGCAGCCTGGCCGCGTCGGGCGGCGCATCGCCGGTCAGCCGCTCGCGCACCATCAGCCCGACGATGTCGGCCAGCGGCGCCGCGGCCGGGTCGTCGAAGCGGTTCAGGCCCTTCTTCTCGATGCTGGATTCCAGCGCCGAGGTCAGGTTGGCGCGCACGCCCATCAAGGCATTGGCGCCGATGGCGTCGATCCGGGCCTGCTCCACCGCCTCGAACACGGCGCGGGCCTGCAGCGACTGGGGCCTGAGCCTGGCGTGGGAGGCCTCGTCGTGGTGGGCGAGGCGCAGCGCCATCTGGTCGGCCAGGCCGCGGATGCGCGAGGTCTCCCTCGGCGACAGGTCGCGCGGCGGGTGCGGCAGCACCGCGTGGTTGCCGTTCAGCGCCGGCCCGTCGCCGGAGAAGGTGACCTCCAGGTCCGGCTGTTCGGCCAGCGACCGCGCGGCGTGCGCGATCGCCCGCTTGAAGATCTCGGTCGGGTTTTCAGTCTTCGAAGCCATGGTCAGCCGTCATAGCCCGACGCGTCGCCACGGCGAAAGCGCGAACTCGTAAGCCGGCTACTTCCCGGCTTGCGCCAGATAGGCTTTCGACTCGTCGCCGACGATCTCCACCAGATTGCCGATGTTCAGGTCGGCGTCGAGCAGGTGCAGCCCCCAGTCCTTCTGGATTCGGCCGCCGAACATCACGTCACCGCCGATGTCGTTGGCGCGCCGGCCGCCGGGCGTGGGATGGATGGTGATGGCCAGATAGTTGCCGTGGCTGTCGGAAACGCACGCGGCGCTCAGCAGGCCGGGCGCCTCGACAAAGGGTGTGTCGATTGGCTGCGGCGGCGTGGTCCAGGCCGGTTGCGGGCTGGCCGCGTTGGCGATCTGGCCTGAGCTGGAGCTGAAATAGGCCCTCAGCGCGCCCGAACCGCCGCCGAGCGCGGCCGGGTTGACGCAGGCCGCGACCGTGCCTTTCGCCGGGTTGCCCTGGCCGAAGCGGCTGTTGGGCGGCGGCGGCGAATCGGCGCGGAACGACGAATAGGCGATCACGCAGCCGATCTGGCGGGCGGAATGGCAGAGCGGCATGGTCTTGAAGGCGCCGCCGACGTCCTTGCCGGGCGGGACCTGCAGCGCCGTCCCCATCAGCAGCGCCGAGATCACCTGCTTCTGCACCGGCTTGCCGTCGATCTTGTCGGCGATCAGCAGGGTCAGCACGCCGGACCCCTGGCTGTGGCCGATCAGGACGACGCCGCGCCCGTTATTGTCGTGGGCGAGGTATTCGCTCCAGGCATCCTGGACGTCCTCATAGGCCAGGTTCCAGTTGGTGTTGGCGATCGGCTTGCCCATCAGCCTGGCCGTCAACGCGGTCAGGGTGATCTGGCGATACATCGGCGCGTAGAGCCGGCACCTGGCGCCGAAGCGGGCGAACTGGTGCAGCACCACGTTGGTCTCCGCCGGCTCGATCGCCATGGTGGCGTTGCCGCCCGGGTCGGTGGAGACGGTGGGATAGACGTAGAAACAGTCGATCGGCGCGTTCGGATCGGGATGGAAGCGCTCAACCGACGTCGTCCCGTCGGCCTGGATGACGGTGGCGTCGAGATTGACCGCGCAGGCGTCGTTGCGCCCCGGCCGGCAGAGCCAGGCAGCGGGATCGGTGTAGTCGTTCGGGGTCGCGGCGGGCGCCGCCGGCGCGGCGGCGGGCGCCTGCGCTTGCGCGGCGACGCCGAGGCCGCCGGTCAGTCCCGCGACCAGCGCGAGCGCCGTCAAAGCGCGTTTGAACATGACTTCCCCCCAAACAATTCCGCTGTTCTGAATGGGCCGATGATCGCGCGGCGGGCCGTCGGCGTCCAGGCTCTTCGTCCGCCGCCAAGCTTCGGCTATGGTCGCGCTTCAACGGCGCGAAATGAGGAGGACGAGCCGATGGTCGGCTTCATCATACGGGTGCTGATCGTGGCGCTCGGCCTCTGGGTCGCGGCCCACATCGTGCCGGGCATCCACTACAGTTCCGACGAAGACCTGCTGATCGCCGCTCTGCTGCTCGGCTTGGCCAACGCCATCGTCCGGCCGATCCTGGTGGTGCTGACCTTTCCGATCACCATCATCACGCTTGGCCTGTTCCTGCTGGTGATCAACGGCCTGATGCTGGAGCTGGTCGCGTTCTTTTTCCACGGCTTCCAGGTGCACGACTTCCTCGCCGCCGTCCTGGGCGCCATCGTCGTCGGCCTGACCGGCTGGGTCGCGTCCTGGTTCATCGGCCCCAGCGGCCGGGTCGAAGCCTATCGGCGCTAAGGAGCAATACGCATGAAGACTCATCTCGCAGCCGTGGCTGCCGGTCTCGCCCTGGCCCTGACGGCCGCCGCGGCGGTCGCACAGGATTTTCCGCGCGAGGGGGTGAAGGGCGCCGACCTCAACGCCGCCTTCCGGCCCAAGGGGATCACCTTCGACGCGCCCGCCGATCAGCCGGTGGTGCTGATGGATTCGCGCTATGTCTATGGCGGCGATGCGCTGGCCGGCGCGCGCGGCGACGCGGTCCTGCTGCAGCAGGGCGGCCACCCCTGCCAGTACGCCATGGTCTTCGACCGGCCCGCCGTGAACTTCGCCTTCAACCGCTCACGGCTGGTCGCCGGGCCCAGCGGCGTCACCCACCCGGTCTGGACCGCGACCGCGATGGACGCAGAGGGCCATGCGCTCGGCTCGGTGGGCGAGGCCGAGATTCGCAGCTATTCCGACGTGCCGGCGCAGCGCTTCACCCTGACCGGTCCCGGCATAACGCGGATCGTGTTCTGGGGCGACGACAAGGGCTTCGACGGCTTTTGCAACGTCGTCACCGACACCGCAGACGTGACCTACTAGATCACGGAAACCGCTTCACACTCTTCCACGGGCCCGCTCTAGCTGCCGCGGCGCAGCTGGATGTCGACGCCGCTCGACTGGTGCGAGACCAGCAGGCTGTTGCTCCAGCGGTTGAAGTCGATCAGCACCTGACCCTGGCCGTCGACCAGGGCCGCGCCGTCGGTCACCG
>NZ_DASYAF010000016.1:0-51030 GCF_036501465.1 Phenylobacterium sp.
GGACAAGGCGATCGAGTCGCTCGCCGCCTCGATCAAGCTCGCGCGCGCGGGCCTGCGCGACGCCCAGAAGCCGATCGGCTGCTACCTGTTTTCCGGCCCCACCGGGGTCGGCAAGACCGAGGTGGCGCGCCAGCTGGCCTCGACCCTGGGCATCGAGCTGCTGCGCTTCGACATGTCGGAATATATGGAGCGCCACACGGTCAGCCGCCTGATCGGCGCGCCTCCGGGCTACGTCGGCCATGACCAGGGCGGCCAGCTCACCGACGCGGTCGACCAGCACAAGCACGCGGTGGTCCTGCTCGACGAGATCGAGAAGGCGCACCAGGACGTCTACAACATCCTGCTGCAGGTGATGGACCACGGCACCCTGACCGACTCGAACGGCAAGAAGGTCGATTTCAGGAACGTGATCCTGATCATGACCACCAACGCCGGCGCGTCGGACGCCCAGAAGAACTCCATCGGCTTTGGCCGCGGCAAGGCGGACGACGAGGTTGACGAGGCCCTGAAGCGGCTGTTCACGCCGGAATTCCGCAACCGCCTGGACGCCATCGTCCAGTTCAAGTCGCTGACCCCGGAGATCATCCGCCAGGTGGTGCTGAAGTTCGTCATGCAGCTGGAGGCGCAGCTCGCCGACCGCCACGTGACGATCGAGACCTCCGACGACGCCACCGACTGGCTGGCGAAGAACGGCTTCGACGAGCTCTACGGCGCCCGGCCGCTGGCCCGGGTGATCCAGGAGAACATCAAGAAGCCGCTGGCCGACGAGATCCTGTTCGGCAAGCTGATCAAGGGCGGCCACGTGCGCGTGGTGCTCAGGGACGGCAAGCTGGCCTTCGACATCGAAGGCGAGGACCACGAACCCGGCGCGCCGGTCATCGAGACGCCGGCGAAGGGCAAGCGCAAGGCCGAGCCGGAAGCGGTGGACTAGATGCACCTGCCTCCCCCGTCGCAGCAGCGACGGCGGGAGGGGGACCGCTCGCCGCAGAGCAAGCGGTGGAGGGGGCGAGCATCACCTCGAGCATCACCTCCAGATTTTCAACCAGCGAGTTGGCGCGCCGAGCTTGGGGCTCGCCCCCTCCACCATCGGCTCTACGGCCGATGGTCCCCCTCCCGCCGCTTTGCGGGGGAGGTCGGGTCGATGAACGTCGCCTGACCGGCCGCCTCGCGGGCGGTTCAGCTTGGCGGGCCTAGCGTGGCCTTGAGCCTGAAGAAGGCCCGACACGCTGAAGGAGACCCACCATGACCAAAGCTGTCCTGACCGCCCTGATCCTCACCCTGGCCGCCGGCGCCCTGTCGGCCTGCGCCACCTATCCCGTGCGCGAGCGCGTGGTGGTTGGCGAACGCGGCCCCTGGGTCGGCGGCCACTACGACCGTTTCGGCGCTTGGATCCCCGGCCACTATCGCTAGGTCGCGGCGCCTATCGGAGGAACTCCCGTGATCAAGCTGATCCTGGCCGTCCTGATGATCGCCGCCGGAGCTCTGTCGGCCCCGCGCCCTAACTGATCTTCGCCGCGATCTGCTCGGCCAACATCTTCAGCTCGGCCGGATCGGCCATGCCGCTCTCGCCGTGCCGCCCCAGCGCCACGCCTTCCCAGCGCGGGATGATGTGGACATGCAGGTGGAAGACCGTCTGGCCGGACACCGAGCCGTTGAACTGGGTGACCGTCAGGGCGTCCGGGTTCAGCGCGGCGCGCACCGCGCGGGCCACCCGTTGGACCCCTTGGAACAGGTGGGAGAGCGTCTGCGGCTCCTCCTCCAGGAGGTTGCGGGCCGAAGAGTGCTTGGGGATCACCAGGGTGTGGCCCCTGGCCTGCGGGAAGACGTCCATGAACGCCAGCACGTGGTCGTCCTCGAACACCTTGGCCGCCGGCGCCTCGCCGCGCAGGATCTTGGCGAAGATGTTGCCGTCGTCGTAGGTCCCGTCCAAGCTCATGGGCCGCGCTCCTGAAGCCGATCAGGGGTGGTAGCAAATCGCTCGGGAGGTTGGAACGATGGCCGCCGACAGCAAGCAGATCGCCCCGCCGTCGGGCCTGTCGCCGCGCCAGCAGAAATGGTTCGCCTCGGTGCAGGCCAGCCTGGAGCGCGACACCGGCAAGACGCTCGAGGAATGGGTGGCGATCGCCAGGACCTGTCCGGAGACCGGCCCGCGCAAACAGGCGGCCTGGTTCAAAGAGAACTACGGCCTGCTGCAGAACCGCGCCATGCACGTGCTGTCGGTGGCCTTCCCGTCCGAGCATCGCTGGGACGACGACAGCGGCGCCCAGCGTGACGCCCTATGGTCCGACCCGGCCTCGCGGGCGATCCTGGAAGCGGTCGAGGCCGCGGCCAACGAACTGCCCGACGTGGTCATGGGCCAACGCAAGCAGGTCACCTCTTTTAGCCGCGAGTTCCAGTTCGCGTCGGTGAAGCCGATCAAGGGCGGCAAGGCCTCGCTGGGCCTGGCGGTCACGCCGGACGCCGACCCGCGCCTGGAGGTTCCGAAGAACGAAAGCTGGTCGGAGCGGCTGAAGTCCAAGCTGCTGTTGGAAAACGCCGCGGCGGTGGACGCCTCAGTAAAAGCGCTGCTGAAGGCCTCCTGGGAGCGGAGTTGATCCGCGTCCCCGGCGGAAACCGGGGCCCAAGCTGAATCCGAATGACTCGCGTGGCTGGTTGAGCACCGCATGGATCCCGGCTTTCGCCGGGAAAGCCGGGCTAATCGCTCTTGAACGGCGAATATTCCTCCGCCAGCCACTCCATCTCCTGCTCCACTCCGGCGCGTTCCTGCATGACGAAGCGTTCGACGGGGCCGCGCAGCGCCGGGTCGGCGATGTAGTGGGCGGAATAGACGGGCTTCGGCAGATAGCCGCGGGCGATCTTGTGCTGGCCCTGGGCGCCGGCCTCCACGCGGGCGAGGCCCCGGCCGATGGCCCACTCGATGGCCTGGTAGTAGCAGAGCTCGAAGTGCAGGAAGGGCACGTCCTCGACGCAGCCCCAGTTGCGGCCATACAGGCAATCGTCACCGATCAGGTTGAGCGCGCCGGCGATCCAGCGGCCGCCCTTCCGCGCCATCACCAGCAGCACGCGCCCGGCCATCCGCGCGCCGAGCTCGGAGAAGAACGGGCGGTTGAGGTAGGGGCGGCCCCACTTGCGCGAGCCGGTGTCCATGTAGAAGCCGAAGAAGGCGTCCCAGTGGTCCTCGGTGATCTCCACGCCGGTCAGGCAGGCGATCTCCAGGCCCTGGACGGCGTCGCGGCGTTCGCGGCGGATGGTCTTGCGCCGGCCGGACGACAGGGCGGCCAGGAAGTCCTCGAAGGTGGAATAGCCGCGGTTTTCCCAGTGGTACTGCTGGCCCTCGCGCCGGGCCAGGCCCTGCTCGCCCATCCAGCGCCACTCGTCCTGAGTCGGGAAGTTGATGTGCAGCGAGGAGGTCCCGTAGCGTTCGCAGAGCGTCAGCGCCCCGCCCAGTAGGAAGCGGCGCGCCTCGTCCAGGTTGACGTCCGGCCGGGCCAGCAGGCGCGGGCCGGTGGCGGGCGTGAACGGCGCGGCCGACAGCAGCTTCGGATAGTAGTGGCCGCCCGCCCGCTCATAGGCGTCGGCCCAGGCGTGGTCGAAGATGTATTCGCCCTGGCTGTGGGACTTCCGGTAGAGCGGCATGACGGCGGCGACCTGCCCCGCCTCGTCCTCCACCGCCAGGTGCGTCGGGCCCCAGCCGGTGCGCTCCACGGCGCAGTCGGTGGCTTCCAGGGCGTCGAGGAAATCGTAGAGCACGAAGGGGTTGCCGTGCGGCGCGGCGCAGGCGTCCCAGGCTTCGCGGCCGATCTCGGCGATACGGCGGGCCATGGTGACCGCCGGCTTGAGACTCACGCCCCACGCCTCAACAAGGGGAGAAGCCTTCGAAGATCAGGTTGTCGCAACCGTCCCTGACGGCCTCCCATTCCTCAGGCTTGCGGACAGTCCAGGCGACGATCGGCAGGCCCTCGATGCGCAGGCCAGCGGCCTCGTGGCTGGGCAGCATGTCGAGGCCCAGCGCCAGGAAGTGCGGCCGCGCGATCGCCACATGCTCCAGCCGGGAAAAGCTGTGGCGCTGCTCCTCGGAAAGATGCGGCGCCTTCTTGTAGGAATAGGAGTCCAGGCCACGCATCACGCCCGGGAACCGCTCGGCGAACCAGGCGTGGCTGTAGGGGTTGAAGCCGATGATGCAGACCGGACCTGCGTGGTCGATGATGATCTCGTGCGTCCGCTGCTCCAGCGGCCCGACGTGACCCCAGGGCGTCTTGAGCTCGACATGGACCAGGGCGCGCCGGCCGACCAGGGCCAGGGTCTCGGCGAGCGTCGGGATGCGCTCGTCCGTCCCCTTCAGGCGCAGTTCGGAGAGTTCGGCGGCGGTGCGGTCGGAAAGCCGGCCCTCGGCGCCGGTCATCCGCGCCAGGTCGTCGTCGTGGAAAACCATCGCCTCGCCGTCAGCGGACAGCTGGACGTCGAGTTCGACGCCGTAGCCGGCGGCGCAGGCGGCCTGGAACGCGGCCAGCGAGTTCTCCGGCGCGCCATCCGGACTCCACAGCCCGCGGTGCGCCACCGGCGGGTGGAAGAGCCGCTCCCACGCCTCGCCGAACCGCGCCTGCAGGGCCATGTCCTTCATGGGAACCGGGCCTTCACCGGACGGCCACCACGGCGTCCACCTCCACCGCGAAGTTCATCGGCAGGCGGTAGACGCCCACGGCCGAGCGGGCGTGGCGACCGGCGTCGCCGAACGCCTCGACCATCAGGTCGGAGCAACCGTTCACCACCTGGGGGATCTCGAAGAAGTTCGGGCCGGCCTGGACGAAGCCGCCCAGCTTGACCACCCGGGCCACCCGGTCGAGGTCGCCCTCGCAGGCGGCCTTCATCTGGGCCAGCAGCGACAGGCCGCAGAGCCGGGCCCCGCGCTTGGCGGTCTCCAGGTCCACATCCTCGCCGACCACGCCCTTGATGCCGCCGTTCGCGTCCAGCGACACCTGGCCGGAAATGTGGACGAGGTCGCCCACCCGCACGAACGGCACATAGTTGGCGACGGGCGCGTTGGGCTGCGGCAGGACCACGCCGGCGGCGCTGAGGCGATCTTCGATCTGGGACATGGGCGCAGGTCTAGCGCCCTCGCCTGCCCGCGAACAGGCCCGAAAAACGAAAAGGGCCGGAGCTTGGCTCCGGCCCCCAACACTGAAAAGTAAGAGGGCCGGAGCTGGGCTCCGGCCCTTACGCCCCAAACGCTATGCGGGGCGGCACTCTACTTGGGGGGCTCTTAGCGAGCAGCCTGCAGGCGCTCGACCATGGCGGTCACGCGCTCGTTCAGCGGCTTGACACTGTCCTTCACCGAGGCTGACACGGTCTCGGTCATGCGGCCCAGCTCGGCCATGTAGGCTTCCAGCGCCGACTTGGCGAAGGAGGTCTGCAGCTCGACGACTTCCTGCACGCTCTTGGCGGTGGTCAGCGACTTGGCGGCCGCGACGTTGGCTTCGAACGAGGTCTTGGAATAGGCCATCGCCTGGGCGCCCAGGGCTTCCGCGCCCTTGGTGGCGGCGGTGATCGAGGCCACGACCGCTTCCAGGTTCTTCTTGGAGTGAGCGTTGGCGTCGTTGAGCGCGGTGAGGGTCTTCTCGACGCCGTCCTTGAAGGCGGTGTTCGAGGCGGCGGTGAATTGGTCGACCGTGGACTTCACGGCTTCGGCGGCGGCGGCCATGGGTGATCTCCGGGGGTTCGGTTCGAATCGGGGCTGGGTGGACGAGAGGCCCGGGGGCGGGACCTCTTTAAACGCAACAGGGGTATCTCATGTTGCAGTGCAGTAGTCAATCACTTTTTGTGCAGTGCACAATCGGAAGGTTAATAATTGTAATCCTTAAGGAAATCAGGAAGCTGAACTGTAGTGCGGCGCACCGCGACAAAAGCGCCCGTTCAACTCCTGTTTACTCTAATTTCAGGTTCGGCCTGTCATGGTAGGAGATGCCAGGGCGGTCTCACGGCCGTTCTCAACCCTTTGATTCGACGGACGAAGCATGATCGCCACGCGCGCCCGCCGCCTGTTCCTAGCGTTAGGTCTGGCCGCAGCAACCGCCCTTCCCGTCGTCGCCACCCCGGCGACCGCGCAGATTCCCTACTTCCAGAATCTGCTGGCGGCCTCGCAGACCAAGTACGCGGCGATCGTGGTGGACGCGAAGTCCGGCGAGATCCTCTACGCCAAGCACGCCGACAGCCCGCGCTACCCCGCGTCGATCACCAAGATCATGACGCTCTACCTGACCTTCGAGGCCCTGGCCTCGGGCAAGCTGCACCTGGAAGACCGGGTGGTGATCTCGCCGCACGCCGCGGCGCAGTCTCCGACCAAGCTGGGCGTCCGCGCCGGCGACTCGATCAGCGTCGAGGAAGCCATGGACGGCATGGCCACCCGCTCGGCCAATGACGCGGCCGTGGCCATGGCCGAGAAGATCGGCGGCACCGAAAGCCGCTTCGCCGCCCTGATGACCCTGCGCGCCCAGGAACTGGGCATGCAGAACACCCACTTCGTGAACGCCTCGGGCCTGCCGGACAGCCGCCAGCTGTCGACGGCGCGCGACATCGCCATCCTGAGCCGCGCGGTGATGCGGGACTACCCGCAGTACTACAAGCTGTTCTCGATGCAGGAATTCCGCTTCCGCGGACAGACCATCGCCAACCACAATCACCTGCTGGGCCGCATGGCCGGCGTCGATGGCCTGAAGACCGGCTTCACCAACGCCTCGGGCTTCAACCTGGCCGTCAGCGCGGTGCGCGACAACCGCCGGCTGATCGCCGTGGTCATGGGCGGGCCCTCGACCGCGCTTCGCGACGAGAACGCCGAGAGCCTGCTGATCACCGGCTTCGACGTCATGCGCCGCCGCGCCAACGGCGAGAAGATCGTGGTGGCTCAGAACATGTTCGAGCCCACCGAGCTGAACGGCCCGGTGGTGCGCCCGCCCGTCGAGCAGGGCGATGGCGACCAGGACCAGTTGAAGATCGTGCTGACCGGTGCGCCCGCCGGCAAGGCCGGCAAGGTCGCTGTCGAAAAGCAGAGCCCCCGGCTCGCCAAGGCCAAATGGGCCGTGCAGGTGGGCGAGTTCCGCTCCAAGTCCGACGCCCGCGCCCAGATCGCCCTGGTGGCGAAGAAGTTCGGCGACCAGTTCGACGGCGCCCGCGGCGCGGCGGACAAGGCCGGACGTCGCTACAAGGCGGTGTTCACCGGCTTCACCGAGTCCGACGCCAAGGGCGCGTGCCACGCGCTGAAGGCCAAGCGCCTCGCCTGCGAAGTCATCCGGCCGGCTTGATCGGCTCGGACGGCGGCGCGGGCGTGAAGCCCGATACGACCTCGTCCCCCACCACGGTCACCGCCGGGCGGCTCCGCACCGGCTGACGCATCAGCGCGTTGATCTCCGCCTCGCTCAGCAACGGCGGCGTCTCGGCTGGAGGGATGTCTTTTGACCGGTCCATCAGGCCGATGAACCGCGATCCTGCGGCAAGGTTCCGAACCTTCAGTCGCCCAGCAGCGTATCGCGCGCCGCGTTCAGCTGCGCCGCCAGGCCGCTCGTGCCGCCCTTGTCAGGATGCACCGAGCGCATCAGCCGCGTGTAGGCGGTCTTGATCTCCTTGGCCGTGGCGTCCGGCCCCACGCCCAGGATCGAGCGGGCTTCGGCCTCGGTCATCGCAGCGGAGCGGCGCGGCGGCGGCGGCGCGGCGGGCCTGGGCGTGTTGAGCCGCGCGGTGGTCACAAGCCACAGACCCAGGATCACCAGGATGATCGAGATTTCCCAGCCGCCGCGCAGGCCGACATAGGCGGCGCCCGCGAAGGCGGCGAGCGCGAAGCCGCTGGAGACCAGCCGCCACTCGCGGCGCTTGAACACCATCTGCCCTCGCCCCAGACCCACCAGGAGCCAGAGGATCGCGGCCCCGATCAGCAGGTAGAGCACGGCCGCTCCATCTATTCGGCGGCGATCTGCTCGGCGTCGGAGAAGCCCGAGAGGCCGAGCGCGGTCATCAGGGCCCGCAGCTCCTGGCGCGCCGCCACGTGCTGCAGCGACATCACCACCGGGCGGATGGTCGGCGACAGGTCCGCCACCGTCAGGCCGAAGGGGAACAGTTCGCGATAGATCACCCGGTCGCGCAGGCCGGGGCCGATGCGGAAGCCCACCTTCCTGGAGAGCGTCTCGATCCGCTCTTCCAGGCGCTTGCGGTTGCGCGCCTCGGTGGGCGCCAGGCGATTGCGCAGCACCACCCAGTCGATCTGCTTGCGGTCCTTGACCGCGCGGGCCTTGCGGCTTTCCCAGACCGTTTCGGAATAGAGGCTGTGGCGCTTCAGCTCCAGGGTCACCGGATCGACCACGCCCAGCATGTCGAAATCCACGAAGCTGTCGTTCATCGGGGTGACGATCAGGTCGGCGCGGCCATGGGCGGCGCGGCTTATGGCGGTGTCGGACCCGGGCGTGTCGATCAACACGAAGTCGGCGTGGCCGGCCAGGTCCTCGAAGGCCTCCTCGAAGCGGGCCAGGGCCTCGGCGTCCGGCGCGAGCGCCAGCGCCTTGCCGTCGGCGCTCAACGGATGCTCCACCGGCATGGGCGCGGTCGCACCGTTGGCCGAAAGCCAGGCGCGGCGGTTGGCGAAAAAGTGGCCCATGGACTGCTGACGCAGGTCCAGGTCGAGCACCGCGACGGTGGCGCCCGCGTGCAGCAGGGCGGTCGTCGTGTGAATGGCGATGGTGGACTTGCCGGCCCCGCCCTTCTCGTTGCCGATCACGATCACGCTGGCTTTCGGCATCTCTTAACTCCTCACCCCGGCCGGCTTCGCGCCGAATCACCCAGCCCCTAGATGAGCGCGGCGGAGGCGGGCCGGTCAACGCGGCGTCAGGTCGTGCCTGTGGGCTACCAGGCCCCGGCCTCACGCAGCCGCCGCGCCAGGTCGGTGGGCACGTCGCCGAAGCTGTCCTGCGGCAGGTCGGGCGGGGCGTCGTTGCCGTCCAGGTAGCGCCAGCCCTGGAACGCCCGGCGCGGCGTCGGGGCGACGCGGATCGGCGTCTCGTCCAGCGTCACCTCGCAGCGGGCCGTGACGCCCTCGCCCACGGTGTTCACGTCGAGGATCGCCTGGCGGCAGAGGATCACGCCCTTGAACACCCGGTAAACCGAGCCGCCGTCGACCAGCTCCGCCGCGCGCTTGGGCGTCTGGCGGGTGCGCAGGATCCAGGGCTCGCCGGGGCCACGGCTCGCGTGCCATTCGAGCAGCTCCTCGATGGTGTCGCAGCCGACCACCAGCTTGATCATGTGCAGGGCCATGCCTCTGGCTTAGGACCGGATGCGGGCTTTGGCCAGTGGGGCGCCTTGCCGCCGAACGGCGCCCGGCAGCCATGGCCCCGACTCTGCCCGCGCGCTAGGGTCGTCCTCGTGTCCCGGCTGCCTGAGATTCCCGATGAGTCGGCGCTGGCGCGGCTCTTCCACCAGGAGCGCGTGCAGGAAGAGGCCGTCTGGTTCTCCCTGCCCGGCGGCGCGACCCTGTTCGCGGCCGGCGATGTCTCCGACCAGCTTTACTTCCTGCGCGCGGGACGACTCGGCGCCTTCCGTCGCGAGCCCGGCCACGAGACCCAGTTCCTGGGCGTGATCCGCCCCGGCGAGCCGGCCGGGGAGATGAGCCTGATCGCCGAGGCGCCCCACTCCGCCGATGTGGTGGCGCTGCGCGACTGCGAGATCATCGCCGTGCCGCGCGACGTCTTCCTGGAGGCCTGCGAGGCCGACACGGCGGTGATGATCGAGCTCGCCAAGCTGATGATGCTGCGCAGCCGCCAAGCGGTGACCAAGGGCGGCGTCGGCGAGCCCTCGGTGTTCGGCTTCATCTCGCTCGGCGCGCCGGGCGCGCTCAGGCCCCTGGTGGAGCGGCTGGCGACCGAGATCGCCAGGCTGGGTTATAGCGTCACCACCATCGGCGCCGAGGCGCAGACCGCGCCCACCGAGTGGTTCTCCGACGTCGAGAAGACCCACGACTTCGTGCTTTATGTGGCCGAAACGGGCGACACCGGCTGGCGGCAGATGACCGCGCGGCAGGTGGACCGGCTGTTCCGCGTCGGCCGCGGCGATCGCAAGCCGCCAGGCGCAGGAGCCACTACCGACGACCGTTCGCCCCTGCAGGCCCAGCAGCTGGTCGACCTGATCCTGCTGCAGCCGCCCGACATCGACCGGCCGCAAGGGTCGGAGGCGTGGCTGGACGCCGCCCATCCCGCGCGCCTGTTCCACCTGCGCCGCGACCACGATGGCGACATCAAGCGGCTGGGCCGGGTGCTCACCGGCCAGTCGGTGGGCTTGGTGCTGTCGGGCGGCGGGGCGCGGGCCTACGCCCACGTGGGCGCGGTCCGGGCGTTGCGCGAGCGCGGGGTGCCCATCGACTTCGTGGGCGGGGTCTCCATGGGCGCGGTGATCGCCGCGGGCGTGGCCATGGGCTGGAACGACGACGAGCTGGAGACCCGCATCAGGGAGGCCTTCGTCGACACCAGCCCGCTGGCCGACATCGCGCTGCCGCTGCTGGCCATGACCCACGGACTGAAGGTCAACGACCGCCTGGCGCACCATTTCGGCGAAACCCAGATCGCCGACCTGTGGCTGCCGTTCTTCTGCCTGTCGTCGAACCTGACCACCGGCGCCTACCAGATGCACCGGCGCGGCCTGCTGCGCCGCGCGCTGCGGGCCTCGGTCTCCCTGCCCGGCATCCTGCCGCCAGCCATCGACGACAACAATGTGCTGGTGGACGGGGCGGTGATGAAGAACTTCCCGGCTGACGTGATGCGCGCCAGCCAGCTCGGCCCGATCGTCGGCGTCGACGTCACCCAGGGCCGCAGCATCACCGCCGACGACGTGGCCCGGCCGGCTTCGGTGTGGCGCTGGATCTGGTCGGGCGAATGGCGCAGAGGCCCGCCGATCGTCTCGCTGCTGATGCGCACGGCCACGGTCTCCACCTCCCGCGACCTGACGGCCGCGCGGGAGGCCACCGACGTGCTGGTGCTGCCCGACGTGTCGAAGGTGGAAATCCGCGACTTCGGCGCCTATGCCCCAGCCGTCGCCGAGGGCCACCGCGCCACGATCGAGGCGCTCGACAAGCTCGCCCAGCCCGTCCAGACCCTGCGCCGCCGCCTAAGCCTCGAGGAGCTGGCGGCCGCCAAGCGCCGGGCCTCCGTCGCCCGCTGATCCTGCGTCATTCGGGCGTTTGCGCAGGCCCCCGAAGCGACCCATATTTGGGGTCCTTGCTTTGGCAACTGAAAGGAGGTGATCCAGTGTCTCATAGTTTCATCCGTGGATCGGAAACCGTGACCTGGACCTCCGCTTGCGGGGTCTGCGCCTAAGTCGATCTGGCATAGGTCGCGTGCCGCTACGCGGTCCGACTATGGAAAGGCCGCTTCCGCAAGGAGGCGGCCTTTCGCTTTACGGACGCTGGCCCCAACCGAGTTCTGGCCCCAACCGAATTCTGGCACGGATCGTGCGCTGACGCCCTGATCCCTGGTCCAGGTGGGCCAGAACGGTTCAGCGTCGAAGGGGCGTCAGAATGAAGATCATGGCTTTCGTGGCCGTTGCGGCAGGCGCCTTGGCGCTGACGGGCGCAGCCCAGGCGGCGTCCATCGACGGGCTCTATAACACGGGCGTCACCGACGCCGGCGTCCAGGCGCCGAACGGCGTCGACAGCCATTGGACGCTGGACGGCGGGGCGGCCTACATCAGCGGCACCCAGGGCGTCTTCCCGCTGAACGGGCCGTGGCTGTCGGAGTCCGACGACACGACCTCGCGCTGGATCACACCCACTCCGACCGCCGGGGACTCGGTCGATCCGCGCAACGCCGGCTTCTATCAATATTCGCTGACCTTCGACCTGACCGCCGACCAGGCGGCCGGGGCCAGCCTGTCGGGCCAGTTCGCGGCCGACAACGGCATCCAGTGGATCAAGCTGAACGACCAGACCATCCTCGGCTCGGAGAGCGGTCCCTCGATCGGCAACTTCAGTTCCTGGTCGGCCTTCTCGGCGGCCTCGCCGAACTTCCAGGCCGGCGCCAACACCATCACCTTCGACGTGATCAACTTCGGTCAGGAAAGCGGCAACCCCAGCGGTCTGCGCGTCGAATTCCTCAGCAGCAGCGAAGGCGGCGTTCCTGAGCCGGCGTCCTGGGCCCTGATGATCGGCGGCTTCGGCCTGGCCGGCGCGGCGCTCCGTCGCCAACGCCGCACGGCGGTCGCCGCGGCCTAGCCGCCGACCGGACGAGACGTCCACAAGACCGACGCGCCGCCAGTCTCCGGATTGGCGGCGTTGTCATGCCTGGCGCCTTGCATTCCTGTCCCACGCTCGCAAAGGTCCGCCCACGATTTGCGGGGCGATTTCGATGTCGAGTTTGCGTTTGATCCTGATGGCGGCCGCCGCCGGCATGATGGCTGGAGCGGTCCAGGCGGCCCCACCGCCCAAAGGCGGCCACGGCGACCTCGCCCGGCTGAAGGCCGAGGCGGCGCGGGTGAGCATCGTGCGCGACGACTGGGGCATCGCCCACGTCCACGGCAAGACCGACGCCGACGCCGTCTTCGGCATGATCTACGCCCAGGCGGAAGACGACTTCAACCGCGTGGAGATGAACTACGTGACCGCGCTCGGCCGCACCGCCGAGGCCGAGGGCCAGGCGGCGATCTGGGCCGACCTGCGTTACAAGCTGTTCGTCGATCCCGTTGATCTGAAAGCGAAATATGCGCAGAGCCCAGATTGGCTGAAGGCGCTGATGAACGGCTGGGCCGACGGGCTGAACTTCTACCTCGCCACCCATCCCGGGACCCATCCGAAGGTGATCCGCCACTTCGAGCCCTGGATGGCGCTCAGCTTCACCGAGGGCAGCATCGGCGGCGACATCGAGAAGTATGTCGCCCTGCCCCAGCTCGAGGCCTTCTACGGCGATCCCCAGACCGCCGAGGCCAAGGCGGCCGTCCAGGCCAAGATCGAATTGGCGGAGGCCGACGCCCTGAAGTTCAAGGAGCCCTCCGGCTCCAACGGCATGGCGCTCGGCCCACAGGTCACCAAGAACGGTCATGCCCTGCTCCTGATCAATCCACACACCTCGTTCTACTTCCGCTCCGAGCTGCAGATGACCAGCGACGAGGGCCTCGACGCCTATGGCGCGGCGACCTGGGGCCAGTTCTTCATCTACCAGGGCTTCAACAGCCACGACGGCTGGATGCACACCTCCACCGGCGCCGACACGGTGGACGAGTTCGCCGAGACCATCGTCAAGCAGGACGGCAAGCTGTTCTACCGCCACGGGTCGGAGCTTAAGCCGGTCGCCGTCTCGACGATCACCGTGCCCTATCGCACCCCCGAGGGCGGCATGGCCTCGAAGAGCTTCACTGTCTTCCGCACCCATCACGGCCCGATCGTGAAGGCGCAAGGCGGCAAGTGGATCGCCATCGCCCTGATGAACAAGCCGATCGCGGCGCTGGAGCAATCGTTCGGCCGCACCAAGACCCACGACCTGCCGAGCTTCCTGAAGGTGGCCGAGCTGGACGCCAACTCCTCCAACAACACCCTGTTCGCCGACGACAAGGGCGAGACCGCCCTGCTGCTGCCGCAGTTCATGCCCAAGCGCGACAACCGCTTCGACTGGACCAAGCCGGTGGACGGCGCCGACCCGGCGGCCGACTGGCAGGGCATGACGCCCTTCGCCGACATGCCCAAGGTGGTGAACCCCAAGGACGGCTGGGTCTACAACTCCAATGACAGCCCCTGGAACGCCTCGGGCGCCGAGAGCCCCAAGGCGTCGGCCTTCCCCCGCTACATGGACCAGGTGGGATCGAACCCGCGCACGCCGCACGCGATGAAAGTGCTGTCGGGCCATTCCGGCTTTACCCTGCAGACCCTGATCGACGCCGACTTCGACCCCTGGCTGCCGGAATTCTCGCGGCTGATCCCGAAGTTGACGGCGGCCTACGACGCCCTGCCCGCGTCAGACCCGATGAAGACGAAGCTCGCCGAGCCGATCGCCGCCCTGCACGCCTGGGACTGCCGCTGGTCGGCCGCCTCGACCGAGACCTCGCTGGCGGTGGGCTTCGGCGAGGCCCTGTTCGCCAAGAGCGCCAAGCCGGCGAAGGCAGGGGGCGTGAACGTCTACGACTACATGGCCGAGCGGACGACGCCAGCCGACAAGCTCGAGGCCCTGGCCGAGAGCGCCGATCGGCTGACCGCCGACTTTGGGACTTGGAAGGTGGCCTGGGGCGAGATCAACCGCTTCCAGCGGATCGACGACGCCATCGCGCCGCACTTCGACGACGCCAAGCCCTCGATCCCGGTGCCCTTCGCCTCGGCCCAGTGGGGCTCGCTGGCCTCGTTCGGCGCCAAGCGTTATCCGGACACCAAGAAATACTACGGCTCCAGCGGCAACAGCTTCGTGGCGGTGGTGGAGTTCGGGCCGAAAGTCCACGCCAGGGCGGTGACCGCCGGCGGCGAGAGCGGCGACCCGACCTCGAAGCACTTCACCGACGAGGCCCAGCGCTACGCCTCGGGCGACTTCCGCGAAGTCTACTACTATCCAGACCAGCTCGTCGGTCACACCGAGCGCACCTATCACCCCGGAAGCTGAGCCATAAGTATTTGAAATTTAAAGCGTCGCCCTAGGAACCTTTTGGCGACTCCGCACGGTTTGGCTGCATCCTTAAAGCGATGCAGGAGCCATCCATGCTGCGATCGGGTCATCTTCTCGCCGGCGCCATCGGCGCGGGCTTCATCCTCGTCGGCGCGGCCGCCGCCCAGGCGCCCAGCTCGACCCCCGCCCTGCCATCCAACCCTGCCGCGCCCACCTTGCCCGGAGCCGCGCCCAGCACGACGACCCCGCCGGCGCCCACGGCGACCACGCCGCCCAGCAGCACGACGGATCCGGCCTCGTCGAGCGCCAGCAGCGCGTCGAGCTCCAGCCAGGACACCGCCGCGACCTCGCCGGGCTCCTCCAGCAGCGCGAGCAAGAAGTCCAAATCACCGTCCGGCGCGGTCAACTGCGCGCCCGGCGCGACCAAGACGCCGAGCGGCCAGCCCTGCGCGACGTCGAGCGCCAGTCCCTCGACCACGCCGCACTAGGCTGACGTCGAAACGCAAGCGACGGAGCCGCCGGTCCGCGCCGGCGGCTCTTTCGCGTCAGAAGGCGACGCAGGCCGCCTGGGTGATCACCAGCACCGAATCCTGGCGGAAACGCTCCTTGTAGGCCTTGCGCGCCGTGTTCACCCGGGCCTCCGCGTCATGGGCCTTGGGCAGGACGATCAGCACCACCTTGGCGGCCTCGCGGATCATCTTGTTCTCGTCGCCCTTCCACTGACCGCCGCCGTCCAGCACGGTCAGGCCCTCGGGGAAGAGCGGGGTCAGCACCTTGTCGGTGAAGTCGCGGAACTCGGCCTCGCTGACCTCCGGCCGCTCGCCGATGTTGCGGCCGAAGAAGAGCTCGGCCGTGCGCCGCGGTTCCTGCCCCGTCGGACAGACGGGCGATGGCGGCTCGGAGCGAACGCTGATGCAGCCGGCCAGCGGCGCCGCCAGCGCGATCAGCCCTGCGGCCGCCATGGCGCCCCCGCCGCGCCTCATGCCCCGATCAACTCCCGTCCGATGAGGAACCGGCGAATCTCGTTGGTGCCCGCGCCGATGTCGTAGAGCTTGGCGTCGCGCACCAGGCGCTCCACCGGATATTCCTTGGTGTAGCCCGCCCCGCCCAGGGCCTGCACCGCCTCCAGGGAGACGCGCACGGCGTTCTCCGAGGCCATCAGGATCGCACCGGCGGCGTCGAACCGCGTGGTGAGGCCGGCGTCGCAGGCCTTGGCCACCGCATAGACGTAGGCGCGGGCCGAGTTCAGGGCCACGTACATGTCGGCCACCTTGCCCTGCATGAGCTGGAAGGAGCCGATCGCCTTGCCGAACTGCTTGCGCTCGCGCACGTAGGGCAGGACCACGTCCAGGCAGGCCTGCATGATGCCGAGCGGCCCGGCCGACAGCACGGTCCGCTCATAGTCCAGGCCGCTCATCAGCACGCCGACGCCGCCGTTCAGCGGGCCCAGGACGTTTTCCTCGGGGACCTCGCAGTCCTCGAACACCAGCTCAGCGGTGTCGGAACCGCGCATGCCCATCTTGTCGAGCTTCTTCGAAACGCTGAAGCCCTTCATGCCCTTCTCGATCAGGAAGGCCGTGATGCCCTTACCCGAAGCCTCCGGATCGGTCTTGGCGTAGACCACCAGGGTGTCGGCGTGGGGGGCGTTGGTGATCCAGAACTTGGTTCCGTTGAGCACATAGCGCTCGCCGGCCTTGCGGGCTGTCAGCCGCATGGAGACCACATCGGAGCCGGACCCGGCCTCGCTCATGGCCAGCGAGCCCACATGTTCGCCGCTGATCAGCTTGGGCAGGTAGCGGCGCTTCTGCGCGTCGGAGCCCCAGCGGCGGATCTGGTTCACGCAGAGGTTGGAATGGGCGCCGTAGCTGAGGCCGACGGAGGCCGAGCCGCGGCTGACCTCCTCCATGGCCACCACGTGCTCCAGATAGCCCAGGCCCAGGCCGCCGAACTCTTCCTCGACGGTGACCCCATGCAGGCCGAGCTCGCCCATTTCGGGCCAGAGCGCGCGCGGAAAGACGTTGGTCTCGTCGATCTCGGCGGCGATGGGCGCGATCCGGTCAGCGACGAAGCGCGCGGTGGTCTCGCGGATCGCGTCGGCCGTTTCGCCGAGCCCGAACTCCAGATTGGGGCCGTGATTGGGGATCATGCGGCCGGGCTTAGCATGCGTCGCCGCGCCCCGCGAGCTTGACCGTCCGAGCCGGAACCGCGACCGAAACTAGAGCTCGTCGTGCTCCGCCGCTCGGCCCAGACGATCGAGCAGCAGATAGACCGCGACCACGAAGAAGCCGACCCCCGCGACCCCCGCCAGGCCGCCGACGATCCGCGGCCCAAGCAGCTGGGAGCCCGCGATCGGCCGCGCATAAGTCGCCCAGAAGATGCCGCCGCCGAAGAAGATCAGGCCCAGGGCGGCGAGCGCCACCAGGGTCAGGACTCCGCCCTCCGGCCGCACCGGCAGGGGCTGGACCATGGGGGCGTCGAAGCTGAAGGGACCGCCTTCGTCGCCGCGGCGACGGCCCTGTTCGTGCGGCGTGTCGGCTTCGGCGGCGTCGGCCTCGATCACCGCGTCGTTGTGGTGGCCTTCGGGATCCTCCGGCCGACTGAAGAGGTCGGATTTCGGCGCCTCGTCCTCGAATTCGATGCGCGAAGCCCAGGGCGGCTCGGATGCCGCCGCTTCGGTCTCGTCCGCGGCGTCGGCCTCGGTATCAGGGGCGCGCAGGAAGAAGGGCGCCGGGCCTTCGAACGGCTCCGGTCGGGGCGAGGCCTCTGGCGACGTCATCGTTTCCGCCGAGTCCTGGAACAGGGTGGAAAGCCGCGCGGTGACCGCCTCGGCAGCCGTCTTGGCCGGCCCTTCGGCCTCTTCCGCCGGATCGGGCGGCACGGGAACGGGAGTGGGTTCGCCCTCTCGCAGGACGATCAGCTGTTCGCCCTCCAACGCGCTTGTCACCTCGACGGGCGCCTGCGCGGGCACGATGTCGTGGGCGTCGGCGTCCAGCAGCGGCCGCAGCAGCGGCGTGGGCGCGGCCACCCAGGCGCCGTCCGGCGGGGTCAGGAACAGCGCCTTCTCGGCGGCCCGGCGGCGGACCAGGGCGTCGACCACGATGCGCTCGCCGCCGACCATGGCCTTGCGCCACAGCTCCATGGCGCAGGCGGCGCGGATCAGGTCGCCCTCGTTCAGGCGTTTCAGCACGCCAGACTGCTGGAAGTTGTCGAGGCCGACGTTGAAGACGAAGGCCGCCAGCGCATCGAACTGGTTCTGGTTGAGCGGGGCGAACACCGCCTCATTGAGCGCGTGGCTGACCGCGATCAGGTCGTAGAGCAGCAGCGCCTCGGCGTCGTCCGCCGACACCTCCGCGCCCTGGCGCGCGGTCAGGGTGTGGCCATGGCCGATCGTCCAGCGCCCATCTGGCAGCTGAGCGGCCGTCCGGCGGCAGCCTTCGAACCGTTTGATCAGTTCGATGGCCGCCCGAGATACGCGATGGCGAGGCGACATGCCCTCTGCCCCAGTTTGACACACGCCCCCCGGGGCGTCCGGGTCTACTGGCAAGACCTGGACCGGAAGGCTAGGCGCCCCAACAATTACAACAGGATAAGGGCGGCAATGGCCAAAACGGCGAAGAAGCCCATGAAATCCGTCAGGAAGGTGATGAAGATCGAGGACGAGACCGCAGGATCGCGCCCGGTCCGCTCCAGCGCCAACGGGACCAGGATGCCGCCCACCGCGGCCGTGAAGATGTTGGCCACCAGCGCCAGGCCGACCGTGAGGGCCAGGCGAACGGCGAAGCCCCAGTTCTGGTGGTAGATCACCGTCACCGCCGCCCCCATGGCCAGCGCGACCACGAAGCCGTTGACGATGCCGGCGCCGAGCTCGCGCCAGATGATGCGCGCGGCGTTGGAGGCGTTCATTTCGCGAGACGCCAGCGCGCGGACGGCGACGGCCAGCGTCTGGGTGCCGGCGTTTCCGCCCACCGAGGAGACGATCGGCATCAGCACGGCGAGCGCGGTGATCTTGGCGATCTCGTCCTGGTAGAAGGCGATCGCGCCCACCGCCACGGCCTCGGTGGCGAGGTTCAGCACCAGCCAGAGCAGGCGTGAGCGCACGATCCCGAACAGGGTCGCGTCGCGGCCCGCGTCGGACACGCCGGCCAGGGCCAGGATGTCCTCCTCGGTCTCTTCCTGGATGACGCCGACGATGTCGTCGACGGTGATCTGGCCGACCAGCCGGCCGCCCGGCTCGGTGACCGGCGCGGAGATCAACCGATATTTGTTGAAGATGTAGGCGACCTCTTCCTGGTCCATGCCGACCGGGATTTCCGTCACCTGCTCCATGATCTGGGCGAGCGGCGTGTCGCGCGCGGTGCGCAGCAGGTGGCTCACCGGGCAGGCGCCGACCGGCTTGTAGGCCGGGTCCACCACATAGACGTCGAAGAACAGCTCCGGCAGGTCGCCGCTTTCGCGGCGCATGTGGTCGATGGTCTGGCCGACGGTCCAGAATTGCGGCGCGGCCACCACCTCGCGCTGCATCAGCCGCCCGGCGGTCTCGTCCTCGTAGGAGAGCGTGGTCTCGATGGCCGCCCGCTCGACCTCGGGCATGGCGGCCAGCACCTGGGCCTTCTTGTCCTCTTCCAGGTCGTCGACGACGTCGGCGGCGTCGTCGCTCTCCATTTCGCCCAGAGCCTGGGCCAGAAGGGCCGATGGCACGTGCTCGAGGATCTCCTCGCGGATCTCGGTGTCGAGATCGGCCAGCACTTCCGACAGGGTCTCAGCGTCGAGGTGGGTGACCAGCTCCTCGCGCTCGTCGGCGGAGATGAAGCCCATCAGGTCGGCGATGTCGGCCGGATGCAGCGCGCCCAGCAGTTCGCGCAGGCGCTCGGCGTCGCCGCGGTCCAGCGCGTCGACCACCATCGGCACATAGGCCGGGTTCAGCTCATAGTTCTCTTCGAGGGCGAGGTCTTCGAGGTCCTCGTCGGTCTCAGGTCGCGCCTTCAGCTCCAGGTCGTCCGTTTCACGGCTCATGCGGACCTCCCTGGTTGAATTCTGGCGCTATTTCCTAAGCGATTCCGAGACCTTGGTTCACTGGTGCGGTCGAGAAGACTCGAACTTCCACGGGTTGCCCCACAGCGACCTCAACGCTGCGCGTCTACCAATTCCGCCACGACCGCTCGTGGTGAGGCGCGGGGGGTAGCAAACAGTGGAGGCTTTGTGAAGGGCGGCGAAACCGCGCCCCGTCAGGGTCCGGCTAGAGGCCGCCGGCCATGAAGTCGTAGACGTTGGCTTCGCGGGTCACCTGGATCGAGATCTTCTCGTCGTTGATCTGGATTTCGCCGCGCGCCACCGGGTGGTTGTTGGCCAGGATCCAGACCTCGTCATTGACCCCGGCATCGAGCGGGATCACCGCGCCACGGCCCATGCGCAGCAGTTGCTGCATGGGGATCGACGAGCGCCCCAGCACCACCTGGATCTCCACATTGACGGCCTTGACCTGGCTCACGGACGAACACCCTTGCGGCACACGGGCTTTGCGGATCGCCGAGCCCGGGCCCACATTGGCCTCCACATGCTTGACCGGGTGTTAAACTTGGAAACGGAAGCGCCGATTTTCGGCCGCGGCGACGGTGCGCCCGCCGGCTGGGCGATTTCCCGCGCACCAGTGGCCTACCCGGACGCCGTGGCGGCCATGGAGGCCCGCGCCGCGGCCATCGCCGAGGGGCGCGCGGGCGAACTCGTCTGGCTGCTGGAACATCCGCCCCTCTATACGGCCGGCGTTTCAGCCAAGCCGGCGGACCTGCTGGATCCCGACCGCTTCCCGGTGTTCGAGACCGGCCGCGGCGGCCAGTTCACCTACCACGGTCCTGGCCAACGGGTGGCTTATGTGATGCTCGACCTGACCCAGCGGCGGCGCGACGTGCGGGCCTTTGTCGCGGCGCTGGAAGCCTGGGTGATCGGGGCGCTGGGGCGCTTCGATGTCACCGGCGAGGTGCGCGAGGGCCGGGTGGGCGTCTGGGTCGAGCGGCGCCAGGCCGGGACACCGGTCGGCCAGGACGGAAGCGGCGAGGACAAGATCGCCGCCATCGGGGTCAAGCTGCGCCGCTGGGTGTCGTTCCACGGCATATCGCTGAACGTGGCGCCCGATCTCGGCCATTTCAGCGGCATCGTGCCTTGCGGCCAGACGGAGCACGGGGTCACCAGCCTGGCGGACCTGGGCCTGCCGGTGACGCTGGACGCAGCCGACGCGGCCCTGCGCGCCAGTTTCACGCAAGTGTTCGGGCCGGTCAGCGACGCTTCGCCGCCGCTCTAGACGTCTTCCCGAAAGCTCCAGTCGGTGCGATGGAAGCGCCGATGCTTGACCGTAACCTCCGTCGCGACGCCCACCGCCGCCCGCCTCGCGCTGGCTGGGCGGCCGGCCTGGCGATGCTGGCCTTCGCCGCGCCGGCGCTGGGCCAGCCCCCGCCGATCACCTATCCCGCCTCACGCGCCCTGCCCGACGTGGCGGCCTGGCTGCAACGCGAAACGCCCCTGCAACTCGGCCAGGTGGTCGACGTAGGGCCCTCGGCGATCACCGCCATCACCTCGGTCCTGCCCCAGGGCGAGCCGCGCGGCTTCCTGGCGAGGGCCTCTTCCGAGGCGCTCGCGCCGCAGATCATCTCCGAGGACGGCGTCGCCTCCTGGAGCATTCCGGTGGAGGTGGACTGCGACCAGCGGCTGGTTCGGCTGGGGGAGATGACCGGCTACCGCAGCCGCGACCTGAGGACCGACGGCAAGGTCGTCCGCGAGGCCAATCCGACATGGGTGAAGCCGATCGCCAGCGCGCCGCTGGGCTCGGTGATCGCCGCCCTCTGCGACCGCGACTTCAAACGCCCCTTCGCGGCGAAGCGGTACGCCGCCGCCAAATCCGCGCCGACACCGCCCGCGCCCGCCAGATCCCAGGTGGCCGAGGCGAGCCCGCCACCGCCGCCGCTGCGCGCCGCGATCGCCCCGCCCAAGGCCGCCCTGCCGCCAAAGCCCCAGCCGGCCCCGAAGCCGGAAACCAAGGCCGAGCCGCCCAAGGGCGAGGGCGGCGTCGCCGTGCAGATCGGCGCCTCGTCGTCGAAGCCGGAGATCGAGGCCCTGCTGGCCAGGTTCCGCAAGGCCCACGCAGAGGCGCTGGGCGGGCTGAAGACCGACGTCGCGACCGTGCAGTCCGACGGCAAGACCGTGAACCGCGCCCTGATCCAGGGCTTCGCCTCCAACACCGAGGCGGGCGCCTTCTGCAAGAAGCTCGAAGCCGCGGGTCAGGCCTGCTTCATCCGGCGCTGACGCCCGTCCGGTCAGGGAACGGAAAAGGCGGGTTTGAGCGGGTTCTGACCATAGCGGTTCGCGCCGGTCTCACCCGGCATGACACCGAGTTCGATGATCGCCCAGATCACCACCAGGCCGAACAGGAAGGCGAGCGGCCCGAAGGCGCGGCCCGGCTCCGGCCAGATCGCCACCGTCGCCACCAGGACCAGCGCCGCCCACCAGCCGGAGCGGCCGCGGTCGTGCAGCCGCTTCGAGAGCACGCAGGTCGCGCAATAGAACAGCGGCGGATAGACGAACCAGCCGGTGATCCAGTGCAGCGCCGGCGGCGCGAAGTTGTCGTAAGCCGCGCCGATCACCAGCAGGATCACGGCCGCGATCCAGGACGGCGCCCGCGACGCGCGGCCGTCCGCGGAAAACAGCAGCTCCGCCCAGTCGACCTGGCCGTTCATGCCCGACCCTTCAAGATTCGGCCCCCAGATTCGGCCCAAACATAGCCCGAACCGCCGATCTCAGGCGAATTCCACCAGCACTTCGTCGGCGGCGACGCTGTCGCCGGCCTTGGCGTTCACCGCCTTGACCACCCCATCGCGCTCGGCGCGGATGATGTTCTGCATCTTCATCGCCTCGATGACGGCCACCGCCTCGCCGGTGCGGACCTGCTGGCCCACGGCGACGTCGAGGCTGACCACCAGGCCCGGCATGGGCGAGAGCACCATCTTGGAGGTGTCGGCGGCCTTCTTCGGTGGCAGCTTCTCGTGCAGCTCGGCGATGCGCGGCGTCAGCACCAGCACGCGGCCCGCGGCGGCGCGGTGACGGATGCGGAAGCCCTCCGGCGCGGGCTGGACCTCGGCGGTGAAGGCGCGGCCGTCCAGCACGCCCTTGAACACCGGCCGACCAGGCCGCCAGTCGATCTCCGAGAGCTTGAGCGTGCGGCCCTCGCCCAGGAACTCGACGCTCAGCGCCTCGCCATTGGTCACCCGAACCAGGCGCCGTTCGCCGTTCTCGATCACCACCCAGTCGTCGCGCAGCAGCTGCGGCGCCGCGCGCCGCGTCAGCACCCGGTGCATGGCGCAGGCGACAGCGGCCATCAGGTCGCGCTGGAACGGTGTCGGCGCGGCCCCCCAGAAGCCGTCGGGGAACTCGTCCTTGATGTAGTTGGTGGAGAGCTTGCCGGACCGGAACCGCGCCTGGTCCATCACCGCGGCCAGGAAGGGGATGTTCTGGCCCAGGCCCTCGACGTGGAAGTCCTCCAGCGCCCGGCCCATGGCGTCGATGGCGCCCTCGCGGGTCTTGGCCCAGGTGGAGAGCTTGGAGATCATCGGGTCGTAGAACATCGAGATCTCGTCGCCCTCGCGCACGCCGGCGTCGTTGCGCACCACCGCGCCCGTCGCCAGCTCACCCTCGGCCGGCGGTTCGTAGCGCACCAGGCGGCCGATCGACGGCAGGAAGCCGCGGTACGGGTCCTCGGCGTAGATCCGGCTCTCGATGGCCCAGCCCTTGATCTTCAGGTCGTCCTGCTTGAACGGCAGTTCCTGGCCATAGGCGGAGCGGATCATCTGCTCGACCAGGTCGACGCCGGTGATCAGCTCGGTGACCGGATGCTCCACCTGCAGGCGGGTGTTCATCTCCAGGAAGAAGAAGCTCTTGTCCTGGCCGGCCACGAATTCGACGGTGCCGGCGCTGTCGTAGCCGACGGCCTGGGCGAGCGCGACGGCCTGGGCGCCCATGGCCGCGCGGGTCTTGGCGTCCAGCAGGGGCGACGGCGCCTCCTCGATGACCTTCTGGTTGCGCCGCTGGATCGAGCATTCGCGCTCGAACAGGTGGACCACGTGGCCGTGCTTGTCGCCCAGCACCTGGATTTCCACGTGCCTGGGGCTCTCGATGAATTTCTCGATGAAGATGCGGTCGTCGCCGAAGCTGGCCTTGGCCTCGGCGCGCACCGCGGGGAAGCCCTCCTCGACGTCCTTGCGGTTCCAGGCGACGCGGATGCCCTTGCCGCCGCCGCCCGCCGAGGCCTTGATCATCACCGGATAGCCGATGTCCTCGGAGATCTTGATGGCGTGGGCGGTGTCGTCGATCTCGCCCACGTGGCCGGGCACCACCGAGACGCCCGCCTTGGTGGCGAACTTCTTGCTTTCGATCTTGTCGCCCATCGCCTCGATGGCGTGCGGGTTGGGGCCGATGAAGACGATCTTCTCGTCGGCGCAGCGCCTGGCGAAGCCGGCGTTCTCCGACAGGAAACCGAAGCCCGGGTGGATCGCTTCAGCCCCAGTCGAGCGGCAGGCCTCGATGATCTTGTCGGCCAAGAGGTAGGACTGGGCCGCCGGCGGCGGGCCGATGAACACGCTCTCGTCGGCCATCTCCACGGCCATCGAGTCGGCGTCGGCCTCGGAATAGACCACCACCGTGGCGATCCCCATCCGGCGGCAGGTCTTGATGATGCGGACCGCGATCTCTCCGCGGTTGGCGATCAGGATCTTCGAAAACATCTACGCGGACTTCTCCCCGCCGGCCCTGGCGCCCCGGCGGCGCGGACCATAGATTGAGTGTCATGAGCGCGCCACACATCTCCCCGTCCCAGCTCTCTCCAAGCGGTTTCGACCTGACGCCGCCGACCCCTGAGGAACGCAAGGCGCTGGAGGCCTCGCTGACCCGCGAGGAGGCCGAGGTCCTGCTGCACCACGGCACCGAGGCGCCGTTCTGCGGCGGGCTGCTCGATCAAAAGGATGCGGGCGTCTATTGCTGCCGGCTCTGCGGCCTGCCGCTGTTCGAACACAAGACCAAGTTCGAGAGCGGCACCGGCTGGCCGTCGTTCTGGGCGCCGGTGGACGAGGCGCACGTCAAGGGCATCCGCGACGTCTCCTACGGCATGATGCGCGTGGAGACGACCTGCGCGCGCTGCGGCAGCCACCAGGGCCACGTCTTCCCCGACGGTCCGCCGCCGACCCGCCTGCGCTACTGCATCAACTCCGTGTCGCTGGAGTTCGTCCCCTACGGCGCGCCCCTGCCCGACCGCCTTGGCCGCGGCGAGGGCGTGGCGAAACCTTCGGTCCCGGCGGCCTAACCCGCCAAGGCGCGACGCCGGCGCAGACTCGCGCCAGCCATCCCGAAGCCCAAGATCATCAGCGTCCAGGCGGCCGGCTCCGGCACGCCGCCGGTGATGGGCGGCGGCAGGGCGTCGGGCTCGACCTGCAGGCTGAAGCCCTGGTCTATCAGGTCAGGCGAGAGACTCAGCATCGGGTCGATGCTGAAGCTGAAGCCGTGGCCGAGGTTCAGGTTGTCCCCGCCGACGCCGTTCACCTGAAGTTCGATTTCCTCCACCTCGTTGACCGTCACCAGGGCCTGGACCTCGAAGGGGTCGTGGCCGCACTGCCCCTTGTCGCCGCCATCGCATTCCTGGTGGAAGGCAGAGGTCAGTTCCGCGAAGTTCGGTCCCACGAAGATGTTGCCGACACCGCCTCCTGCCGCCGAGGTGACGGAGGCGTCGTAGGTTCCGGTGATCGTCAAATTGACCTGTGTTCCGACCAGGGTGTCGGCCGGCGCCAAGACCTCGAAATCCCAGTTGATCGTGGCGTTGGCCGTCAAGACCTCGGAGCCGTTCACAATGTTCGATCCCGAAACGCTGACGAATGGGCCGTCCACGCCGACGCCGGATGAGGCGGTATTGCCGAAGTGGGTCAGCGATCCCTGGCCGAGTTGGAAGCTGTTGCCGACCGTAAGGCCACCACCCAGTTGCGGGAAGGTGATGGCTTGGTCCGCCTTGGCCGAGGCCGCGCCGAACAGGACCGCCGCGGCGGCCAGTATCGCAAGCTTACCCAAAGGAACCCCCTTTAAAAACCGACACCCGCAACGCCCGGTCGCCAAGGCCTAACTTGCGGTGTTCATTCGACAATCAAGTCGAAGAACATTAGTCGCTGAGCGCGCTCACCGATATTGCCTATATAGGCGCCGCCTCAGAGGCGAGGTCGCGCCTTCAGGCCCCGAAGGACGGATCCTCCGGCAGCGGCTCCAGCGGTTCGGTGGCGATGGCGCCCTCCGGAAGCGGATGGGTCTCGTCGGTCTGCAGGATGCGCTGCAGGGTCTGGAACAGATAGGCGGTGGACCAGCCCAGCAGCAGCATGCCGTTCAGCGATTCAAAGGCCGCCACCAGTCGCCAGCCCTTGGGCACGATCACGTCCGGCCAGCCCGCGGTGGAGTAGGCCCCAGCCGAAAGATAGATCGCGTTGTCCAGGTCGTGGGTCGCCTCGGCCCGGGCGTAGACTCCGGCGTAGGCCAGCACCTCGACGAAGTGCAGCAGGAAGAGGCCGGAGGCGATCCCCAGCGGCACCACCAGCCTGTCCAGGGCCAGCCAGGGCGAACGCAGATGCTTCAGGTGCAACGCCACCAGCCGCGTAAGGCCCAGGAGCCCCACGAGGTGGATGACGATGGTCGCCGCCGCCATGGCGAAGACGACCGCGAGTTCGCGCGGGACCGGGTGCATCGGCCATCAGCGCGCTCGCGCTCAGTCGGTTCCGGCGAGCGCCCGCCGAAGCGGGCGACCCGGCTAGTTCTTCTTGCCGCCGTTGGTCGCCGACGGCGCCGCGCCCTCGGCCTCCGCGTCGCGGATCTGGGCGCCCAGGACGCTGTCGCCATAGCCGCTGCCGGGGCTGGTGAAGTAGTTCCCCTTCTCGACCCGCAGGTTGTTCTGCACGTGGGCGACGCCGGAGATGTCCTCCACGATCCGCTCGGCGCGGTGCTTGGCCTCGCGGTGCTCCACCGTGCCGCTGAGCGTCACCTCGCCGCCCGACACCGAAACGGCGACGTTGGAGGCGTCCAGCCACGAATCCTCAGTCAGCCGTTCGTGGGCGTCTTCGCTGATCCGCTCGTCGGCGCGCTTGTAGCCCTGGGGCCCGCGCCCCCGGTGGACATCGCCACGGATCGGCGGCGTGGCCGACAGGTCGTCATAGAGCGCGCCCTCACCGCCGGCGTTGAACCAGTCGGCGACGCGCCGGCCGGTGCGGCGCAGGAAGGCGCCGGCCTTGTGGCCCGCATCCTCCATGCGCTCGCCGGTGTCGCGGCCGCCGTAGGTGGCCCGGCGCGCGTCGCCGCGTCCGCCGTCGCCGTAGCCGCGCTCGTAGTCGTAGCCGCCGGTCCCGCCGCTGGCGGGTCGGTCGAAGTCGCGGCGATAGTCGGTGTAGCCGCTGGCATAGCCGTCGCCATAGCCCGGCTGGCCGTAGCCCTGGGCGTGGTAGCGGGCCCGGGTGGGGCTGTAGGCCTCGTCATAGGAGACCGCGCCGTATTCCTCGCCATAGACGCGCTCGCGCCCGTCGTCGCCGTAGTAGCGGCCGCCGTAGAAATAGGCGCCGTCGGAATCGCTCTCGCGCCCGTAGCCGCGCATCGGCTGCGACGCACGGCGGTAGTCGCCGCGCTGCATCGCCGGGCTCACGCCGCGATAGCCGGGCGACTGCCAGCCGCGGTTATAGCCGGCGCCGGTGTCGCGCTCGCCGAACACCCGGTCGCGATCGCGACCGCTGCGCCGGGCCGCGTGCATGTCCGGCCGCTCGTCCTCGACGTCCCAGGTGCGGTCCTCGTCATAAGGGGAGCGTTCGTTCCGTGACCGATAGTCCTGGGCGCGGAAGTCGGGGTAGCGGTCATCGCCGCGTCCGTCGCGTTCGCGGATCTGACGCTCGCGATCGTCCATCCAGTTGTTGCCGGCCATGGGGAAATCCTCCTCCGTTGTGGGGTCTTGCGACCCCAACCGGCGGCCGGCCGATAGGTTCCTGGGATTCCGCGCCTACAGCGGAATGTTATCGTGCTTCTTCCAGGGGTTGGTCAGGGTCTTCCCTTTGAGGTTCTTCAGCGCCCTGACGATGCGGCGGCGCGTGCCATGCGGCATGATCACGTCGTCGATGTAGCCGCGCGAGGCGGCGACGAACGGGTTGGCGAACCGGGCCTTGTACTCGGCCTCGCGCGCGGCGATGGCCTCGGGGTCGCCGATCTCGGAGCGGAAGATGATCTCCACCGCCCCTTTCGAGCCCATCACCGCGATCTCGGCGGTGGGCCAAGCGTAGTTGATGTCGCCGCGGATGTGCTTGGAGCTCATCACGTCATAGGCGCCGCCATAGGCCTTGCGGGTGATCAGCGTGATCTTCGGCACCGTGGCCTCGGCGAAGGCGAACAGCAGCTTCGCGCCATGGCGGATCAGGCCGCCCTGCTCCTGGCGTGTGCCCGGCATGAAGCCCGGCACGTCGACGAAGGTGATCAGCGGAATCTCGAAGGCGTCGCAGAAGCGCACGAAGCGCGCGCCCTTGCGGCTGGCGTCAATGTCCAGCACGCCGGCCAGGGTCTGCGGCTGGTTGGCGACCACACCCACCGGCTGGCCGTCCAGGCGCGCGAAGCCGACCACGATGTTCTTGGCGAAGTCCGGGCTGATCTCGAAGAAGTCGCCCTCGTCCACGACCTTCGAGATCAGCTCCTTCATGTCGTAGGGCTTGTTGGGATTGGCCGGCACCAGGGTGTCGAGGCTGGGCTCGTCGCGCGCCGGGTCGTCGTAGCTCTCCCGCACCGGCGGCTTTTCGCGGTTGGAGAGCGGCAGGAAGTCCACCAGCCGGCGGACCTGGGTCAGGGCCTCCAGGTCGTTCTCGAAGGCGCCGTCCGCCACGCCGGACTTCATGGCGTGGATGCGATAGCCGCCCAGCTCCTCATGGCTGACCTCTTCGTGGGTGACGGTCTTCACCACGTCCGGACCGGTCACGTACATGTAGGAGGTGTCCTTCACCATGAAGATGAAGTCGGTGATGGCCGGCGAATAGACGTCGCCGCCGGCGCAGGGGCCCATGATCACGCTGATCTGCGGAATGACGCCTGAGGCGAGCGTGTTTTCGAGGAAGATGTCGGCATAGCCGGCCAGGCTCTCGACGCCCTCCTGGATACGCGCGCCGCCGGCGTCGAACAGGCCAATGATCGGGGCGCCGACCTTCAGCGCCTGGCGCTGCACCTTGAGGATCTTCTGGGCGTGGGCGCCGCTGAGCGAGCCGCCGAACACCGTGAAGTCCTTGGAGAAGACGAACACCACGCGGCCGTTGATCCGGCCCCAACCCGTAATGACGCCGTCGCCGGGGATCTTCTGCTCGGCCATGCCGAAGTCGGTGGCCCGGTGCTCGACGAACATGTCGAACTCCTCGAAGGAGCCCTCGTCGAGCAGCAGGTCGACGCGCTCGCGCGCGGTGAGCTTGCCCTTGGCGTGCTGGCTGGCGATCCGCCGCTCGCCGCCGCCCAGGCGGGCGTTCTGGCGACGGGTCTCAAGCTCCTCGAGGATGTGCTTCACGCGCCTTCGACCCCTTTCCCTGAACGGAAGAAGGGGTAGAGCGCGCCCGGCGCCGAAGCAAGCGCGGGCGGCGGCGGGGATCAGACCGTCAGGTCGACCAGGCTGTTGGACAGGGCCGCCTGGGCCGCCTGCAGCCGGCGCACCGCCAGCGGCGCGGGGCTGAGCGGCGGCGCCTGGTCCAGGCTCCAGATCATCCGGCCGAGGGTCTCGGCGGTGTGGCGGCGGATGATCGCCGGCGCGTTCTGGGTCAGGTTGGCCTGGGCCGCGATCAGGGCGGACATGGAAGCCGGGCTGAGGCTGACGTTCGAGGCCACGAGCTGGGCGGCCTTGTCCTCGGCCCCGCTGTCGCCGCCGGTCTGCGCCTGATCTTCGGCGGATGGCGCATCGGCGCTCGGCGAGACCGCATAGGTCATCGCCGCCCCGATCTGGGTCGCCTGTGTCAAGCTGACACCGCCATAGGTTGTGACCGGCGCGATCACGGCAAAATCTGCTCCGTTCCGGGACAAAAGCCCCGCACTGCGACCGAACGCCGCAAGAAGGGCGCCAAACGGCGTTCTGTCAGAAATCCAGGGATTTCAAAGGGGCAGCGCGGCGAACCATCGCCCCAGCAGGATCGCTTCGCCGCGCAGGCGCTGGGTGCGCTCGGCCGCCTCCTCGTCGATCCCCCACTTTTCCTCCTGCCAGGCCTCGTCGAGGCGCGAGAGATCGAAGGCCTCCTGCGGCGTGAACCAGCCGCGCATCAGGCCCAACGCCAGCACCGCCGAGCCGAACAGCGGAACGCCGAACGCCAGGCCGGTGAGCGCGAAATCGCCCAGGCCAAGCGCCAGCGCCTCCACCGCCATCAGCGTTTCAGGCGGCTGCGGCTGGTGGACGATGCCGACCGCGGGGATGAACGCCAGGCCCAGTTCGGCCCGCGCCCGGGCGAGGATCGGATCCCACCGCTCCGCCTGGCGCGCCGCTAGGCCGACAGGCCCCTCGGCGCGATAGCAGAGCAGGTCGGCGCCGGCGTAGTCGGCCACCTGCCGCGCGGTGGCTTCGCGGGCCTGCGGCACCGATTCCAGGGCGGTGTTGGCCAGCCGCGTGGCGGCCATGGCGGCCAGCTCCAGCGTCTCGCCCTGCCCGGCCCATTCCTCGGCCACAAGTTCCGCCAGGGCCTGTGTCGGCAGGACGGTGGGCGCGCCCTTGGGCCCGCGCAGGCCCCGGCCGTCGAGCATCACGGTAAAACCACCGTTCATCGGAGCGACAGAAACGGCGCCGTAGAACCGCCTAGGCTTGTCGCCGGGTTCGTGAAATCCTCGCGCCAAGTCTTGAGTAGCTCCCGTAACGTCCCGGCCCGCATTGCGCCGCTTTTGGGTGACATGACGGCGTAAAGGGACAAGCGCAAGGAGGGCCACCCGGTGGCGCTTGGCAACCAGGACATGATGGCCGCCGTGGCGGTCACCCGTTTCGGGCTCGGGGCCAAGCCCGGCGAGCTCGCCGCGGCGAAGGCCGATCCGCAGGGCTTCCTCAAGAGCCAGATTCGTAAAAGCGGCGCGGACATGCCGGCCGGGCCCGCGGTCAGCACCGCCCAGCGGATGGCCGAGTTCCGCGACTTCCGCAAGGAACGGCGCGAAGTCCGGCTGGAAAAGGCCAACGACGCGCGGCCGGCCCCGGCCGGCGCGGCGCAGGATCCGAACATGGCCCAGGCCGCTCAGGCCGGCGAGGCCCACAAGGCGGCGTTCGATCCGGTCAAGCAGGTCGGCAATGTCTTGCGCAAGGACATCTCCAGCGACTTCGAGGCCCGCGCGGCGCTGGGCGCCGCCACCGACGCGGCGTTCCGCGAGCGCTGGGCGCTGTTCTGGGCCAACCACTTCACCGTCTCGGCCACCAAGGCCATCACCGGCACGGTGATCGGGCCCTTCGAGGACGAGGCGGTCCGGCCGCACGTCTTCGGCCGCTTCGGCGACCTCCTGGACGCCGTCGAGACCCATCCGGCCATGCTGACCTACCTGGACCAGATCCAATCGATCGGTCCGGACAGCCCGGCGGCGGAATTCGCCAGGAACCGCGGCGCGCGCGGCGCGGGCCTGTTCGGCGGCCAGGTCCAGCCGGTCGCCCAGCGCACGCTGGGCCTCAACGAGAACCTCGCCCGCGAGATCATGGAGCTGCACACCGTGGGCGTGAACGGCGGATACACCCAGGCCGACGTCACCGAATTCGCCCGCGCCATGACCGGCCTTTCCATCGGCAACGAGCGCGACGGCGCCTACGGCGTGGCGACGTTCCGCGAACAGGCCCACGAGCCCGGCGTCCGCACGGTGATGAACGTGCGATACGATGGCGGCGGCCGGCGCCAGACGGCGCAGATCCTGGCCGACCTCGCGGCCAAGCCGCAGACCGCCCGGTTCGTCTGCGGCAAGATCGCCCGCCATTTCGTGGCCGACGACCCGCCGCCGGCCTTGACCGCGCGCCTCACCGACGCCTGGATGCGCAGCGGCGGCGACCTGGCGGTGGTGGCCGAGACCCTGGTCTCCGCGCCGGAAGCCTGGGACCCGACGCCGCGCAAGTTCAAGACGCCCTACGAGTTCCTGGTCTCCAGCTTCCGGGCCGCCGACGCCCAGCCGGTGGGCTTCCAGCAGCTTGGGGGGGTGCTGACCTCGCTCGGCCAGAAGCCGTTCTCGGCGCCCTCGCCGAAAGGATGGCCGGAGGACGCCCAGTCGTGGGCGGCGCCCGACGCCATCGTCAAGCGGATGCAGTTCGCGCAGAACTTCTCCCAGAACGCGGCGCGCGACCGCGATCCGAACCAACTGGCCGCCGACGCCCTGGGCGCGCGGCTCACGCCCGACACCGCCAAGGCCATTTCCCGCGCCGAGTCGCGGCCCGAGGGTTTCGCCCTCCTCCTGATGTCGCCGGAGTTCCAACGCCGATGAACGCTCTCCAACCCTCCAGACGAGGCCTGCTCGCGACCGCGGCCGGTTTCGGGCTCTCGCTGCAGCTGCTGGCCGTGCCGGCCATGGCGGCCGACGGCGCGGCCAACAAGAAGAAGGTCATCGTGGTCATCTGCCGCGGCGGCATGGACGGCCTGTCGGTCGCCCCGCCGGTGGGCGATCCTGACTATCACGCCCTGCGCGGCGGCCTGGCGCTGACCAGCGAGGCCTTGCCGGTGGACGCGACTTTCGCGCTGCACCCGCAGCTCACCGCCGTCCACGCGCTCGCCAAGGCCGGCGAGGCGCGGATCGCGCCGGCCATCGCCACGCCCGATCGGGCGCGCTCGCACTTCGAGGCGCAGGACGTGCTGGAGACCGGCGCGGCCGGGGTCTATTCGACCACCTCGGGCTGGCTGAACCGGGCGGTGGAGACGCTGTCGGCGCACCGCAAGGTAGACGCCATGTCCGTGGGCGCGACCGCGCCGCTGATCCTGCGCGGCAAGGTGCAGACCGCCTCCTGGTCGCCGGGCCGCGCGGTGGACGCCGAGGCGCGCCTGCCCACCCTGCTGCAGGACCTCTACCGCAACGACCCGCTGCTGGGGCCGGCGCTGGCTCGCGGCCTGGAGACCGAGACCATGGCCAAGGCCGCGACCGCCGGCCTGGATGGCGGCGCGACCATGGGCGGCAAGGGCGGCGGCAAGGCCGGGGCCGGCGCGCCCGGCGTGCAGCAGGGCCGCGAGGCGGCGAAGACGCTGGGCGAATCCCTCGCCGGCTTCATGCGCGAGCCGGGCGGGCCGACCGTGGCGGCGATCTCGCTGGACGGCTTCGACAGCCACGCGGGCCAGGCCAATCTGCTGAACGGCCGCCTGGCCTACCTCGACGCGGTGCTGGACGGGGTCCACCAGGGCCTGGGGCCGGAGTGGAAGAACACCGTGGTGCTGGTCGCCACCGAGTTCGGCCGCACCGCACGCACGAACGGCACCGCCGGCACCGACCACGGCACGGGCTCCACGGCGCTGATTCTGGGCGGGGCGTTGAAGCCCGGCGGCATCGTCGGGGACTGGCCGAGCCTGAAGCAGGGCGCCCTGTTCGAGAACCGCGACGTGGCGCCGAGCCTGGACATGCGCGGCCTGTTCAAGGGGGTGCTGGCCGACCACATGGGCGTCGACAAGGCGGCGCTCGACTCCACCATCTTCCCGAACAGCGTTGCGGCGCGGCCGGTGGCGAACCTGGTCTAGCCGCCTATTTCGGCACGACGTCGAAGGCGATCGTCATCCGGACCTCGTCCGTCGTGAAGGGCACCGTGCCGTGCCAGAAGTAGGACGGGAACAGCACCAGCCGGCCGGGCTTCGGCCGCACATAGTGCTCGGCCGGCATCGGCGGGTCGGTCATGAACGGCGGCTGGCCGAAGCGGATCCAGCCCTGGCGCTCCTCGGTGTCGAGCGCCGTGTCGGGGGTTTCCACATAGAAAGCCGATGACAGCCAGCCGTCCGGGTGGAAGTGATCGCGGTGGAAGCCGTTGGGCTTCAGCCGCACCGACCAGGCGCCGACCATCCGGTAGTCGAAGGTGTTGCGGCGGCGCAGGGGGTCGTCGCCCTGCCCCAGCCAGGCCATGTGCTCGCGGATCGGCTTTTCGAGCGCCTCGAAGAAGGCCTTGATCGGCGGGGCGTTGGAGCCGCTGAGCATGTGCATCGACTGGCTGCCATGGCGCATCGACTGATTGGTCGGGTGCTGCCGGTAGACGTGGACCGCCTTCAGCTCATTGGCCAAGTCGGCCAGGAACGCCTCCAGGTTCGGCCAGCCGGCCGGCGTCTCGAGGTCGTAGACGCCGACCATCTTCTCGTAGTCGCAGAGCCACTGGTACATCGGGTCGCCGACGGCGCGGGCGGCGACCGCCATCCAGCCCCAGAGGGACTGGTCGTTGGGGTGATCCTTGAGGGCGCCCTGCAGCTTGCGGAAGGCCTCCGCCGGCTGGCCCGCCGCCAGGTCGACGATCGCCGAATACTGGATGACGCTGCGCGAGCGCGGCTCGACCCCCTCGGCGCGGCGCGAGAAGGCCTCGGCCGCCGTCACCCGGTTCAGTCGCAGCGCGTATTCGACCGCGGCCATGTGCACGAACGCGTCGCCCGGCATCCGTTCGCTGGACCGCTCCATCAGGGAAAAGGCGCGCTCCAGATCACCCGAGGCTTCGTAGAGGGCGGACTTGGCGATCAGCAGCGGCCCCGGCGGCGCGCCGGCATGAAAGGCGGAGTCGAGCGCACTGTCGGCCACCTTCAGGTCGCCGGTTATCATCCACAGGTGGTTGGCGAACTCCGAGGCCACCCCGACCTCGGCCGGCGCCCGCATCAGGCTCTGGCGATAGGCGTAGTCGGCGCGCTGGTGATTGCCGACCGCGCGCAAGGCCCGGGCATAGACGGCGAAGGTCTGCGGCGCGTCCATGCCGCGCCGGAAGGCGTTCTCGCAGGCCTCCACCGCCTCCTCCGCGCGGCCCAGGTCGTCGAGGGTGGCGGCGATGTTGTGCCAGGCGACCGGGTTCTCCCCAAAGCGGGCGACGGCCTGGCGGTCGAATTCCAGCGCCTCCAGGCTGCGCCCGTCGCGCTTCAGCGCGCCTGAATGCATCGCCAGCGCCAGGTGGGACGGCGCGGGACCGGTGACCAGGGCCTCGGTGATCGCCACCGCCTCGGCGGTCTTGCCCTCGGCGCTGAGCGCTTCGGCGCGTTCGATGGCGGCGGCTTCACTCATCGGCGGGACGTCCTGGACCGAGATTGGAAAGGTTGGGGATCGGCTTCGTGCTGGTCGAAGCCGAAGCGTTCGAAGCCGGCCTTGAGCTCGGGGCTGATCGGAGCCTCGAGGATGAGCTGGCCGCGCGAGGGATGCGCCAGGACAAGACGCCGCGCGTGCAGCTGCAGCTTCAACCCGCCGGACAGTTCGCGCGAGGCCTCGGTGGCGTACTTGGGATCGCCCAGGATCGGATGGCCCAGGGCCAGCATGTGGGCGCGCAGCTGATGGGTGCGGCCGGTATGCGGCCAGAGCGCCATCCAGGCGACCTTGTCGGCGGCGCGGCTGAGGGTGACGAACTCGGTCTCGGCGGGCTCGGCCTGCGGATCCTTGGGATCGGCGGGAACCACCATCTCGCGGTCGCCGACGCCCTTCTTGGCCAGCGGCAGCTCGAGTACGCCCTCGCCCGGCTTCGGCAGGCCGGCCACCAGCGCCCAATAGGTCTTCTGTGCGCGGCGCTTGGCGAAGGATCCGGCGAGCCTGGCCGCCGCGCCGGGCGTCTTGCCCAGCACCAGCACGCCGGAGGTGTCGCGGTCCAGGCGGTGGACCAGCCGCGGCCGCTCCAGCCCTTCGCCCCAGGCGCTCAGCAGCCGGTCGATGTGTTTGACGGTCTTGGTGCCGCCCTGGACGGCGAGGCCCGCGGGCTTGTTCAGCGCCAGCACCTCCTCGTCCTCATAGAGCACCAGGGACTTGGCGTAGACGATCTCGCGGGCGTCCAGCTTGCCCTTCTCGCGCGGCGGCGGCGCGTCCGGCAGCGGCGGCACGCGCACCTGGGCGCCGGTGGAAAGCCGGGTGTCCGGCTTGGCCCGGCCGCCGTCGACGCGGATCTGGCCGGAGCGGGCCAGCTTCTGGATCTGGATGTGGTTCAGGTGCGGCCAGCGGCGCTTGAACCAGCGGTCCAGGCGCACCCCGTCCTCGCCGGCGTCCACGAACAGGGTGCGGACCTCCTTCATGCGAGCAGCTTGCGCATCAGGAACATGCCGAGGAAGACGGCGCAGACCCCGGCGACCACCGAGCCCAGGCTATAGCCCAAGGCCTGGCTCCAGGCCTTGGTCTCGACCATGCGCGCCACTTCCAGGGAATAGGAGGAGAAGGTCGTGTAGCCGCCGAGGAAGCCGACCGCGAGCAGCAGGCGCCATCGGTCCTGGTGCTCCCCGCCGCGCAAGGCCAGGACGCCCACCAATAGACCCATGAGCAGGCCACCCAGGATGTTGGCGGTGAGCGTCCCATAGGGGAACTTCAGGCCAAACAGGCGTCCGGCGAGAACACCGGTCAGGTAGCGGGCGACCGAGCCGATCGCGCCCCCCAGAGCCACAAGCAGGATGTTCAACGGCATGGGCCCCCTTATGCGACGGCCAAGCCCAGGGCCGCAATCAGCTCGGCCATGTCCGCCGGCGTCGGCGCGGTCAGGCGCTTCTCACCGCCGGAGGGGTGCGGGAACTTCAAGGCGGCGGCATGCAGCATCAGGCGCGGCACAGGCCGGCCCGCGACCACCAGCGCGCCGCCATACCGCGCGTCCCCGGCGATCGGGCGGCCCAGGTGGGCCAGGTGGACGCGAAGCTGGTGCATGCGCCCGGTCTCGGGGTCGAGTTCCAGAAGCGCCGCGCCGGGCGCCTCGGCAAGCGTGCGATAGCGGCTGCGGGCGGCCTCGGCGTCCGGATGGTCGGCCGCACAGACCCGCATGAAGGCTTCCCGGCCCTGCTCGTCGCGGCGCAGGGGCGCATCGACCACCCCGCCCTTCGGCTGCGGCGCGCCAGGCGTGACGATCGCCTGGTAGGTTTTGGAAAAGCGTCGCGACATCATGGCCTTGCCGAGAAAACCTGCGGCCGGCTTGGTCTTGGCGGTGAGGATAACCCCGGAGGTGTCGCGGTCCAGCCGGTGGATCAGCCGCGGTCGCGCCTTGCCTGGCTTGGCGAAGGCCCAGAGCAGTTCGTCGAGCGTATGGACCTGGCCGCGCCCGCCCTGGCTGGAAAGGCCGGCCGGCTTGTTCAGCGCCAGGATGTCGGGGTCCTCATAGATCACCAGCGAGCGGACGAAGGTGACTTCCTCGGCGGAGAGCTTGATGGCTAGCTTCTCCTTCGGCGGACCGAACACCGGCGCCTTGCCGGGCGCAAACTTCACGAGCGCTCCTTCCGCAGCGCCGCCCAGCGCTCCAGCCGCTCCTTGATCCTGGCCTCGGCGCCCTCGCCCTTCGGGCGATAGAAAATCTGCCGCTCCATCTCGTCGGGGAAATAGTCCTGGCCCGAGAAGCCCTCGGCCTGGTCGTGGTCGTAGGCGTAGCCCTTGCCGTAGCCCAGGTCCTTCATCAGCCGGGTTGGCGCGTTCCGGATGTGCATCGGCGGACCCAGCGAGCCGGTCTCCTTGGCCGCTTTCATCGCCGCGCCGAACGCCTGGTAGACGGCGTTGGACTTGGGCGCCGCGGCCAGATGGACGGTGAGCTGGGCCAGCGCGATCTCGCCCTCGGGAGAGCCAAGGAAGTCGTAGGTGTCCTTGGCGGCGTTGGCGAGCACCAGGGCCAGGGGATCGGCCTCGCCGATGTCCTCGGCCGCCGCGCGGATCAGCCGCCTGGCGATGAACAGCGGGTCCTCGCCGCCCGCCAGCATGCGCGCCAGCCAGTAGAGCGCCGCGTCCGGGTCGGAGCCGCGGATCGACTTATGCAGGGCGGAGATGAGGTTGTAGTGCTCCTCGCGGTCCTTGTCGTAGGCCGGGCTGCGCTTCTGCAGCACCTGGCCCAGCTCCTTGACCGACAAGGGCTTGGCCGAGCCGATGTTGAACAGGGTCTCGGCCAGGGTGAGCAGGTAACGGCCGTCGCCGTCGGCCAGCGCGGTGAGCGCGGTCCGCGCGTCCGGCTCCAATGGGAGCGCGCGGCCCTCGAACGCCTCGGCCTTGTCGATCAGGCCCTCCAGGGCGGCGTCATCCAGCCGCTTCAGCACGAAGACCTGGCAGCGGGAGAGCAGCGCGCCGTTCAGCTCGAAGGACGGGTTCTCGGTGGTGGCGCCCACCAGGGTGACGATCCCCTCCTCCACGAAGGGCAGGAAGCCGTCCTGCTGGGCGCGGTTGAAGCGGTGGATCTCGTCGACGAACAGCAGGGTCGACTGGCCGGCCAGGCGCCGCACCCGGGCCTGCTCGAAGGCCTTCTTCAGGTCGGCGACGCCCGAGAACACCGCCGAAAGCTGCTGAAACTCGTAGCCCGCCGCCTTGGCCAGCAGCCGCGCGATGGTGGTCTTGCCGGTGCCGGGCGGGCCCCAGAGAATCATCGAGGCCAGCCGGTGCGCCTCGGCCATGCGCCGGATCGGGCCGTCGGGACCCAGCAGGTGATCCTGGCCCACCACCTCGTCCAGCGTCTGCGGGCGCAGCCGGTCGGCCAGCGGCGACGGCGCCTGGGGCGAAAGCCCAGCGGCTTCAAAGAGATCGGCCATGGGCGACCCTCTAGCAGATCGCGCGCCTGGGCGTCAGGCCCAGCGCCGCACGTGGTCGACGCCGGAGACGACGGCCCGGGTCGGTCTGCCGTCGACCAGGCCGTCGAAGCGGATGCGCTCGGGCGACCAGTCCTTCTCGCCCAGCCGCCAGCTTCCGTCGCCCAGGCGCACCAGCGGATCGGTTCCGTCCACAACCAGCCGCTCGCCCTGGGCGTAGACGCGGATCGTCCCGTGCCAAGGGTCGTCGGATGTGTAGGTCGCGGCCAGGGCGGCCAGCTCCGGCGGGGTCTTGGGGCTGAACGGCGCGACCGGGCCGCCGGCGCCCAGACGGACGAACTCGTCGCCGCCGAACCAGGCGCGCACCACGGCCGCGCCCTCGCGGTGGAAGACCAGCGGGCGGATCTGCACGGCCGGCCCGCCGGAGATGAAAACGTCATCGCCCTCCGGCTCGAGCGCCCAGAACGTCTCGCCCATGCGCAGGACGATCCCCCGTTCGTTCTCGGTGACCGACACCGGCGCGCCGTTCGCGCCCATGTAGTGGCCGAGATAGGCGGAGACGTCCGGCCTTGGCGGCGGCATGGGCGCGGCCTCGGCCTTGGGGCCGCCCTCGACGACCTCGCGCAGCCTGGCGCAGGCGTAGGCGGTCAGGTCGCGCGGCCGATAGGGCGCAAGGCCGATATTGGTGCTGGCGAAGGCGCCGACGCCGGCCTGGGGATCGACGTGCAGGGCCGAGTTGAAGGCCAGCATGCCGCCGGTGTGGTGCAGGACCATCCGCCCGCCCAGCGGCACGACCGCCAGGCCGTTGGCGTACTTCGCCCCCTTCACGGCCCAGCCTGGCGCGTCGATGGTGGCGCGGGTGAAGCGCGCCGCTGCGGCGTCCGACAGGACGGGACCGCCCTTGCCCTGCCCCGCCTCAGCCAGCCAGCGGGCGTAGAGCGCCATGTCGGCGGCGGTGGACGCCACGCAGCCGGACCCGTCGACCATGTCGGTCCAGGGGCCCGGGCCGAGCGGGCCGCCGCGCGGATAGGGCCGATCGCCGTAGAGCGGGGAATAGCCGTGGGCGTAGAGGCTGCGGTCCCCGGTCAGGATCGCCCCGTGGGTCGTCGTCATGCCCAGGGGCTGCAGGACCCGCAGCCGGATCACCTCGGCGAGCGGCTTCTGCTCGAGGCGTTCGACCATCATCCCCAGCATCCGGAAGCCGAGGTTGGAATAGGACCACTGGGCGCCCGGCTCGAAGCCGCGCCAAAGCCGTCCGTCGCCGCCGCGCGGGAACAGCGGCGCGTCGTCCGGCAGGCCGCTGGAGTGGTTCAAGAGGTTCTGGACGGTGATCCGCGCGCCCGACGGCCAGGGGACGCTCGGCAGCAGGGACGCGGCGTCCTCGTCCAGGCTGAGCTTGCCCTGCTCCATCAGGTGGAAGACGCAGAGCGCGGTGAACGACTTGGAGATCGATCCGATCTGGAAGAGCTGTCGCGGCCCCAGGGGCTCGCGGGCGTCGAGGTTGGCGTAGCCGAAACGCATCTGGGCGGTCATGCCGCCCGGCGCGATCACGCTGAGCGTCAGGCCCGGCAGGGTGTTGGCCGCCACGTGCCGGGCGGCGTAGGCGCGGATGTCGGCCAGGGCGGCGCCATAGCGGCCGGCCTCGTCATGCTCGACACTGAAGACGCCGGTGGCCGCCCCCTGCGCCGCCGCGGAGCTCGCCGCCGCCAGGCCCGCGCCGGCCAGGCCCAGGCCCACCACGGCGCGCCGATCGATCTTCATGCTGGCGAACTCCCCCGACCGGCCGGTTCGGCCGCGGGGCGAGGATGGGCCGGCCCGGGGCCGCCGCGCAAGCGGCGCCGAGCCAGTGGTTAGGTGCGCAGCGTAGTGGTGAGCTGGCGGCCGTTGCGTTCGATCGTCACCTGCCAGACCGGTGACGGCGCGACGACCGCGCTGGAGAGGTCGGCGACGGTCTTGATGCTGCGGCCATTGATGGCGCGGATGATGTCGCCGGGCTGGACGCCCAGCTGATGGGCCAGGCCCTGGTCGGTCTTGGTCACCAGCACGCCTTCGCGGCCGAAGGGATCCAGGCCGACCTCCTCGGCGACGGCCGGCGACAGGTTGACCACCGTAGCGCCCTGGAAGGGGTTGCGGCCGGCGATCAGCTTCTCGTCGCGCGGCGGCGTGGCGGGCGCGGCCTCGGCGCGCAGCGTCATGTTCTGCTCGGCCTTGTCGCGGCGAACGCCGAGGCGGACGGTGTCGCCCGGCCGGTGCGCGGCGATGGCGAAGTTGACGCCCGCGGCGTCGACCACCGGCTGGCTGTCGACGGCGGTGATGATGTCGCCCTGCTTCAGGCCCGCGCGCTGGGCCACGCCGCCCGGCCAGACATCGGACACCAGGGCTCCGGACGGTGTCGCCAGGCCCGTGCTCTTGGCGATCTCCGGCGTCACGCTCTGCAGGCGCGCCGCGATCCAGGGCCGCACGACCGTCGTGCCGCCGCCCATGGCCGTCTCCACCACCCGGCGCACCACCACCGCCGGAATGGCGAAGCCGATGCCGGAGGACTGGCCGGATTGGGAATAGATGAAGCTGTTCAGGCCGATCAGCTCGCCGTCCATGCTGACCAGCGCCCCGCCGGAGTTGCCCGGATTGATCGCCGCGTCGGTCTGGATGTAGGCGCCCTGGTCGCTGTTGGGATCGGCGGTGCGGTTCAGCGCCGAAATGATGCCGTTGGTCACGGTCTGGCCGACGCCGAAGGGATCGCCGATGGCCAGCACCAGATCGCCGACCTGGGTCTCGCCGGCCCGATCGGAGATCGGCATCACCGGCAGCTTCTCGCCAGCCGGCAGGTCGATCTTCAGCACCGCCAGGTCGGTGCGCGCGTCGGCCAGCATGACCTTGGCGGGGAACTCGCGGCGGTCGTAGAGCGAGACGGTGATGTCGTCGGCGTGCTCGATGACGTGGTTGTTGGTGACGATAACCCCGTCGGCGCGGACGATGACGCCGGAGCCCAGCGAGCCTTCCACGCGGTTGCGCGGCGCGCCCATGCCCAGCGCCTGCCAGAACGGGTCGACATACTGGCGCACGACCCGCTTGGCCGAGATGTTCACCACCGCCGGCGCGGCGCGCTTCACCACGGGCGCGAAGGACTGCTTCATCCCCATGGCGCTGGAGGGCACGACCCGCTGGTTCTCCTGGGCCTGGGCGGCGCCGGCGTCGAGGGCGGCGCAGGCCGCCAGGACGGCGAGGCTGGGGATCAGGCAACGATGGGCGCGCATGGCGGCTTCCGCGGTCGGGACTGAGGCTCGAGCACCGAAGCATCGAGCACAGGGGCATAACGATAGCAGAGCCTGTGAGTTTCAGCCCAGTTTAGGCGCTTTGATGGCGGCGCTTCAGCCGGCCGGCGCGGGCTCGGCGACGGCTTCCGGCCGCTGGGGATGGGCGAACCCCCAGGCCAGCAGGAAGGCCAGGCCCAGGAAGCCGCCGGCCAGGTAGATCGCCAGGCCCGGTACGCCGATCGTCTGGGCGTGCCGCACCGAAAAGGCGAAGGTGAGCCCGAAGACCGAGGGTCCGATGATGCTCGCCACCCCCTGCAGGCTCTGGTTCACCCCTTGCAGCTGCCCCTGGTGGGTCGGCGGGACGCGCTGGGACATCAACCCCTGGACGCCCGGCATCAGGAAGCCGGAGAAGGCGAAGATCGGCGCGCCCAGCAGGTACATCCAGCCGGTGGAGGCCGAGCCGTACCAGGCGAAGCCCAGCGCCCCGGCCGCCGCGCCGATCAGGACCAGCCGCCGCTCGCCGAACCGCTTCACCGCCGGGCCGACGAGGAACATCTGCACGATGACGCCCAGGATCCCGGTGAGCAGCAGGGTCGAGCCCATGACCTTCATGGACCAGCCGTAGCGGTAGGAGGCGTAGAGCACGAAGATCTGCGGCAGAACGATCTGGGCGAGCTGGAAGAGGAAGGCCACGCCGGCCAGGCTGAACAGGCCCCGATGGGACGCGAGCAGCCGGAAGGCGCCCAGCAGCGGAATGACCCGGACCCACTCGTAGCGCGGCAGGCGGCGTTCCTTCGGCAGGGATTCCGGCAGGATCAAAAGGCCGTAGAACCAGTTGAGGATCGTCACCCCCGCCGCCACCAGGAACGGCAGCCGGATGTTGATGTCGCCCAGGAAGCCGCCGACGACCGGCCCGAAGATGAAGCCGAAGGAGAAGGCCGAGGTCAGCAGGCCGAAGTTCTTGGCGCGGTCCTGCGGCGGCGTGATGTCGGCCACATAGGCCCCGCCGGTGGCGAAGCTGGCCGCCGTCATGCCGTTCAGGATGCGCCCGACATAGAGCCACCACAGGGTCGGCGCGAAGGCCATGAACAGGAAGTCCACCGCCAGGCCGAAGTTGGAGATCAAGAGGATCGGGCGGCGGCCCACGCGATCGGACAGCACCCCCAGCACCGGGCCCACCAGGAACTGCATCGCGCCCCAGGTGGTGGCGAAGACCACATTCCACTCGCTGGCCGCCGCCGTGTCGCCGCCGGTGAACTGCTTGATCAGGTTCGGCAGGATCGGGATCATCAGCCCGAACGACGTCGAGTTCATCAGCGCGCTGGCGAAGATGAAGCCGAAGGCCGCCTGACGGCCCGCCTTGCCGGTGGCTTGGACTGGTTCGCTCATGCGCATTCCCCTGCGGTTCTTCTCGTACGGCGTACGGGTTCAAGCAACCCGGTTATCCCAGCCGCTCGGCGACGGCGGCGATCTGCGCGCGCCAGAAGTCGGCCAGGCGCAGCAGGAGGATCTGGTCGGGCCAGCCGTGGCGCGCGGCCCCGACCGGCACATTGTGGAAGCCGCGGTGTTCGACGCCCACGCGCGTCTCCTCGCCCACCGCCTCGAAGGTCACCTCGACCTCGGTGTGCAGGTCCGGCGGGAAGTTGGCCTGCCGCCAGGCGAACACCAGCCGCCGCGGCGGGTCCCAGACATCGATGCGGCCGATCTCGAAAACCTTGCCGCCGGCTCGGGTCTCGATCAGCCGGCCGCCCTGGCCGCCCTCGAACGACAGCACGCCGGGCCGTGGCGTGGTCTGGAACATGGCGCTCGGCCGCCACCAGGCGCCGATCTCGGCGGTGAAGGCCTGAAAGGCGCGCTCGGGCGAGGCCTTCACGCGCAGGGCGACATAGACCTTGGAGGTCATTCGCCCTTCTCGAGATGGGCCTTGAAGGCGGCGAGCTGCTCGCTCCACAGCCGTTCGGCGTCCTCCAGCCAGCGCAGCAGATGCACCATGGGTTCGGGCCTCAGGGCATAGATGCGCACGCGCGCATCGAAGGTGGGATGGGATTCCTCCACCAGGCCGCTCTGGCGGAGCGTCCGCAGGTGGCGGCTCATCGCCGGCGGCGACAGCGCCAGCTCGCGCGCCAGATCGCCGGCCGCTCGCGGGCCATGAGCCAGCAGGTCCACCACCCGGCGACGGTTGGGATCGGCGAGCGCCGACAGGGTTACGTCGATCTGGGCGTTCGCAAAGGCCATCAGAGCGGGCGATGCGTCGTGCCGGCGCCATAGGTGACGAACAGCATGCGCATCGGCTCGACGATCAACGCTCGATGCCAGGTCCCCTTGGGAATAACCAGGGTGGTCCCAGGCCGCATAGGGTGGCGGGTTTCCTCGCCGCCGCCGTCCAGCACCATGGTCGCCCGCCCCTCCAGCAGCACAAGGACCTCGTCGCCCTCGGGATGCATCTCCCAGCTCGTCCAATCGCGGTCCCCGCCCGAAACCGTCACCAGGGTGGCCAGGATGTCCAGGTTCCGGCCGATGGTCGCCCAGAAGTCCGGCCCGACCGGATGCACGGCCACGGCGCCCTTGCCGTCCAGGCTGAGATAGGTGGATTCCAGATCGAAGGCGGCCATCACGCGATACCCGTTATCTTCAGCCCGGTGGCCGCTTCCATCTGCGCCGCGCTGACCGTCTCCACGGTCTGGGCGACCGTCCAGATGTGGCCCTCCGGGTCGCGGCAGCGATAGGTGCGGTCGCCGTAGAACTGGGTCGCCGGCTCCACCAGGATCTCGAAGCCCGCGGCGCGGGCCCGCTCGCAGTGCGCGTCAACGTCGGTGTCGACCTGGATGTGCACCGTCTGGGTGTTCTTGCCGCCGATCGAGCGTGGGCTCTTGTGGTCGTCGGTCCATTCGTTGCCGACCATCACGATCGAATCTCCGAAGCGCATCTCGGAGTGGGCGATGTTCCCCTCGCCGTCCTCGATCAGCATGGAAATCTCGAAACCGAAGGCCTTCTCCAGGAAGGCCAGGGCCGCGCGCGGATCGACGTAGCAGACCGCCGACGACAGGCTTGGGAAGGTGGAATCAACCATCGGTCTTCTCCGGCAGCGAGGATGTCAGCTTCAGGCCCGTGGCGGCCTCCATCTCGATGATGGTCGGCTGGGCGATCGGCTGGGCGAAGTTCCAGACGTGGCCCTCCAGGTCGAGCGCGCGGTAGGTGCGCTCGCCATAGAATTGGTCCTGCGGTTCCTGGGTGATGCGGGCGCCGGCGGCGCGGGCGCGCTTGTAGTGCTCGTCGATCCCCTCGGGGATGTGGACGCGGATGAACTGGGTGCAGCGGCCGTCGAGCTCCAGCGGGCTCACCATGCGCACGCCGCCGATGATGTCGCCGGTGAACTCCGAATTGATGCTCACCTGCCCGCCATGGAAGCTCATCTCCGAATAGCCGACGCGGCCATTGGGTTCCGTCACCAGGGTGGTGGTCTCGAAACCGAAGGCCGCCTCCAGCCAGCGCAGGGCCGCCATTGGGTCGCGGTAGAAGGCGGAGGACTTGAAAGTCGGCTGGTCAGCCACGACGATCTCCTTACGAAGTGCAGGAATATTTAACGCACATCGCAATTATCTCGTCAATCGGAGCGCCCTCCGTGGGTGAGCGCCGGACGGGTGTCGGCGAGATTGCCGTCGTTGGGCTTCGGCATGACGCCCAGCAGCTTGGCCACCAGAGGATAGACGTCGACGTTGTCGAAGGTCGGCAGGCGCACGCCCTTCCTGAAGGCCGGCCCGTTGGCCACGAAGATGGCGCGCATCTCGGGCGCGAAGTTGTCGAAGCCGTGGTCGCCGACGTCGACCGTCCTGGGGTGATAGTCGTGGCTGGTGATCTCCCATCCGGTTTGCGGCAGGCAGAAGATCGCCGGAACCCGCGGGTTCTTGCCGTAGTGGTAGCGCGCCGGGATGTCGGCCTTCTTCCAGCACTGCATGTGCTCGTGCGGCTTCAGCAGGGCCTTGTCGACTTCCGCCTCGTGGCCGGGCGCGGGATTGAGCGCCAGGAAAGCCCCGGCGGTCGTGTAGCGGAAGGCCTTCATGTCCAGCAGGTCGTCCACGAAGATACGGCGATCCTGCGAGACCGGAGCCATGCCGTGGTCGGCGACGACGATGATGTTGGCGGTGATCCCGCGCGCCTTCAGCCCGTCCAGAAAGCGGCCGATGGCGGCGTCGACCTTGGCGGCGGCGGCGTTCAGTTCCGGCGAATCCGGGCCTTCGTGGTGGCCGGCGGTATCCACGTCGTCGAAGTAGAGGGTGAGGAACCGCGGGCGCTCGGCGACCGGGCCATCGAGCCAGGAAAGTGCTGTGTCCACGCGGGTTTGCGCCGATACCTTCTGATCGAAGAGCTGCCAATGACTGGGCAGGACACCGTGGATCGGGATGTCCGAACCGGGCCAGAACATGGTCGCGGTGCGGACGCCCGCCTCCTCGGCGGTCACCCAGATCGGCTCAGCCTCCTCCCACCAGCGCGGGTCCTGGTTCACCTCGCGCCGGCTCATGGTGAACTCTTTGTCGGTGATCGCCGGGTCATACATGTTGTTGTCGACGATGCCGTTCTTGTCGGGACGCAGGCCGGTCACCAGGGTGTAGTGATTGGGGAAGGTCTTGGACGGGAAGGACGGGCGCATGTCGCCGCGCACCCCACCGGCGGCCAGGGCCGACAGCGTCGGCGTCACGCCGCGGTCCAGGTAGTCGGCCCGGAACCCGTCGATGGAGATCAGCACGGTGAGCGGCGCGTCGGCGGCCAGGGCGGGCGCGGCGACGAGGGCGAGCCAGAGGGCCAGGAGGGCGGCGAAGGCGCGAAGCGGCGAAGTCATGGTCCGAGCCTAGCCGCGCGATGCGGCAAGTCCATTTCAGCGCGCATGAAAAAGCCCCGGAGGATCGCTCCGGAGCTTTTCGGATCGGATTTTCGCCGAGCCCTATTCGAAGGCCGAGCTCTGGACCGGGCCGCTGTCCTTGCCCTTTTCGGCCGGGTCGCGGTCGACGAATTCGATGACCGCCATGGCCGCGTTGTCGCCGTGGCGGAAGCCCGCCTTCAGCACGCGGATATAGCCGCCGTTGCGCTTGGCGTAGCGCGGGCCGAGCACGGCGAACAGCTTGCCGACCTGCTCGACGTCGCGGACCTGGCTGATCGCCTGGCGGCGCGCATGCAGGTCGCCGCGCTTGCCGAGGGTCACCAGCTTTTCGACGATCGGGCGCAGTTCCTTGGCCTTGGGCAGGGTCGTGACGATCTGCTCGTGCTTGATCAGGCTGGCGGCCATGTTGGCGAACATGGCCGTGCGGTGGGCGGTCGTACGACCCAGTTTGCGGTGCGCGGAACCGTGGCGCATTTCGATCTCTCCCGGGCTCTCAGGCCCACCTGGAACGCTCCCGATCCACCGGGTCGGCGTCCCGCCTAACCAAATCCCGGCCTGCTCCCGCCCGGGTCAATGCGAAGCGCCGGAGCCCTCCGCCGCTGTTGCGGCTTCATCGGGCCCGGGCCGCCAAAACTTAAGCGGCCCCGGAGTCGGCGCGAAGTCTGGCTACATCTGGTCTTCGAACTTCTTGGCCAGTTCTTCGATGTTCTCCGGCGGCCAGTTGGGCACGTCCATGCCCAGGTGCAGGCCCATGCCGGCCAGCACTTCCTTGATCTCGTTCAAGGACTTGCGGCCGAAATTCGGGGTCCGGAGCATCTCGGCTTCGGTCTTCTGGATCAGGTCGCCGATGTAGACGATGTTGTCGTTCTTCAGGCAGTTGGCCGAGCGGACCGACAGCTCCAGCTCGTCGACCTTCTTGAGCAGCGCCGGGTTGAACGGCAGCTCCGGCTTGGCCTCGCCCTCGACCTTCTTCTTCGGCTCTTCGAAGGTGATGAAGATCTGCAGCTGGTCCTGCAGGATGCGCGCGGCGTAGGCCACGGCGTCCACCGGCGTCACCGCGCCGTTGGTCTCCACTTCCATCACCAGCTTGTCGTAGTCGAGGCTCTGGCCCTGGCGGGTGGGCTCGACGCGGTAGGCGACGCGCTTGACCGGGGAATAGAGGGCGTCGACGGCGATCAGGCCGATCGGGGCGTCCTCCGGGCGGTTCATCTCGGCCGGGACGTAGCCCTTGCCGGTCTGCACCGTGAACTCCATGCGCACCTGGGCGCCCTCGTCCAGCGTGCAGAGCACGTGGTCAGGGTTCAGGATCTCGATGTCCGAAGGCACCTCGATCTGGCTGGCGGTCACCGCGCCGGGGCCGGTGGCGCGCAGCGTCATGCGCTTGGGGCCCTCGGCGTGCATGCGCACGGCCAGTTGCTTGATATTCAGCACGATGTCGACGACGTCCTCGCGCACGCCTTCCAGCGAGGAGAACTCGTGGACCACGCCGTCGATCTGCACCGCGGTCACCGCCGCGCCCTGCAGGGAGGAGAGAAGCACGCGACGCAGGCTGTTGCCCAGCGTCACGCCGAACCCGCGCTCGAGCGGCTCGGCCACCAGACGCGCCTTGCGGCTGGCGTCAGCGCCGGTCTCGATTTGCGGCTTCTCGGGACGGATAAGCTCGTTCCAATTTCTTTCGATCACGGATGGGTGTCCCTCGAAAACGCAGGATCGCCAGCCGCAGAAACGCAGGCCGGCGCAGGGATGGGGTACTGAGTACTCTAGACGCGCCGGCGCTTGGGCGGCCGGCAGCCGTTGTGCGGGATGGGGGTCACGTCGCGGATGGTGGTGATCGTCATACCGACCGACTGCAGAGCGCGCAGAGCCGATTCACGACCCGAGCCGGGACCCGAGACATTGACTTCCAGCGTGCGCACGCCGTGTTCGGCGGCCTTACGGCCGGCGTCCTCGGCCGCCATCTGGGCGGCGTAGGGCGTCGACTTACGCGAGCCCTTGAACCCCATCATGCCGGCGCTGGACCAGGAGATGGTGTTCCCCTGAGCGTCGGTGATGGTGATCATGGTGTTGTTGAACGAGGCGTTCACGTGCGCCACGCCCGAAGTGATGTTCTTACGTTCGCGACGTTTGACGCGACCCGGTTCCTTGGCCATCGGCGATAAGCTCTCTTACTTCTTCTTGCCGGCGATCGGCTTGGCGGGACCCTTGCGGGTGCGGGCGTTGGTGTGGGTGCGCTGACCGCGGACCGGCAGGCCCTTGCGGTGACGCAGGCCGCGGTAGCAGGCCAGGTCCATCAGGCGCTTGATGTTGACGGCGGTTTCGCGACGCAGGTCGCCTTCGACGGTGTAGTCGCGGTCGATGGCTTCGCGGATCTGCAGGACTTCCTGGTCGGTCAACTGATTGACGCGACGGGCGTCCTCGATGCCGACCTTGGAGACGATCTCCCGGGCCTTCGCCGGGCCGATCCCATGGATGTACTGCAGCGCGATCACCACGCGCTTGTTCGTCGGAATATTTACGCCAGCGATACGGGCCACGTGCAGAGTTCTCCTGGTCACGCAAGAGAAGCGCGAACGGCGCCCCGGCCTCTCGCCCCTAAGGTCAAGCCGGTTCGTCCTTCGCGCTCTTTCGCGGAAGCGCTCCGTTATAGGGATCGGGACGGCTCCGTCAACAACGGAAACGCCTATGTGTGCACGGAAAAGTGCGGGCGCAAGGCCCTCGCCTCGCCCGCGCCGTACGCCTGTGACCCCAAGACTCTGCCCTAGGGGAAGTTAAGGAAAGCATGAGAAGCGCGGCGCTGGCAATCGCGCGGGGCGTGTGACGCTTGCGCCCAGCTACCGGGAGGTCTCACCTAGCCGCACGATTCGGGAGGGTGAGATGAGCTTGCGTAAGGCGATGATGGCGGCCGCCGGCGTGGCGGCGATGGCGGCGGGAATTTTGGCGTTGAGCCCCGGCCAGGCGGCGGCCAGGGACCAGGCGATCCACGCCGGGCGGCTGATCGACGGCACCGGCAAGGCGCCCACGGGCCAGGTGACCATCCTGGTGCATGACGACCGGATCGTCAGCGTCACCCCCGGCTTCACCGCGCCCAAGGGCGCCGAGGTGATCGACCTGTCGGGCTCGACGGTGCTGCCGGGCCTGATCGACGACCACGTCCACATCACCCAGGGCTTCCACAAGGGCGACCCGATCCACCACAACGTGACCGCCACGGCCTATGACGCGGCCATCGAGTCCACCAACTACGCCCGCGACACCCTGATGGCGGGGTTCACCTCGGCGCGGGACTGCGGCGGCGAGACCGAGGTGGTGGTGGCCCTGAAGCGCGCCATCAACAACGGCGTCATCCCGGGCCCGCGCCTGTGGGTGGCCGGCAAGCCGCTCAGCCCGACCGGCGGCCACGGCGACGATTCCAACGGCCTCGACCCGGAGTTGGAGCACCCGCACTGGACCGAAAACCTGATCGACAGCCCCGAGGCGGCCCGCAAGGCGGTGCGCAAGCTGCGCGCCGAGGGCGCCGACCTGATCAAGATCATGCCGTCCGGCGGCGTGGCCTCGATCGGCGACAATCCCTCCCTGCAGCTGATGGCCGACGACGAGATCAAGGCGGTGATCGACACCGCCCATTCGCTCGGCATGAAGGTCGCCGCCCACGCCCACGGCAAGCAGGCCATCGACCACACCATCGCGCTGGGCGTCGATTCCATCGAGCACGGCACCTATGCCGACGCCGAAAGCTACAAGCTGTTCAAGGAGCACGGGGCCTATCTGGTGCCGACCCAGCTGGTCGGCGCGAAGATCTACCAGCACGCCAAGGAGCATCCCGAGGACCTGAACCCGGACACGGTGCGCAAGACCTTCGAGGTGATCCCCACCATGATCAAGAACCTGCACGACGCCCATGCGGCCGGCGTGAAGATCGCCTTCGGCACCGACACCTTCGGCATGAGCAACCACGGCGAGAACGCCCAGGAGTTCAAGCTGCTGGTGAACGGCGGCATGACGCCCATGGAGGCCATCAAGGCCGCCACCTGGAACGCCGCCGACCTGATCGGCGATACGAAGGACATCGGCACGGTGCAGCCCGGCCGCTATGCCGACATCATCGCCGTCGACGCCGACCCGCTGAAGGACGTGACGGTGCTGGAGCACGTGGCCTTCGTGATGAAGGGCGGGGTCGTCTACAAGGCCAAGGGGATGGCGGTGGCGCGGTGAGGCCCTGAGGGAACCACGGACCACACGGACCACACGGACGGATTCCTCCGGCCGCCTTCCGCGTGGGTTCGTGGCTTTGACTCCCGCTCATCCCGGCGAAAGCCGGGACCCATAGGGCGCACGGGGTCCTGGGTGTGGCTCGCCCCCTCCACCATCCGCTCTTCGGCGGATGGTCCCCCTCCCGCCGCTTCGCGGGGGAGGTAACGCGGCGGCGTCAGCCGGTGTCGGCGAGTGGGGGCTGGGCGCTGGTGTTGGCCGGGACGAGGGTCTCTGCGGTGGTGATGACCAGCTCACCAGAGAGCCGCATGTCGCGGGCGAGCGTCTCGGCCAGGACCGCGATGGGCATCTCGGCGAAGCCTGGGGCGTCGCAGGCTTCGTAGAGGCGCGCGTCCAGGTCTTCG
>NZ_DASYAF010000017.1:0-9749 GCF_036501465.1 Phenylobacterium sp.
AAGCCGGCGGCTTCAGCCTCGCGCTCCAGGGTGCGCAGGCCGAGTTCGCCATATTCCCGCGGGTTCGCCTTGGCCGGATCCTGCTCCGCCTCGACGATGATCCAGCCGCAATAGCCGATGTCGGCCAGCGCGCGCATCACCGCGCCGAAATCGAGGCCGCCGTCGCCGGGCACGGTGAACATGCCGTCCAATACGCCGCGCAGGAAGCTGTCGCCCCGGGAGGTCACGCCCGCGAAGACCTGCGGCCGGACGTTCTTGCAGTGCACATGGGCGACCCGCGCCGGATGGCTGCGGATAAGGTCCACCGGATCGATCCCGCCAAGCGATGCGTGGCCCGTGTCGACGGTCAGCCCCACCGACGGGCCGGTGGCGGCGAGGAAAGCCTCAAGGTCTTCCGGCCGCTCGACCACCGTGCCCAGGTGGTGGTGGTAGGCGAAGCGCAGGCCCTGGGCGGCGATGTGGTCGGCGAAGGCGGTCAGCCGTGCGCCGAACCGCTTCCAGCCGGCGGCATCGAGACGCGGCGTCGCCGAGAGGGCCACGTCCATCCGGCCGTGGATGGCGTTGCTGGTCTCGGCATGAACCCAGACCGTCGAGCCCATGGCCTTCAGCAGCGCCAGATGCCCGGCCGCCGCGGCGATCTCGGCGTCCACGTCGTGGGCCAGCAGGTTACCGCTGAACCAGCCGCCGACCAGCGACAGGCCGTAGCCCTCCAGCAACGGCTTCAACACCGCCGGGTCGCGCGGGAAGGCGCCGCCGAGCTCCACGCCGGTAAAGCCGATGTCGCGCGCGTCGCCCAGCACCGTCGAAAGCGGCGTGCCGGCGCCCAGCTGCGGCATGTCGTCGTTGATCCAGGCGATAGGGCTGACGCCGAAGCGGACGGGCATGTTCAATCTCCGATCTGCTGGCGGCGGCGCGCGGCGTCATAGTCCGCCCGCGCCGCGCGGACCTCGGCCCGCGGCGAGACTTCGGCGACGGCCACGTCCCACCAGGCGCCGCCGGCCTCGGTGGAGATCGCCGGGTCGGTGTCGATGACCAGCACGCTCGTGCGCGCCGCCGTGCGGGCGCGGGCGAGCGCGGCCTCGAGTTCGGCGATGGAGCCCACCTTCTCGGCGATCGCGCCAAGGCTGGCGGCATGGGCGGCGAAGTCGATGTCCGGCAGGGTCTCGTGGCGCGCGTCGGCCAGCAGGTTGTTGAACGGCGCGCCGCCGGTCGCCTGCTGCAGGCGGTTGATGCAGCCGAAGCCGCGGTTGTCGAGCACGGTGATGGTCAGCTTCAACCCCAGCATCACCGAGGTGGCGATCTCGGAATTCAGCATCAGGTAGCTGCCGTCGCCAACCAGCACATGCACGTCGCGATCCGGCGCGGCCATCTTCACGCCCAGGCCGCCGGCGATCTCGTAGCCCATGCAGGAATAGCCGTATTCCAGGTGGTAGCCGCCGGGCCGGGCGGTGCGCCACAGCTTGTGCAGCTCGCCGGGCAGGCCGCCGGCCGCGCAGACCACGACGGCGTCGGGGCCCGTGGCCCGCTGCACCGCCCCGATCACCTGGGCGTCGGACGGCAGGACGCCTGCGTCCGGCGGCGCGATGACGGCGTCCACATCGGCGGTCCAGGCGGCGATGGCCGCACCCTGCGCCTGCGTCCAGGCCGTCGGCGCGCGCCAGCCCGCCAAGCGCTCCGCCAGGCCGTCCAGCACCGCGCCGGCGTCAGCGACGACGGCCATGGCGCCGTGCTTGTGGGCGTCGAACGCCTGGACGTTGACCTGGACAAGCTGCCCTTGGAAAAGCGCGCGTGAACCGCTGGTGAAGTCCTGCAGCCGCGTGCCGAAGCCGATGACGAGGTCGGCCTCGAGCGCCGCCGCGTTGGCAGCGCTGGAGCCGGTCACCCCGATCGCGCCCAGGTTCATCGGATGGTCCCAGGCCAGCGCGCCCTTGCCCGCCTGGGTCTCGGCCACCGGCACACCCATGGCCTGCGCCATCTGCGCCAGGCGGCCCTCGGCGCCGGAATGGAGCACGCCGCCGCCGGCGACGATCAGCGGCCGCTGGGCGACCCGCAGGATGGCTTCCAGGGCGTCGAGATCGAACGGTTCCGGCTGGGGGCGCCGGATACGCCAGAAGCGGCCTTCGAAGAACGCCTCCGGATAGTCGTACGCTTCCGCCTGGACGTCCTGGCAGAAGGCCAACGTCACCGGCCCGCACTGGGCCGGGTCGGTCAGCACGGCCATGGCGCGCGGCAGGGCCGCCAGCACCTGCTCGGGCCGGGTCAGGCGGTCGAAGTAGCGCGACACCGGGCGGAAGCAGTCGTTGGCGCTCACCGTCCCGTCGGCGAAGTCCTCCACCTGCTGCAGCACCGGGTCGGGCCGGCGGTCGGCGAAGACGTCGCCCGGCAGCAGCAGGACCGGCAGGCGGTTGACGTGCGCCAGGGCCGCCGCCGTCACCATGTTGGTCGCGCCGGGACCGATGGAGGTGGTGCAGACCATCGCCCGCCTGCGCCGCATCTGCTTGGCGTAGGCGATGGCGGCGTGGGCCATGGCCTGCTCGTTGTGGGCGCGGAAGGTGGGCAGGGCGTCGCCGGCCGCCTGCAGCGCCTCGCCCAGGCCCGCCACGTTGCCGTGGCCGAAGATCGCCCAGGCGGCGGCGAAGAACGGGACCTCCTCGCCCTCCACATGGACCGTCTGGGCGCACAGGTAGCGGACGACGGCCTGGGCGGCGGTGAGGCGCACGGTGCTCATGCCGCCTCTCCTACGCCGGCCCGCGCGCGGCGCCACGCCTCGACAAGCCGGGCGAGGGTTTCGGCCATGCGCCGCACCGCCTCGGCGTCGTCGATCCGGCCCGCCAGCCAGGCGCAGGCGGGGTCATGGAAGATGGTCCGGCCGACCGCGAAGCCCTTCACCACGCGCGCGCGCGCCGTGGCCTCGAAGGCGGCGACCAGGGCCTCCACCGGCTGCGACAGGCCCAGCAGCAGCACGCCGCGGCAGAAAGGATCGCGCGCGGCGATCGCCGCCTCGATGTTGCGCCAGGCGGCCGGGTCGGCGAGCGGCTCCAGCTTCCACCAGTCGGGCCTGACGCCCAGGTCGTAGAACCGGGCGATGGCGCGCGCCGTGGTCTGGGCGTCGAAGGGCGCGCCGGCCGGGGCGATGATCTCCAGCAGCAGTTCGTGGCGGGTCTTGCGGCAGGCGTCGAACAGCCGAAGCACCTGCCGTTCCTGCCGTTCGCGCAGGTCTGGCTCATCGTCGGGGTGGTAGGAGACCAGCACCTTGACCACCTGGTTCAGCGGCCAGGTCGCAAGTTCGGTCGCCACGTCCGCCGAGGCCTCGAAGTCCAGCGGCCGCGAGCGCGGGACCTCGATGCAGCGGCCGATCCAGTAGGGGTGGTCCGCCGCCGCGGCCAGGGCGTCGAAGCCATGCCGGCCGTCCAGCAGGACGCCGAAGCGGGGATCGCCCTGCGCCACCCGATGCAGCGCCTCCAGCGCCAGGCGCTTGAAAGCCGCGATGCGCGCCGGGTCTGCGCCCAGATCCGCCGCCAGCTCCTCGAACTGGACGCGGTGGTCGACCGCCAGCACGCAGAGTTCGTCATAGGTCCGCGCCCGCGTGGTGGCCCAATGGATGTGCTCCAGCTCGGCGTCCTCGCGAAGGCGGAACGGTCGGTCGCGCCGGGCCAGGAAGGCCTCCATCTCCACCCAGGTCGGCATGGCCGGCGCGCAGCCGTGGCGCGAGACCACAATGGCGCCGGCGGCGTTGGCGATCTCGCAGCACCCGGCCAGCGGAAGGTCGCGCAGCCAACCGCGCAGGAAGCCCGCCATGAAGGCGTCGCCGGCCCCCAGGACGTTGAACACCTCCACCTCGAAGGCCGGGCCCACCACGCCCTCGTCCAGGCTGTCCGGGATCGGCCCCTCGAACGCCGAGCAGCCCTTCGGCCCCCGCTTGCAGACCAGCAGCGCCTCGGTGCGCTCGCGAACGGCGCGCAGGGCGGCGATGGTGTCGGTCGTCCCGCCCAGGATGTGCATCTCCTCCTCGGTGCCCACCACCAGGTCGCAGACCGGCAGCACGCGCTGGAGGATGTCGGTGACCGCCGGATGGGCCACGAAGCGGTCCTCGCCCATGTCGCGCGCCGCCAGGCCCCAGAGCACCGGGCGATAGTCGACGTCGAAGACCACCTTGCCGCCGCAGGCCTTGGCCAGGCGCGCGGCCTTCATCGAGGCCTCGAACACACCCGGCTGCGACAGGTGGGTGCCGTTGATCAACACCGCGCGGGCCTGGCGCAGCTGGGCCTCGTCCACGTCGTCTACGCCGAGCGCCATGTCCGGGCAGTTCTCCCGGTAGAAGATCAGCGGGAAGGTCTCGCGATCGCGGATGCCCAGCACGACGAGCGCGGTCAGCCGGTCCGGGTCGGCGATCACGCTGGCCGTCTCGACGCCCTCGCGTTCGAGCTGCTCGCGGATGAAGCGGCCCAGGTGGTCGGCGCCGACCCGGGTCAACAAGGCGGTCTTCAGGCCCAGCCGTGCGCCGCCGATAGCGGTGTTGGTGGGGCTGCCGCCGACGTACTTGGCGAAGCTGCCCATGTCCTCCAGGCGGCCGCCCACCTGCTCGCCGTAGAGGTCGATGCTCGACCGGCCGATGGCCAGCAGGTCCAGCGTCTTCTCACCCTCAGCCATGGCGCGCGTCGACCCTGTCGCGCTCAGCGGCGCATTGTGGGATTGGGTACCATAGGGATTCCTCCGAAGGCAGACCATGAAACAGCTCGCCCTGATCGGCGCCGGGCGGATCGGCGAGATCCACGCCGCCAACGCCGCGGCCCATCCGGACCTGCGCCTGAGCCTGGTGGTGGACCCGCTCGCCGACGCCGCACGGCAAGTCGCCCAGGACACCGGCGCCCGGGTCGCGAGCCTGGACGAGGCCCTGGCCGATCCGGCGATCGACGGGGTGATCGTCGCCAGCGCCACCGACACCCACCTCGACTATGCGGTGCGCGCGCACGCCGCCGGCAAGGCGGTGTTCTGCGAAAAGCCGATCGACATGGATCTGGCCCGCGCCCGGGCGGCGGCCGAGCGGCTCAAGGGCGCGCGCCTGTTCTTGGGCTTCAACCGCCGCTTCGATCCCAGCTTCCAGGCCCTGAAGGCGAAGCTGGCGGCGGGCGCGGTGGGCGCGCTGGAAACCCTGCAGATCACCAGCAACGATCCCGGCCCGCCCCCCATCGACTACGTCGAGGTCTCCGGCGGCCTGTTCAAGGACATGGCGATCCACGACTTCGACATGGCCCGCTGGCTGCTCGGCGAGGAGCCGGTGGAGGTGTTCGCCTGGGGCAGTTGCCTGGTGGACCCGGCGATCGGGGAGGCCGGCGACATCGACACCGCGCGGACGCTGCTGAAGACCGCCTCCGGCAAGCTCTGCGTCATCGCCAACAGCCGGCGCTCCGGCTTCGGCTATGACCAGCGGATCGAGGCCTATGGCGAAAGCGGTATGGTCCGCGCCGATAACGTCACCGAGAGCACGGTGCAGGTCTGGAGCGAGGCCGGCGCCCAGGCCGACCGCTTCCGCAACTTCTTCCTCGACCGTTACAAGGATGCCTATCGCGCCGAGATGGCGCACTTCGCCCACATCCTGAGCGGCCAGGCGCAGCCCACGGTGGGCTATGCCGATGGCGTGGCGGCCCTGGCGCTCGCCGAGGCGGCGGCGGAATCCCTGCGCACCGGGCGGCCCGTGCGCCTCGACTGATCGCGGCGCCTATCCTGCATGGACTCGATCCGTTAGGACCCCAACGGGCCGGGATGACTCACAGGAAGGCCGGATGATCCGCCAGCGCCGGATGAAGATCGTCGCGACCTTGGGCCCCGCCTCGGCCACGGCTGAGCGGATCGAGGACCTGTTCCGCACCGGCGTCGACGTCTTCCGCCTGAACTTCAGCCACGGGACCCACGCCGACCACGAGGCCTCGATCGCCGCGATCCGCAGAATCGAGAAGAAGGCCGGCAAGCCGATCGCCATCCTGGCCGACCTGCAGGGCCCGAAGCTGCGCGTTGGCCGCTTCGCCGGCGGCCATGTGGTGCTGCAGTGGGGCCGGTCCTTCCGCCTGGATCTGCTGCCGAGGCCGGGCGACGGCGAGCGCGCGCCCCTGCCGCATCCGGAGCTGATGGCCGTGGCGATGGCCGGCTCGACCCTGCTGCTCGACGACGGCCGCATTCGCCTGGAGGTGGTGCGCCGCTCCGACGAGGCGCTGGAGACCCGCGTGGTGGTGGGCGGCCGGCTCTCCGACCACAAGGGCGTCAACCTGCCGGGCCTGGCCCTGCCGATCCCGGCGCTGACCGCCAAGGACCGCGAGGACCTCAGCTTCGCCCTCGACCACGGCGTCGACTACATCGGCCTGTCATTCGTGCAGCGGCCGCAGGATGTGGCCGAGGCGCGCGAACTCGTCGGCGAGCGGGCGCTGATCCTGACCAAGATCGAGAAGCCCCAGGCGCTGGAGCACCTGGACGAGATCCTGAAGCTGTCCGACGCGGTGATGGTGGCGCGCGGCGACCTGGGGGTGGAGTTGCCGCCGGAGGATGTGCCCTTGGTGCAGAAGCGGCTGGTCCGCGCCGCCCACCGCTGGGGCCGGCCGGTGATCGTGGCCACCCAGATGATGGAGAGCATGACCGAATCCCCGGCGCCCACCCGCGCCGAGGCCTCCGACGTGGCCACCGCGGTGTTCGACGGGGCCGACGCGGTGATGCTGTCGGCCGAGACCGCCACCGGCCGCTACCCCACCGAGACCGTGCGGATGATGGACCGCATCCTGTCGCGCACCGAACGCGACGAAGACCTGCGCGCCGCGCGCGAACTGCTGCGGCCCAAGCCGGACAAGTCCTCCGCCGACGCCATCTCGGTCGCCGCCCGGCAGGTGGCCGAGACCATCGAGGCGCGCGTCATCGTGGCCTTCACCACCACCGGCGCCACGGCCCTGCGCATCGCGCGCCAGCGGCCGGAGTGCGGGGTGCTGGGGCTCACCACCTCGACGGAGACCGCGCGCCGCCTGGCCCTGGTCTGGGGCGTGCACCCGATCGTCACCGAGGGCGCCTTCACCATGGGCGAGACGGTGGCGCGGGCCACGACCCTGGCTTCACGGACCGGGATGGCCAAGCGCGGCGAGGAGATCGTGGTGGTGGCGGGCGTGCCGTTCGGCCGCTCCGGCGGGACCAACTCGCTGCGCGTGGCGCGGGTGGGTCAGGCGCCGGCCGACTAGGGTTCGGAACAAGCCCCCTGCGGTGGCGTTCCTGCCCCAGGAGGACCTGACCGATGGCCAATTCCATGCACACCGCCGATCGGAGCCCGGATGCCCCGCACGGGCCGGTGGTCTCCGAGTTCGACGCCAAGCAGGGCCGGCAGGGCTATCAGATCCTGGTCGTGCTCCTGACCTCGCTGGCGCTGGTGGTGATCGCCTTCGGCGCGCTCTACCTGTTCAGCGCCCGGCCCTTCACCACCCCGGCCCTGCCGCAACCGAAGACGCCCTCGCCCGTCACCACGCCCTAGGGTCCCCGCCCAGGGTCCACAGGGCCTCTACACTCCAGGCTGTTTCTTCGAATCCGTGGAACCGGGAACCCGACTTCGCGTTGAGCGAAGGTGGGGGTCTATGCGGGGATCACACGCCGAAACCGCGCACGCCAGGCGTCGGCGGCTGACCCCGAAGAGTTCCCTTCGATGCGAAGAACTCCTCCTGGGGGAAGACCATGAACGCCATCGATATGACCGCGGCGACAAAGCGCGTCCAGGCGGGGCGTCGAAAGGCGTCGCCCACCACGCCGGATGTGGACGCCATCGACGCGGTCGAGTTGCTGGCGGCGCTGCGCGCCTTCCGACGCGGCGACTTCTCCGTGCGGCTGCCGCGCGGCCGGCGGGGTCTGAGCGCCGAGATCGCCGAGGCCTTCAACGACGTGGTCGAGCTGAATGACCGCATGACCCGCGAGTTCGAGCGGCTGGGCGAGACGGTCGGGCGGCAGGGCAAGATCAACCACCGCGTCCGCCTGCCGGCGGCCCAGGGCTCCTGGGCGGCCAGCGTCGATGCGGTCAACACCCTGATCACCGACATGGTCCACCCCACCGCCGAAATGGCCCGGGTGATCGGCGCCGTCGCCAAGGGCGACCTTTCCCAGACCATGGACCTGGAGAACGAGGAGCGGCCGCTGCGCGGCGAATTCCTGCGCATCGGCAAGGTGGTGAACACCATGGTGGGCCAGCTGGGCTCCTTCGCCTCGGAAGTGACCCGCGTGGCCCGTGAAGTGGGCACCGAAGGCAAGCTCGGCGGCCAGGCCGAGGTGAAGGGCGTCACCGGCGCCTGGAAGGACCTCACCGACAATGTGAACTTCATGGCCGCGAACCTGACGGGTCAGGTGCGGAACATCGCCGAGGTGACCACGGCGGTGGCGAACGGCGACCTCTCGCGCAAGATCACCGTCGATGTGAAGGGCGAAATCCTGGAGCTGAAGAACACCATCAACACCATGGTGGATCAGCTGAACGCCTTCTCCTCCGAAGTGACCCGGGTGGCCCGCGAAGTGGGCACCGAGGGCAAGCTGGGCGGCCAGGCGCAGGTGAAGGGCGTGGGCGGCACCTGGAAGGAGCTGACCGACAATGTGAACCTGATGGCCGGCAACCTGACCGGCCAGGTCCGCAACATCGCCGAGGTGACCACGGCGGTGGCGCGCGGCGACCTGTCGAAGAAGATCACCGTCGATGTGAAGGGCGAGATCCTGGAGCTGAAGAACACCATCAACATCATGGTGGACCAGCTGAACGCCTTCTCCTCGGAAGTGACGCGGGTGGCGCGTGAAGTCGGCACCGAGGGCAAGCTCGGCGGCCAGGCGCGCGTGGAAGGCGTCACCGGGGCCTGGAAGGACCTCACCGACAACGTGAACTTCATGGCCGGCAATCTGACGGGTCAGGTGCGCAACATCGCCGAGGTGACGACCGCCGTGGCCAACGGCGACCTTTCCAAGAAGATCACCGTGGACGTGAAGGGCGAGGTGCTGGAGCTGAAGAACACCATCAACACCATGGTGGACCAGCTGAACTCCTTCGCCTCGGAAGTGACCCGCGTGGCCCGCGAAGTGGGCACCGAGGGCAAGCTCGGCGGTCAGGCCCAGGTGAAGGGCGTGGGCGGCACCTGGAAGGACCTCACCGACAATGTGAACTTCATGGCCGCGAACCTGACGGGTCAGGTGCGGAACATCGCCGAGGTGACCACGGCGGTGGCGAACGGCGACCTTTCCAAGAAGATCACCGTGGACGTGAAGGGCGAGATCCTGGAGCTGAAGGACACCATCAACACCATGGTGGATCAGCTGAACGCCTTCTCCTCCGAAGTGACCCGGGTGGCCCGCGAAGTGGGCACCGAGGGCAAGCTCGGCGGCCAAGCGCAGGTGAAGGGCGTGGGCGGCACCTGGAAGGAGCTGACCGACAACGTGAACCTGATGGCCGGCAATCTGACCGGCCAGGTGCGGAACATCGCCGAGGTGACCACCGCCGTGGCCAACGGCGACTTGTCGAAGAAGATCACCGTGGACGTGCGCGGCGAGATCCTGGAGCTGAAGAACACCATCAACACCATGGTGGTCCAGCTGAACTCCTTCTCGTCGGAAGTGACCCGCGTGGCGCGCGAAGTGGGTACGGAAGGCAAGCTCGGCGGCCAGGCGCAGGTGAAGGGCGTCGCCGGCACCTGGAAGGACCTCACCGACAACGTCAACCTGATGGCCAACAACCTGACCGGTCAGGTGCGGAACAT
>NZ_DASYAF010000018.1:0-18870 GCF_036501465.1 Phenylobacterium sp.
AAGAAGGCGACCGCCGCCTCGGCGTTGGGGATCAGCGAGCTGTCCGGCGTCATCACCCCGAACCACTCGCGCCACGGCCCGCCGAACAGGAAGACCAGGGCCGCGGGGATGGCCATGATGAAGGCCGAGAAGGGGCTCTCGACGATCCAGGCGATGGCGGCGTCGACGCCCGCGCGGAAGCGGCCGTCGCGATCCAGCTTCAGCACCAGCGCGCGCAGGCCCAGCGTCGCCGCGTAAAGCCACAGCAGGATGTAGAGGAACCACAGGTGGGTCAGCGGGAAGGCCAGCGGCGGGGCCTTCGGCGCCTTGGCCGCGGCCGCCGCGTGTTCCGCCATCGTCGGCAGATGGCCCTGGCTGACATAGGCGCCGTAGATGCTGGCGGCCGCGATCAGGCCGAACAGGAACGGCCAGCCCACCACCAGGGGAATGGCGATCCGCTTGGCGCGGTCCTTCACCCAGGCCTTCACCCCGCGCTTTTCCACCACCATGTGGCTGAAGAAGCCGGCGATCAGGAAGAAGGTCGACATCCGGAAGATGTGGCTGACGTAGAAGACGCCGGACAGGAACAGGCTGCGGTGCGTATCGATCACCGGCCAGATCTGCGGCCCCGGCAGGTAGGACATGGTGGCGTGGTAGACGATGCCCAGCAGCAGGGCGTAGCCGCGCACCGCGTCCAGCCCGTGCAGGCGTTCGCCCATCGCGCCGCCGCCCGATCCCGTCATCGAAAATGTCTGGGCGCTCATGACCCGATCTCCATGCCTGCGGCGTCAGCGCCGCGTCGGCAGCGTCATACGTCAACTAGTCTATAATGTAAACTAGTCTACGCCCAAAGCTCCTCCCTTGACGCGGAGACGACGAGGGAGGGGCGCTTGCCCCTCGCGTCAAACGGAGCGACCCTCCGCGTCCATGGCCCTGCTGGACTGGATCGCGCCGGAGAGCGGACTTCGCGTCGAGGGCGAAGGGATCAGCCTGCGCCCGCCGAGGGCGGCCGACTACGCCGAGTGGCGTGAGTTGCGTGCCGTCAGCCGCGCCTTCCTGCAGCCCTGGGAGCCCACCTGGCCGGCCGACGACCTCGGCCGCGCGGCCTACCGCCGCCGGCTGATCGCCTACGCCCGCGACCGCGACGCCGGGGCCGCCTATCCGTTCTTCGTCCTGCGCAACAGCGATGGCGCGCTGAGCGGCGGCATCACCCTGTCCAACGTCCGCCGCGGCGTCGCCCAGATGGGGTCGGTCGGCTACTGGTGCGGCCGGCCCTTCGCGCGGCAGGGGCACACCCTGGCGGCCGTCCGTGCGCTGAGCGATTTCGCCTTCCGCACGCTGGGCCTGCATCGCCTGGAGGCCGCCTGCATTCCCGACAACGATCCCTCGCGCCGCCTGCTCGCCAAGGCGGGATTCGAGGAGGAAGGCTTCGCGCGCGCTTATCTCAAAATTAACGGCGCGTGGCGTGATCATGTCCTGTTCGGATTGATCTCGCCCTTCAAGAGGCAGGACGGCCCGGATCAGGGCGTTTCGGTCTAGCGGCCGGGCGCCGGAAAAGCGGCGCTTGAGAGCCTTTCGGAAACCATAGGGCTCTAGAGTGCGCGAGGCGCGGGCCGGGGCTTGCGCGCTCAAGAGGTGGCGGGACGGTTTTCCCTTGGTGATGCCGAACGACCGTTGGATGTGGGACGCCACGGCCACGCTGGAAGCGTTGGGCGCCGCCGACGTCTGCCTGTGGGTCTGGGAGCCCGAGAAGGACCGCATGCGCCTGACCGGCGCGACGCGGGCGCTGGGCCTGGGGCCGCTGGCCCCGGATTGCTCGTCGGCGGCGCTGCGTGCGCTCGCCCTGCCGCAGGACCGCGCCTTCGCCGAAGACATCCTGCGCGTCCAGGAGGCGGGAACCGAGGTGGCCGTGCGCCTGCGCATGCGCGGCTCGGGCGTCTCCATCTGGCGCGGCGTCTGGCTGGAAGAGGGCGTGCGCGCCGCCGGCGTGGTGGCCCCCGAAACCCGCTTCGCCGCCTCCGACCAGGATCCGCTGACCGGCCTGCTGGACCGCCGCAGCTTCATCAACCGCGCCCGCGAACAGCTCCAGACGCCGGGCCACTACGAAGTCATCGTCGCCGACCTCGACCGCCTGCGCCGCCTGAACGAGGCCCTGGGCCACGAACGCGCCGACCTGGTGCTGGCGGCCCTGGGCTCGCGCCTGGCCGCGGCCTTCCCGGAGGACGCCGTCCTGGCGCGGATCGGCGAGGACGAATTCGCCGCGCTCTCGCTCTCCAGCGTCTCCCCCGGGGCCGACGCCCTGCGCCGGGCGCTGGAGCAGCCGCTGCGCGTGGCCGGCTTCGACATCCATCCCACCCTGTCGATCGGGGCGGTGGAGGCGCGCGGCGGCGCCGACGCGCCCGAAGCCGCCGAGCTGCTGCGCCGCGCCGAGCTGGCGGTGGAAGCCGCCAAGAGCCACGGCCGCGGCGGCGCCGCCGCCTATGGCCGCGGCCTGGAAAGCGATGGCCTGTCGCGCCTGGCCCTGGAGGGCGACCTGAAGGGCGCGCTGGGCCGTGGCGAACTGGTGCCCTTCTACCAGCCGATCGTGCGGCTCTCGACCGGCGCGCTCAGCGGCTTCGAGGCGCTGGTCCGCTGGCGCCACCCGCGCCGCGGCCTGCTCATGCCCGACACCTTCCTGCCGCTCTGCGAGGAAATGGGGCTGATGGAGGAGCTGGGCGCGATGATGATGCGCGAAGGCGCCAAGCAGCTCGCCGCCTGGCGGGCCAAGCACCGGGCCGCCGGCGAACTGACCGTCGCCGTCAATCTCTCCACCGGCGAGATCGACCGGCCGGACCTGGTGACCGACGTGGCCGCCATCCTGGCCGAGACCGGCCTGCCGCCCAAGGCGCTGAAGCTGGAAGTCACCGAAGGCGACGTGATGCGCGACCCCGACCGCGCCGCCGTCATCCTGGGCGAACTCAAGACCGCCGGCGCAGCGCTCGCCCTGGACGACTTCGGCACCGGCTTCTCCTCGCTCAGCTACCTGACCCGCCTGCCGTTCGACACGCTGAAGATCGACCGCTACTTCGTGCGCACCATGGCCACCAACGAGGGGTCGCTGAAGATCGTCTCCTCGGTGGTGAAACTGGGCCAGGACTTGGCGCTGGAGGTGGTGGCCGAGGGCGTCGAGAACGCCGGCATGGCGCGCCAGCTGCTGTCGCTGGGCTGCGACTACGGCCAGGGTTTCGGCTATGCGCCGGCGCTGTCGGCCCAGGAGGCCGAGGTCTATCTCAACGAAAGCTACGTGGACGGCGCCGCGCCGGTTAAAGCCAAAGGCAGCCGCGGCTGACCGGTTACGGCTCGCGCCGGCCTTCCAGCTGCAGATAGGCCGGGTCGAACTCGGCCAGCTCCTCCAGCGCCGCCCAGTCGCGGATCTGCACATGGCCATGGCGGTCCCAGCTGACCAGGCCTCGGCGACGCAGCGCCTGGGCGACCCGGTTGATGTGCACCGCCGACAGGCCCAGCACGTCGGCCATCTGCACCTGGGTCAGGCCCAGCTCGAAGCGGTTGTCGTCGGCCAGCCCCACATCCTTGATGCGGACGTAGAGCTCGCAGAGCACATGGGCCACGCGCGCCACCGCCTCGCGCCGTCCCAGCACCGCCAGCCACTGGCGGTGGATCGCCGCGTCCACCAGGGTGAGGAACCAGAGCGAGCGGCCAAGCCGCGGATAGCGGTTGGTGATCTGGCGCAGGTCGTCGTGCGCGACGGTGGCGATCAGGCATTCGCTCAGGGCGACAATGCTGTGGTCGAGATTGCCCAGCAGGAAGGCGTGCAGGTCGACGAAGTCACCGGGGACCTGCAGGGCGGTGATCTGCTGGGCGCCGCGTTTCAGGGTCACGAGCCGCCCGACCGTGCCGGAGATCAGCAGGGTGCTGTTCCGGGGCTGGCTGAACTGGCGGATGATCTCGTGGCCCGCGGGAATGGCGGCCGGCGGGGTCAGGATCTCGATCAGCGCCGCGCGCTCCTCGGCGCTGGGCGGGCCATAGCGGTTGAGGCGGCGCAGGAAGGGTTCGAGCATGCGGGGTCCCTCGCGAGGCATCCGCCTGCAACGCTCGAGGGCGCGATCCGGCGCCGCCCCTCCCGCCAGGATCGCCCATCAGGATCGTTTGTCAGGCGCGCCCGGCCGCCGCGCCCAGCCGATCGGGATCGACCCCCAGCTTGCCCAGCGCGCGCCGCCACTTGCTGTCGTGGTCCCGGCCGAAGATCAGCTCGTCGTCGGCGTCGCAGGTGAGCCAGACGTTGGCCTTGATCTCGTCCTCCAGCTGGCCCGCGCCCCAACCGGCGTAGCCCAGGGCCAGCAGGCTCTTGGACGGCGCCCCATTGTGGCTGGCCATGGCCTCCAGCACCTCGCGCGTCGCGGTCAGCGCCACGCCCGGCGTCACCGCCAGGGTAGGCTCCCCGTCATAGTCCATCGAATGCAGGACGAAGCCGCGGTCGCGCTCCACCGGGCCGCCCAGCAGCACCAGATCGGGCGGCAGTTCGATGGTCGAGGCCACCTCCAGGCGATCCAGCAGGTCCGGCACGGTGAGGCCGTCGACGGGGTTGTTCACCGCCAGGCCCATGGCGTGCTCGGCGTCATGCGCGCAGATCAGGATCAGGGCCCGTTCGAAGCGCGGGTCGGAGATGCCCGGCATGGCGATCAGGAACTGGCCCGAGAAGAAGCCGTCGTCCATGTCGCCGGACAATCGGCCCCGATCATGACGCTTTCAAGGGGCCGGCTCAAAGGCGGGCTTGCGATGCGCGGAGATGACGCTATGTCCGCTTGCGGGGGAGAGCCCTTGGAAGAGGACGAGGATCCATGACCATCAAAGTCGGCGACAAGCTGCCCAGCGTCACCGTCACCCTGGCCACCGCCGAGGGACCCAAGCCTGTCGCCACCGACGAGTTCTTCGCCGGCAAGAAGGTGGCGCTGTTCGCGCTGCCGGGCGCGTTCACGCCGACCTGCTCGGCCAAGCACCTGCCGGGCTTCAAGCAGCTCGCCTCCGACATCAAGGCCAAGGGCGTGGACGCGATCGCCTGCCTGTCGGTCAACGACGCCTTCGTCATGCGCGCCTGGGCCGAGGACCAGGCGGTGGGCGACGACATCGTGATGATCGGCGACGGCGGCGCGGCCTTCACCGATGCGGTGGGCTTGGCCTTCGACGCCTCGCGCTTCGGCATGGGCAAGCGCTCGCAGCGCTATTCCATGATCGTCGACGACGGGGTGGTGAAGGAACTGAACATCGAGGCGCCGGGCGAGTTCAAGGTCTCCGCCGCCGACTACATGCTGGCCCAGCTCTAGGGAACCTAGCCCTTGGCGGCGGCCAGGATCGGGCCGCCGGGCCCGGCCTGCACCAGGACCGCGGACTTCAGGCCCGCCGGCCCCTTGGGAACGGCGAAGGTCCGCGCGTCGCCGGACCATTCGCCCAGCCGCACGAGCTGGCGGACCGCGTTCTTGATCGGCAGGGTCTTGCCGTTGTTCTCGCCGCGCTTGACCGGCACCTGTTCGACGCTCGGGTCGTAGCGCACCAGCCAGACGGCCGCCGGGCGCTTCGGCGCGGCGCCGGCGGACAGGGACACCGCGGCCGCGGTCAGGCTCACCGCCGGGCCGCCGGGCGGCAGGGGCGCGGCGCGCAGGGCCTGGTCGATCTGCGCCACGCTCTGGCCCACGGTGTCGGCGCGGCCATTCACCACCACCTGCGGGGTGCCGACGTTGTCGTGGCGCAGGCCCTTGGCGTAGGCCCATTGGCGGTCGGTGAAGGCCTGCTGGGCGAAGGTGTCCTTCCAGCCCAGGTTGTCCCAGTAGGTGACCCCGAAGCTCAGCGCCAGGATCTCCGGCCGCGCCGAGATCGCCGCCACCGCCAGGTCGGCCGGCGGGCAGGAGGAGCAGCCCTGGCTGGTATACAGCTCGACCACCTGCACCGGCGCGGCGGGCTGGGCGATCGCCGGGCCGGCCAGGACGGCCGCGACGAGGGCGGGAAGGAAGACGATCCGCATCTGGGTCTCCGGCTAGGCTTGATCGGAGTTCGCAGCGGCGCTGTGTTCGGTTACCAGGGGTCTTATCGTAACCTTCCTGCGAGTCTTGCGAACTTCCTCAAAGGCGGCGTTGGACGAGATCGAACCCAGACTGCGTGGCTTGATGCTCGCCGGCCTCGCCGGGGAGGCCGCCCCCTATCGGCGGCTGCTGGACGAGCTCAGCGGCCTGCTGCGCGCCTACTATGGCCGCCGTTGCCCGCCGGGCGTCGACGCCGAGGACCTGGTCCAGGAGACGCTGATCGCGGTGCATACCCGCCGGGCCACCTATGACGCGCGTCAGCCCTTCACCGCCTGGGCCTACGCCATCGCACGCTACAAGCTGATCGACGCCCTGCGCCGGGGCCGTTTCCACCTGCGCGCGCCGTCGGAGGAGGCCGACGCCCTGTTCACGCCGCCCGGCGCGGCCGGCAGCGCCGAGGCGGCCATGGCCGCGCGCGACCTGGACCGGGTGCTGGGCGAGCTGCCGCAGCGCACCGCCGAGCTGATCCGCGAGACCAAGATCGAGGGCCTGTCGACGCGCGAGGCGGCGGCGCGCCACGGCATGACCGAGACGGCGGTGAAGGTGGCCATCCACCGCGGGCTGAAGAGCCTGGGCGGGAAATATGCGCCGGAGCCGGGCGCCCTGGCCGAGGGAGGCTCCGATGTCGAAGGCGACTGAAGCGCTGATCGACAGCCTGTCGGCCGACCTGCCGGCGGTGAAGCCGGGCGCGGCGGCGCGCCGGCTGGCGCTGGGCCTGGGCCTGGGCGGTGCGGTCTCGGCGGCGGTGATGCTGGCCTGGCTGGGCCCGCGGCCCGACCTCGCCCAGGCGATCGCCACGCCGATGTTCTGGATGAAGTTCGCCTACGCCGCCGCCACCGGCCTGATCCTGGCCTTCGTCCTGGCCCGCCTGGCCCGGCCGGCGACCCGGCTGGGAACGCTCGCCCTGCTGGCCACCATCCCGTTCGCCGTGGTGGTCGCCATGGCCCTGCTGCGCCTGTCCCAGGCGCCGCGCGCGATGCAGCCTGAGATGCTGATGGGCCACACCTCCATGGTCTGCCCCTGGCGGATCACGGCCATCGGCCTGCCGCTGCTGGCCGGCGCGATCTGGGCGGTGCGGGGCCTCGCGCCCACGCGCCTGGCCCTGGCGGGCCTGGCGGCCGGCGGCTGCGCCGGCGCGCTCGGGGCGATGATCTACGGCTTCGCCTGCGACGAGACCTCCGCGCCGTTCCTGGCCGTCTGGTACACGGCCGGCATGGCGATCGTCGCCCTCCTGGGCACGCTCGGCGGGACGCGCCTGCTCCGCTGGCGCTAGGGCGCCTGCGCCGCTATCGGCTGCGGCTGTTCCGGGCGAGTTCGATCTGCACGGGGGTCTGGGGAAGCTCGTCCAGCGTCAGCTTGCCGTCGTGGCGCTTGTCCAGCTCCTTGAAGCGGCGGTCGGCCGCGGCCAGGAACTCCGCCTTGGTGACCCGCCCATCCAGGTTGGTGTCGGCGTCGACGATCGGCTCGGCCTCGCCCAGCAGCCCATAGCGCGCCGCGCCCACCAGCTCGCGCCTGGGCCGCCGTTGGGCGTTGAGGTCCGGGGCCGGCCCCTGGGCCCCGCCGACGCCGTAGCGCCGGTCCTCCTGCGGGTGGCTGCCCTCCGGCGTCGGCCCCTCGAGGACCTGGACGGGGATCAGCAGGGCGCCGTCGCGCCCGCCGGCCGAAACCGCGCGCTCGAGATGCGCCCTGCCGTCCGGCGGCGCGACGTTCAGGCCGATCCGGTCGGGCTTGTAGACGTCGGGCAGCACCCGGTTTTCGTAGAAGGCGATTTTCGTCCCGTCGAGGAAGCCCGCGTCGTCGTTGTCCAGGGCGTAGAAGAAGCCCGCGTGGTCGGCGCGGAACTCTTCCTTGGTGATCACCCCGTCATGGTTGGCGTCGGCCTGCTTGAACCAGACGACCACCGGGTAGGGCTCGCCGGGCTTGGCCCGATAGGGCTCGCCCGCCGGGCTGATGAACAGCTGGGTGAAGCCGGCGGCTTCCGGCGAGCCGGGGCGCGGCTGGGCCAGGGTCCGGTCGACCGCGGCCGCGGCGAACAGACTGCCGGCGGCCAAGGCGATGGTCAGGGTGCGACGCATGATTCTCCCCCGAAGGTTCCAGGCGCCCACAAAGCTAGAACTGAAACTCGGCGCAAGGGCGCCGCTTCTGTTGCAACCGCGACAAGAGGTCCGCGCTGCGTTTCAGGCGCCCGCCAGCGCCGGCAGCGGCTCCAGGCCCAGGCAGACCGCCACGCAGCGCTTGGCCAGCAGCTCGGTCGGGTCGACGAAGGGCGCGCGCACGTCGGCGGCGGAGATCACCAGCGGCGCCTCGGTGCAGCCGGCCACCACCGCCTCGGCCCCGAGCGCGACCAGCTCGGCCGCATAGGCCGCCATCTCGGCCTTGGTCGTGGCCAGGTCGCCGGCCTTGATCTTGTAGATGGTGGCCATGAAGGCCTCCTGCCGCTCGGGCGGCAGCTGCACCAGGCCCATGGCCTGGGCGGCCAGGTATTCGCGATAGAGCCGCAGCGCCCCCTTGGTGCCCAGCACGCCCACGCGGCGCGCGCCCAGGTCGTGGGCGGCCGAGGCGCCGGTCTCGATCAGGTCGACCAGCGGCAGCCCGCTCGCCCGCTGCACCAGGTCGGCATAGGCGTGGGCGGTGTTGCAGGGGATCGCCAGCACCTGGGCGCCGGCGCCCTGCAGCGCGCCCGCCATTTCGGCCAGCACCGCGCCGGCCTGCGAGCCCGGCGCGTTGCGGTCGGGCACCTTGGGATTGATGTCGACGATCACCCGGATGTGGTCCTGGTCGGACTTGGCCGGGGTGAAGACCTGCAGCTTGGCCAGGAAGTCCACGGTCGCCGCCGGGCCCATGCCGCCCAGCACCCCCAGGACCAGGGAATCGCTCACCTAGAGATGCCCGTCCATCACTGACTGGTAGCCGAACAGGCCGGGCGAGCCGCCGGTGTGCAGGAAGACCACGGTCTCGCCGTCGAAGGCGCCCTTGCGCGACAGCGCGATCAACCCCTTCATCGCCTTGCCGGTGTAGACCGGGTCCAGCAGGATCGCGTCGGTCCGCGCCATAAGCTTCAGCGCCTCGATCACCTCTTCGTCGACGATGCCATAGCCCGCGCCCACATAGTCGCAGTCGGCGACCACCATGTCGCGGGTGACGCGTTCCTTGTGGCCCAGCAGGTCGGCCGTCTCGACCGCCAGCTTGAAGACATTGGCTTCCTGGACGTCCTTCGGCGCGCGCACGCCGATGCCCAGGATCGGGATGTCGGCGCCCATCACCGCGATGCCGGCCACCAGGCCCGCATGGGTGCCGGCGCTGCCGGTGGCGGTGACGATGCGGTCGATCTCCAGGCCGATCTCATTGGCCTGGGCCACCAGCTCCAGGGCGCACTCCACATAGCCCAGCGCCCCGATGACGTTCGAGCCGCCGCCCGGAATCACATAGGGCCGCCCGCCGCGCTCGGCGACCTCGGCCGCGCTCTTGGCGAGCTCGGCGTTCATGTCGGTCCCGCCCGGCACCCGGCGGATCTTGGCGCCCATCAGCTCGTCCAGCAGGACGTTGCCCGACTGGGTGTAGTCGACGGCGTTGGAGCCGGTGCGCTCCTCCAGGATGATCTCGCAGTCCATGCCGAAACGGGCCGCGGCCGCCACCGTCTGGCGCGCGTGGTTCGACTGCACCGCGCCCTGGGTGATCAGCGTCGTGGCGTCGTTGGCCAGCGCGTCGCCCAGCAGGTATTCCAGCTTGCGGGTCTTGTTGCCGCCGCCGGCCAGGCCGGTGCAGTCGTCGCGCTTGATCCACAGCTCCGGCCCGCCGCCGCCGCCGTCGGAGAGCGCCTGGGTGAGCCGGGGCAGGGACTCGAGCGGCGTGGGAAGATGGGCGAAGCGGACGGGGTTGAAGCGGGAAAGATGCATGGCGCTTCGCCTACATCGAACCTTCGCCGCCGGATAGCCCTCCGGCGGCCGATTCAGCCCGTTTCGCGCTCGTTTACGCCGTCAGGAAACGCAAAATCCGCTCAGGGACGCTTGCCTTTGGGCAGGGCGGCCACTTCGGCGGGCGAAAGCTTGCGGACCCCGGTGACGATGCAGTGCGAACCGCGCACGCTCAGGTCCCAGTCGATCGGCTTGCACATCATCCCCTGGGTGGAATCCTTCAGCACGATCGGATCGCTCGAGGTGACCGCCGCGGCGCAGTTCTTGTTGGTCGTCACCTCGAAGACCGAGGTTCCGTTGTAGTCGAAATAGAGGGTGTGATCGTCGCCGATCGTGTGGTTGCGCAGGTATTGGGGGCGCAGGCACTGGTCGGGCGAGCGGTCCGCGGCCTGGGCGGCCGCGCCGGCGCCGGTGAGGATCAGGCCGGCGACGCCGGCCAGGATCAGACGTTTCATCTCGTGTCCTCCTTCACGCGGGCCTAGCGGACCGCGCCGCGATGGGTTCCGGCAGGTTAAGGCTGCAGGCGTTTGGGCAGGGCGGCGATCTCCTGCGGCGTCAGCTTGGTGAGCTTCTCGACGGTGCAGCGGGTTCCGCGCACCGTCAGCTCCAGGTCCAGCGGATGGCAGATCTTCCCCAGGCCCCGGTCCCTCAGGACGATGGGGTCGTTGGCCGTGGCATGCGCCAGGCAGGGCCCGCTGGTGGTGACCTGATAGACGTCGGCGCCATTGACGCCGAAATAGAGCGTGTGGCCGTCGGGGCCGACCGTGTGGCCCTGCAGGAGCCGGGTGAGGAAGCACTGGTCCCCCGACGCCGGCTGGGCGCCGGCGCCCGAGGCCGCCGCGAGAGCCGTGGCCGCTACGACCGCCAGAACAAGACGTCTCATGGTCCTTCTCCAGACCGGTTGCTTGCCCCTCGGGTCAACCTAGCACGGGCGCGGACGCCTGCAGACCGGAAACATCGGACCGGAAACGTCGGAGACCAGAAACTCAGGGGCGGATGAGCGGCGGCAGGGCGGCCACCTCCTGCGGAGTCATCCGCTCGATCGTATCGGGCGCGCAGCCGCGCAGGCCGGTGATGATCAGTTCGTCGGCCCTGCAGATCATCGCGGCGTTGCCGGCGGCCAGCCGGGTGCTTCCCACGCGGAAGGCGTGGTGCTGATCGTCGGAGATCGGGCCGGTGTTGCAATAGCCGCGGGTCTCCACATGGAAATAGGCCACCGCATGCATGTGCGACTGGTCCTTCACCTTGAAGTACAGGGTGTGCGGCCCGCCGACCGTACGATCGCCGATGTCGCGGACGAAGAAACAGCCGGGCGTGCGGCTCTGCGGAGCGGCTGTCGCGGCGGTGGCTGCGGCGGTGGCCGCAGCGGCGGCGGCGATGGCGATGACCAAGCCACGGCGTTCCATGCAGAGGCTCCTCTATTATGGATTCCTTATGGTAACGCTGTTGCGCCAAGATTTCGAGGGTCAATCCGCGCAGACGTCGAGCAGCAGCTGGGCCAGCTCCGGCTGGCTGTAGGGCTTGGCGAGCCTGGGCAGGTCGTCGCCGGCGCCGGGCGGCAGTTCGGCGAAGCCTGTGGCGAGGATCACCGGCAGCTCGGGCCGCTTTTCGCGGATCTTCTGGGCCAGCTGCAGGCCCGTCTCATGCGGCATGGCGTAGTCGGTGATCACCAGGTCGGGCTTGGTGCGCGCGAGCAGGGTGAGCGCCTGGGCGGCGGAGGAGGCGGTCAGCACCCGGTGGCCCAGGTCCTCCAGCATGGCCGCGGTGTTGGTCAGCACCAGCTCGTCGTCGTCCACCGCCAGCACCGTCAGCGCGCGGCTGACCACGCGGTCCTCGCTCAGCGACGCGGGCGCGGCGGAACGAACCTCCCCGTCGCCGGCCTGGGGCAGCCACAGCTCGATGCGGGTGCCTTCGCCGAGCCGGCTATTGACCACCAGCCGGCCGCCGGACTGTTCGGCCAGGCCGTGGACCATGGGCAGGCCCAGGCCCGTGCCCTTGCCGACGCCCTTGGTGGTGAAGAACGGCTCGATCGCCCGCTGCAGGGTCGCCTCGTCCATGCCGACGCCCTGGTCGATCACCGCCAGGCGCACATAGCCGCCGCCCGGCAGGCCGATCTCGGCGTCCTCGCCGATCTCGATCTCCATGGCCTCGACGGTGACGACGCCGCCGTCGGGCATGGCGTCGCGGGCGTTGACCGCCAGGTTGAGCAGGGCGGTCTCAAGCTGGTTGGCGTCGGTGAGCACGGGCGGCAGTTCGGCCGGAATGGCGATCCGCAGCTCCACGGACGGGCCGATCGAGCGTTCGATCAGGCCGGAAATCCCGGAAACCAGGGTCGCGACATCCACCGCCTCGACCTTCAGCTCCTGCTTGCGGGCGAAGGCCAGCATCCGCTGGGTCAGGGCCGCGCCGCGCTGGGCGCCCTGGACGGCGTTTTCCAGCAGGACCAGCGCCTTGGGGTCCGGCGGCAGGCGCTTGCGCAGCAGCTCCAGGCTGCCCAGCACCGCCATCAACAGGTTGTTGAAGTCGTGGGCGACGCCGCCGGTGAGCTGGCCGATGGCGTCCAGCTTCTGCGACTGGAACAGCGCCTGGCGCGCCTGTTCGAGGGTCTTCTGGGCGTGCAGGCGCTCGGTGATGTCGCGGGTGATCTTGGCGAAGCCGATGATCTTTCCGGCCTCGCTGCGGATCGGGTCGATGATCACATGGGCCCAGAAGCGGGTGCCGTCCTTGCGCACCCGCCAGCCCTCGCGCTCGAAGCGGCCCTCCTCGCGCGCGATCCGCAGAGCCTCGACGGGTCCGCCGGCTTCCCGGTCCTCCTCGGTGTAGAAGCGGGAGAAGTGCTGGCCGACGATCTCGCGGGCCGTGTAGCCCTTGATGCGCTGGGCGCCGGCGTTCCAGCTCGACACCTGCCCGTTGGGGTCGAGCATGTAGATCGCGTAGTCCGTGACGCCCTGCACCAGGATGCGGAACTGCTCCTCGCTGCGCTTCAGCGAGTCTTCGGCCTCGCGGCGTTCGCTGAGGTCGCGGGTCACCTTGGCGAAGCCGATGAGCTGTCCGTCCGGCGTGCGGATCGGGTCCATCAGCACGTGGGCCCAGAAGCGGCTGCCGTCCTTGCGCACCCGCCAGCCCTCGCGTTCGAACCGCCCCTCCTCGCGCGCCTGGCGCAAGGCCTCGGCAGGCAGGCCCTGGGCGCGGTCCTCCTCGGTGTAGAAGGTGGAGAAGTGCCGGCCGATGATCTCCTCGGCCTTGTAGCCCTTGAAGCGCTGGGCGCCGGTGTTCCAGCTCGAAACCCGGCCGGAGGGGTCGAGCATGAAGATGGCGTAGTCGGTGATTGCGTCGACCAGGGTCCGATAGCGGGCGTCGTCTTCCACCGGCGCTGGGTCCTGAATCTGGTTTTCCAGCATTTCGCCCCCTGGGTGGCGTACTAGCACGGGCCACCCCGCAAGCTTAACTTTCTTCGCCGGGTTCGGTTCCGCAGCGATTTGATATCCTTCTAAAATCCCCAGATGGCGCCAAGGAGGCGGAGCGTGGCCGGACGCGGCGCGCGGGGGCCGAGGGTGAATACGCAACCGGAGGATTGATTTTATTATGATACGTCATGGCCGGGCTTGTCCCGGCCACCCATGAACACTGACGTTTGCCGGCGAGACAGATGTGTCGAGGCCGCTCTTGGCCCTCCGCCGTCGGCGCGTATGGGTGGCCGGGACAAGCCCGGCCATGACGGCTGGAAAATAGTTGAGGCATCACCCTAGGGCTGCTGGTCCTTCGGCAGGGCCGAGGCCTGGGCGGGCGTGAGCCGGGTGATCTTGTCGATCCGGCAGCGGATCGGCAGGCCTCCGCCGCCCAGCTCCGATCGCACCTCCAGGTCGGCCGGTTCGCAGATGCCGTTCGAGGCCCCGGCGCTCTGGCCGATCTTCAGCGGATCCCCGGGCTTCACCCCGCCCAGGCAATTGGTTTCCATGTCGACGCGCCAAGTCGCGCCGGCGGCCTTCAGGAACAGGGTGCGCGGGTCGCCCACCTTGTGGCCGCCGATCTGCTCCGCCGTGAAGCACTTGGCGGCGGCCGGTTTGGCCTTCTCGGCGGCGGCGCCCGGCAAGGCCGCAAGGGCCAGGGCGGCGGCCGTCAGCAGGACAGGCTCAAGCTTCATGGCGACGCTCCCCGTGTCTCTATTTTGGGGAACTATCGCGCAGCTTCGGCCCGCCGTCACGGGGCCGGCGCGCAGAAATATCGCGGCGCGATCTATCGTCCCGTGAACACCGCCTCGCGCTTCTCCACGAAGGCCGAGGCCGCCTCCTTGTGGTCGGCGGTGCGCGAGGAGTGGACGTGGTGGGTGGCCTCCAGGTCCAGGCAGTCGTCGACCTCGCCGGCCATGGCGCGGTTCAGGTTCTCCTTCATGTAGCGGAAGCAGATCGCCGGCCCGGCCGCCAGGCGCTGGGCCACCTCGCGGGTCCTGGCCGCCAGATCGTCGGGCTCGACCACCCAGTTCGCCAGGCCCAGGCGCAGGGCCTCCTCGGCGCTCACCCGCTCGGAGAGGAAATAGAGCTCGCGCGCCTTGGCTGAGCCCACCAGCTGGGTCAGGAAATAGGTGCCGCCGTAGTCCCCGGCCAGGCCGACCTTGGCGAAGGCGGTGGTCAGGAAGGCGGTCCTGGCCATGATCCGCAGGTCGCAGGCCAGCGCCAGCGACAGGCCCGCGCCCGCCGCCGCGCCGGGCAGGGCCGCGATGGTGGGCTTCGGCATCTTGAACAGCTTGCCGGCGGTGGCGCGCTGATTGACCCGCTGGCGGGCGATGGCCTCATCTATCGAGGGACCGCCACCAGGGCCGGCGTTGCGCTCATTCATCCCCTTGACGTCGCCGCCGGCGCAGAAGCCCTGGCCCGCGCCGGTCAGCACCACGCAACGCACCCGCGGGTCCAGTTCGGCGGCGGCCAGCTGGCGGGCCAGCGCCTGGTTCATGTCGTCGCTCATGGCGTTGCGCGCCTGGGGGCGATTGAGGGTCAGGGTCAGGACCGCGCCGTCCAGCTCGGCCAGCAGGTCCTCAGTCCCGGTGTCGATTGTCTCGGCCATGGCGCGCGTCCTCGTCCCGTCATTTGTTGTCGCCGATAACCGATAGACCCTGGCGAGGCCCGGGCGGAAGCCTGTAGCGTGGCCAAACCCGAAAACGGAGGAGACCATGCGCCTTCGACAGATCGCCCTGGTGGGCGAGGACCTCGCCGCCTGCGAGGCCGACATCCGCGCCATCCTGGGCGTCGACTACGCCTATGACGATCCGGGCGTGGGGACCTTCGGCCTGAAGAACGGCGTCTTCCCGATCGGCGAGACCTTTCTGGAGGTGGTCTCTCCCAAGCAGGACGGCACCACCGCCGGGCGTTTGCTGGAAAAGCGCGGCGGCGACGGCGGCTACATGGTGATCCTGCAGGTCCCGGACATCGCCGCGGCCAGGAAGCGAATCGCCGAGGCCGGCGCGCGGGTGGTCTCCGAGACCAATCGCGACGAGGGCAAGGTCGCCTACAGCCACATCCACCCGCGCGACATCGGCGGGGCCATCGTCTCGGTGGACTACATGGACCCCTGGGACCGCTGGGAGTGGGGCGGCCCGGAGTGGAAGCGCCACGTGAAGACCGACACCTCGCTCGGCATCGTCGGCGCCGAGGTGCAGGCCGACGACCCGCCCGCCATGGCCGGGCGCTGGAGCGAGATCCTCGGGCGGCCGGCGCGCGAGCACGCCGGCTTCTGGTGCATCCCGCTGGACGACGGCGGCGAGGTGCGGTTCGTGGCCCCCTCGGACGAGCGGGGCGAGGGCCTGTCGCGCTTCGACGTCAAGGTGCGCGATCCGGCCAAGGTTCGCGAGGCCGCCAAGGCCAGGGGCAAACTCAGGGAGGATGGAGACGTGACCATCGCAGGGACGCGTGTGCGCCTGGTGCCGGCGTGAGGCGTTATCTTCTCGTGGCTCTGGGAGCCCTCGCCCTGGGAAATTTGGCCATGGCCGCCTCAGCCCAACCCACCAACCCGCCGGGCGCCAAGCCGGAGGACACCGAGGTCTATTCGCCGGTCCCGCCGGTGGTGACGCCGGGGCCGACCGACTCCGCGCCGCCCTCCGACGCCCTGGTGCTGTTCGACGGCAAGGACCTCAGCCACTGGGTCAACACCAAGGACAAGGCGCCGGCCGGCTGGAAGGTCGAGGGCGGGGTCATGACCGTGGTCAAGGCGGCCGGCAACATCGAGACCAGGGAGACCTTCGGCTCCTACCAGCTGCACATCGAGTGGCGCGAGCCGGCCAACGTCGCCGGCAAGGGCCAGGGCCGCGGCAACTCCGGCGTCTTCCTGGCCTCCACCGGGCCGGGCGACCGCGGCTACGAGCTGCAGATCATGGACAGCTACAAGAACGACACCTACACCAACGGCCAGGCGGCCAGCGTCTACAAGCAGTCGATACCGCTGGCCAACGCCATGCGCCCGCCGGGCCAGTGGCAGAGCTACGACATCGTCTGGACCGCGCCCAGGTTCAACGCCGACGGCAGCCTGAAATCGCCCGCCAGGATCACCGCCTTCCAGAACGGCGTCCTGGTGCAGAACGACTATGTGCTGACCGGCGAGACCCGCTACATCGGCAAGCCGTTCTACGAGGCCCACGGCCACACGCCGATCAAGCTGCAGGCCCACGGCGACCCCAGCCCGCCGATCAGCTTCAGGAACATCTGGGTGCGCCGCCTGGCGGACTGAATGCGCGGGTCAGAAGTAAGCGACGAGGCCCAAGCCGCAGCGGATGCTGAAGCTGAAGCCGATTTCAGGGCTGGGCGCGTGATCAGCCATGAGCGCATGAAGACTTGGTTGCTCTCTTGGGGGAGTGCAAATGAGCTTCCCCCGCCGGATCAAGACGCCTAGGGTCGCCGGACCTCGGGGAGCCGCGCGGTCAGCGGTTGAGAGGCGGGTGAGGCCCGCGACCCGTCGAACCTGATCCGGGTCATGCCGGCGAAGGGAAGGACCAGCCCTCCTGACCCGACGCCCGTGATCCGTCCCGCACGGAGCGCACGCCATGAACAAGCCCGCCGGCCCCCTGGAGCCCGCCATCCCGACCGGCGAACGGCCGGGCTCGAAGAAGGTCTATCAGGCCGGGACGCTATGGCCGGACATCCGCGTGCCGTTCCGCGAGGTGGCCGTGCACCCCTCGGCCAACGAGCCGGCGCTGACGCTCTACGACTCCTCGGGGCCCTACACGGAGCCCACGGCGAAGATCGACATCGAAAAGGGCCTGTCGAAAACCCGCGAGCCCTGGGTCGTCTCGCGCGGCGACGTGGAGATGGTGAGCAACCCTCGGGAGGTGAAGCCGGAGGACAACGGCTTCGCCAAGGGCGAGCACCTTGCGCCGCAATTCTCCGCCCCGCGCCGCGTCTACCGCGCGCTCGCAGGCAAGACGGTGACCCAGATGGAATATGCCCGTCGGGGGCAGATCACCGCTGAAATGGAATATGTCGCCATCCGCGAGAACCTGCGCCGCGAGAGGGCCGGTATCCGCGACGGCGAGGGCTTCGGCGCGGAGATCCCCGACCTCTGCACGCCGGAGTTCGTCCGCGACGAGGTGGCCCGCGGCCGCGCGATCATCCCGGCCAACATCAACCACACCGAGCTCGAGCCGATGGCGATCGGGCGCAACTTCCTGGTCAAGATCAACGCCAACATCGGCAACTCGGCCGTGCTCTCCACCGTCGCCGACGAGGTGGACAAGATGGTCTGGGCGATCCGCTGGGGCGGCGACACGGTCATGGACCTGTCGACCGGGCGAAACATCCACAACATCCGCGACTGGATCGTCAGGAACAGCCCCGTGCCGATCGGCACAGTTCCGATCTACCAGGCGCTGGAAAAGGTGGGCGGCGTCGCCGAGGACCTGACCTGGGAGGTGTTCCGCGACACCCTGATCGAACAGGCCGAGCAGGGCGTCGACTACTTCACCATCCACGCCGGCGTGCGCCTGCCGTTCGTGCCGCTCACCGCCAGGCGCGTCACCGGCATCGTCTCACGCGGCGGCTCGATCATGGCCAAGTGGTGCCTGGCGCACCACCGCGAGAACTTCCTCTACGAGCGGTTCGAGGACATCTGCGAGATCATGGCGGCCTATGACGTCTCCTTCTCGCTGGGCGACGGCCTGCGCCCCGGCTCGATCGCCGACGCCAACGACGAGGCCCAGTTCGCCGAGCTGCGCACCCTGGGCGAGCTCACCAAGATCGCCTGGAAGCACAACGTCCAGACCATGATCGAAGGCCCCGGCCACGTGCCGATGCACAAGATCAAGGCCAACATGGACGAGCAGCTCAAGCACTGCCACGAGGCGCCGTTCTATACGCTGGGCCCGCTCACCACCGACATCGCGCCCGGCTACGACCACATCACCAGCGCCATCGGGGCGGCGATGATCGGCTGGTTCGGCACCGCCATGCTCTGCTACGTCACGCCCAAGGAGCACCTGGGCCTGCCGGACCGGGCCGACGTCAAGGACGGGGTGATCGCCTACAAGATCGCCGCCCACGCCGCCGACCTCGCCAAGGGCCACCCCACCGCGCGGGCCTGGGACGACGCCCTGTCACGCGCCCGCTTCGAGTTCCGGTGGGAGGATCAGTTCAACCTCGGCCTCGATCCGGAGACGGCGCGCGAATACCACGACGAGAGCCTGCCGAAGGAGGCGTTCAAGACCGCCCACTTCTGCTCCATGTGCGGCCCGAAGTTCTGCTCCATGAAGATCAGCCAGGACATCCGCGAGGCGGCCCGCCAGCAGAACGAGGTCGACGCCGGAATGGCGCAGATGGCCGAGAAGTTCCGCGAAGGCGGCGGCGAGATCCTGGTGAAGGTCTGACGCCCTTCTCCCCTTGCGGGAGAAGGTGGCCTGCGGAGCAGGTCGGATGAGGGGTCTC
>NZ_DASYAF010000019.1:0-13548 GCF_036501465.1 Phenylobacterium sp.
AAGACCGAATAGGGACCGTGCGTCCGGAGCGATCCGGGCAGGGCCGTCGTAGGCCTGAGCGGTCCGGGTAGGTCGCGAGAACCGTCCCGCGAGGGGCGGTCCAGAGGAATGATCGCCTAAGCCCGGCGTTTCGGCGCAGGGCGGCACAGAACCCGGCTTACAGGCCGTCTGGTCCATTTTCCGCCCCCGGGGGCGGCGAACCCTCTCAGCAACCCAGTCGCTGGCGGACCTCGGCCACCCGCGTGCGCGAGACCGGCACCCACAGATCGTCACCGATCCGCAGGCGGTGGCGGCCGCCGCCTTCGGCCCGCAGTTCCTGGGCGTGGGCGAGGTTGACGATGTGGGATCGGTGGACGCGAAGGAAGCGGGGCGGCAGTCGCTCGGCCAGGCCGCTCAACGCCTGCGCCTCCAGGAATCGCCGGCCGTTCGCCAGGCTGATTTCCACATAGTCGCCGGCCGCCTGGATGGCCTGGATCCGCTCTGGGTCCACGAAACGCCGCGAGCCTGCCGGGCCGAAAACCAATCGCTCGGCCACGGGGGAAGCCTGGAGCGTCCTTCGGAGGGCCGCACCCGGACGCCAGAGGAGCTGGACGATCAGCGGCGCCGACGCCGCATAGAGGCCCTGGTCCATGTAATCGGGCCGGGGAAGAAGCGGGAAGGCCGCCATAAGCAGCAGGGCTGCCGCCTGTTGGAGACCTTCGCCGTCGCGACGGCGGATCGCGGGAAGGCCGACGATCAGGCCTCCCGCCAGCGCACCGGCGAAGATCAGCCTGGAGGCCTCCGCCGGCGCGGACAGCATCACGAGCGCGCCGAGCCCAGCCAAGCCGACGCGCCATGGCCGAGCCGCGCGCCAGGAGACGCTCTCCAGGGCCAGCCAGACGCAACCGATGGCGAGCGTGGCGGCGCCGGCCTTGAGGACGGACATCCGAAGCGCTTGGAGCGGATAGGGATAGTCGATGACCGATCGCGAGAGCTCGGCGGCGGCGCAGATCAGCAGGCCCGCCAGGATCGCCGCGCCCGGCGAGCGGAGCTCACGCCTCGAGGCCATGAGGACCAGCGACAGGAGAAGCACGCCCGACATCAGCAGCGGCGCGGCGTAGTAGCCAACGGGCCGGCGCGCGTCGGCGGAGAACGGCGCCACGCGCAGGCCGAAGATGGTCCCCTGGCCGTGAATCACGCTGCGGGACGCGTCCAGCCGCTCGGCCGACAGCCGCAGCATCAGGACATCGCGCTTGGGATCGAGACGTTCGGCGGGCAGCGGGAGCACTGCGTCAACCGGGCCCGGGACCTCGGTCGAGGCGGAAGCCCCGGGCCGGCCCTTGGTTCCGATCGGCGTCCCGTTCCAGGCCGCGTCGGCTGAAAAGCCGCCGGAGAGATAGAGGCCGAGCGGTGTGCGGGCGGCAAGGATCGCCGGGGCGATGTCGAAGCGGGCCCGCAGCAGCGAGACCTGTCCCTTGGGAAGCTTCAGGGCGCGCAGGTCGACCGGACGCCAGCCGGATCCGGGCGTGAGAATCTCCGCCGACAGCATCCGTCCGGCGACCGATTCCTCCGGGCCTTGGAACGCGGCGGGGAGCGCAAGCGCCACCAGGACGGCGAACAGGGCGCCCAGCCAGCGCAAGGCGTCGTCCCTGTCGGGCAGCCAGCGAAGGTGCAGTTTATCCGACAAAGCGTGCATTTCAGCGATTGCCCCGCAGGCGCCGTCGAGGGTGGTTTAAGGCCAAGCCGGCGGTGGGGTGACTTGGCTTAGAGAGTTTGTCCGAAATGCGGAATCTGCTCCTGGTGATCATGACGGTGGCCCTGGCGACGCCGCAACTCGCCGCCGCGACGCCCCCGCTGGAGCGGCGGGTCGACGCATACCTTGCGCCCCTGCTGGCCGAGCGGAAATTCTCCGGCGAGGTGCTGATCGCGCGCGGCGACCATGTGCTGCTGGACAAGGGCTATGGCCTGGCCTCCGTCGAGCTCGGCGCGCCCAACGCGCCCGGGCGGAAGTTCCAGGTGGGCTCGGTGTCGAAGCCGCTCACCGCCGCCGTGGTCATGAAGCTGGTCGAGCGCGGGCGGATCGTCCTGTCCGATCCGCTGTCCAAGTACGTTCCCGAGTATCCCGCAGGCCGCGACATCACCATCGAACAGCTGCTCACCCACACCTCCGGCGTGCCGGACGTCAATGGCTTGCCGATCTACAAGAGCCTCGGCCTGCAGCACCGCACGCCGGCCGAGATCGTGGCGGCGTTCAAGGACGCGCCCTTGGCCTTCCCCCCGGGGTCCAGCTACGCCTATTCCAACTCGAACTATGTCCTGCTCGCCCTGATCATCGAGCGGGTGACAGGCGAGGCCTATGGCGAGGCGATGCAGCGGGAGCTGTTCGACCCGCTGGGCATGCGCGACTCCGGGCATCGGGGCGACGATTCCGCGGTCATACCGAACATGACCTCGGGCTATGTGCGCTCCAAGGCCGGGACGCTCGCCCGGCCTGCGTGGTTCGACTGGTCGGTCAAGACCGGCAACGGGTCGATCTATTCCACTGGGCAGGACCTGTTCCGGTTCGTCCGCGGCTATTTTGGCGGGCGCGTCATCGGTTCCCGACTGGTCGATCTGGCCACGACCCCGAAATCTGTTCCGCCCAGGGCGCCGGGCTTCGAATGGCTGTCGCGCGATATCGGCTATGGGTGGATGCTCGACCGCAATCTCGGTCGGCGGCGCGTGTTCCACATCGGGCGAAGCCCCGGCTACAACGCCGCCCTGGCCTATTATCCAGACGATCAGCTTACCGTCGTCGTGCTGTCCAACATCTATGTGGACGCCACCCTGCCGGCGTCCGAGGCCTTCGCGGGCATGGTGCTTGGAGCGCCCTCGCAGGCGCACTAGCCCTGCGCCTCGATCGGGTTTCGCTTCACGACGAATTGGGATCGAATGACACCAGAGCCGCTGCAACGGCCCAGTTTGTTAACAGATGTGGCAACAGTTCGCTGTATGTTCTGTGGATAACAATAGTTGATTAACCATACTTGCCTGGGAAAGATTGGTTTCCTTGGAGAAAGGTCATTTAGAGTCATTTACTCCCAATTCATCCCATGTTACCCCGTTCGTACTTCGCTAACCAAGATGGCGCGTTGGGGGCGGCCGCTCGGGGCGTGAGGTGAGGGGAGCGGCTGGCGGAGCCGTTCCGGGCATGGGGCGTTGCGGTGTTTTTCTCGACGTTCGAGAAACAGCTGGATGGGAAGCGGCGCATCGTTGTGCCGCAGGAGTTCCGCGCCCAGACCGCGGGCCCGTTCGACGGCGTCGTCTGTTTCCCCTCCATCGAGGCCGACTGCATCGAGGGCGGCGGCAAGGCCCTGTTCGACCGCTACAACCAGGTCATCGAGGAGCTGGAGTTCGGCGATCCGCTGCGCAGCGCGCTGGAGGTTTCGATCCTCGGCGGCATGGCTCAGCTCTCCTATGACACCGCCGGGCGCATCACCCTGCCGGAAGTCCTCTGCCAGCAGTTCGGCCTGACCGACTGGGTCGTGGTGGTCGGGCTGGGCGACCGCTTCCAGATCTGGAGCCGCGAGGCCTTCCAGGCGCACCGCGCGGCCCAGCGCACGGTAGCGCGCGATGGCTTGGCGGCGCTCCGCGCCCAGCAACGCGCCGCCAGGCTGTCCGCAGGATCCGCCGGATGACCGCAGCGCATGTCCCCGTCCTGCTCGACGAGGTCGTGGATGCGATGCAACCCCGCGCCGGCAAGCTCCTGGTCGACGGCACCTTCGGGGCCGGCGGCTATAGCCGCGCCCTGCTGGCGGGCGGCGCCCAGGTCATCGCCTTCGACCGCGACCCCACAGCGCGCCGCTTCGCCGAGACCCTGCCGGCCGACCGCTTCCGCCTGGTCGAGGGCCGCTTCTCCGAGCTGGACGCCGAGACCGGCGCGGCCGCCCTGGACGGCGTGGTGCTCGACATCGGCGTCTCGTCCATGCAGCTCGACCAGGCCGAGCGCGGCTTCTCGTTCATGAAGGACGGGCCGTTGGACATGCGCATGGCGGCCGACGGGCCGACTGCCGCCGACCTGGTCAATGGGACCGAGCCCGCCGAACTGGCCCGCATCCTCTTCGTCTACGGCGAGGAGCGCGAGAGCCGCCGCATCGCCCGCGCCATCGCCAGGCGGCGCGACGAACAGCCCTTCACGCGGACCCTGGAGCTGGCCGAGTTCATCGAAAAGGCCCTGGGCGGCCGCAGAGGCGCCAAGGTCCATCCCGCCACCCGCTCGTTCCAGGCCATCCGCATCGCCGTCAACGAGGAGCTGAGCGAGCTGGAGGCCGGCCTCGCCGCCGCCGAGCGGGCCTTGAAGCCGGAGGGCCGCCTCTGCGTCGTCACGTTCCATTCGCTCGAGGACAGAATCGTGAAGACCTTCCTGGCGGTGCGGGCAGGCAGGACGCCGGCGGGGTCGCGCCACGCGCCGCCGCTTCAGGCCGGCGCCGAGCCGAGCTTCCGGCTGCTGTTCAACGGCGCGCAAGGGCCGTCGCAGGCGGAGCTCGACGCCAACCCGCGGGCCCGGTCGGCCAAGCTGAGGGCGGCGGTGCGCACGGCCGCGCCGGTATGGAGGGCTGCGGCGTGAACTGGCTCAATCACCGGGTCCGGGGTTTCCGGCTGGTCGACCTGGTCGCCGTTTCCGTGCTGACGTTGCTGATCCTGGGCGTCTACCTGGCCAAGACGGTGGCCGGGGGCGAGCGGGCCAAGATCGCCACGGTGGAGCGCCAGATCGCCGGCGAGAAGGCCCGCATCCGCCTGTTGCAGGCCGAGGTCACCCACCTGGAGCAGCCGGCGCGGATCGAGCGCCTGTCGGAGACCTACCTGGGCCTGCAGCCGCTCAGCGAGAAGCGCGTCGCCAACCTCGCCGACCTGCCGCAGGTCGCCCAGAAGCCGGTGACCGGGCCGATCAAGGTGGTGGAGGTGACGCCCGATCCGCTGACCTCCGCCCCGGCGCAGGCGGCCTCGCCGCTGCCGGTCCCGACCCAGGTCGCGACTGCCGGGACCCGCCAATGAGCCTGGGCCAGACCAGCTTCGGACCGTCCTGGTTCTCGCGCCGCCTCACCGGCTTCATGTGGGGCCTGGAGCACGCCTTCGAGCGCGCCCGCGCCTCGGGCCGCGCCGAGGACGACACGCGCCTGCGCATCTTCTTCGTGCTGTTCCTGTTCTCGCTCGGCTTCCTGGTGCTGGCGGTGGGAGCGACGCGCGCCACCCTGTTCTCCCACGCCGCCGAAGGCGACGGCTATCTCCCGCCGATCGGCGCGGCGCGCGCCGACCTGGTGGATCGCAACGGCCAGATGCTGGCCGCCGACCTGCTGCACTATGGCCTCTACATCGACCCGCGGGAGATCTGGGACGCCGGCGAGACCCGCCAGGTGCTGAGCGCCAACCTGCCGGACCTGTCGCCGGAACGGCTGGACAAGGCCCTGAAGGCCGGGCGGCGCACCTTCGTGATCGGCGGCCTGACGCCGGAAGCCCGCGGCAAGATCCAGGACCTCGGCCTGCCGGGCGTCTCCTTCGAGCCGGAGCAGAAGCGGGTCTACCCGCTGGGCTACACCGCCGCCCACCTGATCGGCTTCGCCGACACCGGCGGCCAGGGCCTGGCCGGCGCCGAGGCCGCCCTGAACGACGAGGTCCGCGAGGCCGCCGCCGGCAACGGCGCCGTCCAGCTCTCCATCGACCTGCGCATCCAGGCCGCGGTGGAGGACGAGCTCTACAAGTCGGTCAGCCAGTTCCGGCCCAAGGGCGCCGTCGGGATCGTCATCAACGTCCACACCGGTGAAATCCTGGCGCTGGCCAACTATCCGACCTTCGATCCCAACAAGCCCGGCGCCTACAGCCTGGACGCGCGGCAGAACAAGGCGGCGAACGCGATCTACGAGATGGGCTCGACCTTCAAGGGCTTCACGGTGGCCACCGGGCTGGACACAGGGGTCGCCACGCCGACCTCCACCTTCGACGCCACCCATCCCTTCCAGCTCGGCTACCGCACCATCCACGACTACCACGCGACCCACGCGATCCTGACCCTGGTGGAGGTGTTCCAGCATTCTTCCAACATCGGCACCGCGCGCCTGGGCGAGGAGATCGGGCCGGAACGGCTGCACGACTACTTCAACAGGTTCGGCCTCACCCAGCCGGCCAAGACCGAGCTCATCGAAACGGCGCGGCCGCTGACGCCGCGCAAGTGGGACACCGACGCCATCGCCTCGATGTCCTTCGGCGAAGGCATCAACGTCACGCCCCTGGCGGTGGCGCGGGCCTATTCGGGCCTGGTGAACGGCGGCGAACTTCTGCCGCTGACCATCAAGAAGTTGCCGGCCGGCACGGTCGTGCATGGCCCGCGCATGGTCTCCGAGAAGACCGCGCTGACCCTGCTGCAGATCATGCGCTCCAACGTCTCCTGCCCCTGCGGGTCGGGCAAGTCGGCCAACGTCCCCGGCCTGAACGTGGGCGGCAAGACCGGCACGGGCAACAAGTGGGATCCGGCGGCCAAGCGCTATTCGACGACCAAGCAGGTCTCATCCTTCGCCGCGGCCTTCCCGACCGATGGGAAGCTCTCGGATCCCCGCTACTTCGTGTTGATCCTCATGGACGAGCCGCAGCGCGACAAGACCGGCGCCGACCCTACCGGCGGCATCGTGGCCGCGCCGGCCGTGGGCAGGATCATCGAGCGCATCGCCCCGTTCCTGGGCGTCCAGAAGCGCGCCGAGACCAACCCCTTCACGCCCGCGGACCCGAACGCGACCAGCGCGGAGGAGGAGCATTGACCCCGATGCGGCTCTCGGACCTCGTCCAGCGCGACCTCTCGGTCGATCCGCAGATCGAGGGGCTGACCGCCGACAGCCGCAAGGTGAAGCCGGGCTGGCTGTTCGTGGCGCTGCCCGGCGTCAAGGCCGATGGCCGCAGCTTCGCGCCGAAGGCGCTGGAGCAGGGCGCTGCCGCCATCCTGACCGGCCGCGAGATCGAGGGGCTGAGCGCCCCGCAGGTGATCGCCCGCGACCCGCGCCGCGCCTATGCGCTCGCCGCCTCGGCCTTCTGGGGCCACCAGCAGCCGGAGACCTGCGTCGCGGTCACCGGCACCAACGGCAAGACCTCGGTGGCGGGCTTCTGCCGCCAGATCTTCGCCGCTGCGGGCCTGAAGGCCGCCAGCATGGGCACCCTGGGCGTGCGGGTCTCGGCGCCGGGCGCGGCGGATGAGCAGCTCACCCCGCCGGGGCTGACCACGCCCGACGCCGCCGACGTCGCCGAGCTGATGGCGCACATGGCCCAGGGCGGGGTGACGCACCTGGCGATGGAGGCTTCCTCGCACGGCATCGACCAGCGCCGGCTGGACGGCGTGCGGCTGGCCGCGGCGGGCTTTCTCAACCTGACCCAGGACCACCTCGACTACCACGGCACCATGGGCGTCTACCGGGCCGCCAAGCTGCGGCTGTTCGAGATGCTGTTGCCGCGCGGGAAGACGGCGGTGCTGAACGCCGACAGCGACGCCTACGACGCCTTCGCCGCCATCGCGCTGGGCTCCGGCCAGACGATCATGAGCGTCGGTGAGGCCGGCCAGGGGCTGCGCCTGGCGGAACGCTCGATGCTGCCCAACGGCCAGGCTTTGACGATCGAGCATGAAGGCAAGACCTACCGCCTCGTCCTGCCGCTGGCCGGGGCCTTCCAGGCCTCCAACGCCCTGGTGGCCGCGGGCCTGGCCATGGCCGCGGGGCTCTCCGTCGAGCAGGCGCTGGCGGGGCTGGAGCATCTCGAAGGCGCGCCGGGCCGGCTGCAGCGTGTCGGCCAGGGCCCGCGCGGCGGCGAGGCCTATGTGGACTACGCCCATACGCCCGACGGGCTGGAGACGGTGCTGAAGGCGCTCAGGCCCCACGTGCGCGGCAAGCTGATCGTGGTATTCGGGGCCGGCGGCGACCGCGACCGCGCCAAGCGTCCGCAGATGGGCAAGGCGGTCGCCGAACTGGCCGACGTCGCCATCGTCACCGACGACAACCCGCGCTCGGAAACGCCAGCCGCCATCCGCGCCGAGGTGCTGGCGGGCGGTTCCGGCGCGACCGAGATCGGCGACCGCCGCGAAGCCATCCGCGCCGCCGCCGCCCTGCTGTCGGACGGCGATATCCTGGTGGTCGCCGGCAAGGGCCATGAACAGGGCCAGATCGTGGGCGATGTGGTTCATCCGTTCGACGACGTGACCGAGACCCGGGAAGCGCTTGGTGGCTGAACCTGCTCTCTGGACCTCCGACGAGATCGCCCGGGCGACCGGCGGCCGGCTCGTCGGCGAGCCCTTCGCGGCGACCGGGGTTTCCATCGACACCCGCACGCTTGAGCCCGGCGACCTGTTCGTGGCCTTGGCCGGCGCCCGCGATGGCCACGAATTCGTCGGCCAGGCCAGGGGCGCGGGCGCGTGGGGCGCGCTGGCCTCCCAGCCGGTCGAGGGCCCGGCGGTGATGGTAGCCGACACCCTGCAAGCCCTGGAACGCCTGGGCGAAGCCGCTCGCGAGCGGGCGCCCCGGGCCAGGCGTGGCGCGGTCACCGGCTCGGTCGGCAAGACCAGCGTCACCCAGGCGGTCATGGCCGGCCTGATGCTGGCCGGGCGCGCGCATTCGTCAGTGAAGTCCTACAACAACCACATCGGGGTGCCGCTGACGCTGGCGCGGATGCCTGCCGAAACCGAGCGCGCCGTCTTCGAGATCGGCATGAACCACGAGGGCGAGATCCGCCCGCTGACCCGCATGGTCCGTCCGCACGCCGCGGTGGTGACCACCGTGGGGCCCGTGCATACCGAGAACTTCGCCGACGGCGAGGCGGGCGTCGCCCGCGCCAAGGCCGAGGTGTTCGAGGGGCTGGAGCCGCATGGCGTGGCGGTGCTGAACGCCGACAACCGCTGGTTCGACCTGCTGAAGGCCGAGGCGCAAAAAGCCGGCGCACAGGTGCGCACCTTCGGCCGCGCCGAGGGCTGCGACGCGCGGCTGATCGACTTCCAGGCCGATGGCGGGCGCGGGATCGTGCAGGCCCGCTTCCACGGCAAGGGCCTGGACTTCCCGATCCTGCAGACCGGCCAGCACTGGGGCCTCAATTCCATGGCCGTGCTGCTGATGCTGGAGGCCCTCGACGTCGACCTCGGCGACGGCCTGGCGGCGCTGGGCAGCTTCGAGCCCCTGGCCGGCCGCGGGGCCGAGCGGCAGGTCGAACTGGCCGGCGGCGTCTTCACCCTGATCGACGAGAGCTACAACGCCAATCCGGTCTCCATGGCCTCGGCGATCGCCACCCTGGGCGCGCGTAAAGCCGCCGGGCGCAAGCTGGTGGTGCTGACCGACATGCTGGAGCTGGGGCCGAAGGCCGCAGCCTTCCATGCTGAGTTGGCGGAACCCCTCGACGCCGCCCGGGTCGACCTGGTGTTCGCCGCCGGCCCCTTGATGAAATCCCTCTGGGACGCGCTTCCTTCGACTCGGCGCGGCGGCTACGCCGAAACGGCGGCCGAACTCGCGCCGCAGGTCGAACGGGCCGCAGCGCCCGGCGACGTGGTGATGGTGAAGGGCTCGAACGGATCCAGGGCGGGGCTGATCGCCCAGGCCCTGGCCCGGCTCGACGTCAGGCCAGCGGAGGCCGGCTGATGTTCTTTTGGCTCTACGAGCACCTGGCGGCGGGCGTCCACGGGCATATCCCCGTCTTCAACCTGGTCCGCTACATCACCTTCCGCACCATCATGAGCCTGTTCACCGCCCAGGTGATCGTGGTGGCCATGGGCTCGCGCTTCATCCGTTGGATGCAGGCCAAGCAGGGCCGGGGCCAGCCGATCCGCGCCGAGGGCATCCAGCGCCACATCACCGAGAAGGCGGGCACGCCGACCATGGGCGGGGTGATGATCCTGGCCGGCCTGTTCGGGGGCACCCTGCTGTGGGGCGACCTCTCCAACGTCTACATCTGGGCGGTGCTGGTGGTGACCGCGGGCTACGGCCTGCTGGGCTTCCTCGACGACTATTCCAAGGTCACCAAGCACAGCACCGACGGCATCTCCGGGAAGATGCGCCTGTTCCTTGAGGCGCTGATCGCCATGGCGGCGATCGCGCTGATCATCCTCTTCGCGGCCAAGCCGCCGGAGGATCCCTCGCTCCTGACCTCGGTGGCCTTCCCGCTGGTCAAGAACGCGGTGGTGAACCTCTCCTGGTTCTACCTGCTGTTCGGGGCCTGCGTGATCGTGGGCGCGGCCAATGCGGTGAACTTCACCGATGGCCTGGACGGGCTGGCGACCGTGCCGGTGATGATCGCCGCCTCGGCCTATGGCATGATCGCCTACCTGGTCGGCAACTTCATCTTCGCCAACTACCTGCAGCTGCACTTCGTGCCCGGCGTGGGCGAGATCGCCATCTATTGCGCCGCGATGATCGGCGCCGGCCTGGGCTTCCTCTGGTACAACGCCCCGCCGGCCAAGATCTTCATGGGCGACACCGGCTCGCTGGCCCTGGGCGGCGGCATCGGCGCGGCGGCGGTGGCCACCCGCCAGGAGATCATCCTGGTGATCATCGGCGGCCTGTTCGTCGCCGAAACCCTGTCGGTGATCATCCAGGTCGCCTGGTTCAAGCGCACCGGCAAGCGCATCTTCCTGATGGCGCCGATCCACCACCACTTCGAGAAGCTGGGCTGGTCGGAATCCACCGTGGTGATCCGCTTCTGGATCGTCTCGATCATGCTGGCCCTGCTAGGCCTCGCCACCCTGAAGCTCAGGTAGGGGAGGGCCGGCCCGCATCATGATCCCGGTCCGCGGCTTCGAGGGAAAGACGGTCGCCGTGTTCGGCCTGGCCCGCACGGGCCTGGCGGCGGCGCGCGCCCTGATCGCCGGCGGCGCCCAGGTGGCGCTGTGGGACGAGAAGCCGCAGGCCCGCGCGGTCGCCGAGGCCGAGGGCCTGCCGGTGGTGGACCTGACCACCGCCGACTGGTCGCAGTTCGCCGCGATCATGCTGTCGCCGGGCGTGCCGCTGACCCATCCCAAGCCGCACTGGACGGTGGAGAAGGCCAAGGCCGCCGGTGTCGAGATCGTCGGCGACATCGAGCTCTTCGCCCGAACCGTGAACGCCGCGCCGGAGCACAAGAAGCCCAAGATCGTCGCCATCACCGGCACCAACGGCAAGTCGACCACCACCGCGCTGATCGGCCACGTCTGCGCCCAGGCCGGCCGCGACGTGCGCATCGGCGGCAACATCGGGGTCGGCGTCCTCGACCTCGAGGATATGCACGGCGGAGCGGTCTACGTGCTGGAGATGAGCTCCTACCAGCTCGACCTGACCTCCAGCCTGCACGCCGACGTCACCGTCATCCTCAACATCTCGCCTGACCACCTGGAGCGGCATGGCGCCATGGAGGGCTACGTCGCCGCCAAGCGCCGCATCCTGCTGAACCAGGGCAAGGGCGACACCGCGGTGATCGGCGTGGACGACGCCTGGGGCCAGCAGATCTGCACCGAGATCACCGCCGCCAACCGCCGCACCATCGTGCCGATCTCGGCGTCCAAGGCCATGGGCCGCGGGGTCTATGTGCTGAACGGCGCGCTCTACGACGCCATGGGCGAGCGCGCCCAGGAGGTGGTGGACCTGACCGGCGCCCGCTCGCTGCCCGGCCGCCACAACTGGCAGAACGCCGCGGCCGCCTATGCCGCCGCCAAGGGCCTGGGCATCGACCCGCAGGAGGCCGCCCAGCACCTGCTGACCTTCCCGGGCCTCGCGCACCGCATGGAGACGGTGGGCGTGCTGGGCCGGGTGCGCTTCGTCAACGACAGCAAGGCCACCAACGCCGACGCCGCGCGCCAGGCGCTTTCCAGCTATCCCAAGTCCTACTGGATCGCCGGCGGCCGAGCGAAGACCGACGGGATCGCCCCGCTGGAAGACCTCTTTCCCCGCGTCGCCAAGGCCTATCTGATCGGCGAGGCCGCGCCGGCCTTCGCCAAGGCGCTGAAGGGCAAGGCTCCCTTTGTCGAATGCGGCGTCCTGGATGTGGCCGTCGCCCAGGCCTACGCCGACGCGGCGGCCGCCAAGCGCGACGCCATCGTGCTGCTGTCGCCGGCCTGCGCCTCCTTCGACCAGTACCCGGACTTCGAGGCGCGCGGCGAGGCGTTCAGAGCGGCCGTGCAACGACTCGCCCATGCTGCCAAAGGTGCTGCATGACCGCCGCGACGCCGGAACCGCGCCGAATGACCGCCCAGGCCCACGCCTTCGCCCGTTCCGACCGCTCGCCGATCGGCGTCTGGTGGTGGACGGTGGACCGCTGGATGCTGGGCGTGGTGGTCCTGCTGATCGCCATCGGCGTGGTGATCGCCTTCGCCGCCAGCCCGGCGGCCGCGGCGCGGATGAACATCGGCGACCCGTTCCACTTCGCGGTGCGCCAGTGCGTCTTCGCCGCGATCTCGATGTGCATCCTGATCGTCACCTCGATGTTCGACGTGAAGCTGGTCCGACGAAGCGCCTTCTTCGTCTGGCTGATCGCGATTGCGATCATGCTCGCCCTGCCTTTCATGGGCCACAACGCCAAGGGCGCCACGCGCTGGATCGAGATCGGCGGCTTCACCCTGCAGCCGTCGGAGTTCATGAAGCCGGCGCTGATCATCCTGGTCGCCTGGATGTTCTCCGAGGGGCAGAAGGGCGAGGGCGTGCCCGGCGTCTCCATCGCCTTCGTGCTCTATTTCATCTCGATCAGCCTGCTGCTGATCCAGCCGGACATCGGCCAGACGGTGCTGATCACCGTGGCGTTCGGCGCGGCCTTCTGGATGGCCGGCGTGCCCATAAGCTGGGTCATGGGGCTGGGCGCGACGGCGATCGCGGGCTTGAGTTCCACCTACTTCCTGTTCCCGCACGTGGCGGTGCGGGTGGACAAGTTCCTGTCGCCCGACAAGGCCGACACCCACCAGGTGGACGCCGCCAAGGTGGCCCAGGCGGCCGGCGGCCTGTTCGGGCGCGGCCCGGGCGAGGGTGTGCTGAAGCGGGCCATCCCCGACGCCCACACCGACTTCGCCGCCAGCGTCGGCGCCGAGGAGTTCGGCCTGGTCTTCCTGCTGGTGGTGGTCGCCCTCTTCACCATCGTGGTGGTGCGCGGCCTTTATCGCGCCATGAAGCTCAGCGACCCCTTCGAACAGGTCGCCGCCGCCGGGCTCTTCGTCCTGGTGGGCCAGCAGGCGATCATCAACATCGCGGTGAACCTCGACATGATCCCCACCAAGGGCATGACCCTGCCGTTCATCAGCTATGGCGGCTCGTCCATGCTGGCCATGGGCCTGACCCTTGGCCTGGCGTTGGCGCTCACGCGGCGCAGGCCAGGCGCCTACACGGTGGGCGAGGGGCTCGCCAAGGCCGGCGCCTTCACCTAGGGCGCGCCTGATCATGAAGAAGCTCGCCGTCCTGGCCGCCGGAGGCACCGGCGGACACCTGTTCCCCGCCCAGGCGCTCGCCGAGGCGCTGATCGCGCGGGGCTGGTCCATCGTGCTGGCCTCGGACGAGCGGGTGGCGGGCCTGGCGCAGGACTTCCCGGCCGAGCGGCGGATCGGGCTGTCGGCCGCCACCTTCG
>NZ_DASYAF010000020.1:0-21171 GCF_036501465.1 Phenylobacterium sp.
GCCGATGGCGTCCATGCGGTGGGGGCCAGCAGCCTGGCCGCCGGCCACCTGACCCTGGTGCCGGAGCTGAAGGCCGAACTCGCCCGCCTCGGCCGCGAGGACATCATGGTGGTGGTCGGCGGCGTCATCCCGCCGGAGGACTTCGCCGTGCTCAAGGACATGGGCGTCGCCGCCATCTTCACGCCCGGCACCACCGTCCCCAACGCCGCCATCTCGGTGATCGAGCGCCTGAACGAACAGCTCGGCTATGCCCAGGAGCAGGCGGCGCAATAGACCCAAAGGCCGAAATTGTTCACTCGACCTGCGGCGCCGGGCGTGGCGTTCTTGCGCATCCCGGGGGTTCGGATGGCCGACAGCGACCTAGAGCGCAGCACCACCCGCGCCATCGCCTGGCGCATCCTGCCGCTGATCCTGCTGGGCTACCTGATCTCCTACATGGACCGGGTGAACATCGGCTTCGCCGCGCCGCAGATGAACGCCCAACTGGGCTTCACCGCCTCGGTCTACGGTTTCGGCGGCGGGCTGTTCTTCATCAGCTACGCGCTGCTGGAAATCCCCTCCAACCTGGCGCTCGCCCGCGTGGGCGCCCGGCGCTGGCTGGCGCGGATCATGGTCACCTGGGGCCTGGTGGCCATGAGCATGGCCCTGGTCCGCACTGACTGGCAGTTCTACCTGGTGCGCTTCCTGCTGGGGGCGGCCGAGGCCGGTTTCTTCCCCGGCGTGATCTACTACCTCGGCCTTTGGTTCCCGCAGGCGCACCGCGGCCGGGCGGTCTCGCGGTTCTATATCGCCGCGCCCCTGGCCTCGGTCGTCATGGGCGCGGTCGCCGGCGGCCTGCTGGGCCTCGACGGACGGCTTGGGTTGCACGGCTGGCAGTGGCTGCTGCTCGCCGAGGGGGCGCCGGCCGTCGTCCTGGCCTTCGTCTACCTGCGCTTCCTGCCGGACCGCCCGGCCGACGCCGCCTGGCTGTTGGCTGAGCAGAAGGCGTGGCTGGAGACCCGCATCGCCGCCGACAACGCCGCGGTCGCCGCGCCCGACCACCGAAGCCAGCTCCGCGCCCTGCTCCGCCCGGCGGTGATCGCCATCACCGCCGTGAACTTCCTCTACCTGGGTCCCTACTACGCCTTCACCCTCTCGGGGCCGACCGTCCTGAAGGAGGCCACCGGCCTCTCCGCCGCGGGCGTGGGCTATCTCGTCGCCGCCGGCGGGATCACCGGGGCCATCGGCATGGCGGTCACCGGCTGGAGCTCCGACCGCTTCCGCGAGCGCTACCTGCACCTGGCGGTCCCGCTGGTGCTGGCCGCGGCCTGTTTCGCGGTGATCGCGGTCGCGCCTGCGCCGCCGGTGGCCATGGCCGCCTACCTGGCCATGATGGCCTGCTACTTCGGGATCAGCGCGGCCTTCTGGCTCGCGCCGGGCGAGATCGTCCATCCGCGCGCCGTGGCGGTCACCGTCGCCGCCATCAACGGCCTGGGCCAGGTGGGCTCCTTCCTGTTCCCCTGGCTCTGGGGCCTGGCCAAGGACCGGACCGGCGGCTTCCACCTGGGCCTGTCCCTGCTGCCGGTGACCTTCCTGGCCGCCGCGGCCATCGTCATGGTCCTGAGAGGGAGCCAGTCTCCTCAGCGTGGCAGGTAGTCGTTGGCCTCGACCAGCTTGAACCCGGGCGTCTCCGTCACGCATTGGCGCAGCAGGAAGGCGTGGCCCGAGCCGAAGATCACCACGATGCGGTCGCCGGGCTTGGCGATGTCCAGCAGGTTCGCGCAGATCTGGAAATTGCGGTGATACCAGGCGCTCGCCAGGTCGACCCCAGGCTGGTCGAAGCCGCGGCCGATGCGCAGCACCTCGCGATAGAAGCCCTGGTCGGCCTTGATCCGGGCGGGATCGTTCAGGAGCCGCAGGTCCGCGCCGACGCCCTTGTCGGCCAGCACCCGGGCCTGCTCGTCCACCCCGGCCTGGGTCTGGGCGTCCAGCCCGTCCAGCAGCGCCTTGAACCCCTGGGCATAGGCGAAGTTCTTCAGGCGGTCGTAGGGAAAGTCGCCGTCGGCGTCGAGGCTGTAGACCCCCTCGGCGTGGGCGGTCTTGGCCAGCCGGAAGCCCAGCTGCACCACCTCGTTGTGCGACGGCGCGAGCGTGCCGGCCAGGTACTGCTTGTAGCGTTCGGCGACGATGTCGGCGGGCCACTCCACGCCGACCTTGTTGGGCTTGAAGCGCGCCAGCGCGTCGGTCACCGCCGCGATCTCGGCCTGGCGCTTGGGCGCCAGCACGTCGTCCACCTTCAGGTTGTGGATGTCGTGGCCCGGGTTCGACATGTGGAACGCGCCGATCACCATCACCTCGACGGGAGGCTGGGCGGGCTCAACCGCGCGCGCGGGGGACGTCATCAGCAATCCGCCCACGGCGGCGGCAAGCAACCGGAGACGCATGGATAATCCTCCCGGCCGCGACTGTAGGTTTGCCGGGACGTCGCTCAAGTGAAGGATCGGTAACCGGGCCACGCGGCCGGCAGTCGGGCCACGAAAAAGGGCCGCCGGTCTGCCCGGCGGCCCTGATCGTCTGCGGTGCGCCCAGCCCCTACCGGTTCGTCGGGCTGCCGCTGTTGAACGCCGCGGCTTGCTCGGCGGCTTCCGATTTCGGCTTGGCCGTGGGCGGCGCCGCGGCCGAGCGGCGATTGCCCATCATGCCCTGGGCGGCGGCCAGTTCGTCCGCGTCCAGGAAGCCGTCGTGGTTCTTGTCGAGCAGGTCGAAGTACTTGAGCAGCTGGGCGCCCATGCCGCCCTTCAGCTCGGCCTTCGACAGCTTGCCGTCCAGGTTGTCGTCCATCATGCCGAGCAGGCGGGTCTTGCCCATCTCCTCCTCATAGTTGACCCGGTGATGGGCGGTCTCGTCGACCCAGCGGTAGCTGAGCGAGGTGAACAGCATCTCCTGGAACGACTGCTCGCCCCAGCTGACGTTGATCTTCGGGTCCGGGTTGGACGGGTTGCGCGCGGAGTTGTCGTAGACGTAGTGCGCCACCAGCCGCGAGCCCGCCGGCACCTTCACCGGCTCGGCGAAGGTGTAGGAGCGCTGCCAGTTGAAGTCGTAGCGCGGCAGGCTGAGCAGCAGCTTCATCTTGCCGTCCGGATATTCGATCCAGAGGTCCGACGAATAGGCGCGGTAGTGCGCGTGTGGGAAGGCCGAGTACAGCAGGGCGTCGTGCGGGAACTGGACGTAGGCCACTTCCTTGTGCCGCGCCTCGCCGGCCGGGATCTGGATGGTCGGGTCCATCACCACCACGCTGTGCATGATCAGCTCCGGCGGCTTGTCGTAGAAGTAGAGCGCGACCTGGCTCTTATCGACCACTTCCTTGCCGTAGGGCGTGTAGTGCATCTGGAAGCCGTAGGCGCCGCCCGGCGGCAGATAGACGCCGGCGTTCTTCGGCTCCATGGAGCTTTCCGCGCCCACCGCATAGCCTGCGCCGAGCGAGGCGGCCCAGCGGGTTTCCGACGACTTGCCGTTGGCGGGCATGGATTCCATCCAGCCGGTCAGCAGGTGGTGCACGCCCTGGCGCGAACCCGGCTTCACGGTCGAGGCGCGGACCCACTTGCCTTCGGTCAGCGTGCCGGGCACCGCCGGGCGCTGGTAGTCGACCACGCCCGAGGCGGGGATGGTGAAGGCCGGCACGTCGATGATCAGGTCCGGCTTGCCCAGCGGCCATTCGGCCGCCACCCGCTTCACCGCGCCCAGCGGATCGGGCCCGTCGCCGCGCGGCGCGCCCTCGTCCACCCAGTGGACGATGGTCTTGATCTCGTCGGGGCTCAGGCGCTTGTCGTCCGAGAAGTGCCCGACCCGCGGATCGGCGTGATAGGGCGGCATCCGGTCGGTGCGGATCACCTCGCGGATCATCGGCGCGAAGCCCTTGACCACGGCGTAGTTATTGAAGGCCATCGGGCCGATGCCGCCGTCCTCGTGGCAGGCCACGCACTTGGCCTCCAGGATCGGCGCCACGTCCTTCGAATAGGAGACCTTGGTCGCGCCGGCGAAGGCGATGGCCGCCCCGGTGCTGGCCGGGCCGGCCATGGGCGCGGTCTTGCCGGCCAGCAGGGCGTCGAGCGCGCCCGGCACGCCGGAGACCGCGCCGCGATAGGTCACCGTCCAGGTCTTCGGATTGATCACCACGGCTTCGGCCGAGCGCGTCACGCCGAGGCTCTCGCCGATGATCTGCTTGTCGTCCATCAGGACGGGAGCCTTGTAGCCGACCTTGGTCGCCTCGGCCTGGATCGACTCCATCGAGTCCTTCGGGGACGAGTTGATCATCATGAACTCGACGCGCTTGGCGCCATAGTCGGCGGCGATCTTGTTGATCTGGGGCGCGAGCTTCTGGACGACCGCATCGCCGTTCTGCTGGGTCACCAGCACCACCGCCGGCGCATCGGCCAGACGATAGAGCTCGTGGGCTTCCAGGTTCTGGTCGACGAGCATGAAGTTGTCGACCCGGCTCGGCATGGCCGCCGTGGCCGCAACGCCGGTCCCGTGCGCCGTCGCACTCAGGGCCTGGGCGCTGGAGGACTGGTCGCTGGTGCAGCCGACCAGGGCCGCTGCGCTGGCGAAGAGGGCCAGGACGCCGAGTTTCGCACCGTTCATCAGATCGCTCCCCAAAGTGAGGTCCGGCATACGCCGAACGCGCCGAAGCAGCGGGGCTGCTCGGCGTACGCCGTACATCGCCCAACTACGTTACACGATTATTGCCGCGCCCGCTTTAAGCTGCAGTGCGACGACGTGTCGTCCATGGTCGCCGCCACCCGCGCGATCGGATGCAGCCCCGGTGCAAAAGCCGTAGCCGCCCATCGCTGCGGCGCGCAGGATGGGGGCGAACCCGGAGGAAGACCCATGACCGACGCCGCCACCGCGCCTGCCGCCGCCGCCCTCGCCGGCGCCCCCAGCGTCCGCTTCGGCTTCATGAAGTTCGTGGTCCGCGACCTGCAGGGGATGGCCGATTTCTACACCCGCGCCTTCGGCCTGGCCGTCACCCAGACCATCGACCTGCCGGACATCACCGAACTGGTCCTGCGCCGGCCCGGCGAGGAGGCCGGCTTCAGCCTGATCCTCTACTGGAACAAGGACGGCCGGCCCGTGGAAGTCGGCTCCGGCCACGGGCCGCTCGGCCTCTATCTCCGCGACGTGGACGCCGCCTACGCCTGGGCGGTCAGCCAGGGCGCGACCCCGCATCGCCCGCCGTGGGACACCGAGGCCATGCGGGTGGCCTTCGTGCTCGATCCCGAGGGGCGCGAGCTCGAACTGATCTCCATGCGCCGCCCTTAAGGCCGCGGGTTCGAAAACCGCCGCTCGGCGGCGGAACGGGCCTCGCGGCGGCGGGTTCTCCCAGCGCGAAGGAGGCCCCTCACATGTTCAAGCTGCCTGACCTGCCCTACGACTACGATGCGCTCGAGCCGACCATCTCGGCCGACACCCTGCACTTCCACCACGACAAGCATCACAAGGCCTACATCGAGAAGACCAACACCCTGGCCGAAAAGGCCGGCCTGTCCGGCAAATCCCTCGAGGAGGTGGTGCGCGAGGCCTCGAAGACCGGCGACAAGACCCTGTTCAACAACGCCGCCCAGGCCTGGAACCACGCCTTCTTCTGGCCCTGCATGGCGCCGGGTGGGAAGAGCTGCACCGGCCAGCTCAAGGCGGCCATCGAGAAGACCTTCGGCTCCGTCGACGAGTTCAAGGACAAGTTCGTCGAGGAAGGCGTCGGCCATTTCGGCTCGGGCTGGGTGTGGCTGGCGACCGGCTCGGAGGGGCTGAAGATCATCTCCACCCACGACGCCGACGACACCCTGGTGAAGGACGGCCTCTTCCCGCTTCTGGTCTGCGACCTGTGGGAACACGCCTACTACCTGGACTACCAGAACGACCGGAAGGCCTTCCTGGCGGCCTGGCTGCAGCATGCGGCCAACTACTTCTTTGCCGAGCAGCAGATGTTCGCCGCCGACGGCAAGGGCGAGGGGTTCAAGTTCGGCGCGCCGATGGCCAGCGGCGGGGGCGGCAAGGAAGCCCCGGCCGAGCAGCCGCGCGTCTAGGCCAATCCCCTAGGCCGGCCCGACATAGTCGATCACCGTCGCGGCGCCGGTCCCCGCGATCCGCGCCTCGACGTCGAACACCGTGCGCAGCAGCGCCGCGCCCATCATCTCGCCGGTGGGTCCGAACGCGGCCAGGCGGCCCTCGCGCAGCGCCAGCATGTGGCTCGAGAACCGCGCCGCCAGGGTCAGGTCGTGCAGGGCGCAGACCACCAGCCGCCCCTGCCCGGCCAGGCCCTTCAGCCGGCCAACCGTGTCCAGCGCGTGGCGCGGATCGAGCCCGGCGATCGGCTCGTCGACGATCAGCGCCTGCGGGTCGCCCACCAGGGCGCGGGCCAGCATGGCGCGCGCCAGTTCGCCGCCGGAAAGCGTCGTCGCCGGCTGGAAGCGTTGGTCCACGAGATCGCAGGCTTCGATGGCCTTGGTCAGCCGCGGCTCCAGCCCGCCCGGCAGGCCGCCGAACGCCGGAAGCTGCGGCGTGAGCCCCAGCGCCACCAGCCGCTCCACCGCGATCGGCCATTCGGCGCGCGGGTTCTGCGGCAGGTAGGCCCGCCGCCGCGCCAGGTCGCGGGGCTTCAGCCGCCCGATCGGCGCCCCGTCCAGGCTGACAGTCCCCGCGTCGGGCGCCAGCAACCCGGCCAGCACCGACAGCAGGGTCGACTTGCCCGCCCCGTTGGCGCCCACCACGGCCACGAAGGCGCCGCCGGACAGGTCCAGCGAGACCCCGTCCAGGATCGCGCGGCCGCCGCGCCGCACTGTCAGGCCCTCGCCGGTCAGCCGGGTCATGGCGCCACCCTGCGCAGCCGCATCACCAGCCAGAAGAAGAACGGCGCGCCCAGCAAGGCGGTCAGCACGCCCAGCCGCAGCTCGGTATTGGTGGGGATCACCCGCGTGCCGATATCGGCCGCCAGCAACAGCGCCGCGCCCAGGATGGTCGAGGGCAGCAGGATGCGGCTCGGCTGGTGCCCTACGAACGGCCGCACCAGATGCGGCGCCACCAGGCCGATGAAACCCACCGCGCCGGTCACCGAGGTCGCCGCCCCCACGCTCAGCCCCACGCCCAGCAGGGCCAGGATGCGGGTGCGGTCCACATCGACGCCCAGGCTCTGCGCCTGCGCCTCGCCCAGCGTCAGCGCATCGGCCGCCCGGCCCAGCGTCGCCAACAGGGCCAGGCCCGCCAGGATGAAGGGCCCGGCCAGGAAGATGTGGTCCCAGCTCCGCTCGGCCAGCGACCCCAGCATCCAGACGCTCATCTCATAGGCGGCATAAGGGCTGGGCGCGAAGTTCAGCGCCAGCGCCAGGAAGGCGCTCATCAGGCTGGAGACCGCCGTCCCGGCCAGGATCAGGGTGAGCGTGCTGCCCCGTCCGAACACCCAGGTCAGCGCCCCGGCCGCCAGCGCGCCCGCCATCCCCAAGAGCGGCGTCGACAGTGCGAAGACATGGCTGATCCCGAAATAGATCGAGATCACCGCGCCCACCGCCGCCCCGTTGGTCACCCCCAGCAGGCCGGGCTCGGCCAGCGGGTTGCGCAGCAGGCCCTGCAGCACCGCGCCCGACAGCCCCAGCGCCGCCCCCACCAGCACCGCCAGCAGGGCGCGCGGGATGCGAAGTTCGGTGACCACCAGCCCCGCCAGGCTGTCGCGCGGCGAGGTCAGCCCGGCCCACAGGTCGGCGGGGCTCAGGCTCACCCGGCCCAGGAACAGCGAGGCCACGAAGGCCGCGGCCAGCACCCCCAGCGCGCCCGCGATCAGCCCGGCTTCGGCCCCGCGTCTCATCGTCCAGGCTCTCCGGCCGGCAGCCGCGCCAGCGCCGCGCGGATCGCCACCGCCGAGTCCGCCGACTGCGGCACGCCACAGGTGTGGGCCGCGTCGTTGTAGGCGATGCGCCGCCCCGCATAGAGCCGGCGCACCACCCGGTGCTGGCCCTCGTCGTCCAGCAGCGACGGCTGACCGAGCGTGGCGCCGCCATACAACAGGGCGTCCGGCCGCGTGGCCAGCAGCTCCTCGACGCCGAAGCTGGATTCCGCCGCGCCTGGCCGGGCGGCGATGTTCTCGGCCCCCGCCGCGGTGATGATCGCGTCGGTCAGGCTGTCCTTGCCCGGCACGGCGGAGCCGCCGCTCCAGGCCACCACGCGCAGCTTCCGCTTCGGCGGATGGGCGGCGAGATCCGAAAGGGTGGCGTCCATCCGTCCGATCAGGGCCTCGGCGCGGGCGGGTTCGCCCACCGCCTCGCCCACCTGGCGAAGATCGTCTCGGATATCCTGGAAATTATTGGCGTTCTTCACGTCGACCACCTTGGCGCCGACCCGCCGCGCCAGGTCCCGCACCAGCGGCGAAGAGAGCCCGCTGTCGAGGATCAGGTCGGGCTTGAAGCGCACCACGTCCTCCGCCGACCCGCGGTTCTCCGCCACCCCGTCGGCCAGGCCGGGCGCGATCGCCTTGGCCCCGTCCTTGGCCAGGAAGGTCACCGAGGCGATCCGGGCCTTCGGCGCGATCTCCAGCAGCAGCAGGTCCGTGCAGAGATTCAGCGACATGATCCGCCGGGGCGGCCCGGGCGATGCGGCGCGCGCGCCCGTCGCGGCCACGGTCCGGCCGCAACCCGCCAGGGTCATGGCCAGCCCAGCGACGGCGAACAGGAACGCGCGCCTCATCTTCAGAACCTCACCCGCACGCCGGCGTAGGCCGCCCGGCCGGCGCCGGCGAAGCTGAAGAGCTCCTGGTAGCTCTGGTCGAACAGGTTCTCGATCCGGCCATAGAGTTCCGTGGTCCTGGTCAGTTTCCAGCTCGCGTCCAGGTTCACCAGGGTGAATGCTCTGAGCGAGACCAGCACCGGTGTGAACGAGGGGTCGGTGAAGGCCTCGTCGTTCTGCTTTCCGTTGTAGCGCACGCTGAGCGTGCCGCTGAACGGCGAGCCCGGCGGCGCCCAGGTCAGGTTGGCGCTGGCAATGTCGCGGGCGCGGCGCACCGCCTGGCCATCGAAGGTTGTGAACCGGCCCGCCTGGATCACCGAAAGGCTCTGCGGCGCGTCGAGCCAGGTATAGGCCAGGTCGATCCGCCAGCCGCCGTCCAGCGCCGCGTCGGCGAACAGCTCGACGCCCTTCTGGGTGTCGGTCCCAGCCAGGTTCACCGGCATGGCCACGCCGGTGGCGAAGCTGGTGGTGATCGCGTCGGTCGACCGGCTGTCGAAGTAAGTCGCGCCGGCGTGCGCCCGTCCCTGGGCGAAGGTCTGGTCGAGGCCGACCTCCCAGCCCTCCGACTTCTCCGGCTTCAGGTCCGGATTGCCGATGAAGCGGCCGGCCACGAAGTCGAACAGTTCCGAGAAGCTCGGGTCCTTGATCCCCGAGCCCGCCGCGGCGTGGACCCGCGTCCCCGCGTCCCAGCGCCAGCTCGCCTGGACGCGGTAGGTGGTGTCGTCGGCGAAGCGGTTGTTCCAGTCATGCCGCACCGAGGCGCTGAACGAGCCGCGGTTCTCGTAGGTCGCGTCGTAGGCGCCAACCAGGCCGGTGTTGTCCAGGCGCTCCTTGCCGAGGAACCCCCCGAACGGCGAGACCGTGGTCTGGCTGGTGTTCTGCTCGGCGTCGAAGGCCAGGGTCACCCGCTGCTTCAGCTGCTCGTCGCCGAACCGGTAGGCGCCTTCGTAGGACTCGATGAACCGGGTCCCATGATCGCCGCCGGTCTTGACGATCGGCTGGCCGGCCGGCGGAGCGAAGGCGTTGGCCACGTCGAAATCCGAGCGGCGGGTGTCGGCGACCTGGGCCGAGACGGCGTTGGTCAGCCGCTCGTCCAGCGACGACAGCTCGGCCTTCAGCAGGCCATAGACCGCGTCGTTGACGTAGTGCGCGCCGGGCGAATCCAGCGCCAGGCCGAAGGTCGGGGCCGTGGAATCCTCGCCCGTGTCGGTGGTGTCGGCGTCGGTGTGGGAGAAACGCCCCACGGCGGTGATGTACAGGCTGGCCCCGGGCGACCAGATCAGCTTGGCCGAAAGCCCGGCGTTGTCCGATCCCACATCGCGGTGGCCGCCCACCGCCACCGGATAGCCGTCGGTGTGCAGGCCGCTGCCGGAGATGGCGTAGTCCAGGTCGCCGTTGACGCCGGCGAGGCGCACCCCGCCGCCGTAGGTCCCCATCGAGCCGCCCTCGGCCCGCACGCGGACGCCCGGCGCCTCGGCCCCGGTCAACGTCGAATAGCTGATCACGCCGCCGATGGCGTCGGAGCCATAGAGCGCCGACTGCTGGCCGCGCAGGACCTCGATGCGGCTGGCCTCGTCGGCGATGATCGTGCCGAAGTCGAACTCGTCGAAGAACGGGTCCGACGCCTTGATCCCGTCCACCAGCACCAAGGTCTGGTTGCCCTCGCTTCCGCGCAGCCGCACCTGGGTGAAGCCGCCGACGCCGCCGGAGCGGCTGACCGCCACCCCGGGCACGTCGCGCAGCACGTCGGAGACCACGCGCACCTGGCGGTCGGTCATGGCCTGGTCGTCGATCACTGTCACCGAGGCGGCCACCAGGTCTTCCGGGGTGGCGTCGCCGGATCGGCTGGCGGTGACCACCAGCGGATCGAGGGTCGAAGATGGGATATCCTGCGCGAACGCGCCGAGCGGACTGGCCGCGAGGATCGCCAGCAAGCTGGCGCCATAGATGTAGCGGGGCATGCAAGCCCTCCGTTTGCCTGCGTCTGAACGACAGGCGGAGAGCCTCCCTCGGGCGAACCCCTCGGGCCGACGGCCCGGCGGCGCTGACGCGTGAAGGCGCCGGCCGGACCGGTCGAAACGGCTCTCCACCGCTTCTGCTCGTCGCTCAGACGGAGTTCCGCGCCCCGGATTCCACTGATCCGAAAGCTCGAGCGACACGCACCGACCGGTTTCCTGGCTCGCGGGTCACGGCGTCATACGCGGACCTTCCCGGACGTCGCCGCCCAGTGGCTGGCGAGGGGCCTAAGGCCTCCCGCCGAATGCGTATGCGCTCACCGCTCACAGTTGCAGGGACAGCCGCGGATCGAGGGTTTTCACGCCCCCTACCGCGTTCCCGATTAAGCCCCGAAGGGCATCGGCGCGCAGGTACTCGCCCACGGTTACGCTGCGGGCGGTTGGGTGTTTGGGCCGGTTTGAGAGGATTGTCCACTCTACCTCGCGCCGTCATCTCCGCGGCGGGGAGGGGAGCGCGACCGGCAGGGGCGAGGCATCGGGTACGGCCCTATGGGCGGCGTCAGAAGGTCTTCTGGAGCGCGAGGTAGTAGGAGAACTCGTTCGCCTCGCGCGCGTCCTGCAGGCCGCGGCCGGCGGAAAACAGCAGGTGATAGTGCTCGTTGAGGTCATAGACGCCCCCGACGTTGAAGCCGGACGAGTCACGTCCGCCGACGGTCATCGCCGTGTCGTGGAACAGCTCGGCGCCGATCGCCAATTGCTTCCTGACCTGGCGCTGCACAAGCCAGCCGGCAAACCAGTAGTCCCGGTTTCCCTGCCCCGGATTGAACCAGCGGCCGCCGCCGCCATAGGTGGTCCAGTCGCCCAGGTCCTTCTGGATCCAGATCGGCAGGAAGACGCGGGTCTTGCCGGCGCCGAGGCCGCGGTCGGCGTCGCCGGTCGGCAGCTCCACGAGCGGGAAGACGCCGACTTGTGGGAACCAGTCCTTCTCGCCCGGGGTGATGAAGCGATACTTGGCGCCCAGCTCGATGTCGCCCAGGCCGACCTGGGTCGAGCCGCCCTTGGGCGCGTCGTAGGCCAGCGGTACGATGATGTGCAGCTGCAGGTTCGGCGCGGCGCCGTAGTTGACCTCGGTCCCGGCCAGGACCCCAGCGGTGTCGCCCTGGACATGGGTCCCGGCTCCGAAGCCGTAGACTTCCCAGTGGCCGAGATCGACCGGCTCCGGGTCGTCCGTGACGAACGGCGGGCCGGCCTCAGCGGCGCCTGCCAGGCCCATCGCCAGACTGGCGCAGGCCGCGGCCGCCCATCGACGCAGGTGGTGCTCGGGCATCGGAGCTCCTGTCTTCAGGTCAGGCCGCAATCCGCCGGGACAGCCATGGTCTACTTGCCCTGCAGCAAGTCCATGAACGGTGGAAAGGTCAGCAGCACCCCGCCCACGAACAGCAGGACCGACGCCAGGTTCACCCGGGCCATGCTGACCGTGCGCGCCCGCCAAAGCCGGTTCAGCACGAACCACAGCACCAGCCAGATCACGATCGCCACGTCGGTGACGCCGGACAGCGGCCCCGTCGGCTTCCAGACCTTCAAGGCGCCGGCGAGCGGCGCCACGGCATCGGCCGCCAGCGCCAGGACGCCCAGCACGAAGCAGCCGCCCGCCGCCGCCAGGATCGCGGCCGCGCCGGGGCCATTGGTGATCGGGGCGCCGCTGCTCTCAGCCATGCTTTTCCCCCTTCATGATTACGATGGTCGCGCCACCGCGAACCGGGGCGAACTTGTTGAGCATCGCACCGAACGCGCCGGCCACGGACGTCGCGACAAAGGCGGTCGCCGCCAGCGCCATGACGGCGTTCCGCACGCCCCGGAACTGCGCCAGGTGGGTCCCGTAGCGGATGAAGATGTAGGCGACGGCGGTGAGCGTGATCGGCGCGAACCAGGCGATGTGCTCCTTCCACTCCATGCCGACGTCGTGCCAGCCGGAGGTGGCGGTCCGCGACATCAGGAGGCGTTGCGGATAGCCGCTGAGATCGACCGTCCCCGGCGGGGCCGCCGCCCGATACCAGGGATAGACCAGGTAGGCGCCGGCCAGGACGGTCACCCACGCTAGCGCCGCCATGACCACGAGGTAGGCGCACGCGAGCCGCCGCTCGCGCTCGGTCCAGTGGTGCCCCGCGATGGACGTCGAGTAGAGGCCTGCGACCGCGCCCGAAAACGCCAGCAGCAGCAGCGCGCCGAACCCCATGCCGTGCAGCATGGTCACCGCGTCGCGGACCGTGATTTCCATGCCCGTTCGCCCCTTGCCCTGTCCTAGGCTACCACCTTGTCCAGATAGTCGAAGCAGATCCTCGCCGCCTCGATGCGCGGCCGCGCGAACGGCGGCTCCTGTTCGACGAAGAAGCCGCGCACGCCTTCGGCATAGGCCGCCGGCAGCAGCTTCGGCCAGGGGATGATGCCGCTGCCCACCTCGGTCGGGTCCTGCTGGAAAGCGAAATTGGGCTTGGTGGTCGCCTTGATGTCCTTCACGTGCATCTGGGTGAAGCGGCCCTTGTGCGCCTTCAAGAGCGCGAAGGGGTCATGCCCCGCCGCCATCACCCAGCCCACGTCCATCTCGAATGAGACCAGCGCCCGGTCGGTGTTCTTCAGCAGGATCTCCAGGGCATTGGTCCCGCCGATCGGCATGAACTCGGCGTTGTGGTTGTGGTAGCCCATGGTCAGCCCGGCCGCCTTCAGCGCCCTGCCCTTGGCGTTGAGCAGGTCGGCCACCGCCTTCCAGTCGTCGGCGGTGAGCTGGCCGTAGACCCGGGCGAACCGCGCCGCCACGTCTTCCCCCGGCCGGGGCTTGGCGTCGACGTGCGCCGGCATCGGCACGCTGGGCATCACGATGTGTTCGATGCCGATCACGTGGGCGTCGGCGATCACCCTGTCGATCTCGGCGAGCGTCGGCTCCGGCCCTGCGCCCTGGGCCTGGACGTGGCTGGAGGTGGCCTTCAGCCCGACCTTGTCGAAGGTGGCCCGCAACTCCTTCGGCGTGCGGCCGAGATAGCCCGCCAGCTCCACGGTGCGGTAGCCGATCTTGGCCACCTGCCCCAGCATGCCGTCGACGTCGGCGCGCAGGTCGCCGCCCAGGGTGTAGAGCTGCAGCCCGATCGGCAGCCGGTTGCCCTTGAAGAACGGCTCCGTGGGCGACTTCGCCATCGCGCCAGTGGCCGCAGCCGTTCCCAGGGCCGCAAACCCGCTCAGGGCGCCCCGCCGCGTCATCGCGATCATCCTGCCTCCCAAGGTCCATCCGCCGGGAATCGCGCCCCGCGGCTTTCGAGGCGCGATCCTAGGCCGGGAAGCGGCGGCGCGCGACGCCTAGAAGGTGAAGCGCACGCCGGCCACCGGATCGGTGGAGTGCTTGTTGAGGAAGCCCGAGGCCAGCCCGTCGGCCACCGCCGCGTGGTTCGCGCCGGCATAGACGTCGAAGCGCTTGGTCAGGTGGTAGTCGCCGACCAGCGAATAGGCCCAGAGCTGGCCCGAGCACGACGACGCGCTCTCGTCGGCGCAGCCGTTGCCTTTGAAGCTGTTCTGGTCGTAGCGGTAGTAGGCGCCGGTCACGTCGAACTTGTTCGTCACCGCGTAGCGCACGCCCGTCCAGGAGACCGTCTCCTTGCGGTGGATCGTGTAGGCCGCGTTGTTCACGAAATCGACGATGTAGCCGCCGATGCCGCGGAAGCTGGCCGGCAGCGGGTGCTTCGGATTGGCGAACTCGATGGCCTCGACGCCGCCGTAGATCTTGGCCTTGCCCCACTGGTAGCGCGCCTCGGCGGCCCAAGCCGTGTCGTCGGAGACCGTCCCGGCCAGGGTGCCCGGGTGCTGGGCATTCTGAGCCGCCGTCAGGGAAGACACCGAGACCGCGTCCTGGACGTGGCTCCAGGTCAGGTCGACCGACAGGCCCTTGTAGTCGCCGCCGACGTTCAGTTGGTCGGCCTCGCCCGGGAAATCGTTCCCGCCCGCGAAATTGTGCAGGTAGCCGAAGCGCGCCGGGCCCTTGGTGATCACATATTTCACCGAATTGTCGAACCGCGAGGTCTCGGTGGCGCCGCCGCCGGCCGCGAAGCCGGAGTAGCCGATCACCGAGAAGGCCTGCGAGCCGGCCTGCGGGTCATACTTGCCGAAATTGTCCTGGATCAGGCTGGTCTGCAGGCCATAGGTGAGGGTTCCGAAGGTCTTCGACGCCACGCCCAGATAGGCCGCGCCCTGGAACAGTTGGCCGGCGCGACTGGAATCGCCGTTGGTGGTCTGGTTCTGCAACGGCACGCCGTTGTCGGCGATGATGCTGCGCGGCCCGTCGGCCAGGTGCAGCGAGGTCGGCTGGAAGCCGGTCTCCAGCTTGAAGACGAAGTTCACGTCGCTGGTCAGCGTCTCGACGCCGGAGACGCCCAGCTTCGATTGCGCAAGCCCGTTGGGCGAGATCGAGGTGATGGCGGCGCCGGCGTTCTTCTGGATCAGGAACGGCAGGCCGGGGCCGTAGAACTGGGTGAGCTTCGCGCCGTGCTCCAGGTGGGCCACGCCGATGTCGAAGGTTCCGTACAGCGTGATCCCCTTCCAGGTCAGCGCCCCGTCGTCCGTCTTCGCCGCCGTGGCTTCCTTGGCCGCCGCGGGCGCGGCCAGGGTCTCGACGCTCAGCGGCGCGGGCGCGGGCGCGGCGGCCTGCGCGAAGGCCGGGCGGACCAGCGCGGTGGTAGCCGCCAGGGCAAGCGCGCCGCAAAGCGCGAGACGAGGCAAGGTATTCGGCGAGGACTGACGCATGAGAGGTCTCGATCTGTATCCCAGCGCTTCTCGCCGGGCTTCGCGAGCCCTTTCCCATTGGCGGCTAAATTCGAGGTTAATTGTGGGAATCCCCAACGCCATCCTCAGCCCCTCGGTCAAACCACTGCTGGGGACACAGCCGCCGCCCGCGACGAACCCCCGCGCTCAGGGACCGTCGCCGCCCGTAACGCGCAACGCCGCCAAATCGATCTGCAGGCGGCCGTGGCCGAAGATGCTGGTGCGGGCGGCCGGGGTCGAACCGGCACGGGCCTTGCGGCCCTACGGATTTTAAGTCCGTTGCGTCTACCAGTTCCGCCACGCCCGCGCCGGCGCAGGCTTATCCGACGGCGCCGCGCCGGTCGATAGGCGGGCGGGCCAGCAGATGGAGCGACGAAAGGCGACCGATACTTCGACCGCCGCCGAACCGCCCCACAGCCAAGCCGTGGCAGAGTCGGTGAATGAGCCGTCCGGCCTTTCCGCTGTCTCTTGCCCTGGCTGGCCTCCTGGCCGCCCTTCCCGCGAGCGCCCAGGTTGCGCACGAGCACCACCTGCCGGGCGCACCCGCGCCTCACTGGCGCCCGGCGCTACTGGTGCGCGAGCAGGCGGCGGCCTCGGGCGCGTGGTCGCAACCGGTGCTCTACGTCCACGGCGCCACCTTCCCGTCGGCCAACTCGATGATGGCGCGCTTCGGCGGCGAGTCCTGGGCCGACGCACTGAACGCCCATGGCCACGACGTCTTCGCCCTGGACTTCGCGGGCTATGGCGGCTCCGAACGCTATCCGGCGATGCGCGCGACGGTCCCGGCGGGGCCGCCGGTCGGGCGCTCGGCGGAGGCGGAGCGGCAGATCGCCCGGGCGGTCGCCCTGATCCGCCGCCGCACCGGCGCGGCGCACGTCTCGATCATCGCCCACTCCTGGGGAACCATACCGGCGGCGCGCTTCGCCATCGATCACCCGCGAGCCGTCGACCGACTGGTCCTCTTCGGCCCGATCCTGCGACGCGACGGCCTGCCGTCGCCCGCGCCGCAGGCCTGGAGCCTGGTGACCATCGCCGAGCAGCACGCCCGCTTCGTCAAGGACGTCCCGGCCGGCCACGCCCCAGTGCTGGAGGAGGCCGGCTTCCCCGCCTGGGCGGCGATCTACCTGGCCTCCGACCCCGAAAGCCGCACGCACTCGCCGCCGGCGGTCAAGGTCCCCAACGGCCCATCCGCCGACGTGGCCGACGCCCATGCGGGGGCGCTCGCCTATGATCCGGCCCGGCTCGACCGGCCGGTGCTGTTGATCCGCGGCGCCTGGGACAGCTCATCGACGGCGGCGGACGCGGCCTGGTTCATGGCCGCCCTGCCCCCTGGCCTGGAGCGGCGGCTGGTCACTGTCCCGGAAGCGACCCACCTCATGCATCTCGAGACCGGGCGTCACGTGCTCTACCAGGCGACGGAGGACTTCCTCTCAGCCCCGGCCGCCGCCGGAGCTTCCGCCAAGGGCCGGTAGCCGGACCGGCCTCAGGCCGCGATCGCCGCCGGCTCGGCCCCCAGGCCGGCCTCGAAGTCCTGCAGGATATCCAGCAGTTCGCTGACCATGGCTTCCAGCGGCTTGCCCTTCGGGAAGCGGTAGCGCCAGAAGCTGGCGATGTGGCTGACGATGCCGGCGCCCTCGCCCAGCGCGACCAGCATGTCCGGCGACTTCAGCAGGAAGTCGCGGAACGCCGTGGCGTTGCCCTCGCGGGTCAGCTCGTCGAACACATTGTCGTAGAGGCGCAGGTAGTCGCCGACGAACTTCACCTGCCGCTCGATGTTCTCCCCGATCCGCACCTTCATGCTGCGGCACAGGGACTCCGCCTCGAAGTCGCGGGGGCCGATGGTCTTGACCTTGTTCAGCTCGACCATCACCTCGCGCAGCTTCGGCCATAGGTTGTTCAGCACCCACTTGTAGTAGAGGAAGCCCTTCCAGGCGAAGATGCCCTCGCGGTAGCTGTCGCCTTCCAGGCGCAGGGTGAGCCGCAGCGGCTCCAGCCGATCGTCGTGCTTGCTGGAGAGCAGCGCCTCCACCAGGCGGCTGTTGTTGCCCGAGGCGCGGCCTTTGTAGGCCAGGTCGATCAGCTTGCCGATCTCCTTGCTCACGAACGTCTGCATGGCGTCCAGGTCGTGGCCGGAGATCTCGAAATGGGTGTCGGAGATGTCGAACCCGCGGCGGCGCATGTGCTCGCGCAACAGGAAGGGGTCCAGCGACGGCAGCTCGTCCAGGGCTTCCAGCACGCCGGCGTCGCGGCCCAGGTCGGCGCTCTGGCCGGCCAGCTCCTGCAGGCTCTCCATCCAGCCGCGGTCGCCTACGAACAGCGCGCGCCCGCCAAGGCTCAGGTCGGACCGCTCGAACGGCACGATCAGCTTGGTGGCCGTGCGGTGGCGGGTGGCGACGGTGCCGATCTCGTTGGTCCGCAGCCGATGCTTGATGATCACCGCGGCGTTGAGCGCGGGAGAGGTGAACAGCGGCTTGGCCTGGTGTTCCTCATTGTCGGCGTGACGCACGGCGAGCGCCGCCAGGTTCAGCACCCGGCTGGTCGAGGCTGTCTTCTCGAGCCCTCGCATACTGCGATAGGTTTCGGCCACGAACGTCGCTCCTCGAGCGGGCGAGAGGTCACACGCGCCCCCGCGTGCCGACCCTGACTACCCGCAAAAAGGAAAAAGGCGATTAACCCGGCCGATTCACCGAACAGGTGATGCGAACTGGCGCGCCAGGCCCAAGGGGTCGGCGCGCCGGGCGCGGCTCAGTGCGACTTCGCCTGGATGTCCCGCAGGTTTTCGCGTTCCGCCTGCTGGCGATCCTTCGCCTGATCCACGCTGTAGCAGGTCTTCTTCGGCATAAGGGTGCCGATCACCGCCTCGCTCTTGCAGATCATTCGTGGCTTTTCCGTCTTGGCCGCCGGCGTGGCCGGCGCGGTGGCCGTAGGAGGGGTCGCCGTCGTCGCGGGGGTCGCGGCCACGGCAGGCGCGCCGTCGGCCAGGATCGCGGCAGCCGCGATCAGCGCACTAAATAACATCGTTATGTCCTTGAAACTCCAGTAACACCGGGAAATAACCGAACATGTGATCCGATACAATCCTTATATTATTTGCATTTGTTAGTAGTTCTCTGGTCAGGCTGCTGTCTCAACCTCGCGGATCGTGTTGATCCCCGCCGCCCTCAGGGCCGCGACCAGCTCGCCCACGGCCGCCGCCAGCTCGACGGAATCGCGGCTTCGCAGCACCAGGTTGGAGCCGTACTTCCCGTCGCCGAAGAACGGATAGCTGCCCAGGCTCATGGCCGGATGCGCCCTGGCCACCGCCTCCAGGGGCGCGGCGATCACGCCCTCGCCGGAGCCCTCCACCCGCACGGTGCGCGACACCGTCACCGCGCCGCCGCGCAGGCGGGGCCCCACGTCCTCCAGCATGCCGCGCATCACCAGCGGCACCCCCGCCAGGACGAAGACATTGCCGATGGTGAAGCCGGGCGGCCCCTGCACCGGGTTCTTCACCAGGTCGCCGCCCACCGGCACGCGGGCCATCCGCCGGCGCGCCGGCGTCACCTCGGGGCCCCAGCGCGCCGCCATCATGGCCAGGATCTCCGGATGCTCGTAGAGCTCGACCCCGAACGCCGCGGCCACGGCCTCGGCGGTGATGTCGTCGTGCGTCGGGCCGATGCCGCCGGTGGTGATCACATAGTCGTAGCGGGCACGCAGCGCGTTCAGCGCCGCCACGATCTCCTCGTGCACGTCCGGCACGGTGCGCGCCTCGGCGAGGTCGACCCCATGGACGCCCAGATAGCGGGCGATGTCGCGCAGGTTGGTGTCCTGGGTCCGCCCCGACAGGATCTCGTCGCCGATGATCAGCACCGCGGCGGTGACGCGGTCGTCGCTCGAGGGTCCAGCCATTGGCGCCTTCCAGATTGTCGGTGTCATCGCCGGCATTCTTCAGAATGCTGGAGAGCCTTACGGCCCATGGCCAGATTGGAGCTACGGGCTCCGGCCAGGTCAAGGACCGGGCTTCGCCCGGCCGCCAGGCGGCGCGCCACGGGCGCGTCCTTGAGCTGGCCGGAGCCCGTAGCAAACTCGCCCCCATGGACTTAAGGACGGGCCTGTAAATCGCTTGGAGCGCGCCATGCGCCTCGCCTTTGTCGCCGCCATCCTGCTTGCCCTGCCCCTTGTCGCCCGGGCGGGTCAGGCCGGCCTCATCGAACGCACTCCGCGCACCTGCCCCGTGGTGCGCCCTTCCGAGATGGACCAGGGCGAACTCGCACGGCTCATGCAGCGCTTTGAGGCAGACCTTTCGGAACCCCAGCGCCGGGCCGTGCAGGACGCAATCGGCAGACGCTGCGCGCTCACCGAAGGCGGCGTCACCTGCGCCAACCGCGCCGGCCTCGCCGCCTATCGCCAACTGGGCGTCTACAAGGCCTTCGTCGCTGAGGTCTGCAAGCCGGCCACGCCCTGATGGACTTCCCCTCGCCCCTCGCCCACGGGACGTTGACCGCCCGCTACAAGCGCTTCTTCGCCGACGTGACCCTCGACGACGGGCGCGAGATCGTCGCCCACTGTCCGAACCCCGGCGCCATGCTGGGCCTGAACACGCCGGGCCTGGGCGCCTGGGTCTCCGCGTCCTCCGATCCGAAGCGCAAGCTGGCGCACACGCTGGAGCTGGTGGAGGTCGACGGCGGCCTGGTGGGGATCAACACCCTGCACCCCAACCGCCTGGTGGCCGAGGCGCTGGCGGCTGACGCGATCCCGGAGCTGACCGGCTACGACACCCACCGGCGCGAGGTGAGGTACGGGACCAATTCGCGGGTCGACTTCCTGCTCACCCATCCGGACCGCCCGGCCTGTTGGCTGGAGATCAAGAACTGCCACCTGCGCCGAACCGGGACGCTGGCGGAATTTCCCGATTGCGTCGCCGCCCGCTCGGCCAAGCACCTGCGCGAGCTGGAGGCGATGGTCGCCGCCGGCGACCGCGCCGTGGCCCTGTTCGTGGTGCAACGCATGGATTGCGACCGCTTCGCCGCCTGCGCCGACCTCGACCCCGCGTTCGCCCGCGGGCTGGACCAGGCGGCGGAGGCTGGGGTCGAGGTGCTCGTCTACGCCTGCGACATCGCCGTGGACGGGGTCAGGATCGCGCGCCGGCTGCCCTGGAGCCGCTAGCCGCCGGCGGCGCGGCCTCGGACGCCGTTCAATCAGAAGCTCAGCCTGTTCTCCGTCCCGGACAGCAGCCTTCGGATATTCGCCCGGTGCTTCAGGACGATCATCAGCGCGATCAGGGATGCGAAAACCTGGAAATAGGGGGTGGTCCCGAAGGCCGGAACGAACGAGACCGCCACGAAGAACAGCGTGGCGCAGATCGTGCCCAGGGAAACCAGGCGGGTCACGGCCACGATCACCACGAAGACGCCCAGGCTCATCAGCGCCATGACCCAGTTGATCATGAACATCACGGTCACGGCCGTCAGCACGCCCTTGCCGCCCTTGAACCGGAAATAGACTGGCCAGTTGTGGCCCACCACCGCGCCGCCGCCGGCCGCCAGCAGGCTCAGGCAGTCCACCGCGGCACCAGAGTGGACATAGACGCCCAGCCACAGCCCGATGAGGCAGGCGACCACCCCCTTGGCGACGTCGCCCGCCAGGACAAGCGCCGCGGCGGCTTTCCCCAGCACCCTCAGCGTGT
>NZ_DASYAF010000021.1:0-2417 GCF_036501465.1 Phenylobacterium sp.
TTGCTGATCAGCACGTCGAGCTTGCCGAAGGCCTGCACGGCCTGGTCGATCATGCCCTTGGCCTGGTCCCAGTCGGAGACGTCGGCGCCGTTGGCCACCGCCTCGCCGCCCATGGCCTTGATCTCGTTCGCCACCTCGTCGGCGGGGCCGAGATCGGCGCCAACGCCGTCGCGGGCGCCGCCCAGATCGTTGACCACCACCTTGGCGCCCTCTCGCGCCAGCATCAGGCAATATTCCCGCCCGATCCCGCGCCCGCCGCCGGTGACGATCGCCACCCGTCCTTCGCAAAGTCCCGCCATACCGCTTCCTCTTCCTGCGATCGTTCCGCCGCCTGACACTGAAAGTCCGCCATGACGGGGGGTTGTCAAGGCGGCTGAGCCTTGCAGGGAGCCGTTTTTCAGGGCGCCGTGACGTAAGCTGCGCTGCTTTTGTCGGCTTTATTGCGCCGATGCGGCGGGGTGACGGATTCGTGACCTCCTCGATGCGCCGCGGCCCTAGGCTGACGCTCGCGGCGAAGGGGGCGGCCGGCGGGCGATATGAACGGACTGGCGGGCTCGCCCTTTCGCAATCTGGTTTCGATCATCGCCTTCATGCTGGTGGTCGTGGCGCTGGCGACGGGCGCCTATGTCACGGCCGGCTGGAGCTTCGGCGACGCCATCTACATGGTGCTGCTGACGGTGTTCACGGTCGGCTACGGCGAGGTGCGGCCGATCGCGACGCCGTTCCTGCACTTCGTCACGATCAGCACCATCGTGCTCGGCTGCACCGGCATGATCCTGCTGTCCGCCGCCCTGGTGCAGGCGCTGACCTTCTCCCAAATCCAACAACTGCTGGGCGCGAACCGCGTGAAAACCGACATCAACAAACTGAAGGACCACGTGATCGTCTGCGGTTTCGGCCGTATCGGCGTCATGCTGGCCAAGGACCTCGCCGCCGGCGGCGCCGACTTCGTGGTGCTGGAGCGCAACGAGGGGCGGCTGAACCAGGCTCGCGAGCTGGGCTATCTGTGCTGGCAGGGCGACGCCACCGACGAGACCGCGCTCACCGCCGTCGGCGTCGGGCGCGCCCGCATCCTGGCCACCGTCCTGCCCGACGACGCCGCCAACGTCTTCATCACACTGAGCGCCCGCAGCCTGAATCCGGGCCTGCAGATCATCGCGCGCGGCGAGGCGCCGAGCACCGAAAGCAAGCTGATCCAGGCCGGCGCCGACAAGGTGGTGCTGCCCACCCACATCGGCGCCGAACGCATCGCCGAGATGATCCTGTTTCCCGAAACGGCGCGGTTCATCCGCGGCTCGGAACGGATGCAGGACTTCGAGAAGGTGCTGCGCGACCTGGGGCTGGAGATGGAGGTGATGGTCACCGCAGAGAAGTCGGCGGTGGCCGGCCTGACCATCGCCGAGCTGGAGACCCGGGCCAGGGGCGCCTTCTTCGTGGTGCAGATCAACCGCCAGGGCGGCGACAGCGTCACCCGCCCGCCCGGCGAGCTGAAGCTCGAACCCGGCGACGGCGTGGTCGTCGTCGGCCGCTCCAGCGCCGCCGTCAACGCGCTGTTCACCGCGCCGGCGGAACGCGTGCGGGCGGGAAGGACACTGTACTGAATAAACCTCTCCCAGAGGGAGAGGGAGGGGCCCGGAGCGAAGCGAACGGGAGGGTGAGGGTTGCGCCTTCTCCGATTCAAACTCCAATGCACCGTATACGGATGGTCAGCTGCGCGCCAACTCGTCCAGCTCGTAACCCCTCACCCTCCCGCTGCCTTCGGCGCGGGCCCCTCCCTCTCCCTCTGGGAGAGGTTTGAAGCGCGCGCCGCGTCGAATTCCGCCCACATGGGGGCGCAGTCGAGCATCACGCCTTCGGCCATGGCGCGGTCGATGGCCATGACGGTGAGGCCGGCCTCCATGGAGTCCCATGGCGTCACCGGGAAGGCCGCCCTGCCCTCCAGCGCCGCCAGCAGGTCCAGCGCCATGGCCTGGTCGGCGCCGTTGTGGGCGTCGGCGGTGAGGCCGCCGTAGTCGATCCGCTCCGGCTTGCCGCGGTGCAAGGCCCGGCGCAGCATCAGCCGGTTGCGCACCAGGTCGGCTATGAGCGTGCCCTCGGTCCCGGCCAGGTACCAGCGCCGCTCCGCCAGCGCCACGTGGCTGTTGGAGTGGAAGGAAAGTCGGAAGCCCGAAGCGTACTCGACCATGGCCGTCTGGTGATCGGCCAGGTCCATGTCCGACTGGAAGGGATCGTTGGAGGCCGACCAGCCGGCGTCGCGCATGGCGTAGGCGGGCGAGCCGTCCTCGTATTGCCGCGGGCCATCGGCGCGCTCGGGCGTGAAGATGCGCCGGCCGCCGAAGCTCGCCACCTTGGCGGGCCGCGCCCTGGCCAACCGCCCGAAGATATCGAAATCGTGGCAGACCTTGTCGAGCATGAAC
>NZ_DASYAF010000022.1:0-2835 GCF_036501465.1 Phenylobacterium sp.
GAACTGCTCGCGGCTGCCGACGCTGATCCCGTGGACACGGGCGTTGGCGCTGAAGATGGAGGCGACGTTGATGTCGTTGACCATGCCGGTCAGCACGCCGATCACCGCCACGTGGCCGCCGACGCGGATGGCCTGGATCGATTGCTGGAAGGTGCCGGCGCCGCCGACCTCGACGACGTGGTCGACGCCGCGCCCGCCGGTCAGCCTGCGCGCCGCCTTGGCCCAGTCGGGCTCGGTCTTGTAGTTGATGGTGTGGTCGGCGCCCATGGCCCGGGCCCGTTCCAGCTTCTCGTCCGAGGATGAGGTGATGATGACGGTGGCCCCGGCCGCCTTGGCGAACTGCAGCGCGAAGATCGAGACGCCGCCCGTGCCCTGGGCCAGCACCACGTCGCCGGGTTTGAGGCCGCCCTCGACCAGGGCCCGCCACGCCGTGAGGCCGGCGCAGGGCAGGCAGGCGACCTCCTCGTCGCTGAGCGAGGCCGGGACCTTGGAGACGCCGTTCTGGTTCAGCACCACCTGATCGCGCGCCACGCCGTCGACGGAGCCACCCAGCGCCGCGGACAACGCCGCCGACGTCGGCTCTCCGCCGAACCAATCCTGGAAGAACAGTGGCGCCACCCGGTCGCCGACCGCCACGCGCGTCACGCCCGGGCCGACGGCTGAAACCACGCCGCAGCCGTCCGACAGCGGAATGAGCGGCAGCCGGCCCTTGATCATCGGCGATTGCACCGTCGCCAGGTCGCGATAGTTGAGCGAGGCGGCTTTCATGGTCACCGCGACCTGACCGGCGGCCGGCTCGGCGGCCGGGCGGTCGACCACGCTCAGATGATCGATCCCGGCGTCCCCTTCGAGTACGAGCGCGCGCATCTTCACCTCCCGATAGGTCTTGTTTTGCGAAGGTTCTGGCCTCTGTGCTGGCCTCTTACAAGGCCATGGCTGGACCTGACGCAGCGTCGCGAGCAGTTTAAGACGCAGCTTTCGGAGGTTTCAGTTTGCGCACGCCTCGCCCGCACCCGCTCAGCGCCGGCTTCCACTGGGAAGACCGGCCGGGCCCGTTCCGCCGCGTCACGGAAGCACAGCGCGAAGCCTTCGACCGGCTCGGCTTCGTCAAGTTCGAGAACGCCTTCACGGCCGACGAGATCGCCGCGGTCACCGCCGCCATCGACCCGCTTGAGGTCATTGCCGAGGAGCGGCTGCGCCGCGCCGGCGGCTCCATCTCCATCTCCACCGCCGACGAGATCACCTTCACCACCCACATGGTCAAGGTTTCGCCGACCTTGCGCGACTTCGCCGCCCATCCCTTCATCAAGGATGTCTGCCACGACCTGCTGGGCGAGGCGGTGCGGCTCTACTGGGACCAGTCGGTCTACAAGAAGACGGCGCAGATGCGCGAATTCCCCTGGCACCAGGACAACGGCTACACCTTCATCGAGCCGCAGCAGTACCTGACCTTCTGGCTGCCGCTGGTGGACGTTGACGAGCAGAACGGCTGCCCCTGGATCGCGCCCGGCCTGCACCGCGGCGGGACGCTGGACCACTGGGTGACCGAGATCGGGCTGAAATGCCTGGAGGAGGTTCCGGACGCGGTCGCTGTGCCGGCCGGGGCCGGCGACGCCATCGTCTTCTCGTCCCTGGCGCCGCACCGGACCGGTCCGAACCTGAAGGCGGGCACCGTGCGCAAGGCCTATATCCTGCAATATTCCCACGACGGCTCGGTCGCTACCTATCGCGACGGGCGCACCGCCGTGCAGGACGATCCGGAGCGGCAGTTCGTGGTCCTGCGGCCCGGGGATTGAGGTGCGTTTGGCGCTTGGCTTCCCTAGCGGCCGCTGTTGGATCGTGGCCGGCGTGACCTGAGGGAGGAGAACCGGTTTGGCGACCATTTCGGCTGAGGACCGCGGGGCCTTGCGCGACTCCGTCCGCCGGCTGCTGGCGGACCACGGCGCGGAGGCCGACGTGCGCCGCGCCATGGAAACGCCAGCCGGCTACGACGCCGCGCTGTGGCGCCGGCTGGCCGAGATGGGGATCGCCGGCCTGGTGATCGAGGAGGATTTCGGCGGGGCCGGCGGCGGCCCGCTGGAACTGGAGCTGGTCATGGAGGAGGCGGGCGCGGCCCTGCTCTGCGCGCCGCTGCTGGCCAGCGGCGTGCTGGCGGCCGAGCTGCTGCGCGCCATTGGGGATGAAGACGCCAAGCGGCGCTTGCTGCCGGGAATCGCGGCCGGAAACAGCATCGCGACGGTCGCGCTGACCGGCGATGCCGGGACGTGGACGCCGGAAGGGGTCAGGGTGACGGCGAGCGAGGCGGAGGGCGGCTGGCGGCTCAAGGGTGAGGCCTCCTATGCCATCCATGGCCAGAACGCCGACGTTCTGCTCGTGCTCGCCAGGGCGGGCGACGACCTGCAGGTGTTCGAGGTCGATCCGAAGGCCGTCGCCATCGCGGCCCTGCCGACCTTCGACCACACCTTGCGCCTGGCCAGGATCACCTTCGTCAACACCCTGGCCCGGCGCCTTGCCGCGAGCGGTCCGGTCTGGGCGGCGGTGCAGCAGGCGCTGAACTTGGCCCTGGTCGGGCTCTCCGGCGAACAGGCCGGCGGCGCGCGGCGGGTGCTGGACTTCACGGTCGACTACGCCAAGACGCGCATCCAGTTCGGCCGCGCCATCGGCAGTTTCCAGGCCATCAAGCACATGGCCGCCGACCTGCTGCTGGAGTCGGAATCGGCCATCTCGGCGGCGCGCAACGCCGCCCGCGCCCTGGCCGAGGATGCGCCCGACGCCGAGGCGGCCATCAGCCTGGCGGCCTTCGCCTGCGCCGAGGCCTTCAGCCTCACCACCGCG
>NZ_DASYAF010000023.1:0-6353 GCF_036501465.1 Phenylobacterium sp.
CAGCCGCCGAACATCCGCAGGCGGATGCGCGTGCCGGAGGTGGCGAAGGTCTCCTTGCGCTTCAGCGCCGCGAAGATCGCCTCGCGAGTGTTCTCCTCCGCCCAGACCCCGGTGATCGCGCCGGGACGCATCTGCAGGCCGCCTGTGCCCTCGTCGCTTTCGCCGGCCCGGGCGGCGGCCCTGCGACCCTGGCCGGTCATCATCCGTCGGGCCATCGCGCCGCTCGGCATCATGGTCTTCGGATCGAGGCCGCTGAACCCGCCGGCCCAGGCGTTGGAACTGGATACCGTGAGACCGTTGTGGATGTCCGAGCCGCCGACCACGCCCATCTTGAACGGGTTGGCGCCCACCTTGGACAACACGATCAGGCCCCGGCCCCAGGCCTCGCGGACGTAGGAGCCGTGGCGGATCGGCCTGGTCTCGTCGCGGTAGACCTTGTCGAGGATGTCGAAGTTGGAAAATTCGTCGGTGGGCGACAGGTCCGGCGCGGTCTCCGAGGTCCCCTTGGTCTGGGCGATCTCCACGAGCGGCTCGTTCAGCGCCCGTTCCTGGGCATAGGCCTCGTCGATGGGTCGCCCGTTGCTCATGTTCCAGTCGAAGTCGTGGCCGTCGCTCATGTTCGAATTGTGCGGGATGGCCAGCACCTGGAAGCCGTCACGGCGCGCGGTCTCCAGATATTTCCAGAGATCCTCCGGCTTGTCGGAATCCACCGAGGTGAAGGGGTTCGGCGCGTGGTCGCCGGCGAAGATCACGTTGCGGTGGGTGGTCGCCCCGCCGGTGCGCGAGGTGAACTCGTAGGCCACGAAGGTGGTGAACTTGCCGGGCCGGTAGTTGTCGTTGGCGGCCTTCATCTCCAGCGCCCAGCCGCCGGCCGCGTCGGTGGCGGCCTTCATGTCGCGCAAGGAGCCCTCGCGGTCGCCGGTCAGCCGCGCGGCGCAGCGCCAGAAGATGCAGGCGCCCGACTTGCCGGTCAGGAACAGCTTGCCGGCCGGTGTGGCGGCGAACGGGCTGTTGGGATCGTCGAGCTGGTGGGCGGCGCCCAGGAACTCGGCGTGGTCGGTGACGGCGGTGAAGTCCAGCGGCCAGGCGCGCTTGGCCGGCACGTCGCCCGCGACATCGATCCCCTGTTCCTTGCGCACCTGCACGGCGGGCACCATCACCGTCTCGCCGCGGGCGAACTTGTAGGCCTGGTCCGGGGTGACCTTGGTGCCGAAGGTCCAGGCGTCGAAGCTCATCACCGTGTGCAGGTGAAGTTCGCCAAAGAAGGCCCGGCGGCTGGCCGGCGCCGCGCCGGCCGCCGCATGACGATCCGGCGCCTTGGGCGCCCGGGCGGCGGCGTGGCGCGGCTGGGAAAGCATGCCGCCGGCGACGACGGCGATCGCCACGGTCGAGCTGGCGCATATCAGAAGCCATCCACGCGTCATCGCAGGTCCCTTCGCCTCTCTGGCGTTGCGCCAGCTATGAACTCGATCCCCACGCGCGGCAGCCCCGAAGATCGGCGTTTTCGGCTGCTGAAACGGCCCGCGCCCACGGGCTCACGCCAGCACGCCCAGGCCCTGGAGCTGGGTGGTCATGGGCTCGCCGATCGCCGCGGCGCGGGCCTGGGCGGCGGCGGCGAGGTCCGCGGCCGAGGCCACCGCCTTGCCCTCGTGCTTCAAGGTCCGGCCGCTCGCGCGCAGGCGTTCCCAGGCCGCCGAAAGGTCGCCGCCCAGCATGGCCAGCAGGGCCAGGCGATCCTCCAGCGGCAGCAGCACCTGGGTGCCGGCCACCGGCGAGGCGAAGGGCAAGGCGCCGGCCGCCTCCACCTGGCCTTCCAGCACCAGGCGGTTGAGGCGCGAGGGCATGGAAAGGTCGCCCGCCCCCGGCCGCACCGGCGCATAGGGACGGCGCAGGACATTGACCAGTTTCAGCGCGATCAGCCGCTCCACGGCCAGCCGCAAGCCCTCCCGGCCCTCGAGCCCCGGCGCGGCCAGCAGCTGCGGCAGCCGCGCCGCGCCGTGCTCGGTCTCAGCCAGGATGTCGGCGTACAGCGGGTCGGAGAGGTCGAGGCGCGCGCGCCGGCCAAGCGCCTGCCGCTCGGCCGCCAGCGGACCGCGGGTCATCCGGTCGAGCCAGAGCGACGGCGGCGCGGCCTCGGCTGGGGCGTCGGCGCGCATCAGGACGTCCATGCGGCTGTTGGCGTTGCGCAGGGTGTCGAGCGCCATCTCGCGAGCGGCCGGCGCCAGCCGCGCCAGGGCCTCGCGCATGTCCGGCGGGGCGCAGAGACCCAGGTCGTTGAGCTCGAGCTGGGCGTTGGCGACATAGCTCAGGCCGGCGGCGCGCGCCTCGGCGGCCACGTCGGCGGCCCACAGGCTGGCGCGCTGGGCGTTCAGCACCTCGTGCGCCATGGCCCGCGGGTCCTGGCCGGCGACCTGATCCATCCAGGCGGCGGCGAAGGGGTTGTACTGGAAGAACCGCGCCTTGGCCGCGCGCAGGCCCTCGACGATCCGGCAGGCCTCAGCGAACCGGGTCAGGCTGTCGCCCTCGATGCCCGCGGCGGTCTCGCGCAGCAGGGCGTAGAGGGCGTCGATCTGGCTGTTGCCCGGCAGGGCGCCGTAGTGGACGAAGACCGCGCCGCGCTCGGTCAGCCGGTCGCGGGCGAAGCTGAGGCAGGCGGCGCGCAGTTCCGGCGCGATCCAGGAATAGACCCCGCCCATCGCAACGAAATCCAGCGCCGGCAGCGAGAGCCGGCCCAGGTCCGCGAAGCCCGCCTCATGGAAGGTGACATTGGACAGCCCGGCGGCCTCAGCCAACGCCCGGCCCCGGCGTACGTGCTCGGGGTTGATGTCGACGCCGTGGAACTGCGCCTCGGGATAGCAGTCGGCGAGCACGCATAGCGTGAGCCCCGCGCCGGTCCCCAGGTCGCAGTAGGTGAAGGCCGCCCCGTCGAGCCGCGGCGCGGCGCGGCCGCCCAGGCTGGCGGCGTAGGCCAGATGGATCGGCGCCTGGAACACCCCGAACGCCGACGGATAGACGATGTCCGTGGTGTAGCCCGAAGAAACCGCCGCGGCGTCCATGGCGCGAGCCTAGAGCGCCGCGGCCAAGTTGGGGAGGTTCACCACTTGTAGGTTATTTCCGCTTCCACATAGCTCAGGCGCCCCGGCACATAGGTCGCGCCCAGCCCATTCACCGGCGAGCCGGCCTGGTTCACGTAGTACTGCCGGTCGAAGATGTTGTTGCCCTTCACCGCGAAGGACCAGTGCTTGTCCTCCAGGGCGATGCGCCCGCTCCAGATCGTGTAGCTGCCGAGGTTCAGGGTGTTGGCGGCTTCCTGGTCGCCGCCGTTCTCCGACGCCCAGCTGGTCAACAGCAGCCAGTGGAAGTCGCCGAAGGCGTCGTGCTTGTAGACGATCGTCCCCTGGGTCGAGAACGGCCGGATGCGGGCCAGGTGCGCGCCATTGGCGACGGCGGACTGCAGCGCCGGCGGCACGTCCTTGAACTTGCCCTCCTGCGTGCCGATCAGGCCGTTGATCTCGATCGTGCCCCAGCCGGGCGGCAGATGCGGCGTGGCGTCGAACTCGATCTCGCCGCCGTACTCGGTGGCGTCGCCGGCGTTGGCCAGGAACATGGCGCCCAGGAGCGGGTTCTGCATCGGCATCAGGCCATTGTTCAGATTGGCCAGAATGTTCGAGAAGTCGATCTCGTAGACGTTGGCGTTGACCACCAGCAGGCGGTCGAACCAGGCGGTCTTCAGGCCCAGCTCATAGGTCACCGAATGCTCCGGGGCATAGGAGGCGGGCGGGTCGATCAGGTTGCAGTTGGTGCCCGCAACGCCGCCCGGAACCGACGAGCACGGCACGCCCAGCTGTACGTTGAAGCCGCCGGCGCGATAGGCGTTGCCGATCCGCACATAGCCCAGCACGTCGGAGGTGAACTTGTAGGAGACGTTCCCGTCCGCGGTGACGTTGTAGTAGGTCTTCTGCGGCTCCGACTGCGGCGTGTTCGGCGGGAAGGCCGGGTATTGCGGCGCGCCGGTGGCGATGACGATGTTGAACAGGTTCTCCGACTTGTCGTCGATCGAATAGCGGGCGTCGAGCTGGCCCGAGAGCCTGTCGGTGAGGTCGTACTTCGCCGAGCCGTAGAAGCCGTAGGAGTGCTGGTTGGAGTGGGTGTTCTCCAGCACGTTCGGATCCTGCACCGTCATGGTCATGGCGTTGGAGACGATCGGATAGCCGGTCTCGCGGTCGATATAGTCGTCGGTCAGGAAGAACAGGTCCGCGCCCACCAGCCAGTTCAGCCGGGGCTTCGAGCCCTGCAGTCGCAGTTCCTGGTAGAAGGTGGTGGCGTGGTCGAACAGCGAGGACTGTTCGGTGGCCGTGGCGAGCCCATCCGGATCTGCGAACAGGTTGGAGTCGCGCTTGCGGTAGTTGGTCGTCGAGACCAGCTTCGCCCAGTCCAGGTCGTAGTTGATCGAAAGGCCGAAGTTCGACTGCTTGGCCGCGGTGGTGTTGCCGAGCGGCGATGAGGCCTCGATCTGATCGCGCGGGACCGCGTCGCGGTTCAGGGTGACGCCGGGGTCGCCGAAGCTGGAGGCGTAGTCGGCGACGAAGTTGATATCCAGCTTGTCGGTGGGCTTGTAGCGCGCGGAGAACCGGGCGGCCTCATAGCGCTCCTTGTCGTAGCAGCCGGAATTTATGGACGTGGCCACGTAGTGGTACTGGCAGTCGGTCTGGTCGTCGCTGTCGATGCCCAGGCGGACGGCGAAGACGTCGTTCACCGGCATGTTGTAGACGCCTTCGAGGCCGTATTTGCCGTTCGTGCCGTAGAGGCCCTCGACCCAGTCCTCGCCCTCGGTCTTCCAGTTGGGCTTCTTGGAGATGACGTTGACCGCGCCGGTCACCGCGTTGCGGCCGTAGAGCGCGCCCTGCGGCCCCTTCAAAACCTCGACCTGCTCCACGTCGAACAGGTCGAACCGCTGGAAAGTGCGGCCGCCCAGGTTGCCGCCGGCGATGTAGGCGTCGTCGCGGAACAGGCCGACGGCGGCGTCGGAATTGGGCAGGCGGGCCTGGCCCGCGCCGCGGATGTTGAGCTCGGAGGTCGCCGTGGACGCCGAGGCGATGAAGGTGACGCCGGGCAGGAACTGCACGAGGTCGGCGCCAGAGTGGAATTGGCCCAGCTCCTGGATCTTGTCTCCGCTGATCGCCGAGACGGTCATCGGGATATCCTGCTCGCGCTCGGTCCGCTTCTCGGCGGTGACCACCAGGGTCTCCAGCGTCGGTCCGCTGGCGGCGCCGGGCGCGGTCTGGGCCCAGGCGGCGGGCGCGGCCAGGGCTGTCGCCGCGGCGGCGATGACGGCGCGCGAGGCGCAACGCAGAAGATGCGGCTTCAACTCCATGGCTTCCCCCAATTCTGATTGGCCGGTCGCCGCGTGGACGCCGAGCCTTGGGGTGAATCTCTAACTTACCGAACGGTCGGCAACTAGCAGAAACTTACCGTCCGGTTGGTAAGATCGAGGATTTGTCACCTGCCCGCCACAGGTGACGTGGCGTCAGCGGCGCAGGACGCCGTTCAGCAGCACGGCCGCCACCTGTTCGGCGGTCTCCTCAAGGCTCAGCCGCCCGTCGGGGCGCCACCAGCGGCCGATCCACATGATCGCGCCGATCGCGGCGAAGGCCGCGGCGGTGACGTCCACGCCCTCGGTCAGGCGGCCCTGCACCTCCAGTTCGCCGAGCGTGCCGCGCAGCAGGTCGAGGTAGGCGCGCTTGCGGCCCTCGATGACCTTGCGGTGCTCAGGCGTGAGGCCGCCGGGCTCGTCGACCACGATGGTGAGCGGATTGCCGTCCTCGCGGGACGCGCGGCCGGCGTTCTGCACATGGGCCTTCAGGATGGCTTCCAGCCGCTCCAGCGGATCGGCGATGGCGGCGGCCGGAGCGATCACCTGCTCGTCCAGCCGGTCCATGCCGAACTGGCTGATCGTGAACAGCAACTCCTCCTTGCTGTCGACGAAGTGGTAGAGCCCGGCCTTGGTGATCTTCACCGCCTCGGCGATGTCGCTCATCGAGGTGCCGGCGAAGCCCTTCTGGATGAACAGGCGCGAGGCGGCGACATAGATCTGCCCCTCCCGCTCGCCGAGCGGCGGCCGGACCGGGCGGCGCGCCGGCTCACCCGTCCCACGGTCCGGCAACTGCCTCGGCTTCAAACGCTTCGCCCCCTGCGCACCTGGCGCGCGGGAAACTTACCTACCGGACGGTATGCGTCAACATAAGCCCGTTCCGCATGGCGCAACTCGCCCATAAGCGGTCGATGACCGGTGGGAAATTCAGGGCTGGGCGACGCCGTGCAGGGCGAGGCGCACAAGGGTCTCGGCCACGTCG
>NZ_DASYAF010000024.1:0-4932 GCF_036501465.1 Phenylobacterium sp.
CCGTGAGCGACGGCCAGCGGCTGGCCGTTCATCGAATGGGCGAGGATGGTCTGCGGGTGGAAGGCGTCGATGAGATCGATGCTCTCATAGTAGAGGCCCGAACCGTCGACGCTCCCGTCGAGATCGTCGGCGCAGTGGAAGACGGCGAAACGCGCGTTGGGGGCGAGGCCGGCGGCTCTCAGCACCGGGCCCAACGGCGCGCCGGTCCACTGGCCGATGGCGCTCCAACCCTCCACGCAGTCGTGACGGGTGATCTGGGTGCGCTGTGGCAGGCGTTTCAGCTCGGCGAGGGACAGGCTGAGCGGCCGCGCCACAAGTCCGTCGATCTTCAGTCGCCAGTCGGCGAAACCATTGGCCGTCAGCGCCTGATAGGCGTCGCCGCCAGGCTGGGTGGTGCCGTTGGTCTTGAAGACCGGCGAGATGTCCGACGGCTTGAACTCGCGCGCGAGCGGCTGGCCCGCCAGCAGAAGCCGTTGCGCCCTGTAGGTCAGCGGCTCGGCGGACCCCAGGAGGCTTTGAAATCTCGGCGAGCCGGAAAGCCGGTCGCAGCCGGCGAGCAGCAGGCCGCCAAGGCCGGCGGCGCCGGCGGTCAGCAGGCCGCGGCGTGAAAATGGCGACGTGTCCATCAAGGCTGGTCCGTAGCGCGGGCTCTGGGCAGGACGTAGCGGCCGGTGATCATCGAGCGGACTTCATTGACCGGGCCGGCGAGCAGCACCATCAGCAGGTGCACGGCGATGAAGCTCACGATCAGGCTGGCGGAAAGGAAATGGATCGTGCGGGCCGACTGCCGGCCGCCGAAGAGATCGAGCAGCCAAGGCGCGGCCGCGTCCACGCCTGGCGACATGGTCAGCCCGGTCATCACCATGGCGGCCAGAAGCACGATCACCGCGATATAGGCGGCCTTCTGCAGGATGTTGTAGCGCTTCGCCGCCTCGCCGGTCGGGAACCTCAGCCGTGCGTGGTCCCAGACATCCTTCAGGATGTGGCGCGGTCGCAGCTCCGCCCAGGCCGGGGCCAGGTCACGCCGAAAATGCCCCGAGACAAGGCCGGCCGCCAGATAGACGAGGCCGTTGATGACGAAAAGCCAGGCGAAGAAGAAGTGCCAGCGGCGCCCCGTCGCCAGGTCCTGATAGCTGGGCAGGGTGATCCAGGACGGAAAGCCGCGCGCCGCCAGGCCGCCGCCCGGCGCCCTCGAGGCGCCAAGCAGGCCGGTGGTCGAGAAGGTGAGCCCGCCAACGCGGGTTTCTCCGACCTGGGCGCCTCCTTCTTCCCTCGCCGTAAATTCAATGAAGGGGCGGTCGGCGTCGGCGCCGTATTGGCCCCAATACAGGGCCGGATGGGCGTTGAGGATCTGCAGACCGCTCATCAGCAGGAGACTGACGCACAGCAGGTTGACCCAATGGGTCAGCCGCGTGACCAGGCGATGCCGGTAGACGATCTCCCGGCGGTCCTGCGTCGGCCTTGCTTTCGGCGTGCTGGGCGTCGCGGCATCGATCATGGCGTCCATCCTCGAAGGCTCGCCCCGCCGGCTGGCAGGGCGAGCAACGCGGGCTAGTGGCCCGCGGCCATGCTGCCGGACGACATGGCGTCCGACGACATCGCGCCGGAGGCCATCGCGCCGGAAGCCATCGCCCCGGAAGCCATCGCGGCCTTGGCCTTCATCTTCATCGGCTTGGCCATGTGGTGGACGTGATGCTTGGCCATCGTGCTACTCGACGACATCGCGCCGGAGGCCATGGCGTCGGCGTTTGCGGCGCCCGCCAGGGCCAGGGCGCCGACGCCGAGGGCGATGGCGCAGAAGCGGACAACTTGGGTCTTCATGGATCAGGTCTTTCTTCAGGGTCACGAGGCCGAGATCGGCCCCGGGTGTGTTTCCGCCGTCGCCAATGCGAAGGCGGCTTGAGGACCGAGGCGCCAGGGGCGCAGGCGGCCTCGAAGCTTGTGGATCAGCCCTTGGCGGCCGCCAGGATCGGGCCTCCCGCGGCCGCCTGGACCAGCACCGCCGTGCGCAGCGCGGGATCGGCCGAACGGCTGAAGCTGAATGTGGCCGCCGACCCGTTCCAGGCCCCGAGCCGGGTCAGTTCTCGCACCACGTCGCGGTGCGGCAGGGTGCGCCCGCCGTTTTCGCCACGGCGAACAGGAACCTGAACGGTCCGCGGGTCGTAGCGCACCAGCCAGACGTCGGCCGGCCGGCGGGCGGCCGCCGCGGCGATGGTCACGTGCTCGCCCCGAAAGACGATCGAGGGCTCGGCTTTCAGGTCCGCCTTTGCCGCCCGGATCAGCGGTTCCACCTCGGAAGGCGTCTGACCCACCGTATCGGCCCGGCCCTGCACCACCATCTGCGGCGTCGCCACGTCGTCATGGTGCAGCCCCCGGGCATAGCTCCACTGGCGGGCCGTAAACTGGGGACTGGCAAATGTGTCTTTCCAGCCCAGATCGTCCCAATAGGTGACGCCGAAACTCAGGGCCAGAACGTCCGGGCGGTCGGCCAGGATCGAGAGGGTCGCGTTGGCGGGCGGGCAGGACGAGCAGCCCTGACTGGTGAACAGTTCCACGACAACAGGCGGTTCGGCCGGGGCGGCGCCGGCGGTCCCAGCCAGAAAGGCGGCCAGGACGAACGCCGCGCTGAGTGCGGCCCTGGTTCGCACCGCCCGAACCGGGATCGGGTCTGACGAGCCGTTGCGGCGAACAGGATCGCGCATCCAAGATCTCCCAAATCTCCGGACATGGAATCGGTCCCGCCGGCGTTTGCGAAATCCAATTCGGCCGTGCGGCCTCTTCGGTTACAGGTGGCGCGCGCTTTGTTCGATTTTTACCGGGGCCCCGCGGTTTGGCGGTCTGCATCCAGCCCTGTCGCGGCTTGGATCATGCCGGGCGCCCGTGTAACCATTGGCCCCGCTCGAGCGAACAGAGGTGTTGGTGGACGATTTCGAGGCGCGGTTGAAGAGCCTGATGCTGAGCGGGCTCGACGGCGACGCAAGCGCGCATCGCCAACTGCTAACCCTGCTGAGCGAGCGTTTGAGAGCCTATTTCTCGCAGCGGATGTCATCGACTCGGGACGACGTGGAGGACCTGGTGCAGGAGACTCTGCTGGCGGTTCATTTGCGCGGAGCCTCCTATGACCGCGCCCAGCCCTTTACCGCCTGGGCCTACGCGATCGCCCGCTACAAGCTGATCGACTATTGGCGGCGGCGAAGAATTCGCGTCGCGACGCCTCTGGACGATGTGGAAGACTTCTTGTCCGCCGAGCCAGCGCGATCCGACGAGGGATTGGACATCACCCGTGCGCTTGGCTCCCTGCCGGCGCGGCAACGCGGCCTGATCGAGGACGTCAAGATCAGGGGATTCAGCCTCAGCGAGGCCGGCGCCAGGGCAGGCGTCAGCGAGGGCGCGGCCAAGGTGGCCCTGCATCGTGCGCTGAGGATGCTCGCCGGAAGGATGCGCCGTGCGGACGCCTGAGTTGATCGAGCTTCTGGCCGCCGACACGCGTTCGGTCTCGCCCGCCGCGGCGCCGCGGCGACTGGCCCTGGCCGCCCTGGCCGGCGCCGGTGTCGCCCTGGCGCTGGTGATTGTCTGGCTGCAACCGCGGCCGGACCTGGCCAGGGCCGCGAGCGGCGGCTTCTTCTGGATCAAGGCGGCCTATACCGCGGCCTTGGCGACCGCCGGCTTCCTGGCGACCGAGCGGCTCGGGCGTCCCGGAGTGTCGGCCCGCTCAGCCGCCCTGATGGCGCTCGCCGTGCTGGCGCTGTTCGAGACCATGGCGATCCTTCAGTTCGCGCCGATGACCGACGCCGCTCGCCTGGGCGCCATTCAGGGCGTGTCCTGGACGGTGTGCTCCCGCCACATCGTCATGGTCGCCGCGCCGATGACCCTGATCTGCCTGCTGGTGCTTCGGCGCCTCGCGCCTACCCGCCCCATGGCCGCGGGTTTCGCCGCTGGCGCCTTCTCCGGCGCCGTCGGGGCGACCGTCTATGGTCTGCACTGCCCCGAGGCGACCTTTGTCTTTGTCGGCCTCTGGTACACCCTCGGCGTTCTCGTCTCCGGCCTGATCGGCGCGGTGCTCGGGCGCTTCATGCTGAGGTGGTGACCCGGCAGGGCGAGCCCGAGGAGGTCGCCGCGGCCGCCCTCGTCCTCGCCTCCGACGCCGCCAGCCTGGTGACCGGCGGCGTCCTGGTCGCCGACGGCGGCTGTGGCTGCTGGCAGGTCACTCTTCCTCGTCCAGCTCCTGGCGGTCCCACTGGCCGTCGAAGTCGGGCAGCAGGGCCAGCAGCGCGAAGAAGCCGACCAGGAACAGGCCGAGCCCGAGCAGGTCGGCGGGCGGCTCCGGCGGCCGCGCCGCCAGCACCCGCGAACGCTGCGCCGCTGGCAGGGTCCAGCCCACCGGCATGGCGCCCGCCGTCCCGCAGCGGATGGTGTCGCCATTGCGGTCCTGGCAGGTCGGCGCCGCCATCGCCGCCGGGGCGGCGGACAGGGTGGCGACGGCGATCAGGGCCAGCAATGTCGGGCGCATGGCGTCAGGTCCCAGGGCGGCTCCCTGCATCCCCTATAACGCCTAAGCAGGCCGAAGCGGCGCGGATCACGCGCCTTATCACTCAAAGATGATCGCTGTCGCCGCCGAGCCGTTCGACCAGGAAATAGGCGGCGCTGCCAACGCAGATTATGCCGAGAAAGCCCAGGGCGAAGCCGAGGACCGGCGAGCCGATCAGGCCGCCGGAGGGCCTGGAGACGAAGGCCCAGTAGAGGCCGCCGGCGAACAGGGAAAGCCCGATCAGGCCGAGGACGATCAGCGGGCCAATGCCGGCGCGCTCGGGTTCGTCGCGGGTCTGGTCGAAGATCGAGCGCACCGAGGCGCGCGCCGCCTCGGCGCCCTCGGCGCGCGCCGGTTCGAGCGGGGTCGGCTGGGCCGGAAAGGGCTCGGGCTCGTTGGCGGCC
>NZ_DASYAF010000025.1:0-23075 GCF_036501465.1 Phenylobacterium sp.
GGATGAGCTGGGCGCCCAGGCCCTCGCCGGCGTCGCCCAGGGCGGGCTCGGCCGGCGCGGGGTTGACCAGGATGTCCAGCGAACCGGGCGTACGTTCGTGCGAGGACGAGCCGTAGACGCCGGCCAGCCAGGAGATCGGCCCCGCGTCGGTGGAGGTGAGCACGATGTCCTGCACGAAGCGGCGGATGCGCGCCGCCTCGGAATAGATGCCGAGCGAGGCGCCGGTGGTGCTGAACAGGCTGATGTCCGCCGCCGAGGCGTCGTAGAGCGCCGAATAGTCGTGCTGGACGTAGGAGGTGGTGGCGTTCAGGTCGGCGAAGCCCAGCTCGCCCTTGAGGCTGATGGTGGCCAGGCCGAAGTCGTTGTCGGAGGACTCGCGCACCTGGTTGGCGCGTTTCAGCGAGTTGGAGATCGTCGTGTACTGGGTGTCGCGCGAAGTCAGGCGCTGGGCGACCAGGCCCAGGTCCACCGTCCAGGTCGGCGCGAGTTCCAGGCGCAGGGTGGCGCGCGCGCCTTCGCGCAGGGTGGAGTCCACGTTGGACAGGCGCAGCGAGACGTCGTCGAGATAGCCGCCCTGGTCGTCGTAGTAGGCGACGAGCCGCAAGGCCGCGCGGCCCATGGCGATCGGCAGGTTGGCGAAGCCCTCGCCGGAATAGCTGGGCGCGCCGCCGCGGGTGGTGGCCCAGGTCGCCTGGGCGCCGGCGGCGTAGCGGTCCGGGTCGGGCTTGTTGGTGACGATGCGGTAGACGCCGCTGATCGCGCCGGTGCCGTACAGCGCGCCCTGCGGCCCGCGCACCGTCTCCACCTGGGCCACGTCGGTCAGCCGCAGGTCGGGGTCGGGCGCGTTGTAGTTGAGCGGCGCGTCGTCGAGATAGGTGGAGACCGTGGACCGCGCGCGGCCGGTGAAGGCCCCGTCGGAGAGGCCGCGGATCAGGATCTTGTCGCGCCCGGGCCCCAGGTTGGTGGTCAGCACGCCCACCAGCTGGCCGGCGGTGGCGCGCACGTCATAGGCGTTGGTGATCGCCAGCTGGTCGGCGCTGACCACGCTGACCCCGGCCGGCAGGCTGTCGAGCCGCTCCGGCCGCTTGCGCGCGGTGACCAGCAGCTCGTCCACCATCGGCGCGCTGGGCGGCACGATGCGCGGCTGGGGCGCGGTGGGAACGATCTTCACCGTGCCGGCGTCGACGATACGGAAGGCGCAGGGCGCGCCGGCCAGGACGCGGCTCAGGGCTTCATTCAGGTTATAGCGGCCGGACAGCCCGGAGCGGCCACCTTCGCCGCAGGCCTGGACATTGAGGATCGAGACGTTGCCCTGGACCGCCAGGTCGATCAGCGCCTCGGCGTAGGACTTGGGCGTGATGGCGAAGCGCCGGCGCGCTTCAGCGGCCTCAGCCCGCAGCGCAAGCGCGAGGAGGCACAGTCCCGCGAGGGACGCGCGCAGAACGGCAGCCGGCCTTGGTATGGCCCGGTGTCCCCCTCATGGCTTCGCCGCCGGATCGCTGCGAAGCACAATCCCTTCCGGTGAAGGTAGCGCCTTGACGGGGGCAAGCAAAGCGAGGCGCCGCGTCACAGCCTCCTCGCTGTCGAGGATGAGCACGCCCGAGACGCGGGTCTGGGCCAGGGCCGGGTCTTCCAGCACGATCGGCCGGGCGAATTGCTGGTTCAGGTCCGCCACCACCTCGCCCAGCGGGCGGTTGCGGTAGATGAGCTTGCCGGCGCGCCAGCTTTCCACGGCCTGCGGGTCGGCGGCGCTGAGTTGCGGCGGCGGGGCCACCGGGCCTTCGACGACGTCGAGCCGCTCACCGGGATGCAACCGCCAGACGCGCCCCTTGACGCCGTCGGCCGGGCGGACCTCGACCACGCCGCGCTCGACGGTGACCGAGAGGTCGCTTCCGAGATGGCGGACGTCGAAGCGGGTGCCGACCACGCGCACCGTGCGCTCGCCGGCGGCGATCAGGAACGGCCGGGCCTTGTCGGGGGCCACGTCGAACAGGGCCTCGCCCTGCGGCAAGCTCAGGCGGCGCTCGTTGCGCGCCAGGGTGACCGAGAGGCGCGAGCCGCCGTTCAGCTCGACCGTCGAGCCGTCCGCCAGCTTGACCTCGCGGTGCTCGCCCTTGGCGGTGGCGAACTTCTGGGTTTCCGGCGCGAAGACGCTGAACGGGGTGAGAGCGACGACGAGGGCGGCGGCGGCGGCCAGGCCGCCCAACGCGATCCAGGCGCGCGAAGCCCCCAAACGGCGCGGGGCCGGGCGGTTGTCCAGCGCTTCGATGATCCGAGGCGCGGCGGCTTCCAGTTCCAGCATCACCGAGAGCGCGGCGTCGTAGGCGCGGCCGTTGGCGGGCTCGGACACCCAGGCGTCGAAGACCGCGGCCTCGGACGCGTCGAGGTCCGCCGCGGACAGGCGCGCGAGCCAGTCGGCCGCGGCGCCCTTGCGGGCGTCGTCCGGTAGTGTGGCGACCTCAGCCATGGTTTCCCACTCGGCGCAGAGCGCCCCTCATGGACATAGACGGCGCCGCTGCGGCCAACCCCCCTGTCGCGCGACTCCGACGAGCCTCACACGTAACGGTTGTCATCTGTCGAGACATCCCAGGCATGGTCCGGCTAGGCATCCGTCCGGGCCCCCAGTTTCGCGGCGAGGGCCTTGAGGGCGGCGGAGATGTGCTTCTCCACCGCCTTGACGGACAGGCCCATGGCCCGCGCGGTCTCGGCGTGGCTCAGCCCCTCCAGCTTGTGCAGGCGGAAGGCGCGGCCGGCCTGGGGCGGTAGTTCGGCCACGGCGGCCACCAGCTGGCGCAGGCGCTGCGCCGAGGCGGCGGCCTCGTCGGCGGGCGGCAGGTCGGCGACGTCGGTCCCGCCCACCGCGGTGTGGGCGGTCTGGCGCCAGGCGGTGTCGCGCGCCAGGCTGCGGGCCTCGCCGCGGGCGCGGTCGAGCATCAGGTTGAGCGCCATGCGGTAGATCAGGGCGACCGGCGCGCCCACGTCCTGGGTGCGGTCGCGCGCGGCGAGCTTGAAATAGAGTTCCTGGACCAGGTCCTCGGCGGCGGCCAGCGAGCCGGCGCGCGCGGCCAGGAAGCGCAGCAGGTTGGTCCGCCGCTCCAGATAGGTCGCGAGCAGCGGGTCGTCGGCCGCGAGGGCCTGTGAGGTCGGCGATGGCTCAGGCGTTTCGGCCACCGCCGAGATGTGCCGCAAATCGCGCGGCGACGCCAACAGCGCTGGGTTTAATTCGGCGTGCTGGGCGACGCCCTTTCAGGCGCCCATTAGCCCGGCGTCCTTCAGGAATCCGGTCAGGGCGGCGTTGAAGGCTTCGGGCTGGTCGATATTGGCGCTGTGGCCGGCGTCCGGGATCACCGCCTTCTTCGCGCCGGGGATCTTGGCGGCCATGTAGTCGGAGGCGGCCAGGAAGGGCGTGTCGTTGGCGCCGACGATGACGATGGCGGGCACAGCGATGTTCGGCAGGTTCTCGATCACCTTGGCGTCGCGCTGGGTGAGCATGCCGCGGGCGGCGCGGGCCAGGCCAGTGGCGTCGCGGTGGCGGGCCAGCCGCACCTCGGCGCTGGAGCGGGTGGTGTCGGGCAGGCCCTCGGCCTCGAACTTCTCGGCGCGGCGGATGGCGTTGGCGTTCCAGCCGTCGCGGGCCTCGTCCTTCTTGTAGCCGGGACCGGTGTCGATGATCAGCAGGGCCCGGGTGCGCTCCGGATGGGCGCGATGGAAGGCCAGGCTCATATAGCCGCCTAGCGACAGGCCGCCGACCACGGCGTCCTTCGCGCCGATTTCGTCCAGCAGGGCGGCCATGTCGGCGACCGTGGCTTCCTCGGAATAGGCGGCCTGGTCCTGCGGATAGTCCGAGCGGCCGTGGCCGCGCATGTCCCAGGTGACGACGGTGAAGCGGTCCTTGAGCACCGGGACCTGGCCGGCCCACATCTCGCCGGTGGAGGAATAGCCGTGGGTGAGGATCAGGGCGGGGCCGGCGCCGGCCGCCTCATAGTGGATCTTGACGCCGTCACGGTCGAGCAGGGGCATGAGCGGTCTCCCGGGTCCGGCTCTTGCTGGCCGGCGCGGAAGCCTAGCGCGCCAATCTCATATCGTCATGGCCGGGCTTGTCCCGGCCACCCATAAACACCGCCGTTGTAAGCGTTCCTGCGGCGACAGCGCCCATGGGTCCCCGGCACAAGGCCGGGGATGACGGATCAGAGATGAGCGGCGACTAGGCCGCGTTGGCGGCGGCGGACTTGCCGGCCTGGGGCTCGCAGGCCCGCTTGATGGCCTCCAGCAGGCCGGAGACCAGGATCGGCTTGGCCACGAAATCGGTGAAGCCCAAGGCGCGGTACTCGTCGGGGCGGCGGCTGAAGACGTCGGCGGTAAGCGCGATCACCGGAGTCTTGGCCTCCGGGCCCGCGCCCTGGCGCAAGCGCTCGACGGCCTCGATGCCGGTCATGCCCGGCATGTGGATGTCCATCAGGACCACGTCGAAAGCCTGTTCGGAGAGCCGCCTCAGGGCGTCCGCGCCGCAATTCGCCTTGATGGCGGTGTGGCCGAAGGCGCCCAGGATCTCCTCGACGACGCGCAGGTTCATCGGGTCGTCGTCCACATGCAGGACGACGAGCGCACGGTCGAACTTGGGATAGGACTGCGACACGACAATAGGTTCCCACCTGCGGCCAACTGTGCCGCGCGAAGGTTTCCTTAAGACTGACGTTTTCGGTTAACGCGTGTTTACCAAGAATCTTATCAGAGCGATTCGCGGGCGGATTCTTCGGCCTAGGCGGCTTCCCTGGGGTGGAAGGTCGCGAGCAGGACCATCAGCTCGGGCTCGTCCACCTTGCGGGCGGCCTCGACGGGCGGCAGCCACAGCTTCTCGCGCTGGCCCGCTTCGAGGAAGCTCTCGGCCTCGTCCTCCACCCGCAGCGGGAAGACCTGCACGCGCACTTTCTGCAGCCGGCCGTTCTTGAGGCGCTTCTCATAGGCGTAGTCGCCGGCCGGGCGCTTGGAGACGTGGCCGCGGACCCCGGCCTCCTCGAAGGCCTCCTGGGCGGCGCAGCGGGCCGACTTCTTGCCCTTCATCGGCCAGCCCTTGGGGATGATCCAGCGGCGGCTGTCGCGGCTGGTGATCAGGAGCACCTCCACAGCGCCCTTGGGGTCGAACCGCCAGGGCAGGGCCGCGAACTGGGCGCGGGGCTCGCGATCGGGCTCGCGGCTGGAGGGCTTGTCAGGCTTCCTCATCCGGAAGCGGCGCGGGGCGGGGATGAGGACTCAGGCATGTGTCGAGGATGATCCGGCCACGGACCATTGCAACGCTTGATGTCGGACGCATGACAGCGCGGCGATCGGCCCGCTCAGACGTCCTTGCGGTAGACCAGGAAGCCCGACTTGTCCGCCACCTGGTCGTAGAGGCGCATGGCGACGGTGTTGGTCTCGTGCGTCTGCCAGTAGACGCGGAAGGCGTCGGCCGCGCGCGCCTGGGCATAGACCGCCTCGATCAGCGCGCGCCCGACGCCTGCGCCGCGCACCTCCGGCGCGGTGAACAGGTCCTGCAGGTAGCAGATGGGGGCGATGGCTGTGGTCGAGCGGTGGAAGAGGTAGTGGACCAGGCCCAGCAGCCGGCTGTCCTGCTCTGCGACCAGGGCGTGGACGGGCTCGGCGGGATCGAAGAACCGGGCCCAGGTCGTGGCGTAGACCGCCTCGGGAAGCGCTGTCGGCCCCTCGCGGCCGTAGAAGGCGTTGTAGCCGTCGAACAGCGGTCGCCAGGCGGCGTGGTCGCCGCGCGCGATGGGCCGAGTGGTGAGATTATTCAACACGCAGGAAGCCCGGTTCCCGGCCAATAGCATTGGTCCGATCGAATAATTCTCTCGCCGCAGCGATCGACTGTAATTCGAGTATAGGGAGGGTCGACGAAGCCCCCCTTCAACATGAAAATGACCGAACGCTCGTTGTGGCTTCGAGTAACGACGGGGTCTTCGGTATAAAAGGCGTCAGCATGCCCGGAGGAAACGCGTTGTAGCTCAGCAAGGACAAGCGCTTTCCGCTGAGCATCATAGCTGAACCAACAAAAGGTGCTGTGTTGAGGGTTCGACGTCTCGCAACTACCCAAGGTCGTCGCTAGACCCAGCGAAACGCAAACGGCAGCCGGGCGCCTGGGGATCCTCACAAGTTCACCACGCCACCGGCCTTGATGTAGCCGTCGACCGCATCGCCCAGCACGGTGAGCGGCACGGCGCCGACCTTGACCACCAGGTCGTCGAACAGGCGCAGGTCGTACTTCGGCCCGAGCGCCGCCTTGGCCTTGTCGCGCAGCCGGTTGATCTCGGTGTGGCCCACCTTGTAGCCGCAGGCCTGGCCGGGCGTGCCGGTGTAGCGGTCGATTTCGCTGGTCATGGCTTCGCGGGTGCGCCCGGTGTTGTCCATCGCCCACTGGACCGCCTGTTCGCGGCTCCAGCGCTTGGCGTGCAGGCCGGTGTCGACCACCAGGCGCACGGCGCGGAACTTCTGGGCCTGCAGATAGCCCAGGCGGCCGGCCCAGTCGTTGTCGTACATGCCGATCTCGTCGCCCAGCTGTTCAGCGTAGAGGGCGTAGCCTTCCACATAGGCGTTGAAGCCCGACAGCAGGATGCGGATCAGCGGCAGCTTGCCGGTCTCGGTGAGGTAGGCGCCCTGCCATGTGTGGCCGGGAATCGTCTCGTGATAGGTCAGGCTGGGCAGGGAGAACTTCGGCCAGTTCTCCGTCGATTTCAGGTTGATGTAGTAGGTCGAAGGCCGCGAGCCGTCGAGCGAGCCGGTGTTCATATAGCCCTGGCCGGCGCCGTCCTGGATGTCGATGGGCACGCGCTTGACCACCACCGGCGCCTTGAGCTGGATCGTGAAGGCCTTGGAGAGCTTCGGCCGCACCGCGGCGATCAGGCCGTTCAGATAGGCGATCAGCTGGGCGCGCCCGGCGTCGGTATTGGGGAACAGGTACTTGGGATCCTTGCCCAGCGCGGTCATGCGCTCGCCCACCGAGCCGTGGGTCAGGCCCTGGGCGCGCAGCAGGGCGTCCATCCGCGCCTCGATCGACTTGTTCTGCTCCAGGCCCATGTTGTGGACCTGGTCGGGCGTCAGGTTGGTGGTCGTGCTCTCGCGCAGCAGCCAGCGGTAGTAGGCGTCGCCGTTCGGCAGGCGCCAGACGCCGGCGTCGTGGCCGGCCTTGGGCTGCAGGGCCTTCAGCTCGGCGAGCTGGGCGCGGAGCGCGGGGTAGACCTCCTTCTCCACCAGGGCCGCGGCGCGGGCCTCGTAGGGGCCGTCCAGGTGGGCCTCCTTGACCTTGCGGCCAAGGGCGGTGGCCAGGCGGGCCTTGGCGGCGGGAATGGCGAGCAGGCCTTCCTGCTGGCCGATGGTGTTGGAGAGGATGAAGTCCGGCGGGATGACGCCCAGGCCGGCGTCCTTCTTCACCCGCTCGGTCTCCTGGCCGATCGCGCGGGCCATCTCGTGGACCCGGCTGAGGTAGGCCTCGGCGTCGGCCTTGGTCTTCACGGCATGCTGGCTGTCGAGGAACTCCGGCACGGCGGAGTAGGAGCCGCCCTGCTGGCTGACCACATAGGGGCCGGCCGACTCGCTCTGGGAGGAGATCAGGGTGTTCTCGCCATAGTCGAAGGGCGCGGCGTCGCGGCCGACCTCGAGGGCGTACTTCACCACCGCCTTGTTGATCCGCGCGGTGGGCGACAGGCCCGCGTCGGGGAAGCCGGCCAGCTTCGCGAGCTGGGCGCGGCACCAGACCCGATCCTCGACGATGTGGGCCATGGAGGAGTCTGACAGCTTCGACTTCAGCGCCGCGCGCTTGCCGGTGTCGAGGCCGTAGCTGGTGGCCTGTTCCGGCGAGGTGACCAGCAGGTGCTCGCTCACGCCGTTCATCCAGGCGTTGAGGGCGGCGTCGCCCGGGGCGGCCTTGCCCGCTGCGGCGGCCGGTCCGGCGAGGGTGAGGTCGGAGGTGGCGGCGAGGCCAGCCGCGGCCCCGGCGGCCAGCAGCTTGCGGCGATCGATGGTCATTCAGCAATCCCAGCTTGTCGTTGTTCCCGGCCACGCCCCGCGCGGCCTTTGCAGCGACCCTAGGGCGCTGGGCCGCAGCCCGGCAAGGCCGGCGCGACCAAAGGCCGGCGCAACACGGTCAACGGCCGTTCATCCTGTTTTTGAACAAGGGGTTAAAGACAACGGCGTTATGGGCATACAGCCAAGCTAGAAAGGCCTCGCGCTCCATGTCCGATTTCGCGCTGAACTCGATCTCCTTCCAGCAGGCGGCCCAGCCGCAGCAGACCCAGGCGCCGACCCCGCCGGCCCCGCCGCAGCCGTCGAAGGACCAGTCGGATCACAAGCCGCTCAACGCCTCGACCTCCTCGCGCGGGCCGGCGGTGGTGCTGAGCGGCGCACTCGCGCAAGGAACCGACCGCAAGCGCGACACGGGCAGTTCACAGAGCGGGTCCCAGAGTGGGTCCCAGGGCGGCGCCTCGCAGCAGGCCTCGACCCAGAGCCAGGCGAGCGGCCACCACATCAACCACGTGCTGTGAGGCTCAGCCGTCGGCGCTGGGGCTGCCGCCGCCGGCGCTGATCCAGGTGACCAGGTCCCAGGCGTTGCGCACGGCGATCAGCAGCATCGCCACCAGCGACACCGCGATCCCCAGGATCGCCCAGCCCGGCGCGATCCAGGCGGCGGCGGCCGCGACCGCCAGCGCCGCCGCGGCGATGAACGGCGCCACGCCGTAGCCCCAGACGTCGGACCAGTGCGCCGCGTTGATCCCGCCGCCGGCCAGCATGTAGAGCGCCCGGCCGCTGAACCCCAGACAGACGAGCGCCCCGCCCAGGAAGAGGCCGCCGGCGATCGGCGGCGTCAGGTGCGGCGCCGTCGCCGTGGCGCACATCACCAGCACCACGGCCAGATGCGCCACGGTCGGCGTCATGTAGGCGGCGGCCGCCTTGAGCTTCAGGCCGCCGTCATTGCCCTGGATCAGGGTGACGACGATGAACAACAGGCCGATCAGGCCGCCGGACGCGCCGCCGATCAGCAGGTAGAAGTCGTCCCAGCCTTCGAACATGCGCGCTCCGAACCGCGCCCCGAGCGGGCGTCGACCGTTGCGCAGCATAGGCCGCGGGGCCGGGCCAGGAACAGCCCGGCCGCAGCGCTCGGCGGTGCGGGGATTGTTGTTGCTGTCCGCAAAGAATTTCATTGACCGTCGCCGCCGGCCGCTGTCTCCTAATCTCTTAGGAGATGGAGGGGCCGCGTGACCGGACGCATGTGGATCGGGTGGGTCGCGATGCTGGGCGCCGCCCTGGGGATGGGCGCCGCGGCGTCGGCGGCGCCTAAGGCGGCGCCCGGAACGCCGCCGATCCAGCTGGCCCTGGACGCTTCCGAGGCCCAGGCCTGCCTGGCGATCCTCGATGAGGAGAACGCGGGGCGCCCGGTCGCCGAGGCCGACTGGCGGCGGCTGTTCTCGAGCCAGCCCTACCAATGGCTGGTCGCCCGCGAGGCCACGTTCGGCCACCGGATGGACGAGGCGGCGTTCCGCGCCTTCCTCGCCGACCCGAAGACCCGGGCCAAGGCGCGGGCCTGGCGTGAGACGCTGGACCACATGACCGCGGCGGACATGCCGGCTCTGGGGCGCGGCGTGCTGGCGTGGCTGCCGCCCGGCGCGCGGATCGCGGCGCGGGTGTTCCCCGAGATCAAGCCGACCTCCAACAGCTTCGTCTGGACGAAGCCGGATGCGGGACCGGCGATCTTCCTCAATGTCGAGAACCAATCGCGCGACCAGTTCGAGAACACCGTGAGCCACGAGCTGCACCACATCGGCCTGAACAGCCTGGACGACCGGCAGACCGCCTTGCAGGCCGGGCTGTCGGACCGCGTGAAGCTGGCGATGAAGTGGATGACCGCCTTCGGCGAGGGCGAGGCCATGCTGGCGGCCGCCGGCTCGACCGAGCGGCACCCGCACTGGGAGGACGACGCCCTGATCCGCGCCCGCTGGGACAGCGACATGGCCCACTTCAACGCCGATGTGGGCGCGGTCACCGCGCTGTTGAACGACATCCTCGATGGGCGGCTCACCACCGACGACGAGATCCGCAGGCGCGCCGCGCCGTTCTGGGGCGTGCAGGGCGCCTGGTACACCGTGGGCTATGAGATGGCGGTGCTAGTCGACAAGCGCTTCGGCCGCGCGGTGCTGAACGACTGCCTGCTCGATCCGCGCGAGCTGCTGACGCGCTATAACGCCGTGGCCCGCGAGGCCAACGCCCAGGGCGCCAGCCTGGCGCTGTGGCCCGATGCGCTGATCGCGCAGCTGAAGCCCGCCGGCTGAACGGCCATACGGCGATTTAACTTGGCGGCCTCGGACCATTCTTTCCTCGTGGATCGAGGAGACCTGATGCCGACCCCACCGATGCGCGCGCGGCCGCAGAGCGCCGCGCAACTGGCGGCGCGCCGGACCCGCGACCTGATCGACTGCGGCGTGGTGGCCGATCCGCACGCGCCCGGCGCCGCCTCGCCGGGGTCGCTGCCGATGGTCTGGCGCACGACGATCTACAACCGGGTCTGGGACTGACCGCGCGGCCCTAGAACAGGCCCAGCGCCTTCAGGCTGGCGACGCCGTCGCGCGCGGCGATCAGGTGGTCGTGGACGGCGATGCGCAGGGGCCGGCCGGCGTCGGCGACCTGGCGGGTCATGTCGATGTCGGCGGCCGACGGCGTGGGGTCGCCCGAGGGGTGGTTGTGCACCAGGATCACCGCGCTGGCCGACAGCTCCAGCGCCCGGCGCATCACCTCGCGCGGATAGACCGGGGCGTGATCCACGGTGCCCTTGCCCATCACCTCGTCGGCGATCAGCTGGTTCTTCTTGTCGAGGAAGAGCACGCGGAACTGCTCGCGCGCCTCATGCGCCAGGGCGGTCTTCACATAGGCCAGCAGGGCCGACCACGAGGCGATGACCGGGCGTTTGGCCACCGCCTCTTTCGCCGCGCGCACGGAAAGCTCGTGCAGCAGGGTGAGGTCCAGGGCCAGCGCCGCGCCCACGCCCTTGACCGACGTCAGGTCCTCAGCCGAAGCGCCCAGCACCGCGGCGAGCGAGCCGAAGCGGGCCAGGAGCTGCTTGGCGAGCGGTTTGACGTCGCCGCGCGGGATGGCGCGGAACAGGACCAGCTCCAGGAGCTCATAGTCCGGCAGGGCGGAAAGGCCGCCCTGGGCGGCGCGATCGCGCAGCCGGTCGCGGTGGCCGACGTAGTGCGGGGCCGGGACCTTGGGCCTCGCGACCGGCCGCCAGAGGTCCGGCTGGGCGGCGGCGTCCTCGACGGCGGGCAGGGCTTCCATGGGACAGGAATGTTCCCCATCCGTTCCGGATCGTCAAGCCGTTACGGCCAAGCCGGGGCGCGCTTATGCGTGGGCCGCGCCGTCAGGTCCCGCTCACCTTCACGGTGTTGTCGTCGGAGTTGCGGTCGATGCGCTTGTTGTAGGGGTCGACGCCAGCGAAGACCGGCTTCTTCGGCACGGTGACCGTGTAGGTCTGGACGCCCGACTTCACCGCCAGCGGCTTCATGAAGAGGACGTCCCTGGCCGAGAAGTCCTTCTTGCCGGGCTCGGCGGTGAAGACGCCGATGTCGACCACCTCATCGGTGAGCGGGGCTTCGGTCTCCTTGCCCTGGCCGTTGGCGTAGAGCTTCTTGGCGTCCACGGTCAGGGTCACGTCCCACTGGCCGTCGGGCCGCTTCTTCGCGACCGCGGCCTTGGCCTTGTAGTCGTAGAGGGTGATCTTCTCGAAGAGGTCGGTGATCAGCTGCTGCTTGCCGGGCGGCGCCACCTCGCGGAAATCGGCCACCAGTTCACGCGTGTCGGGATAGGGCGCGGGCTTGAAGGCATGGGCCGCCAGGTACTTGCGCAGCGCCGCATTGACCGCGTCCTCGCCGATCTCGTCCTGCAGCCGGTACATCACCAGCGAGCCCTTGCGGTAGTGGATGTAGGGCTGGTTCTCGACCTTCTCGAGCGGCAGTTCCTCCAGCGCTTCGCCGCCGCGCGACTTCAGGTAGCTGTCGAGCTCGTACTTCAGGAATTTCCGGATCATGTCCGGCCCGTACATGTGCTTCATCACCATCAGGGCCGAATACTGGGCGAAGGTCTCGATCAGCATGGTGGCGCCCTGCTCGTCGGCGCTGACCGCCTGGTGGCCCCACCATTGGTGGGCGAGTTCGTGGGCGCCGACGTAGGTCACCATGTCGATCCGCGAGGGGTCGGTGTCGGCGTCGGCGATGAACACCAGGCCCTCGGACCAGGGGACGGTGTTGGCGAAGGACTGGGCGAAGGCGCCGTCGAAGTCGGGGAACTCCAGATAGCGCAGCTGGCGGAACTGATAGGGGCTGAAGTTGACGTCGAAATAGTCGAGCCCGGCCTTAGCCGTACGGATCATGCGATCCACGTTCCAGGGGTGCTTGGGGTCGTAGTAGACGCTGATCGCCACGCCCCGGTAGGTCTCAGTCTTCACCGCATAGCGGGCCGACTGCAGCGAGAAGAAATTCATCATCGGGCTGTCGGAGACGAAGTGGGCGGTGCGCCGTCCGCCCGAGACTGTCTCGGAGACCTTGTAGCCGGGGGCGATCGGGGTCTGGTCGACCACGGTGGAGAGCGTGATGTCGCTGCTCACCCAGTCGCTGTCGTTGCGAAGCGCGTTGTGCTGGTCGGCGCCGGCCTCGCCCAGCTTCGGCGGCCGCAGCTCCGGCGGCAGGCCGTACTTGCGCCGCTTGGAGCGGTCGGTGAGCAGCTGGTTGCGGTCCATGCCGAGGATCGGCGCGACCGCGATGTTGTTGAGGAAGGTCCCGTTGTCGACGACGCCCCTCCAGTTCCTGGTGTTCTTGAAGCCCCGTTGCGCGCGTTCGGTGGCGAAGCTGATGGTCCGCGTCTCGCCCGGCGCCATCGGCTGGTCGAAGGCGAAGATCTTGTAATTGAAGCGGCCGAAGTCGGCCTTCTGATGGGCGCCCTGCACGGTCAGGGACCGCACCTTCAGGTCGCGGTCGCCGAAGCGGACGTGGACCTCCGAAAGCGGCGCCGTGGTGCGGTTCTGGATCTGGTAGCTGCCGCTCGTCGTCACCCGCGGCGCGTGCGGATAGATGGCGACGTTCAGCTTGACCGCGGTGATCGTGGGCTGCGGCGTGTCGTGGAACTGCCAGAGCGCTTTCTCGTAGTGGGCCAGGTAGCGCTCGTCGTCGAGGTGGGTGCGATAGGGGTTCCAGACGTGGGTGTTGACGTAGATGTAGCCGCCCAGGCTCACGAACACCGTCAAGCAGAGCGCCAGCAACACGCCGGGCGCGCCCTTCAGGCGTGAAGGCAGGCGGCGCAGCCGGGGCCAGAAACGGGTCTCGACCCCACGCCGCCACAGGCCGTAGGCCAGCACGGTCAACATCAGCGCGAAGGCCGTCCAATAGGCGCGCAGCAGGTAGGGGCCGATCCAGAACCGGCCCTGGCCGTTCATGTCGGAGACCGGGATGTCGGGCAGCAGGGCATATTGGTAGAGGCTGTTCTCGAACCCCAGGTTGTTCGTGACGATGGTCCCGATCAGGTAGAGGACCATGATCCCCCAGCCGACGAACTTATGGGGGCTGAGCGCCTGGACGAAGATCGCCAGCACCGCGATCAGGATCGCATCGATCGACTGCGGGACGATCCACCAGAGCAGGTAGTTCCCGAGCTCGAAATTGAAGTAGCCCTTGATCGCCTGGATGATCATGGCGACCACGACGCTGGCCACGAAGGCGGAGATCAGCACCAGGGCGATAGCCAGGGTCTTGGGCACGATGAAAGCCCAGTCGGGCACGGCGGTGGCGTCGATGATCTCGGCGGTCTTGCGCTCGCGTTCTCGCCAGACGAGCTCGCCCGCGTAGTAGATCGCGATGATGATGGTCATGAAGGTGAAGATGCCGGCCAGGCCCTGGACCATCACCCGGGTCACCGGGAAGGTGCGTCCGCCGTAGAGGCTGACGTCGGTGCCCAGCCAGAGGTTCACCACCGAGAGCAGGGCCGAAAGCGCCAGCAGGACGAAGAAGGCCGGGCTCTTGAACACCTGGCCCATGTCGAGCCGGGTGCGGGCGACCAGCTGGGCCCAGGCGGCGGCCCGCCCGAACACCGGCTTCGGCAGGGCGCCGGCGACGGCCGGGGCGGGCGCGGCGGCCTCCTCGGCGGCGGCCAGGCGCGCGGCGCGACGCTGGCTCTTCGAGGCCTTGCCGCTCTCGAAGTGGAAGAGCCGGTAAGCGAGCGCCAAAAAGCCGACGGCGATGGCGCTCCACAGCAGCTTGTTCCAGAGCAGATAGTCCGCGATCGGCGGGATCAGCGTGTTGCGCTCGCTGGCGGTCCAATAGCGGGTGGCCAGGCCGAAGGCCGCCGTGCCGTCCGGCTCCCAAAGCGCGCCGGCGTGCTCCATCCCCTGGCGGCTCAGCAGCAGGGCGAAGATGGCGCGCAGGATGATGAAGACGATGACCCCGACATAGGACCACATCATCGAGCGGGTGACGGTGGCCAGGGTGAAGAAGATCGCGCTCGACAGGAACAGCACCGGCAGCGCCAGGTAGAAATAGGCGAAGAGGTAGGCGCCGGGCAGGAACGGCCCGATCGTCTCCTTGTCGACCCAGGGCATCAGCGACCCCAGGGCCATGCCGACGGGTACGGCCAGGAAGCTCAGCGCCGCGGCGAGGTAGGCCCCGATGAAGCGCCCATAGAGATAGTCGAACTTGCGGATCCGGGTGGCGTAGACCAGCGGCCCGAAGCCCGTTTCATCGTCGCGCACGACCACATTGGCCACGAAGGCGGTGGTCACGAACATATAGATGATCGCGAAGATCAGGCTGGTCTGGGCGATCACCCAGGGCGCGTTCTTGTGGACGTTGGCGGTGTTGCCCAGGGAGACGTTGTCGGAGGCGACGGCGCCGAACGCCAGCAGGGCGAAGATCATCACCGCCACCCAGAAGATCGGCTGGCGGGTCTGGTAGCGGAATTCGAAGCCCGCGATCTTGAAGAACATCGCCGTCTCCTAGCGCGCCGGTTTCCAGCCGCTTTTGGCCAGGAAGGCCTTGGCGTCGGTCATGTGCAGGATGTCGAGGAGCGCCTGGTGCTTGTTGGGCGCGCGGTCGTAATAGGCCTTCACGATACGGTAGCCGACCCAGTAGCCGAGGTCGCCGGGCTCGGCCGCCGTGCCCTTGCTGTTGTACATCCAGGCCGACAGGTCCGTCTTGTCCTCGTCGCGGACGAAGGCGCGTTCGATCTCGCCCTCATGACCCCTGGCGATGTTCACCGGGCCGTGGTTGCCGATGTCGCCGGAGAACAGCTCGGCGAACAGCTCCGCGGCGCCCTCCATCAGCGACATGGTCAGCACCGTGGCGTTCGGATCGCCGACGTCGACGGTGGAGAGCGGCCCCGCCTGCTGGATGTGGCCGTACTCGTGCATCACCACGTGGACGAAACGCTCCTCGGGGTTCGGGTTCATGAAGCTCGCCGCGCAGAGCGCCTCCAGGCCTATGGTGACGCCCGAAGGGTTGGTGATTCCGACAGGGCGGGTGCGGCCGACCACCAGGGTCACCGGCGGGAACTTCGCCTCCGGATAGGCGCGGGCGAGCCTGGCGAAGTCGGTGGTGAGCCGGCGCTTCACGTTCGGCAGGGCGGCCAGGCACTCGCGGGCGTTTTCGTAGGCTTCCGGGCGCTCGGCGATGGCCTTGGCGATGCTTTCGCCGGAGACGCGGCGCAGTTTCATGAACTCATGCAGGCCGCTGCTGCCGGGCGCCAGGTAGTCGCGGTCCAGGGTGGCCGCGTCCGGATGGCCGCCGTGGGCTTCGTAGACGCGATAGAACCGCTCGACGTCGGCGGTGAGGATTTCGGGGCCTTTCGGCGCAACCGCGTGGGCGGCGGGCGGCGTGAACGCCAGCGCCGCGCAGACCGCGCCCAGGATCAGGCCCCGTCCCATGCGCCGGCTCAGGCCGCCTTGCGGGCTGTGGCCAGGGTGGAGAAATAGACGTCCTCCAGCCCGCCGGTGACCGGGGCGAAGCCGTCGCCCGGGTCGGCGTCGGCGGCGATGTGGATCACCGTGCGCCCGGCGAACAGGCGGGTGGAGATCACCTGATACCTCGCCTTGGCGGCCTCCAGCTCGGCCTTGTCGATGGTCTTCATCCAGATGCGGCCCTTGAGGCCGGCCATCAGCTCGGTGGGCGCGCCCTGGCGCACGATCCGGCCGTCGACGATGATCGCCATGGCCGGGCAGAGGTCGGCCACGTCCTCGACGATGTGGGTCGACAGGATCACCACCACCTGCTCGCCGATCTCGGCCAGCAGGTTCAGGAAGCGGTTGCGCTCCTCAGGGTCCAGGCCCGCGGTGGGCTCGTCGACGATGATCAGGGCCGGGTCGCCGATCAGCGCCTGGGCGATGCCGAAACGCTGGCGCATGCCGCCGGAGAAGCCGGCCAGCGCCTTTTTGCGCACGGCCCACAGGTTGGTCTGGTTCAGCAGGCTCTCGACGGTTTCGCGCCGCGCCTTGGCCTCGGCCACGCCCTTCAGCACCGCCATGTGATCGAGCATGTCGTAGGCCGAGACGCGCGGGTAGACGCCGAAATCCTGTGGCAGGTAGCCCAGGGTGCGGCGCAGCCGCTCCGGCTCGGCGATCACGTCGATGTCGTCGAACTGGATCGAGCCGGAGGTCGGCGTCTGCAGGGTGGCGATGGAGCGCATCAGCGTCGACTTGCCGGCCCCGTTGGGGCCCAGCAGGCCGAACATCCCCTTGGCGACCTCGAGGTCCACGTCGTCGAGGGCGCGCGTCCCGTTGGCGTAGACGTGCGTCAGGCTCTTGATCGACAGCAAGGGCGGCCTCCCGGATTGAGGCGCGCACGCTGCCTCGGTTCACCGCGCGGTGGCAAGTGAGCGAACGGTAACCTTGTGACGTCGCGCCTAGGTGAGCGCGAGCGAGACCTTCGAAAGATCGCCGCGCCAGACTTTCCTGGCCTGGGCCATGTCGCGGGCGGCGGCGGCCGTCTCGCCCTGCTTGGCCTCGGCCTGGGAGAGGACGCGAAGGGCCAGGGCGTCGTCGGGCCAGCCGGCCAGGCTGGCCTTGGCCTCGCGAATGGCGTCGGCGGGCTTGCCGGCCTCCAGGTCTGCGGCGGCCAGGCTGCGGCGCACCGGATACCACCAGGGCGGCGGGTCGAAGGCCCTGGCGACGGGGAAGGCCTTGTCCTGGAGGGCCGTGGCGCGGGCGAAGAACTCGGCGGCCTTGACGGGATCGTGGGTGAGCAGCGCGGCGCGGCCGTTCAGCACGTCGGCGGCGATGCTGGCCTGGTCTTCGTTGCCGGTCTCACCGGCCTTCAGCGACTCCACCAGGAGCGCCAGCACCCGGTCGGCCTCGCGGCGCACGCCGGCGGCGTCGCCTTCCGCGGCGTAGGCCTCGCCCTTGGCGTAGTGGCGGTAGATGCGCACCAGGCGCGGGTCGGAGGGCGCGTCGCTCATGGCCAGCGCCTTCGACGGCGCATAGCGGCCGTAGGCCACCAGGCTCTTGGCGTCGACGGTGGTGCGGCGGTTGGCGGCGCTTTCCACCCGCGTCAGGCCCGCCGGCAACATGATCCTGGCGTTGTCGGCGCTGGCCGGGAAGGCGACGTCGCCGTGCTCGGCGTACTTCAGCGACAGCTTGGCGTCGCCGGCCATCAGCGCCCCGGCCAGGCCGAAGGTGTAGTTGTGCAGATAGTACATCTGGCTGGAGAGCGGACCGGCGTAGCCCAGCCGAGCCTCGGTGTCGGCGTCGACCTTCAGCGCCTCGGCGTCGACCACGGCGACCTGCTCGTACTGGCCCACGTGCATCAGGGTATGGGCCGCCATGTGCACCAGATGGCTGGCGCCGGGCGCGAGGCCCGCCAGCTTCTCGGCATAGGGCAGGGCGTCGCCCGGGCGGCCGATGAACTCGGTGGCGTGGATGTAGTAGTGGATGGCGGCGGTGTCGTCGGGGCGGCGCGCCAGCACGGCCTTGATCAGCTCGATGGCGCGGGCGTTGGCCTGGGGGTTGCCGCCGCGGCCCGGCAGCATCAGGGCCTGGGCGGTGAGGTCGGCGATCTCGTCGTCGGCCGGATAGCGCCTGGCCAGCTCGTCCATGGCCTTGCCGTAGGCCAGGTCGCGGACCAGGGGCCGGTCCTTCTCGTAGCGGACGATCAGGGCGTCGATCAGGCCCGCGGCGCGGGCGTCGCCAGGCTTCAGCAGCGCCTTGGCCTTCTGGGCGTGGGTGAGGGCGATGGCGGTCTCGGCTTCGCTGACCCCGTAGTTGAGGGTCGGGCCCAGGCCCAGGGCCACGCCCCATTCGCAGAGCGCGCAGGTGGGATCGAGCTGGGCGGCCTTGGCGAAGGCGGCGTTGGCCTCGTTGTGGTTGAAGGCGTGGTAGAGGTTCAGCCCCTCCACGTACCAGGCCTGGGCCTGCGGGTTCCTGGTGTCGGCGGGCGAGGAGCCGTTGCCGACGCCAGTCAGCATGACCGCGGGCGTGGGCGTCAGGTGCGCCGCGGCCGTCTGTTCCGCCCCGCAGATGAAGCCGACGCCCAGCTGGGTGGCGTCGGCGCCGACCACGCCGGGCAGGGCGAGGCTGAGCGCGACGGCCGACAGGGCGGCGGTGGCGAAGGCTTTCATGACGATCCTCCCGGCGACGCGGCGAGGGTCGGGCGTTTTCAGCTCGTGGGCAAGGGCGAGGCTGCGCGGCGCCGGTTGGGTATGAACTCGTGGTCCGAACGCACGCAGGCCTTGGCCGGCGTATGGACCCGCCTGTGGACCGTCCAGCACTGGTCGAACACCGAGCAGTAGCAAACGTCGGGGTCCAGGCCCTTGCTCCTGACACCCTCGTCGAACAGGTCCCAATAGCGGGCGTTCTGGGGCGTCTTGTCGATGTGGAAGACCAGGCCGCGATCCTTCGAGGCGATGAAGCGGGTCAGCTCGTTGTCGTAGACGGGAACCAGCAGCCTGACCGCCTCGTCCGCCTCGGCGGGACCCACGGCGGCGCGGATCAGTTCGGTCACGTCGGCGGCGTAGCGGCCGCCAACCCTCATCGTCAGGCTGCGTTCGTCGGCGGGCCCGACCCCGTGGTTCACGAGCTCGACCGAGAAGCGCTCAACCCCGTTGGAGCCGTCGAGCACGCCGTCGCTGACGCCGATGATCAGGTAGGGATAGGAGCTGGCCTTCAGCATGCGCGACTCGATGCCGGCGTTGTAGAAGGCGATGCCGATCGAGCAGACCGAGATCACCAGCGCCGAAAGCGCGGTGGTCCATTCCAGCCACTTCGGAAGGCTGGAGCCGCCGTGCGGCCGATGCAGCGGTTCGGGGACTTCAGGCGCCATGGCGCGAGCTAACCGGCTTCGGCCGCGGCGGGCAACACGCGCGCCGGGGTCGAGGGCTCAGTTGTATTCATGGGGTTCGTCACGGTGGCAGGCCTTCACCGGCTGGGGCGCGTCTTCATCGTGGCGAACCCAGCATTCGTTGAAGACCGAGCAGTAGCAGACCGTGATATGCCACCGCGACATCGACTCCTGAAAAGGATCCCACCAGCGGGCGTTTTCGCTGGTGCGTGGAATGGAGAAGAGGAACTGGGTCTTGTCCGCCGGGATGAAGCGCGTGGGCTGGACGTTGCGCACGGCGTCCAGGGTTTCCGACGGCCCCGGCGTCGCGGCGGGCCCGACGGCCGTGGCGATCAGGTCGCGCAGGGAGGTGGCGTAGTGGCCGCCCACACGCACGGTCAGGCTTTCCTCGTGCGCCGGCCCCACGCCCTGGTTGGCCAGATTGAGCTGCAGCCGCCTCGTCACCCCGTCCGGCGCCACGTCATCGCGGCTGACCTCGATGTAGGGATAGGTCTGGGCGGCCAGCGCCTTGTCGGCGTCGTGGCTGTTGTGGACGGCGATGAAGATCGATGAGATCGACACCACCAGGGCGCTGAGCGAGGTCACCCACTCCAGCCAGCTCGGGATGACGCCGCGCCGCGAACGATGCGGCTCGGGGTCGGGCGGGTCGACGTCGAAGGTCATGCGGCCGAGCTAAGCGGCTCGCGCGCGCCGGGGCAAGCGCAGGCAGGACAAGCTCAGGCCGGACAAGCTCAGGCCGGACAAGCTCAGGCGAGCGCGATCCAGATGCCGTTGCTCGCCAGCTGCTTCAGGCCCCTCGGCCGGCGGAAGAGGAGCGCGGGCTCATAGGCCCATTGATGGCGGACCTCGGCGCCGTCGGCGGCGCGGGCGACGATGCGGAACGCCACCGCCGCGCCCAGTCCGGTGCGGGCCGGCAGCCCGGACAGCGGGATTTCCTCGATGCTGACGGCGGTTTCGCCCAGCCGGGCGAGCCCGGCCTCGACCTCCTTGCGTCCCAGCGCGCGCCATACGCTCCGGAGCCGCCAGGCATTGTAGGCGCCGCCGATCCCGATCAGGGCCACCGCCACGGGCAGGACAAAGAGGCCGATGTCGAAATGATGCATGGGAACGCCCCTAGCCGCTGATCACCGGCGGCTTGAACAGGCCGGCCGGCGAGACGGTGAAGATCTCGCTGCCCGTCTCGGTGACGCCGATGGAATGTTCGCACTGGGCCGACAGCGACTTGTCGCGGGTGACCGCGGTCCAGCCGTCGGAGAGCAGCTTCACCTGGTATTTGCCGAGGTTCACCATCGGCTCGATGGTGAAGAACATGCCGGGCCGCAGCCGCTCGCCGGTCCCGGGCTGGCCGAAGTGCAGGATGTTGGGCGCATCGTGGAACACCCGGCCCAGGCCGTGGCCGCAGAAGTCGCGCACCACCGAGCAGCGCATGCTTTCCACATAGCTCTGGATGGCGTGACCGATGTCGCCCGTGGTCGCGCCGGGCTTCGCCGCGGCGATGCCGCGCTCGATGGCCTCGTAGGTGACGTCGATGAGGCGCTTCGAGCGTGGCGCGATCGCGCCCACGCCGTACATCCGGCTGGTGTCGCCGTGCCAGCCGTCGAGCACGACGGTGACGTCGATGTTGGCGATGTCGCCCTCGCGCAGCACCCGCTCGCCCGGGATGCCGTGGCAGACCACGTGGTTGGCGCTGATGCAGACGGTCTTGGTGTAGCCGCGATACCCCAGGCAGGCGGGCAGGGCGCCGTGGTCGAGGATGAACTCGCGGGCCAGGGTGTCCAGCTTGTCGGTCGCCACGCCCGGGACGACGTGCGGCGTCAGCATGTCCAGGCACTCGGCCGCCAGCTTGCCGGCCTTGCGCATCCCCTCGAAGTCCTCCGCGCCGTGGATTTTGATCTGGCCGGTGCGGTAGTCGGAATCGAGGATGTCGGTCATCGCCATGGGGTCTGTTCGCGAAGCAGGTCGTCTCTATGTCGCAATCATAGCACGGAAATTCAACGTCCAGGCCCCGTCCGGCGGGCCATGACCAATCGAGGCGGCGCGTACCGGCCGGCGACCCGCTGGTAAGCAATACGCAAGCCGGGGTAGATTCTCGTTGGCCGGGCTGCCAGGCCGCCGGCGAGGGGGGTGGATGGCGCAGAGTCACGAAACGGAGGCCGCCAACAGATACGTCTCCCTCGACTATCTGCGCGCGGCTGCGGCCTGGCTCGTGGCGTGGGATCACCTTGCCAACACCATGCCCGGCTGGCGCGGCCAGGTCTTCCTGCCGGCTCTGTGGGTCCGCAACCACATCAGCGGACCGCTGGGCGTCATCCAGGACTTCGGGTGGTTCGGCGTCGCCCTGTTCTTCCTGATCAGCGGCTTCATCATCAGCGACAGGGCCCGCGTGGAGAGCGCCGGGGAATTCGTGCTCAAGCGCCTCCTGCGCATCTATCCAATGCTGGCCGTCGCGGTGCTGCTGTCCTCGGCTTTCGCGGTGGCGAAGAGCCAGGTCACGGTGACGAACGTCCTGCTCAACCTGACCCTCGCCAACTACCTGGTCGTGCCGCAGGTCGCGCTCCTGGGGGTCGCCTGGACGCTGGTCATCGAGATGATGTTCTACGCGCTCACGGCGGTGACCCAGTTCGCGCGCAACTCTCCGCATAGCATCGCCCTGAATTTGGCGGTGGTCGCCTTGATGATCTGGCGGCGAGGCGCGTACGGGCCGAGTTTCCTGCTCGCGGCGGCCGTCGCCAGCTACCTCCCGGTCCTCGTCATGGGTCAGACGATCTACTGGTGGCTGGCCAAGGGACGGCTTTCGGCCTTCTGGGGCCTGACCTATCTGGCGGCGGCCTACGGCCTTTTCATGCTGGGCCTGGAAGCCCTGCAGCCCGGCTTCCTTCCGGTCACCAATTCCTACGTCATCTCAGTAACCTACGCCCTGCTGCTGTTCGTCGTGCTGCTGCGCGCGTCGCTTCGGCCGCGGCCGGTGGTGCGGTTGCTGTCGGACACCAGCTATTCGCTCTACCTGCTGCACGGCGTCGTCGGCTGGGGGGTCATGGCGGCGCTGCTGGGCCGCGCGCCGCTGTGGGTCGCCATCGCACTCGCGGCGGGCGCGTCGCTGGCCGCTTCGTGTGTCACCTATTGGCTGATCGAGACGCCGGCCAATACGCTCGCCCGGCGTCTGAGCCGCAGCCGGCGGCATAGCGCTGCGAGGCTGGCCGAAGCCTAGGCCTGGCGCGTGTTGCTCCAGACCACCTGGCAGACGCCGATCACCAGGGCGATCGCGCCATAGATCGTCCAATGCGGGTCGCCGACCATGAAGCCTTTGCGGAAGGCCAGGTTCAGGCCCTGCAGCATCCAGACGCCGCCCATGCAGACGAGCAGCACGCCGATCAGGCTGGATACGATCCGCATCACCAGGTTGAAGAGGTTGCGCACGGTCTCTCTCCCATCATTTGTTGTCGGGCGAGCATGCCGTGGATGGCCTCGGCGGTCGAGCGGTTCGCCGATCCAAGATATGCGCCGAACGATCGAGCCGCCGACAGGCCGGCTTGAGGAGTGGCCGCCCGCGATTGCACGGCCCGGCCTGGGGCCTCAAGGTTCAGTCGCAGAGGGGGATCGATGACCGATATCCTGAAGACGTTCGCGGCCTTGGGCCTGGGCTACCTGCTGGGCAGCCTCAACACGGCGGTGATCGTCGGCAAGCTCTACGGCAAGGATATCGGCGCCTATGGCAGCAAGAGCGCGGGG
>NZ_DASYAF010000026.1:0-6537 GCF_036501465.1 Phenylobacterium sp.
GCTGGACGGTCGGGCTTGCACCGACGGGAGCAGGCGGGGTCTGGGCGGCGAACAGCAGCGCCACCGCCAAGGGCGCCAGCAGGATTGCCGTTTTCATGGCGTCTCGAAGCCCCCGCCGCCCGATCCCGCCCTCAGTCGTAATAGTATTTGGTCTGCTTGGCCCAGGTCGTGTTCGGGTAGCGCTTGTGCAGGATGTCGAACGCCTTGTGGCTCACGTGATCGTGGCTGTGGCCGTAACGGGTGATATGGACCAGCCAGTACAGGGCCTCGGGCGAGCGGGGGTCGGTCGGATGGGCGCCGGCAAAGGCCAGCACCTCGTCCCAAACCGAGGCGCCCAGGGTGTCGCCGTCCGAGTAGGGCTCGGCCATCGCCTTGCGCTCCAGGGTGGCGCGATCGACAACGGCGGCGGCGAAGTCGGGGCGGCGAAGCGGAAAGGCGCCCTGGCCGCAATAGGTCAGGCAGACGACGTCGCTGGCCGCCCAAAGGCTGGCGTCGCTGGTGTCGGTGGCGGCGTCGCAGCTGCCGTCCGGCGTATAGGCCTGCAGGCAGGGCGGCGCGGAATCGCCCTTGGTCGAGCCGGCCGGCAGGATCATCCAGTCGTACCAGGCGCCCTGGAAGTCGGCGATCCTGGCCCCCACCGGCCGGGTATAGGATTCCAGGTCGGCGGCCATGCCCGGAACCTGCGCGAAGACGAAGAACTCGGCGAACCGCTTGTCGGGTCCAGGCGCTGTCTTGACCACCCGCGCCCAGTCGGACGCCAGCTGCGGCGCCAGGGTCTCGAGCTTCAGCGCCAGGGCGTCGGTCTGGGCATTGTCCTGCAGCAGCACCGCGCGCGTCCAGCTGGTCAGGGCGATGTCGAGCCGCAAGGTCGCGGGCAGGGTCGGGTCGCTGACCAGGGCGGCGCGCTCGGCCAGCGGCAGCCGGTCGATCAGGGCCCGAGCGTCCGGGCCCAGTCCCACCTTGCCGGCCGCGTCATAGATGTTGCTGGGCTCCTGCGCGTCATTGAAATTGCCGCGCACGCAGCCGTCGGCGCCGGTGTCGTCGGCGCAGACCCGCGGGCGGAGCGCCAGGCGGGCGAAGACGGCCGGGCTCTCCGCCACCTGCATCCGCTCGGCGGTGAACAGGTTGCGGTCGCTGGCCGCCAGGTCGTGACGCGCCAGCATGGCGTCCAGCACCGCGCGGGTCTGGGCCTGCGGCGCGCTGGCCAGGCTCAGGCGCACGCTGTTGTAGACCAGGCTCACGGCCGCCGGCGAGGTCGCCGGCACGCCCGCGGCGGCCTTGACCAGGGCGGGCGCGGCGGGATCGGAAGGGCTGGCCAGGCTCATGGCCGCGATCAGCCAGGCGGGATCGTGGGTCGCGGCCCACCGCGCCTGGGCATGCGCCAGGCAATAGGCGGCGGCGCGGCTCTGGGCGGCCGCGAGGTCAGCCCCGGCGGCGTCTTGGGCGACCGGGGGCGCGCCGCGCGCCCGGCCCTTCAGGGTGGCGATCCAGTCGAGGATCGGCGGCGGCTGGGCGGCCTTTTCGTTCAGGTCGACATAGTCGCGGAAGTCCACCGCCGCGTCTTCGCGCAGGCTCGGACCGCTCAGTCGCGCATTTAGGGCGGCGGCGACCTTGGCCGGGTTTTCGCGCTCGCTGACGACCATGCTCATCGTGGCGGCCTGGCCCTGGGCGAAGGTCCCGCCCGGCGCGGCGGCCAGGGCGGCGATGGCGCGATGGGCGTCGGCGAAGGCTTGGGGCGTCTTGGTCGCCAGCGCCTGGCGCACCAGGGCGCGGGCGCTGAGATAGGGGGCCATCGGCCGCCAGGGCGAGCCCGCGTCGCCGCCGATGGCGGCGAAATCCGCCGCCGCGCCGGCATTGTCGCCCTGATAGAGGGCCAGCGCCGCGGTCTGATAGGCGTGGTCGGCCCTCAGCCAGGCGGGCGCCGCGTGGTCCAGCGCCGGCATGGCCACGCCGCTCGCGCCGCAGCCCTTGAAGACGGCATCCTGACCGTCGACCCAGGCCTTCACCCAGGGCGAGGCCGCGCCGTAGCTCTGGATACGGTTCTGCAGGGTCGACGCGGCCTCGGCGAAGGCTTCGCCGAAACAGTTGGGCACGGTGGCGTCGTCGGCGATCGGGCGGTCGGGCTGGATGGTATCGGTCAGGGCCGCCACGCCGGTCACGGTCGCCCGCGCCGTGGTCCAGGTCTGCGACTGGTCCCAGGTGTCCTGATCGGGGCTGTTGCAACAGGGGATGGACAGGCCCGGCCCCGCCGCCGCCCCGACCGGCAGGCCGTGCAGCAACCGCCAGGCCATGAACAGGCGCGCCCGTGGCGACTGGGCCATCACCACGCCGACGCGGCCGGCGTAGAAGGCGTTCAGGTCGGCCGTCTGGCCCCCGAAGGCGTCGATATAGGAGGGCCCGTCGGGCGGCGGCCCGCAGGCCTCGACCGGGCCATAGAGGCCCATGGCGAACACCAGGACGCCGGCGAGGACGCCGGGGAGTTTGGGCGAGGTCATGGGTGGTTCCTCAAGACCGCGGCGATGTCGGCCGGGGTCCAGCTGTGCGGGTTGAAGACATAGACGCGCCGGCCGGCCGGGATGCGGGCGAGCGGCGTGTCGGTGGAGACGCCGATGGCGGTGCGGCAGCGCGGATCGGCGAAGTCTTCGCCGGCGGCCAGCCTGGCCTTCAGCCGCTCGCCCTCCGGCCCCATGCGGAAGACCATGGGCACGATCTCGTCGACCTCGGCCGCGTCCACCCAGGTCTCGGTCTCGCACCAGGAGGCCAGCGCGTTCATCGACAGCGGCGTCGTGGCTGGCAGGCCGGCGCGGACGTCGTGCAACAGGTCGAGCAGCACCTGGCGTTGCGACTCCTTCACCTCGAAATCGATCTGCACCGCCTGGAAGCCCGGCGTGCGGGCATAGGCCAGCACCGTCTGCGCCGCGCGCGCCCTGAGCGCCGGCGTCCAGACCAGCAGCTGGCCGGGATCGATCTGCACGTGCACGACGGCGGTCCGCCGCGCGCCCGGCGCGGTGCGCAAGGCAAACCGCCGTCCCCGCGCCCACAGCCCGGCGCCGGTCAACTCGACGAAGCCGACGACGGCGGCGACCTCCACATCGGGCCCGGCGCTGCGCAAGTCCTCAGGCCGCTCCCAGGCCCAGAGCACCAGGGCCGGTTGCGCGCCGGCTGGCGCAGCGAACGCGGCCCCGAACAGGACCGCGACGGCGAGAGCCAGGGCTGGTGGTCGCATCGCGTGAGTCTCCCCGCGCGAGTTTGCGAGAATTGCGAGCGGACCGCGAGCCCGATCTTGTCGGCCGTCGGGCCACTACGGAGGCGGTTTGGCGCGCTCGGCGCGGGCGCCGCGTCGAGTTTATTTCGCGGCCTGCTTCGCCGCCCGCTCCCGCGCCAGCCGCGCCAACACCCGGCCGCGGCCCTTGGTGAGCGCGGTGACGACGCCGCGCAGGGTGCGGGCCTCCTGGGTCGACAGCCGCGCGCGCGAGAAGATCGAGCGCAGGTTGCGCACCATGGACGGGGTCTTTTCCGGCGGGAAGAAGAAGCCGGCCGCCTCGAGTTCGGTCTCCAGGTGCGCATAGAAGCCGGCGACCTCGGCCTGGTCGGCCGGCTCGGCGGTGTCGGCGAAGGCGGCCGGGGCGCCGGCGTCGATGGTGGCGCGCCACTCATAGCCGTTGATCGCCACCGCCTGGGCCAGGTTCAGCGAGCGGAACCTGGGGTCGATCGGAATGGTCACGATCGCCTGGCAAAAGGCGATGTCCACCGTCTCCAGCCCCGCCCGCTCGGCGCCGAACAACAGGCCGGTCGCCAGCTCCCCGGCCGCCGCGGCGTGCAGTTCGGCGGCCGCCTCGCGCGGGGTGATGATCGGCAGCCGCGCCTCGCGCGGCCTGGCCGTGGTGGCATAGACCCGCTGCAGATCGGCGGTGGCCTCGGCGATCGTGGCGAACACCCGGGCGTTGTCGAGCGGCCAGTCGGCCCCGGACGCGCTCGCCCAGGCGCGCTTTTGCGGCCAGCCGTCGCGCGGCGCCACCAGGCGCAGATCGGACAGGCCGAAATTGGCCATGACCCGGGCGACCGCGCCGATGTTTTCCGCCAGCTGCGGCCGGTCGAGGATGACGCTGGGGGGGCGGAGCGTCTCGCTCATCGCGCCGCAATAGCGGGTTTCGCCCCAGGCGGCGAGCGTCTATAGCGGGGCTCGATTTTTACGAGCCTCCAAGGCCGTTCTCCGGAGTTCGCATGGCCAAGATCAAAGTCGCCAATCCCGTCGCGGACCTCGACGGCGACGAGATGACCCGGATCATCTGGAAGATGATCAAGGACAAGCTGATCTTCCCCTTCCTCGACCTGCCGATCGAATATTACGACCTGGGCATCGAGCATCGCGACGCCACCGACGACCAGGTGACCATCGACGCGGCCGAGGCGATCAAGCGGCTGGGCGTCGGCATCAAGTGCGCCACCATCACCCCCGACGCCGCCCGGGTGAAGGAGTTCAACCTCAAATCGATGTGGAAGTCGCCGAACGGCACCATCCGCAACATCCTGGGCGGGGTGATCTTCCGTGAACCGATCATCTGCAAGAATGTGCCGCGGCTGATCCCGGGCTGGACCGAGCCGATCATCATCGGCCGCCACGCCTATGGCGACCAGTATCGCGCGACGGACTTCCTCGTGCCGGGCAAGGGCAAGCTGACCCTGCGCTTCGACGGCGCCGACGGCCAGGTGATCGAGCGCGAGGTGTTCGACTTCCCGGCCTCGGGCGTGGCCCTGGCGATGTACAATCTCGACCAGTCGATCCGCGACTTCGCCCACGCCACCTTCACCTATGCCCTGGCGCGGCGGTTTCCGGTCTATCTGTCGAGCAAGAACACCATCCTCAAGGTCTATGACGGCCGCTTCAAGGACCTGTTCCAGGAGATTTTCGACGCCGAATTCGCCGACCGGTTCAAGGCCGCCGGCATCACCTACGAGCACCGGCTGATCGACGACATGGTCGCCGCCTCGCTGAAATGGTCGGGCGGTTATGTCTGGGCCTGCAAGAATTACGACGGCGACGTGCAGTCGGACTCGGTGGCCCAGGGCTATGGCTCGCTCGGCCTGATGACCTCGGTCCTGGTCACCCCCGACGGGGCGATCATGGAGGCCGAGGCCGCCCACGGCACCGTCACCCGCCACTTCCGCCAGTTCCAGCGCGGCGAGCCCACCTCGACCAACTCCATCGCCTCGATCTTCGCCTGGACCCAGGGCCTGAAGCACCGCGCCAAGCTCGACGGCGACGCCGACCTGGAACACTACTCGGAGAGCCTGGAAAAGGTCTGCGTCGACACGGTGGAATCCGGTTCGATGACCAAGGACCTGGCGCTGCTGGTCGGCGACCACCAGGGCTGGCTGACCACCGAGGGCTTCATCGACAAGGTCGCCGACAACCTGGCCAAGGCGCTGGCCTGAGCGCACGATCGGTCCGCTCGGGCCGACCCGGTCCGCCACGGAGGCGGGGACTCAGGATTTTACCGCCAAGTTCGCCAAGGACGCTAAGGACGCGGAGCGGCCAATCTCAGTTCCGCACCCTGAATATCGAGGTCCTCATGGCGCTCTTGGCGACCTTGGCGGTCATTCTTGTTCTTGCTCCGTTCTTGAAGTCGGCTATGCTCGCCTGATATTCGAGGGAGCAGAAAAATGATCGGCTATGTGACCATCGGAACCAACGACTTCGACACCGCCCTGCCCTTTTACGACGCGGTGCTGGGCGCGGTCGGCTGTGAGCGCAAGTCCTTCGACGGCGGCTGGGCCTTCTATGGGTCCAAGGATGGCGAAGGCGACGTGGGCATTTGCAAGCCGTTCGACGGCCAGCCGGCGCGTGGCGGCAACGGGATCATGCTCGCCTTTGTGGCGCCCTCGAAGGCGGCGGTGCAGGCGGCCCACGCCGCGGCTTTGGCCAAGGGTGGAACCGACGAAGGCGCGCCGGGCATGCGGCCACCGGAAGGAACCAGCTTCTACGGCGCCTATGTGCGCGACCCGGCCGGCAACAAGCTCTGCCTGTTCCACATGGCGGGCTGAGTGTGGCCGTCTTGGAAACAAGACGAGCCAGCTGCCGATGCACGGCGCGAACAAGGAATTGGGGACCGGCCTGGTCTCCAAAATTAAGAAAGACCTGGGGTTACGCTGATGGCCAGCTATCGGATCAACCTGACACCCGACGACAACGACACCTTCCTGGTGACCTGCCCTGCCCTGCCGGAGGTGACCACCTTCGGCGAGACTGAACGCGACGCGGCTATCCATGGCTTGGCGGCCATCGAGGAGGCGATAGCCGGCCGCATCGCGGCCAACCAGCACGTGCCGTTCGACACCGTTCAGAACGACCACGCCGGCGTCGTGCTCTTTGTTGTCACCCCGGCGATGACCGACCTGAAGGTGGGCCTCTACGGCGCCTGCCGCGAGGCGGCGATCACTCGCGCAGAACTCGCCCGCCGGCTAAACTGGAATCGCAACTCGGTCGATCGGCTGTTTCAACTCGACCATCAATCGCGCCTGACCCAGCTCGAGGCC
>NZ_DASYAF010000027.1:0-3949 GCF_036501465.1 Phenylobacterium sp.
CGCTGGCAGGTGGCGAAGATGTCGTCGACCTCGTAGGCCAGGTGACCGAAATTACGGCCGCCGTCATAGTTCTCAGGGTCCCAGTTATAGGTCAGCTCGACCATCGGCGCGCGGTTGGCGCGGGCGGCCTCCATGTCGTCGGGCGCGCAGAGGAAGACCAGGGTGAAACGGCCGCCCTTGTTCTCGACGCGGCTGGCCTCGGCCAGGCCCAGCTTGTTGACGTAAAAGTCCAGCGAGGCGTCCAGGTCTTTCACGCGCACCATGGTGTGCAGGTATTTCATTCTTCGGTCTCCGGTTTCGGGTCGGGCTCGTCTTCGAGCGACGAGACTAGCACAGGCGCGGGCTCGGTCGTGCGCGTCTCGCGCTCCGGCCTGGCGGGTTCCTCGCGGGTCTGGCGGCGCCAGAGGGCCGCGTATTCGCCGCCCTGCGCGATCAGCCCGGCGTGATCACCCCGCTCGACGATGCGGCCGCGGCGGATCACCAGGATCTCGTCGGCGTCGGCGACGGTCGACAGGCGGTGGGCGATGACCAGCGTCGTGCGCCCCGCTCTCACCTTGCGCAGCGTCGCCTGGATCGCCGCCTCCGTCCGCCCATCCAGCGCGCTGGTCGCCTCGTCGAGCACCAGGAGGCGCGGATTCGCCAGAAGCGCGCGGGCCAGACCCACCCTCTGGCGCTCGCCGCCGGAGAGCTTGAGGCCGCGTTCGCCGACCAGGGTCTCCATCTTGTACGGCAACCCTTCGATAAAGCTGGAAAGCTCGGCCGCCTCCGCCGCCGCCCAGACGTCCGCCTCGCCGGCGTCGGGCCGCGCGAAGGCGATGTTGGCGTAGAGGGTGTCGTTGAAGAGGGCGACGTCCTGCGGCACCAGCGCCACGGCGCGGCGCAACGAGGCGAGTTCGGCCTCGCGCAGGTCGAGCCCGTCGAGCATCACCCGCCCCGCCCGCGGGTCGAGCAGCCTGAGCGCCAGGCGGACAATGGTGGTCTTGCCGGCGCCGGACGGGCCGACGAGCGCGGCCGTCCTGCCCGGCGGAATGCGGAAGCTGACGTCGCTCAGGCCCACGGAGCGGGCGGTGTGCTGGAAGCCGACATGGTCGAACACCAGCTCGGCGCCCTTGAGCGACGCCGGCGGCAAGGGCCGCGCGTCGGGCGCGTCCTGGATATCGGGCTCGACCGACCGGAGATTGATCATCTGCTCCATGTCGATGAAGGCCTGCCGGATCATGCGATAGTTGGAGCCGAGCTGGTTCAGCGGCGCGTAGACCGCCTGCAGAATGAGGATGCAGGCGGTGATGCCGCCCGGGGTCATCTTGCCGTGGATGACCTCGTATCCGGCCAGCAGGGTGATGAAGCCGAGGCCGGCGCTCATCACCACCGTCTGCAGCGCATTCAGCATCTGCAGCGAGGTGTTGGCCTTGACCGCGGCGGCGGCGTAGTCGCCGCGCGCCTGCGCGTAGCGGCCGACGATTCGCTCCTCGGCGCCGAAGGTCTTGATGGTCTCGAAGTTCATCAACGCGTCGACGATGAGACCGGCGGCGGCGGAATCGGCCTCGTTCAGCGCGCGGCGGAACCGGATGCGCCAGTTGGAGATGGAGAAGGTCAGGATGACATAGAGCAGGATGGTCCCAACCGTCGCCGCCGACAGCACCCAATTGTAATGGCTGGTCATCACGAAGGCCGCCATGGCCAGTTCGAAGGCGGTGGGCCCGAGATCGAAGACGACGCTGCGGATCAGCGTGTCGGTGGAATTCGAGCCGCGGTCGATGATGCGGGCGAGCGCGCCGCTCTGCTTGCCCTGATGGAAGTTGAGCGACAGCGACAGCGAGTGGGCGAAGGTCTCGACCGCCGAGCGGGCCAGCGCCTGCTGCGACACCGGCGTGAAGATGGCGTCGCGCACCAGCGGCGTGACGTTGGACACGAAGCGGAGCAGCACCCAGAAGACCGCGAAGCCGCCGAACACCGCGAACACCGTCTCGGCGGCGCTTCGTCCATGGCTCAGCGCATCGATGGCGCGGCCGATCCAGATCGGCGAGTTCACCGCGGTCCATTTGCCGATCAGCACCAGCGTCAGCGCGACGAAGAGCCGGACCCGCAGGCCCTTGGCGCGAGAGCGCATGACCAGGCGGGCGAGGTCCGCCATCGAGCTCCAGAAATTGAAGGCGCCTCCTGTGGAGACGACCGTGGCGGGGCCGTTCGTTCGCCGCAACGCCTGGGAACCGCGCGCCAAGTCCTTGAATGTCCTCGTTCAATCCATGATCAAAGTCGTCTGCTGGCCCCCGGCGGGGGTCAGCCAGTCGATGCGCCAGTCGCCCGCCTGCCGCTGTCCACGGAAAGGCAGCCCCGAAATGGGACCGGCCCGGCTGACGCTGAAATGCGCGTCGGCCTGGCCGCCGGGCGACTGGACGGTCAGTTCATGATCGCCCGGTTTGAGCATGGCCGCCAGGGCGAATGAAAACCGGCCCTGAGCGTCCGCCCTCGTCTCGCCGCCCGGCTGGTTGTCGAGCGTCAGGCGAAGGGCCGAGCCGGGATGCGCCACGCCCGAGACCACCGCGCCGCCGCCGGCGTCGAAGTCCACCGCGGCGACCTGCGGCGTGTCTGAACTGGCGCCGGGGGCGTGCGCCCCGCCGCCGGCGCGCAACAGCACCGCTGGCCGCCCAGGCGCGGGCAGGACGGCCAGATAGCCCTCGCCCTGAACGATCCGCCCCGCCACATCCTCGGAAAGGCCGAACAGCCGCACCGCCGCCGCGCTCGGGACGGTGAGGGTGAAGAGGCCGCGGCCGTCGGTCACCGCGGCATAGGCTGCGCCGTCGGGCGAGGCCAGCCGGATGCGCACGTTCGGATCGGCCAGCCCGCCCAGTTCGACCTGGCCGTCGCCGAGCCGCTGGGCCGAGGTGAACCGGGGCGGCGGCGTGTAGCCGATCTGCCCCTGCGCCGACTCGTCCGCCGGCGCCTGGGGCGTGCGCCAGTCGCCGCCGCGGCTGCATGCCGCGAGCAGTCCCGCCGCGACGAGCGCGCCGACCCAGACGGCCGCCCTTGCATTCCGGGCGCGATGGCGAATGATCGTGGCCTGCGTCACTTGAAAGGCCGCCAATGTCCGAACCCCCGCGGATCGGTTCGATCTGCGTCTATGCCGGTTCGTCCGACGCCGCCGATCCCGCCCTGCTGGCGGCGGCCGGCGCCCTTGGCGCGATCCTGGCGCGCGACGACGTACGGCTGGTCTATGGCGGCGGCGGCATAGGGCTGATGGGCGCCTGCGCGCGCGCCGCCCACGCGGCCGGCGGCCGGGTGCTGGGGGTGATGCCCGAATTCCTGCGCCAGCGTGAGATCCTTTTCGAAGAGGTGGAAACCATCGTCGTGCGCTCGATGCATGAGCGCAAGATGCTGATGTTCGAAGAATCCGAGGCCTTCGTCGCCCTGCCCGGCGGCATCGGCACGCTGGAGGAGGTGGTCGAGCTGCTCTCCTGGCGCCGGCTGGGCCTGCACGCCAAGCCGACCGTCTTCTATAATCCGGAGGGCTTCTGGGATCCGCTGTTCGGATTCCTCGACCAGACCATCGCCCTGAACCTCACCCCGCCCGCCTTCGCCAGCGCCTGGCGAGCCGTCGACACGATCGAGGCGATCCTGCCGACGATCCGCGCCATGGCTGATGCAACGCCCGAGACTGTGTCGAGGTTGATGCCAAAAGACCTCTCCCAGAGGGAGAGGGAGGGGCCCGCGCCGAAGGCAGCGGGAGGGTGAGGGGTTACAGCCTGGACAGGCTGGCTCGGATCATTTCAGCAGCCGCTGAATTGGAGTTTGAATCGGTGAGGGCGTAACCCCTTGTCTGTTGGTGTCCGTGCTAGGTCTGGGCTGTCTTCCGGGACGTCCGCCTGGCGCACCAACACCAGGCGGACTGTCGGCGGAGGGGCCGATGACCCCTGAGCCTTTTGGACTGAGGGTGAGCAGGGCCGCCGCC
>NZ_DASYAF010000028.1:0-72796 GCF_036501465.1 Phenylobacterium sp.
CCCTCGTTGGGCGCGACCCGCAGGTCGAAGCCGTCGCGCGAGCGGGCCGGCGGCAGGACCTTCTGCTCGATCCGGTCGACCACCACGTTGCTGTCGAGCACCAGCTGGCCCTGGGCGTCGAACAGGCGGGCGCGCTGGGCCTTCGGATTGGCCAGCAGCTGCAGCACCTGGCCCGCGCCGCTGGTGTCCATCGCCGGCGGCTCGCCGGTGGTGGCGACGTTGTCGATGATCGAGGCGATCAGGTCGCCCTGGGTCGTCAGGCTGTCCAGCCGGGCGTTGACCAGCCCCTGGCGGCGGGCGTCCAGCACCAGCACCCCGGTGATCAGCACCGCCAGGCCGATGATGTTCAGCGCGATGATCAGCCGGCCAAGCCGCGAGCCGGGCAGCCAAGTCCGTCGAGGTCGCTTGCGGCGATCCTCCGTCCCCGTCGCCCCCAGCCCCTCGACGCCCTGATCGGAGGCGTCCGGGTCAGGATTCGCGGTAGCGGTATCCGACGCCATAGAGGGTTTCGATCGCGTCGAATTCAGGGTCCACGTCGCGGAACTTCTTGCGCATGCGCTTGATGTGACTGTCGATCGTCCGGTCGTCTACATAGACCTGATCGTCGTAGGCCGCGTCCATAAGGTTGTCGCGGCTCTTCACGAAGCCGGGGCGCTGGGCCAGCGACTGCAGCAGCAGGAATTCGGTCACCGTCAGCTTCACCGGCTTGCCGTCCCACAGGCAGTCGTGGCGGGCGGGGTCGAGGGTGAGCTTGCCGCGCTTGATGGCCCGGCTGCCCTCGGCGGCGGCGGCCGGCGACTGCGGCTCCTCGCCCTCGACGCCGGCGCGGCGCAGCACCGCCTTCACCCGCTCGATCAGCAGGCGCTGGCTGAACGGCTTGTGCATGTAGTCGTCGGCGCCCAGGTTGAAGCCCAGGATCTCGTCGATCTCCTCGTCCTTGGAGGTGAGGATGATCACCGGCATGTCGGAGGTCCGCCGCAGCCGGCGCAGCACCTCCATGCCGTCCATGCGCGGCATCTTCACGTCGAGGATCGCCATGTCCGGCGGCTCGTTCTCCAGGGCGGCCAGGCCCGTGGCGCCGTCGTAGTAGGCCTTGACGGTGTGGCCGTGGCTTTCCAGCGCCAGGCTGACGGAGGTGACGATGTTCTCGTCGTCATCCACCAAGGTGATCTTGGCCATGGGCTTTCGTCGTCTCCTTCAGGTCCCCGAACCCGGTTAACCCGTCCAGCGAAGCTAGTTACCCCGCACCGTGGCCTCAATGGGGCGATTTCGCGGGCATGGAACGCGGTCAATCGGACCTTAAAGCTTCGCGGCTAGCCTTCGGTTCACTAGGGGGAATTCGAATGCCTGTCGCCAATATCCACTTCGAGGTCTTTATCCGGCGCTTTCCGGACTCGAATTGGGCGCTCAAGACCGCCACCGATTCGCGCACCACGGCGCTGGACGAGGCCAACGAGATCATGGCCAAGGCCCAGGCCGCGGCGGTGCGGGTGATGCGCGAGACGCTCGACCCGGCGACCGGCGAGTTCCAGTCCCTGACCATCCTCAACCTGGGCTCGCCCGAGAAGCCGCGCAAGGTGCGCGCGCCGGAGCCCACCGAACCGCTCTGCGTCTCGCCGGCGGACCTCTACACCTGCCACGCCCGCGACCGGATCGGCCGGCTGTTCGAAAGCTGGCTGGACCGCCAGCAGGTGATCGCCTGGGAGCTGCTGCACCGGCCCGACCTGGTCGAGCAGCTCGAATCCGGCGGCGTCGAGATCACCCAGGCCATCCAGAAGGTGGCCACGCCCGAGGCCCATTCGCGCGACGTGCCGCTGGCCGAGATGATCGCGGTCTTCAAGGCGCTGGGCGAGCGGGCCGTCGAGCGGCTGATGAAGGACGCCCGCAAGGGCCTGCCCGAAGTCACCCCCGACACCTTCGAGAAGACCGCCCAGGCCCTCACCAAGGATCCCGAGGGCGCCTTTCACCTGGGCTGTGCGGTGGCGGGCTTCCTGGCGAGCGGCCAGAGCTGGAGCGAGAAGGTGGGCCTGCTGCTCGACCTCGCCGACAAGGCGCCGGCCGAGGGCGCCGGCCGCGCCCTGGCGCTCAGCGTCATCGCCGAGCCGCTGGAGGAGATCGTCCGCCACGACAAGGGCCTGGACAATATCGTCGGCGGGGCGCTCGACCTGGGCGCCAAGCTCGCCGCCATGAGCCGGCTCTGCGCCGCCGAGGTGGTGGACCAGCTGGTCAAGGCCGAGCCGTCGGTCGCCAAGGTGACGCCGGAGCTTTCCGCCCGCGCCCAGCGCCTGGCCAAGTGGCTGCCGCATCCGGCCTTCACCGGCGTGCGCGGCGCGATCGGCCAGCGGGTTCTGCGCGACCTTTCCGGCCAGCGGCGCCTGCGCCCCTCCGATCCGATCGGCGAGATCGACACCATCCGCGGCCTGGCCATGGTGCTGACCGCCGCCTCCGGCAAGCTGCTGCCGCTGGACAACGTCCAGTCGGCCGTCGGCGCCCGCTCCAAGATGCTGGTCGCCCGCGACTTCGTGGAGGTCTACCTCGGCGAGGAGATGAGCGCCGAGGAGGAGGCCCAGGCGCTGGTCTGGCTGACCGAGAACGTCATCGGCGCGGCCAACAAGCGCGAGGCCGGCCGCTGGCTCTCCTCGCTGGTGATGAGCCTGCGCTTCGAGCGCGAGGCGCGCGAGACGCATAATCCCGCCAAGCGGCTGGAGGCCATGGCCAAGCTGCAGCGCGGCGTCGCCCGCTGCGGCCTGATCGAGGAGGCCTACAAGCCCATCCAGCTCAAGCTGGGCGAGCTGGCCGGGCTGCTGGAAGCCGACGCCCGCTTCGTCGCCTCGACGACCAAGGCCCCGGCGCCCGCGCTCCAGCGCCTGACCACCCTGCTGAAACTGGCCTGCGGCGAGACCTGCCCGCTGGGCCCGGCCGCCGACCGCGCCCGCGCCGAGGCGCTGAAACTGGCCCGCACGCCGGACACCCGCGCCGAACTGGCGGCCGCGCCCACCCACGTGGACGCGATCCGCGACCTGCTGCGGCACGCTTCGCTGGCGGCCTAGGGCTAGATCCCCAGCGCCGCCTTCAGCGCCTCGGCCACGCGGCCCACGTCCTCATCCGCCATCCCGGGATAGAGCGGCAGCGACAGGCAGCGGGCGTACCAGGCTTCCGCGCCCGGCAGGCTGAGGTCGCCATACCTTTCTCGGTAGTAGGGCTGGCGGTGGACCGGGATGTAGTGGACCTGGGAGCCCACACCGCGCTCGCGCAGGGCCTCGACCACCGCCGCGCGGCTGGTCCCGGCGGCCTCGAAGTCGATCAGCACGCACATCAGGTGCAGCACCGGGTCGCTCCAGGCCGGGCGCGCGGCGATCCGCACCATCGGGGCGAGCGGCGCCAGCGCCCCCTCATAGGCCTTGGCCAGGGCGCGACGGCGCGCGGCGAACCGCGGCAGCTTCTTCAGCTGCGAGAGTCCCAGCGCACAGAGGATGTCGGGCAGGCGGTAGTTGAAGCCGGGCTCCGGCATCTCGTACCACCAGGGCTCGGCGCCTTGTGGCCGGATCATGCCGTGGGTGCGCATCGTCCGCAGACGTTCAGCCAGGGCCGGATCGTTGGTGGTGACCATGCCGCCCTCGCCGGTGGCGATGGTCTTCACCGGATGGAACGAGAAGGTGGCCATGGCCGAGTGGCGCGCATCGCCCACCCGTTCCGCCACATTGCTGTAGGTCATGGTCGTCCCCAGCGCGTGCGGGGCGTCCTCCACCAGCACGGCGCCCGCCTGGCCGGCCAGGGCCGAGAGCGGCGGCAGGTCCACGGCGTCGCCGCGCAGATGCACCGGCAGCACTGCGCGCAGCTTGCGGCCGTCCAGCCGGGTCATGGCCTGCGCCAGGGTGTCCGGGGTCATCAGGCCGCTATCCGGGTCGACGTCGGCGAACACCACCTCGGCGCCGACGTAACGGGCGCAGTTGGCGGTAGCCAGGAAAGTGATCGACGGCGCGATCACCACCTCGCCGGGCTGCACCTTCAGCGCCAGCATGGCCAGGTGCAGGGCCGCGGTGCCGTTGGCGCAGGCCACCGCGTGGCGCGCGCCCACCGTCTCGGCGAAAGCGGTCTCGAAGGCCTCCACCGTGGGGCCGGTGGTCAGGAAGTCGCCCTTCAGCGCTTCGACAACAGCCGAAATGTCGTCGTCCTCGATGGTCTGGCGGCCATAGGGGAGGACCGGCCTCGGGACGTTTTCGGCCATGCTAGTCGTCCGCGCGGCGGCGACGCTGCGACGGCGACTTGTCGTTCAACACGGCCAGCAGCTGCTCGCCGCTCAGCCAGTCGGTGTTGGTGTCGCTGGCGTAGCAGAAGCCCTCGTCCAACCGCCCGCCCGGCAGCGGATCGCGGCGGTATTCCACGAAGGCCGGCTCGATGGCGTAGCGGTCGCCCATGTCCACCGTCGAGCGGGCGTCGTCGGCGCTGATCATGATCTCGTGCAGCTTCTCGCCCGGGCGGATGCCGATCACCTTGATCGGCAGGCCGGGCGCCATGGCTTCGGCCAGGTCGGTCATCTTCATCGAGGGGATCTTCGGCACGAAAACCTCGCCGCCGTGCATGACGCCCAGGGACGAGAGCACGAAGTCTACGCCTTCGGTCAGGGTGATCCAGAAGCGGGTCATCCGCGGATCGGTGATCGGCAGCTCCGTCGCGCCTCGGGCGATCAGCCGCTGGAACAGCGGCGCGACCGAGCCCCTGGAGCCCACGACGTTGCCGTAGCGGACCACCGAGAACCGCGTGCCGATGTCGCCGGAGAGGTTGTTGGCGGCCACGAAGGTCTTGTCCGAGGCCAGCTTGGTCGCGCCATAGAGGTTGATCGGGTTGCAGGCCTTGTCGGTGGAAAGCGCGATCACCTGCTTGATCCGGTTGGTGAGGCAGGCCCAGACCACGTTCTCCGCGCCCATGATGTTGGTGTGGATGCATTCGGACGGATTGTATTCGGCGGCCGGCACCTGTTTCAGGGCCGCGGCGTGGATCACCACGTCGACGCCGCGAAAGGCCAGGATCAGCCGCTCGCGATCGCGCACGTCGCCGATGAAGAAGCGCATCAGGGCCATCTTCTCCGGGCCGAAGCGCTCGGAGAGATCCATCTGCATCTCGCTCTGCTTCAGCTCGTCGCGGGAGTAGACGATCAGCTTGCGCGGCGAACACCGGGTCAGCACGGTCTCGATGAACCTGCGCCCGAACGAGCCGGTGCCGCCGGTGACGAGGATGACCTTGCCGTCGAGGTCGAGACTGGTCGGCGCAAATCGGCCCAAGGGCGCGCTCCGGTTAGAATCGCAGGCGTTTCACTGACCCTTGGCAGGTTCGCGTAAAGAAGCCGCTAACCATAAATCCGATAGGCTTGGGCATGCGTCGCCGCGATCTCCTCACCCTCGCCCTGCTGGCCGCCGCCGGCCCGCTGGCCGCCAGCGCGGCCGAAGAGAAGAGCAGCAAGAAGAAGAAGTCCGGCGGGGACAACTACCTGCCGGTCGATCCGCTCACCGGCACCACCAACAAGGGCGGCGGCCGCCGCGGCGTGCTGAGCGTCGACTGCGGCCTGCAGATCGACGACCCGAAACTGCGCGAATACGCCGACCTTTCCATGCCGCGGCTGCGCGCCGCCTATGTGCAGACCGTGCAGATCTACGCCGCCGGCCTCGCGCCCGGCACGGAGCCGAACATCGACTACCTCACCCTGACCCTGCAGCGGCAGACCGACCAGGTGCTGAAGAAGCCTGGCGCGAAGTTCCTGATCGGCACGGTGATCGTGAACTGACCGGGTCTGGAGCTGGATTCCGGTCGGCGTTTATCCGCGGGCCGACCTTCGGTCGGACCTGGGGGCCTTCCGGCGAAACCGGGATGACTCGCTTCGCTGTCACATCGCCGAGATGCCGCCGTCGACCTTCAGCTCGGCGCCGGTGACGAACTTGCTCTCGTCGGAGGCCAGGTAGAGGCAGGCGTTGGCGATGTCGTCGGGGGCGCCGATGTGGCCCAGCGGCACCTGGCGGCCCAGCTTCTTTTCCGCCTCATCCTTGCCGAACCGCTGGCGCAGCGGGTCGAGGATCGGCGTGTCGATGTAGGTCGGATGGATCGAGTTCGACCGGATGTCCAACCCCTGCTTGGCGCAATGCAGGGCGATGCCCTTGGAGAGCAGCCAGACCGCCGCCTTCGAGGCGTTGTAGGACGGCGAGTTGTGCGCGGCGATCAGGCCGGCGATCGAGGAGATGTTGACGATCGACCCCGGCTGGTGGGCGCGCATGTACTTCAGCGCGTGCTTGGTCCCCAGGAACACCGAGTCGACGTTGACGCTCATCACCGCCTTCCAGTCCTCCAGGCTCAGGGATTCGATGTCGCCGCCGCGGCTGATGCCGGCGTTGTTCACCAGGATCGAGAGGCCGCCCATGGCCTCGTCGGCCTCTTCCAGGGCGAAGATCCACTGGTCTTCCTTGGTGACGTCCAGGGGGAAGGCGAAGGCCGTCCCCGCGCCGTGGGCGGCGTTGATCTCGGCGGCGACGGTCTTGGCGCCCTCGATGTTGATGTCGGCGATGGCCACCTTGGCGCCCTCGGCCGCCAGCTTGCGGGCCATGGCCGCGCCCAGCCCCTGCGCCCCGCCCGAGATGAAGGCCTTCTTGCCCGCGACCCGTCCTGGCATCACTGATTTCCCTTCGTTGCTTCAACCGGCGGCCCCAGCGCGGCGACCGCGTCGCCGACAGAGGCGTAGACCGCCTTCGGCTCGACCCCATGGCAGGCGGCGTCCAGCTCGGCCGCGTCCGCCGACCCCACGGCGGCCGGGCGCGCCGGTTCATCGGGCGCCTGGAACACGAGGGTCCCGGTGATCGAATAGCCGAACGTCCGCCGGAAGGTCACGGTCCTTTCGGTGCAATCGTAGACGACCGAGCGGGCTCTCACGGCGATCCGGCCCGGCTGGGCGTTGGACGCCGGCGTATCCACATCCAGCGCGGCGGCCTTTCCGCCGCCCCGCTGCATATTCGCCCAGTCGATCAGCCGCTTCTGGCCGTCCGGGCCCGTGGCGATCACCGACAGCCGCAGCACGTCCTTCGGAAAACCACCGCCGCCGCGCCGCTCCACGGGCGGAACCGGCAGGGGTGGGATCGCGGTCTTCAGGGCCTCGGTGGCCCGGTCGAAGGCCTGCCGGAAGGTCAGCCGCTCGGCCATCGGCGAGATCGCCGCCGGGTCGCAGGCCATCGCGAACACGCTCGACAGGACCGAGCCCGGATAGGGGTACTGGGTCTTCGTTTCGGGCTGCGGAACATCGGACGGCGCGCCTAAGCCCTTGGCGTCGTAGGTGATCCAGCCGGGAACCGCGCGATAGGTCCCCCAGCCGCAGGCCATGGAGTAGCGCCGCAAGGTGGCGGGCGGCGTCGCGGTGAAATATTTTTCCAGCGTCAGGAGTGAAAAGGTCGTCTCGTCCTTTCCGCGGACGATGCTCGCCGTATCGATGTAGTCGAACTCGAAGCCGTAGCGGGTGGGAACCTCCACGAAGGTGGCCGGCGGCGCCGGCGGTGGCTTGGCCGGCCGCTTCCTGGCCGGCGCCGACCAGCTCGCCGCCGGCAGCAGGGTGGCCGCGATGGCCGCCGCATGGATCAACCGCGTCTGCAAAACGCCCCCCTTTTTTCGCCGGCCGCCCGGCTATTTCCGCCGCTTCGCCGACCGTTCCGCCGCGCCCGGCGGCGCCTTCGGCCTGGGTTTCTTCGGCGTCGCGTCCGCCGCCCCGCACTGCAGCGCCGCCTCGTCCACGAACTTCGCCATCGCCAGGTCCAGCTCGGTGACCCCGCCCGCGTCGTGGGTGGTCAGCACGACATCGACCTTGTTGTAGACGTTGCCCCACTCTGGATGGTGATCCAGCTTCTCGGCCTGCATCGCCACGCGGCTCATGAAGCCGAAGGCGCGGCTGAAGTCGCCGAACACCATCTGGCGGCAGATGGCCTCGCGGTCCCCCGGCGCGGCCTTCCAGATCGGTAGCTCGGCCAGGACCTCGGCCAGCGGCAGCTTCTTCGGTCGGCTCATGCCGGTTCCTCCGCGTCGAACATGAGCCCCGTGGCGGCCGACAGTTCGGCCAGCGTCTGGTCCACGTCCACGACCTTGATCGCCGTCATGCCGAGCCCGGCGGCCGGCTTGCAGTTGATGCCCAGGTCGTCGAGGTAGACGCAGGCCTGCGGTTTCACGGCCAGAAGCTCGCACATCATCTGGTAAATGCGCGGGTCGGGCTTTCGGACGCCGGCCTTGGAGCTTTCGATGATGGCGTCGAACAGCGGCATCACCTGGCCCATGGCGCCAGCGGCGCGCTGGCCCTCGTCCTGGCCGGGCGAGTGCGTCGAGACCACGTTGTTGGTGATGCAGCCCACCTTGAAGTGCGCCTTGCAGGCCCTGAGCGCCGCCACCATCCGCGGCCGCAACTCGCCGGAGAGCCTGGGCAGGACGTCGGCGCCGCGGATCGGGAAGCCCAGCGCGGTGGATTCCGCCAGGAACAGCTGGTCGAACCGCGCCGCGTCGATCTCGTTGCGCTCGAACAGCGCCCAGGCGTTGTCGTGGATGTTGGCGGCGTTCACGCGCCGGATGTGGTCCTTCGGCGCGCCCAGCTCCGCCTCCAGGCGGTTGAAGGCCTCGAAGGGCGAGGTGGTGAACACCCCGCCGAAATCCCAGATCACCGCCGAGACGTTCGATTTCGGCGCCATTGCGCACTCCGCACCCGCTCAAGGCGGCGGACGCTAGAGAGGCGGGCGCGGACGTGCAAGTAAGGGCCGATGCGATCGCTGCTTTCCTGGCTCAACGGCCGCCCGCGCCCCTTCCGCCTCGGCCTGTTCGCCCTGGCCTGCCTGATCCTGATGTACCTGACCCTGGCGCCGGGGCGCGACGTGCCGGGCGTCGGCCTGGTCTGGGACAAGGCCGAGCATGCCACCGCCTGGGCGGTGCTGACGGGCGCCGGGCTCCTGCTGTCCACGAAGCGGCGCTGGGCGATCGGGGTCTTCGCCTTCCTGTTCGGCGCCGCGATCGAGATCGGCCAGACCATCATGCCCTTCGGCCGGGACGGCGAAGTCCTCGACCTCGTCGCCGACAGCGTCGGCATTGTCGCGGCCTATGTCGCCTGGTTCGGCATGCGCAGGCTGGGTTGGGCCCGTTGATCAGGCGTCCGGTGAGCCTGCGCCATCGGCCCTGGGAACAGGCGGCCGATTTCCAGATCGGCCTTCGGCCCATTCCGCTCGAGGCCTGGCTGGAGGGCGCGGAGACCGACCCGGCGGCGCGCAAGGATGCGCTGTGGGCCGCCGACCGCGGCCTGGTCTGGGCCGAGACCGAGGGTTCGCGCCCCGGCCAGGAGGAGGTCGCCGCGCTGGTGACCACCGCCCTGGGCCCCGCCGCCGCGCCGGGCCCCGCCCCGCCCGATCTGCCGCCGCTCTATGCCGCCGCCCGCCGGGTCCCCGACGACCTGTGCCTGATGGAAAAAGCCGCCGACGGCCAATGGCGGCTGACGGCGCTGTCGCTCTCAGCCGGCAGCTTCTTCACCGCCCGCGAGGTGATCGGCCGCTCGCTGGGCGAGCTGCATGGCCCGGTGAGCGGCTTCGCCGAGCGGTTCCTGGTCCGCGTGCAGCGCATCTTCGAAGGGCTGCGGCCCGAGCTGGTGCTGGAGCGGCGCAACTGGACGGTGCTGAATTCCGACGCCCTGCACACGCCCTCCTCGGCGCCCATCCGCGCCCGGATCGGCGCGATCGACCCGGCCGAGGCGGGCCGCGTGCTGAACCTGCGGGTCGAGCGCCAGACCCTGCGGCGGCTGCCGCGCACCGGCGGGGCGCTGTTCACGATCCGGGTGTGGCTGGCGCCGCTGGGCGCCCTGGCCGGCGAGCCCGCGCGGCTGGCGGCCTTCGCCGAGGCCTGGCGCAGCGCCACGCCCGGCCTGCGCGCCTACAAGCGGTTCGACCTCTACGACGATCTGGTGGAAAGCTTCCTCGCCGACCCCAAGCCAGCCGGACCCTGAACGCCCATGACCGCCGAGACCAAGCCCTTCGTCTATCTGGCGACGCCCTGCTACGGCGGGGTGCTGACCCTGCACTTCATGCATTCGGTGCTGGCCCTGCAGACCGCCTGCCGCGAGCGCGGGATCGGCCTGGAGATCGACCTGATGGGCGGCGACGCGCTGATCACCCGCGCCCGCTCGCGGCTGGCGGCCCGCTTCCTGGCCCATGCGCAGGCGACGCACATCCTGTTCTGCGACAACGACATCGGCTTCCGGCCGGAGAACGTCTTCCGCCTGCTGGAGGCGGACAAGCCCATCGTGGCGGCGGTCTGCCCGATGAAGATGATCGACTGGAACCGGGCGCGGGCCGCCGCCAAGGCCGAGGCGCCCGACATGATGGCCGCCAGCCTGGGCTATGTGGTCCGCTTCCTGCCGACCCCGGACAAGTCAGTGGCCGTGGAGAAGGGCTTCGCCCGGGTGGCCTATGGCGGCACCGGCTTCCTGATGATCGCGCGTGCGGCGATGCAGCGGATCGTCGAGGCCCACCCGGAACTCACCGCCAAGATGGGCGACATGGGCGACGGGCTCGCCGCCGAGGCCCCGATGGTCTTCGAGACCATGATCGAACCGGAGACCGGCCAATATCTGTCGGAGGACTACGCCTTCTGCCGCCGCTGGCATGACCTGGGCGGCGAGATCTGGGCGGATTTCGAGGCGCGGCTGACCCACGTGGGGCCCACCGCCTTCACCGGCAGCCTGATGGAGGCGCTGCAGGCCGACGCCGCCGCCGCCCAATCCCGGCCCGCGCCTAGCGGTGGTGCAGGATAATCTCGGTGGCGGTGCGCTCGACCCGCACCGGGGCGTAGGCCGAAAGGCGGCGGAGCACGTCGGCCTGGTTGTCGACCACCAGCACGCCGGAGAAGCGCAGGGCGGCGGTCCGCGCATCGGCGGCGCGCACCGGTGTGCCGAAGCGGCGCGTCAAATCCGCGGCGACCGCCGAAAGCGGCTGGTCGCGATAGATCAGCTGGCCGTTGGTCCAGGCGAAGGCGACGTCCGGGTCGGCGACCTTCAGCACCTGGGCCGGCTGGCCCTCGGCGTGGGTCAGTTCCTGGCCGACGGTCACCTTGGTGGGCTGGGCGTCGAGCCGGTCGGCCGGGCGCACCTCGACGGTCCCGCGGCTGACGGTGAGATCCATCAGCCCGTCGCGCCGGCGCAGGTTGAACTGGGTGCCGACCACGCGAACCTGCCGGTCGCCGGCCGAGATCAGGAACGGGCGCCTGGCGTCGTGGGTGACGTCGAACACCGCCTCGGCGTCGGCCATCTCCACGCGGCGCGCATCGCGATCGAAGCGCACGGTGATCCTCGAGGCCGAATTCAGCTGGATGCGGGTGCCGTCGGCCAGGGTGACGGTCCGGGTCTGGCCGGGCGCGGTGGCGTAGACCTGCCCGGGCGCGCCGGACGGCTTCAGGCCGACGCCCACGGCGACCACCAGGGCCGCGGCGATCGCGCCGCCCGCGCCGATCCACAGCCGGCGACGGGTTGGATCGGACCGGCCGGACGCCCTGCGGCTGGCGTCGGCCTGGCCCCGGACGCGGCGCGCCGCGGCCACCAGCGGCCGGCCGCCCAGCTCGCGGGCGATTTCCGCCTGGTCCAGGTCGACCCACAGACGCTCCAGCTGCTCATAGGCGCGGGCGTGCGCCGGCGACGCCAGGATCCAGCGTTCGAACGCCAGCCAGTCGTCACCGGTCGCAGCCTCTCCCTGGAGGCTGGCGAACCAGCGCGCCGCCTCCTCGGCGACCCGACCCTCGTCGTGATGGTCTTCGGTCTTCCGCATCAAACCCTGGCCCGGAACGCGTCTGCGCGCGCCGCCTTCGATGGGATGACGCCGCCGCCGGCGCCGTTCCTCATGTAACCGGGTTTTCGGATCACGGCAGCCTCGCCAGCAGATGCTTCAGCGCGGCCATCATGTGCTTTTCCACGGCGCTGCGGGAGATGCCCAGGGCGGCGGCGACCTCGGGGTGGCTCATGCCGTCGAACTTGTGCATCCGGAAGACCCGCTGGGTCTGCGGACTGAGCTCGGTCAGCGCCTCCGTCAGCAGGCCCAGGCGCTGGCGCGCGGCCACCGCGGCCTCGGCGCTGGGCTCCGACGAGACCTCCTCGGCGCCGACCCGCATGGTCTGGCTGTCCAGCCAGGCCCCGTCGCGATGGGCGGTCCGCCGCTCGCCGCGCAGCTTGTCGAGCATCAGGTTGGAGCCCAGCCGGTAGAGGTAGGCGGTGGGGTTCTGGATCTCCGCGCCCGGCTCCAGGGACGAGAGGCGGACATAGATGTCCTGCACCAGGTCTTCGGCCGCCGTGGGGGAGCGCAGGCGCACGGTGAAGAACCGCACCAGGTCGGTGCGGCGCTCCAGATAGAGCGCGATCAGCGAAGCGCGGCCGTCCTGCTGCAAACCAACCGTTCTCCGGGCGCCGGCGACCGCCTGGAACGCCAGCCCGGCAGCCCCCATACACGGGCCTCCGGCCGAGGGCGACAGTCTGTGCGATTCGCCACGGTTTGCAGGTCCCCGCCCGGCGGCTATGAGGGCCACATGAACGCGCCTCCCAAGCGCCCGGCCCCTGAACGGCCCGGGGCCGCCGCCTTCGCCCCGCTCGAGCTCGGCGTCATCGTGCCGACCTTCAAGGAGGCGCCGAACGTCGCCCCCCTGCTGGCCAAGCTGGAAGCGGCGCTGCGCGGCGTGGTCTGGCAGGCGATCTTCGTCGACGACGACAGCCCCGACGGCACCGCCCAGGTGGTCAAGGCGATCGCCGCGCGCGATTCTCGCGTCATCTGCCTGCACCGCATCGGCCGCCGCGGCCTGGCCGGGGCGGTGATCGAAGGCGCGCTGGCCAGCGCCGCGCCCTTCGTGGCGGTGATCGACGGCGACCTGCAGCACGACGAGACCCTGCTGCCCAAGATGCTGAAGGCCTTGCAGGAGGATCGCGCCGACGTGGTGGTGGGCAGCCGCTACCTGGGCGTGGCCGGCGCCGACGCCTCGGCGCTGGGCGCCACCCGCGAGGCCGGCAGCCGGCTCGCCAACTGGCTGGGCCGCCGGGTGCTGCGCGCGCCGGTAACCGACCCGATGAGCGGCTTCTTCATGATCCGCCGCGACCTGATCGAGGCCGTCGCGCCGGACCTCGCCACCTCCGGCTTCAAGGTGCTGTTCGACATCCTGGCCTCGCAGAAGACCCCGCCGCGCTACCTGGAGCTGCCCTACGAGTTCCGGGAGCGCCACGCGGGCGAGTCCAAGCTCGATAACGGGGTGGTGGTGCAGTACCTGGGCCTGCTGGCCGCCAAGCTCAGCCGCGACCTGATCTCGCCGCGCTTCATCATGTTCGGCCTGGTGGGGCTCTCAGGCGTGGGCGTGAACCTGGCGATCCTGCGCCTTTTGCTGCACATCGGCTTCGCCCAGGCCCAGCTGATCGCGGCGCTGGGGGCCATGACCTCGAACTACCTGATCAACAACGCCGTCACCTATCGCGACAAGCGCAAGACCGGCCTGGCGCTGCTCACCGGCTATATCCGCTTCGTGGTGCTCTGCTCGGTGCCGCTGGCCGCCAATGTGGCGGTGGCGACCATGGTCTATGAGCGCGGGCCCTCCTGGTGGGTGGCGGGCGTCGCCGGCGCCATCGTGGCCGCCGTCTGGAACTATGTGACGACGTCCCGGGCGGTCTGGTGACCGCGGCGGCGTCTCCCGGGTCGGCCGGCGCGCCGGATCGCCGCCATCTCATCCTTTGGCTGGCCCTGGGCCTGACCGCTTTACGGCTGGCCGCCGCGGGCGCGATCCACCTCACCGAGGACGAGGCCTACTACCGCTTCTGGGCCCAGCACCTGCAGCTGGGCTACCTGGACCATCCGCCGATGATCGGCTGGTGGATCCGCGCCGGCATGAGCCTGTTCGGGGACACGCCGCTGGGCGTGCGGCTGGTCCCGGCGCTGAGCTGCGGGGTCGCGACCTGGCTGGTGGGCGACCTGGCCCGCCGGCTGGGCGCGGGGCCGAAGGCTTGCTTCCGCGCCGCGCTCTGGTACAACGCCACCCTGACCGTCTGCCTGGGGGGCATGCTGGCGATCCCGGATTCGCCAGCCAGCCTGTTCTGGACGCTGACGCTGTGGGCGCTGGCCCGCTTCTCCGAGCATCGCCGGGCCGGCTGGTGGCTGGTGGCGGGCCTGGCCGCCGGCCTGGCGGTGATGTCGAAATATTCCGGCCTGTTCCTGGCGCCGGGCGTCCTGCTCTGGCTCGCGCTGACGCCCGGCGGGATGGCCGAGCTCAGGAAGCCCGCGCCCTGGGCCGCGGCCGTCATCGCCATGGCGGTGTTCAGCGCCAACGTGGTCTGGAACGCCCAGCACCAGTGGATCACCTTCATCAAGCAGTTCGGCCGCGTCGCGCCGCACGACTTCACCCTCGTCCACCTGGGCGAGCTGCTGGTGACCCAGGCCCTGTTGTTCACGCCGCTGATGGCGCTCTACGCCGCGCTCGGCGTCGGCCACGCCTGGCGCGAGCGGGCGCAGGCGCAGGGCGCGCGGATGATGCTGCCGGTCGCCACCTCGGTCCCGTTCGCCGCCTATCTGGTGATCCACAGCCTGCACGACCGGGTGCAGGGCCACTGGCCCGCTCCGATCTTCGGCGCGCTGGCGGTCTGCGCGGCGGCGGCGGCCGAGCGGTACGACGCCCGGCCGTGGCAGCGCCTGGCGCGCGCGCTCGCCCCGGCCCTGGGCTTTTCGGTGGCCGCCTGCGCCTTCGCGGTCATGGCCCTGCCGACCCCCAGCCCGCTGGGCAAGCTCGACCCCACCCTGCCGCTGCGTGGCTGGACCCGCTTCGCCGACGACATCGAGACGCTCCGCGCGCAGACCGGCGCGGCCTGGGTGGGCACCTTGAGCTACGGCGTCTATTCGCAGGTGCAGAGCGAGCATCGGCTGCATGCGCCGCTGATCGAGGCGGTGGAGCGCGATCGCTACTGGCCCACCGACCCGAAACCCGATTTCAGCAAGCCCGGCCTGATCGTCGACCTGTCGCGGCGGATGAAGGTCCCCGACGTGCAGCGCTGCTTCCGAAGCGTCACGCCGGTCGGCGAGCTGAAGCGGGCCGGCGGCCCGGCCCACAACCAGCGCTACACCGCCTTCCTGGTCTCCGGCCCCAAGCGCGACGTCTGGATCCAGGGCTGCCCCGACCAGATCGCCCCCGGGGTGTGGCGCTAGGGGGTGTCCCGATCGAGCCCGCAGCGTGGGGGCTTCCAACAACCGGACCTTCTGTACTTCCAGGACGGGTGAAGTTGCGGACGTTGGGTAGCGCGCGGAGTCCGGACGCTTACACAAGCGGCTTCCGCGCCCGGGTTACCCCTATTGCCGCTACCCTCTTTCGCACCACCTGTTCAGATGGCCGAGAGGCCGCCGTCGACCGACAACTCGACGCCGTTTACGAAGCTCGAATCGTCTGAAGCAAGGAACAAAGCGACCGCCGCTATTTCCTCAGGACGACCCATCTTTCCCCGTGGGATCGCGGATTCGAACATCCGCTTCCCCGCCTCGTCGAGAACTTGATCCTGCATCGGTGTGGCGATCGGCCCCGGATGCAGCACGTTCACTCGAATATTCCTGCCCTTCAGCTCGTTGAGCCACCCGCGTGCGAATGCATGCAACGCCGCCTTGCTCGCCGCATACACGCTGTATCCGGGATAGCCCTTCACCGAAGCGACCGATCCGGTCATGAAGATCGATCCGCCATCGTTGAACAGCGGCAACGCCTTTTGCACCGTGAACAGCGTGCCGCGCGTATTCAGGCCGAAGGCCGCATCGAAGTGCTGCTCGGTAATCTCGCCCAGTGGCGCGGCTTCGCCCGTGCCGGCGCTCGCGTACAGAATGTCGATCCTGCCCTTTTCGCGCTTGACCGTGTCGAACAGACGGTCGAGGTCGTCGAGATTGGCCGCGTCGCCGCGCACGCCGGTCACGTTCCGGCCGATCAGCTTGACGGCCTCGTCAATCGCCTCCTGCCTCCGGCCCGTGATGAAGACATAGGCGCCTTCCTCAACGAACCGCTTGGCGCTCGCCAGGGCCATGCCGCTCGATCCACCCGTGATGACTGCAACCTTGCCGTCAAGCTTTCCCATGACTTTTCCTTTCGACTTTCTTCAGGCGCCCCGAGCACTCGTCCGGGGTGGTGTGGAGGTCGAAATGGGTCCGGCCGCGTCAGGCGGTCAGTGCAGAATTTCGCACGTCAGTGGTGCAAAATTGCACCAGGCGTGCTAGTGACTTCAGCTGCGGCATGCGGCGCCGGGAAGCGTGGCCTGCGGTGCGGGATTGCACCATGATCGACTGGGACGACGTTCGCTACTTTCTCGCCGTCGCCCGTAGGGGATCGGTCCGAGCCGCCGCCGAACACCTCGGGGTGAACCACACCACAGTGCTGCGCCGCATTGCCCAACTGGAGGAGCGCCTGGGGACGCAGGTGTTCGAAAAGCTGCCTTCGGGGTACCGCCTGACGGCTGCGGGCGATGAGGTCCTCGAGTTCGCGGATGAAATGGAAGCGTCGTCGCGCCGCCTCGAGACCCGCGTCTTCGGGCGCGACCAGAGCGTGCGAGGGCTTCTTCGGGTGACGCTGGCGCCGACCCTCGCCACACAGTTGCTCATGCCGGACTTCGCCGATTTCGCGCGTCTTTATCCGGACATCGAGATGGAAATCCTGTCGTCCGGCGAGTTGGCGAATCTGACCAACCGAGAGGCCGATGTCGCGATCCGCGTCGTCTACGATCGCAAGACCCTGCCGCTCAATCTTTACGGCCTGAAGGGGCCGGAGCTGTTCGGGAGCGTCTACATGTCCCGCGATCGCCTCGCCGCGTGGCGTGGCGGCGCGTCGGACCCCATCCGATGGATCGTCATAAGCCCTGATGGAATCCAGGATTGGGCTCGCAAGGGTGAGGCTCGCGCCACGGGAGTTCCGTTCAGGACCACGGACGGCGAGGCGCAGATCGCTGCGGTACGGCAAGGACTGGGGATCACGACGCTGCCGTGCTTCGTCGGAGACGCCGACCCCCTACTGGCGAGGGCGCCGGGCGCCGACCTGCACATGTATGGAACGCTCTGGCTTCTCACGCAGGGGGAGACTCGCAAGACGAAGCGCGTGCGGCTCTTCACGGAGTTCGTATCCCGCAGGCTCGCCGCCTACGCTCCGCTTCTCGCGGGGCTGTCCATATCGCCTCAATGACGCGCGGCAGGTCGCCGGCGATGCTTCCAGTGGACAAGCGCCTGCGAACGGACGTCCGCAAGGGGTCGAATGCGGACGTCAAACCGGCGCGGGATGGCGGACGTACGAGCCGTCACACTTTGCCGTTTCTCTATCTCGCGCCCGACTGAGACCCGGCGGATCGGGCTTGGGCGTGGCTCATGCGCGTCACACGCTCGCGCCCAGCGTGGCGAGAAGTTCGTCCAATTCCTCGAACTGCTCAGGCCACGCGCCCGTGCTTTCGGCGGCGATGGCGCCGTCGAGCGCTTCCTTCGAGGGGTAGAGGTCGTGCACGACGACCAGCGTCTTGCCGTCCCGTTCCTCGAAGGTCACCGTGGTCACGGCCTCGTGCTCTTCATCGTTGGTCCAGACCAGGCGGGAGGGCGGCGTGACTTCGATATACCGGCCGAAGAAGGCCATGGGCTGTTCGAAAGCCGGGTGGCCGAACACGAAACGGTACGAGCCCCCCGTTTGGACATCGGTCTCGCAGGACAGGAAGGACATTCCGGACGCCGCCGGCGCCCACCACCGCATGATCAGCTCGGGCTTCGTCCAGGCTTCGAACACCATGCGCGCCGGCCCATCGAAGGTTCGCGTCGCGACGAGTTCCCGGTCCGACGTCCGCTCGACAGTCGTGCGGCTATTCATCGACCTTCTCCTTCCGTTTCAAGTCCTCGACGACCTCGTCCAAGGCGTCGAAACGTGCGTCCCAAAGCCGGCGATGGCCTTCGATCCAGGCCGCCTCTTCCTCGAGACGGCGTCGGCCAAGCCTGCAGGTCCGCACGCGGCCGATCTTCTGCGTCGTGACGAGCCCGGCCTGCTCCAAGACACCGACGTGCTTCTTCATGCCCGTGAGGGTCATGTGGAACTTGTCGGCAAGCTCCGTGATCGAAGCCTCCGAACGCCCGAGCTGCTCTAGAACGCCGCGCCGGGTGGCGTCGGAGAGCGCAGCGAACGAGGCGTCGAGGCGGGCCGGCTGATACTGTACCATCTGGTTCAGTATTTAGCGCGCGGGCGGGCGGCATGCAAGGGGCATGAGCACGCCAACTCACGGGCGGCACGACCCAGACCCTGATCCTGGAGCACGATCCAGCGATCCGGTGAATCCGCCGACCCGTCGTGGCTCAGAAGCTGCGCGAGAGGCCCAGGCCCACGGTGCGGGGCCGGAGCGGCGTCGCCTGGGTGGCGCGGGCGCGGCTGAAGGGGTTGCCGAAGGCGAAGGTGTTGCCCCGCTCATCGGCGACGTTGTCGATGAAGACCGTGGCGCGCCAGTCCGCCCCGCTGAGCGCGGCGGCGACCCGGCCCGAGGCGTAGCCGCCCATGGCGTTGCCGATGCCGCCGTCGAAGGTCAGGTAGGAGCGGCCCACATAGGCGACCTGGGCCGAGGTCTCGGCGTCGAGGTTTCCCACCTTCCAGGCGTAGCGCACGTCGGCCGAGCCCATGTCGTAAGGCACCCCCGGCAGGCCGATGTCGCGGCGCGCCGGGAAGACGTCATTGGCGCGGGTGATCGAGGGGTCCTCGACCAGCAGATTGGCCCGCACCTGCAGATGGCGGTCGGGCCGCCACACCGCCTCGCCCTCCAGGCCGGTGTTGGAGCCGTCGCCGATGTTCACCGTGATCGGCAGGCCCGACGCCAGGCGTTGGTCGGTCTGCAGGCCGCGCCAGTCCGCATGGAAGATCGCGCCGCGCAGGATCAGCGTATGGTCGAACAGCGGCAGGCCCGCGCCGATCTCGTAGTTCCACAGGTGGTCGGGCCGGAACCGCGCCGGCGCGGTCTCCGGGGTCGGGCCGCCCGCGAGCGCCGGGATGTTGAAGCCGCCGGCGCGGTAGCCCTCCTGCACCTCGCCGTAGATCACCAGCTCGGAGGTCGGCGCGTAGCTCAGCCGCACCTTGGGCGCGACGCCCTGGTCGGTCAGGTGGGCGCTGAACCCCGGCAGGGGCTGCTCGGCGATCTGGAAGTCGCCGGCCTTGGTGTCGACGCGGGTGACGAAGGCCCGCGCGCCCAGGGTCAGGGTCACCCGCGAGGTCATGTCATAGGCCACGTCGCCGTAGACCGCGGCCTCCGAAAGCTGGTCGTGGCGGCGGTAGATCATCCGCGGCGGGGCCGGCGGGACCACGTCCACCAAGAGCGCCTCGTCGATCTCGCTGGAGTAGGAGACGAAGGCCCCGCCCAGCCAGCGCAGCGGCCCGGGCGCGTTGGAGGTGACCAGGGCCTCGGTCTGCCAGAGCTTGATGTGCTTGTCTTCGTCGAACGCCTGGCCCAGGCGCGAGCCGCCCGCCGCCCGGAAGGCCCCGGTGGCGTCGTAGCGGGTGTCCAGCGAATGGTCGATCAGCGCGCTGGTGAGCTTCAGGTCGGCGATGGCGCCGGCGTGGGAGGCGGTGAGGCCATATTCGGTGAAGTCGTTGTCGTGCGGTTCGCGCACCGCCGCGTCGCGGGTCAGCGGCCCGTCGGTCCCCTGGGTGTACTGGCTGTCGGCGGTGGCGATCGACTGGTGGGCGAAGCCGGCCTCGAGCTGCCAGCCGTCGGGCAGGTTGGCCAGGCCGGCGATCCGGCCCCCCAGACGGCGGCTGTAGTTCACGTCCCTGAGGCCCAGCACGGGGTTGTCGATATAGCCGCCGCGCTCGTCGCTGTAGATCACCGCGCGCAGGGCGGCGCGGCCGTCGGCCAGCGGCATGTTGACCGCCCCGTCCACCCCGGACGAGGGCTCGCCGTGCTGGGTCAGCATCCCCTCGGCCGAGGCCTGGGCGAAAAAGCCGGTCGGGTCCGGCCTGGCGGTGACGATGCGCACGATGCCGCCCATGGAGCCTGAGCCGTAGAGCGTCCCCTGCGGCCCGCGCAGCACCTCGACCCGATCGATGTCGGCCAGCCGCAGGTCGGGGTCCGGGGCGTTGTAGGTGATCGGCACGTCGTCCAGGTAGAGCCCCACCGTCGACTGGGTCTTGCCGGTGAAGGAGCCGTCGCTGAGGCCGCGCACGAAGATCTTGTCGCGCCCGGAGCCCAGGTTGGTCACCGCCACGCTGACCATCTGGGCGGCGATCTCGTCGAAGGTCGCCCCGCCCAGGGTCTGGACGTCATGGGCCGAGAGCGCGCTGACGGCCGAGGCGCTGCGGGTCAGCAGCTCCGGGCGCTTCTCGGCGGTGACCACCAGCTCTTCCAGCCGCGGCGTCTCGGCGGCGGCGGTCTCGACCCGCTTGGCCGGCGGCGGCGCGGCGGCGACCGGGCGGGCGACGATACGGAAACTGCGGGCGTCCAGGGTCTCGAATCCGCACCCCGGCGGCAGCAGGGCGGCCAGCGCCCGTTCCGCGGACATCGAGCCGGAAATCGGCCGCGAACGGCCTGTGCAGCCGCGCGCCGGCAGCCCGCCCACCGAGACCCCGCCTTGCACCGCGAAACGAACGAGAGCAGCTTCCAGGGGTTCGGACGGAAGGCTGAACACTCGCATCTCGGCGGCCGACGCCGCGACCGGCGCCGCCACCAACACGGCGAGCAAGGCCAAGCTGCTGACCGAGGCTGCGGCCAAGCGGCGCCTTGCATTCCGCTCCGTGAGGTGGTTGTCCGTAGACGGCGTCATGCAGGCGTGGGCTCCCCGGGGGCGAGGCGACCAGATCAATGCAGAGAAGTCCACTGGCCTTGCTCGATCCCCGCGGCGACACATCCTCACAGGACACCCCGGCGGTTTCGGCCGCCCGCGACGCTTGCCGTGCGCGTTTCGTGAACAGCCTCGCGGCGGCTCCGCGCCATGAGGGTCCCTACCGCCACTGGATCCTGAGCGACGTCCTGCCCGCCGATCTGGCGGCGGAAATGGACGCCCTGCCCTTCGACGCGCCGGCGCTGAACGGCGTATCCGGATCGCGCGAAATCCACAACAACACCCGCACCTACATCGACGCCGAGGCGATCGCGCGGCACCCAGCCTGCGCGGCCATGGCCCAGGCGTTCCAGCATCCCGAAACCGTGGCCGCGGTCGAGGAGATGACCGGCGCCCGGCTGGGCGGCTGCTGCCTGCGCATCGAATACGCCCAGGACACCGAGGGCTTCTGGCTGCAGCCGCACACCGACCTGGGCGTGAAGAAGTTCACCCTGCTCTACTACCTGGGCCCCGACGGCCAGCCCGATCTGGGCACCGACGTCTACGCCGACGCCGACACCTGGTCGCATCGCGCCCCCTTCACGCCCGGCGGCGCGATGGCCTTCGTGCCGTCGAACAACACCTGGCACGGCTTCGAGCCGCGCCCGATCCCGGTGGTGCGCAAGTCGCTGATCGTGAACTACGTCACCGAGGAGTGGCGCGCCCGCGAACAGCTCGCCTTTCCCGATACGCCGGTGACTGGCCGCCACGGCGGCTGACTCCTTCGAACTTCAGGCCGCGGCCGGCAGGGTGACGATCGCCCGGGTCGCGCCAGGCTGCGAGGTCAGCTCCACGTCGCCGCCATGCGCGCGGGCCGTGGACCGCGCGATCGGCAGGCCCAGGCCTACCCCGCCGTTGTCGAGGTTGCGCGAGGCGTCGGTGCGGTAGAAGGGCTGGAACACCCGCCCCAGCTCGTCCTGCGACAGCCCAGGCCCTGGATCGACGATCTCCACCACCGCCGCCGGACCGGCCTGGCGCACGTGGATCTGGGCCTCGCCGCCATACTTCAGCGCATTGTCCACCAGGTTCGAGAACAGCCGCTGCAGGGCCACCGGATCGCCGTCCACGGTCACCGGCGCGCCATCGACGATCTCCACCTGCCCGCCCACCAGGGCCGCATCGTCGGCCACGCATTCGATCAGCGACAGCAGATCCAGTCTTTCCCGGCGACGCGGCTGGCCCTCGTCGCGGATGAAGGCCAGCACTCCGCCGATCATCTGCTCCATCTGGTCCACGTCGGACAGCACCGAGGCCTTCAGGCTGGGCGGTGCGGCCTCCAGCTTGAAGCGGATGCGCGCCAAGGGTGTGCGCAGGTCGTGGGAAATGGCGCCCACCATGGCGGTGCGGTCGTTGATGTAGCGCTTCAGCCGCGCCTGCATCTCGTTAAAGGCGTGGGCGGCGGCCCCGACCTCGGCGGGACCCTTCAGGGTCATCTGCGGGGCGTGCGGGTCGCGGCCCAGGGTTTCGGCCGCCTCGGCGAAACGCTTCAGCGGCGCGGAGATCCGGCGCGAGAACAGGTAGCCGGCCGAGGCCACCAGCAGGAAGCCGCCCAGCAGCCACGCCGAGGCCTGCATCTGCCAGGCGGAGGGGAAGGACTCCGGCGTCGAGCGGACCACGGTCCAGCCGCCATCGGCCTGCTGCAGGGCGGCGCTGAAGTCGCCGAAGATCGGCAGCTCCGGTCCCATGACGAACCGATGCGGCCTGCCGCGGCCCCAATGGCGCGGCGCGTCGGGGTCGCCCGGGTCCGCGGCCCGGCCGGCCGTGGCGGCGTCGCCCGGGCCTGGCGCATCGAAGCCTGCGCCACCCGCGGGGATGTCGCCGATGCCTGGCGCATCACGGTCCGTCCCGAACGGCGAGGCCCCCATGGGACCCCCGCGGTCCGGGCCGCGCGGCGCAGGCTGGCCGGTGACCGCGCGCCGCAGCCGCCAGAGCGGCGAGGCGTTCTGCTCCTCCAGCCGCACCCGGGCCTCCGGCTCGCCCAGGGCGCGCGCCAGGGCCTGCAGGGTGCGTTCATGCTCGCGGTGCGGCGCCACCAGCTCCGACGGCAGGGTCTTGGCGGCCGCGCGGGTCAACGGCCGGCCAAAGCGGGTCTTGAGCGAGCCGCCATGCAGCGCGAGCGCGACCTCGGCCACGCGATAGACCGGCGGGCGGGGCGGCGGGATCAGCAGGATCACCCCGAAGCTGATCGCCTGGGCGACCAGCAGGCTCGCCACCAGCAGGATCACCAGTTGCAGGCTGATCGGCGCCCGCGGCCACCAGCGGCGCCGGCGGGGTGCGGCCTGCGCCTGGCCGGCCGCGTCGCTCATGCGGGCTTGCGGCTCATGCGCGGGTGACCTTGGCGTCGAACAGATAGCCCGCGCCGCGGTAGGTCTTGATGATCTCGCCCTCGACACAGGCGTGCAGCTTGCGGCGCAGGCGGCTGATCTGCACGTCGACGGCGCGGTCGAACACCTCGGTCTGCGAGCCGCGCGCCTGTTCCAGCAGCTGGTCGCGCGACAGGATCCGCTGCGGGTTCTCCAGGAACACGCTGAGCAGGGAGAACTCCCCGCCGGTCAGCAGGATGGTGGTGCCGTTGGGCGCGCGCAGCTGTCGACGCAGGGTGTCCACCACGAAGCCCTGGAAGTGATAGGTCTTGCCGCGCCGGGGCGCGCCGCCGCGCACCTCGTCCAGCCGGCGGAACACCGCGCGGACCCGGGCCAGGAGCTCGCGCGGGCTGCAGGGCTTGGGCAGGTAGTCATCGGCGCCCAGCTCCAGGCCCAGCACCCGGTCGACCTCGTCGCCCATGGCGCTGACCATGACGATGGCCGGGCCCCCGGTCTCCGACAGCCGGCGGCAGATCGACAGCCCGTCCTCGCCCGGCAGCATGACGTCCAGCACGATCAGGTCGATGGGCGCGGCGGCCAGGGCCGCCTCCATCGAGGCCGCGTCGTGGGCGGAATGCAGGTGGTAGCCGTGTTCGGCCAGGTAGCCCACCACCTGCTCGCGCAGCTGGGAATCGTCGTCGACGACGAGGATGTGGCGGGCCGGGAGGACGCTGGCTTGGCTGTTCATGGCCGTTCCTAACTCCGCGAGGATTGTGGCGCAGGGACAACCGCCGCGCCACAATCCTTTGGGGTCGCTCCTGGCGCGGCCGGTTAGTCGTCGCCGCGCGCCCCGGGAGGGCCGCCCATCGGGCCGCGCCCAAACCCATGGCCGTGGCGCCCGCCGAAGCCGCCGTGGCCGTGCTGCACGCGCTGCAGGGCGTCGAAGACCTGCCGCTGGTCGGGGCTGAGGGCCGCGTAGAAGGCCCGTAGCGACGCCTCGTGCCGCTGGCGGCGGGCCGACATCTCAGCCATGCGGCGGTCTTCCATGTCGAGCCGCTGGGTCGTGGTCATCTGGCCAGGCTGCGCACCGGGCGGGCCGCCCGGCGGGCCACGCCGGCCATCGGGGCCGCCCGGCCCACGGTCGGGACGCTTGTGCGCGGCGAGGAAGGCGCTCAGCGCCGGCTCCTGGTCGGGCCGCAGCCGCAGGATGGTGCGCAGGTCCTGGGCGCGCTGCTGCTCGTGCGCCTGGCGCATGGCCTCCATGCGGGCGCGCATATCGCCTCTCTGGTCGCCCCTTTGGCCGTCGCCCCTCGGGCCATGGGCGGCGGTCTGGGGCGCGGCCTGCGCCCAGGCCGCGGGCGCCGCGAGCAGAGCCGCGCCGAGGGCGGCGCAGGCGGAAAGGGCGGCGGTGCGGATCGTCAGTCGCATCGAAGGGCAGTCTCCGTTTTTGTCCCGGCCGCTTGATGGCACAGGCCCGCGCCAGAGGAATTTCGGCGCGTGAGACTCCCACGACACGGCCGCGAAACAGTATGGCGCAGGTTCGGATAGCACGGGTCCTCGGCGGGCCGCGCGGACGCGGCCGGAGCCTGGAAGCCCCGGCCGCGCCGCTCTTGCGGACCCTGCGTCCTAGGCCGTGACGGCCTGGGTCGCGGCGGGAGTGGCCGCCGCCGTCTGCGCGCCCGCCATGTGGTGGGCGGCCCGGAAGGCGTCGATGCCGGCGGAGATCTCGCTGGTGGAGAGCTGGCCGTCGCCATTGCCATCGAGGCTGCTGAACGCCGAGGAGAGGCCCGAGGCGTCGCTGGAGGTCGCCGAGACGCCCAGGACGTTTTCGACTTCGCTCAGGCTGAGCGAGCCGTCGCCGTTCTGGTCGAGCTGGCCCATCAGTGTGTCGGCAAGGTCGGTGCTGGAGGTGGTGTCGGCGCCTCCGACGCCGCTCATCCCGCCGCCGCCGCCGTGATGGTGGTGATGGCCGTGATGGGCGCCTTGCGGGCCTTGCGCGCTTTGCGCGTTGTCCTGCGCCTGCAGGGCGTTGGTGAGCTCCTGCTGGCTGATCTGACCGTCACCGTTCGTGTCGATCTGATTGAACGCACCGGCGAGCGCGTCCGCGCCCGAGGTCGTGTCGGCGCCCGACGTGCTGTCGGCGCCGGAGGTGGTCGACTGGCCGAGCGCGGATTCGACCTCGCTCAGGCTCAGGGAGCCGTCGCCGTTGGTGTCGGCGGTCTGGATGATCTGACTGGCCACGTCCGAGGCGGCCGGCGGCGCTTCCTGCGCCGAGATCAGGGAAGCCAGGGTGTCCGAGACGAATTGGCTCGAACTTGTCGAACCGGCCGGCTGGGAGGCCGGGGTCCCGGTGGTCGTTGTGGCTGTGGAGCTGGGGGTCGGCAGGTCTTGCCCACTATCCTGCGGCTGTGGCTGCAGGAGCATGTTCAAGAGCCTTTGCGCCTCTCCCCCTCCGTAAGCTGTTGGAGTTGAAGATATTTGCATCTAAGCCTCGCATGAGGTTTCACGATCGCGCTGCGGTTTTGCGCCCCATGGGGCTCGCCGCGCGGCGTAAGCCATGCAAATCTTGGGGAAAATCGGCGAGCCGCCGAATGTTTCGGACTATGAGTCGGAGATGAAACGATCCGGTTGATTTGGGCGCGGCCCAGAGGGCGAATTGGACGCCGAAGCCATGCGCCAGACACAATCATCCTCGATCGATCATCCCGTCCTGAGGGGTAAAGCTTGATGACTGGGTATTTTTCGCCGGCCGCCGCCCCGAATCGACCGGGCGAGGCTTTGCCCCGGCGGGGTTTTGCGGGTCTGCTCAAGTTCGGCCCGGCGCTGGTCAGCGCCTCGGCGCTGCTTTGGGCGGGCGCGGCCCAGGCCCAGGCCGCCACCTCGACCACCGTCACCTCCACCACCACCACGCCGCTCGCCACCTCGACGTCCGGCGACATCACCATCAATGCGGGCGTCACCGTGAAGCCGGCCCCGCCGAACACCACGGCGGTCACCCTCGATGCGCCCACCGGCTCGCTGATCAACAACGGCACGATCTTCTTCCAGAACCAGAGCAATGTGACCGGCGTCCACGCGATCGTGCCCGCCACCGGCATTGTGGGTTCGATCGACAACACCGGCTCGATCGAGGTCGACGACACCAGCCAGCCCACCACCGATTCCAACGGCATCACCCACGGTCCGTTCGCCAACGGGTCGAACCGCATCGGCATCCAGGTGACGGGCCCGGGGCTGTTCACCAGCGACATCTCGAACGACGCCACCGGCACGATCACCATCAAGGGCGACAATTCCTACGCGATCTCCGTCGAGAGCGCGCTCAGCGGCACCCTCTCCAACCTGGGCTCGATCACGGTGTCGGGCACCAACGCGATCGGCATCCGGACCCTGGGGAACGCCAGCATTTCGAGCTCGGTGACCCTGGGCGGCACCATCCTGGCCCAGGGCCAGAACGCCCAGGTCGCGAACCTGGCCGGCGACATCAACAGCAACCTCGAGATCAACGGCACGCTGACCTCGACCGGCTACCGCTTCACGACGCGCAGCACCGACACGAACTTCCTCAAGAACCTGACCGCCGACGACCTGCTGCAGGGCGGCGCGACCGTGACGGTCGGCGGCAACGTGACCGGCGGCATCCTGGTCGACGAGGTCTCCACCACCGACACCACCGGCGCCATCAGCGTCGCCGAGGGCGCGCTGTCCTCGATTTCCTCGGCGCCGGCCCTGGTGGTGGGCAACGCGACCCGCAACATCACCATCGGCAACGTAGGCGTCGACCCGGACGCCTTCGGCATCGAGATCAAGGGCGCGGTCACCGGACAGGGCGTCTACGACGGGATCACCTCCACCGGCATGCAGATCGGCCTGCCGGGCAGCGGCTTCACCGTGAACACCACCGGCGGCGTGCATATCTCCGGCACGGTGAGCGCCAGCGCCTATGCGGCCAGCGCCACCGGGCTGGAGATGAACGGCGTCATCGCCCAGGTCTTCCGCAACGACGGCGCGGTCACGGCGTCGATGAACTCCGACGCCGCCGGCGCAAGCGCCACGGCGGTGAGCATCTCGGCCGGCTCCAACGTCGCGGCCATGCAGAACGCCAACACGATCGTCTCCAGCGTCGTCGGCCAGCAGGGCAACGCCGTGGGCCTGGTCGACCACTCCGGTTCCTTGGTCGAGGTCGAGAACATCGGCATCATCTCGACCGGCCGCACCCTCAGCACCGGCGTCACCACCGGGGCCAGCGGGGCCAACGGGATCACCGGCCAGAACATCGCGCTGGACCTGTCGGCGAACACCACGGGCGTCCACATCCTGCAGGACGCGCCCAGCGGCGATACAGCCTCGCCGACCATAGCGGGCGCGGTGCTGCTGGGCTCCGGCGGCGACCGCGTCGAAATCACCGCCGGCGCGGTGACCGGCAACGTCAACCTGGGCTCGGGCGCCAACAGCCTGACCATCGACAATGGCGCGGTGGTCAAGGGCAACCTCGACGCCACCACGCCCGGCCTGCCGGACGGCACGGTGGCGCTGAACGTCGCCAACGGCACCCTGCAGATCAACGACGCCAGCCAGCTCAAGCTGCCCAGCCTGAACCTGGGCGCGACCTCGACCCTGGTGGTGACGGCGGACCCGGCGACCGGCCTGGCCACCAGCATGGCGGTGTCCGGCCCGGCCAGCATCGCCAGCGGCGCAAAGATCGGCGTGCGCCTGGCCTCGATCCTTCCGGGCTCGGCCACCTACACCCTGATCAGCTCGCCGCAGCTCACCGCCGGCGCGCTGGACTCCAACCTGCTCGGCGACACGCCCTTCCTCTACAACACCACCCTGCAGACCAGCCTGGCGGCCGGGACGGTCGACGCCACCCTGACCCGCAAGACCGCCGCCCAGCTCGGCCTGCCCGCCGCCACCGCCGCGGCCTACGAGCCGCTGATCGCCAACATCGGCAAGGACACCGGCCTGGAAGGCGCGCTGCTGGCGCAGACCACCCGCGGCGGGCTGATCACCCTCTACAACCAGCTGATGCCCAACCACTCGGCGAGCATCTTCAACACCATCGCCGCCAGCGTTTCGTCCTTCTCCAAGCCGCTCGACGACCGGCAGGACCCGGTGGGCGGCGGCTTCTGGATGCAGGAGACCAACGCCGGGCTGTTCCAGCGGACCCATGACGACGACCCGGGCTACAAGGCCTGGAGCTTCGGCGCGGTGGCCGGCTACGAGATCCCGCGCACCCCGCTCGGCATCCTGGGCGCGACCTTCGGCGCCTCGACCAATGAGATCTTCCCCGACGAGCTCGACGCGGCCGCCGACCTGCACGCCAACATGGTGGACGCCGGCGTCTACTGGCGGATGACCAAGGGCGGTTTCTCGGCCAACGTCCGGTTCGGCGCGGACTATGTGAAGGTCTCCTCGACCCGGGTGATCGACGTGCTCGGCGGCGACGGCCTGGCCGTGTCGCGCACCGCCAACGGCGAATGGTCGGCGCTGGGCTTCAACGCCCACGCCATGGCCAGCTACGAGCGCCACTTCGGCCGCTACTACCTGCGCCCGCAGGCCAACCTGGACTACATCCACCTGGCCGAGGGCTCCTACAGCGAGACCGGCGGCGGCGACGCCATGGACCTCGCGGTCGCCTCGCGCACCAGCTCGCGCCTGTCGGCCTTCGCCGGCGTGGCGGTGGGCGCGCTCTATGGGCCGGACCGGTCCTGGGGGCCGGAGGCGACGCTGGGCTATCGCACCGTGGCCAATGAGAACCTCGGGGTGACCAACGCCCGCTTCATCGCCGGCGGCGATCCCTTCGCCCTGCGTTCGGAGGAAATCTCCGGGTCGGGGGCGGCGGCGCACTTCTCGCTGCGCGGCGAGAACGGCTCGGGCGGCTTTGCACTGGAGGCCGGCGCCGAGAACCGCGACAACCTCAGCATCTACGACCTGCGGCTGAGCGGCCACGTCCAGTTCTAGGCGGTGACGCTTCAGGATTCGTCGAAGCGTAGCCGCTAGGCGGCGTCTCCCGGCTCGATCCGCGGGACGAGCTTGCCGAGCACATATTCCAGGACTTCCAGGTCGGCCGGCGAGAGCCGGTCGAAGCCCGGCGGCGGGGTATTGAGCTCGTCCGCAAGCTCGGCCTTCGTGCGCGCGCCCCGCCGCGTCAGGACCACGAGCTTGACCCGTCGGTCGGCGGGCGAGGATCGGCGTTTCGCCAGGCCCGCCTTTTCGAGCCGGTCGATGATGAAGGTGGCGTTCGAGGGATCGCAGCCCCACCGGCTGGCGAGCGCACCGATCGGCCGGCCTTCGTCCTCATCCAGGCTGGACAGGGCGCGCGAGTCGTTCGCGCTCAACCCCCGCCGCTGAAGGCTCCGCTCCCGCCCCGGCGCGGTGGCGGCCACGTAGTCGAGCATCAGCCGCCAGGCCCGCTGAGCGGCGTCTTCCGAGGGGACGTGGGGCGTGCCGGTCATGTGAAAGACTTCGATATTCGGAATATATCTATATTTGATGTAGCTCAGATAATCTGTCGACCCCGCGAACGCCCGGCACAGCTTCCGTGGGAGGCGTCGCCGACGATCCACCTTCCCACGGCGGCCCCCGGCCCGCGACCGGGACCGGCGCGCGAAGCCGCCGGCCGGGACGCCGCACGGGGATGCGAAGGCTTTGCCGAAGTGGGCCGGTTTTTCGCCCGTCCGATCCGCCGGGGTCATGGCCACAGCCGCGCGGCTGTGCGATCCATCGACGGACCGCGACGGCAACGCCGCGCGGAGGCCGTTCACGCGACAGGCCCCGGACGGCAATCTCCATAGTTCAGCTTGGGTCGAAGTTTAGCCGCTGGCGCACCCGACACGATTCGAACGTGTGACCTTTGCCTTCGGAGGGCAACGCTCTATCCAGCTGAGCTACGGGTGCGTTCCAGCGGAGGCGTGTCTCTAGCCGAAAGGCTCGCGGGCCGCAAACGCCGACGCCGGCTTTCGCCGCGAATATCCGCGTCAGCGGGTGTAGGGCGTCGCCGGCTTGGGGCAGGCCTTCACCCGCAGCGCCCGGCCGGCGCGCAGCTCGCGGACCCAGCATTCGTCGAAGACTGAGCAATAGCAGGCGCGGTAGGTGAGTTCGCTCAGCCGGACCTGGTCGAAGGCCTTCCAGGTCGCCAGGTTGTCCGAGCGCAGGTCGATGCTCAGGAACTGCCGCTCGGCGCCGGCCCGCAGCACGACGCCCTGGACCGGCACCGTGCCCATCTGGATCAGGTCCTGGCCGGGCGCACAGCAGTCCCTGAGCAACTGGAACGCCGAGCCGTAGGCCTTGCCGCGCCAGAAGACCTCCAGGCTCTGGATTTTCGCCGGGCCGACACCGGCGTTTTCCAGCTCCAGGGTGATCCGTTTCTTGCCATTGTCGTCGTTGCTGGAGTTGAGCTGCAGGTACGGCCAGGAGGCGGCGGCGACCATCCGATCGTTGGCGTCGACCATCTTCTGGTTGGCTTGTTCGGTCGCGATGGCGACCCAAAGCGAGATCACCGAGACGGTGAGGGCCGCGAAGGTCGCCGCATACTCGATCCAGTGCCGCCGGCGGGGGCCTAGGGGCTCGCTCAAGATCCGACCTCCCGAAACGGGCTGGGGTCGGCAGGGATCGGGGCTGCGGGCCCTACGGTCAAGTTACCGCCGTGACAGGAACGGCCCGCGAAATGCCGCCTCAGGCGCCCTTGACGCTATCCCAGAAGGTCTTGGCCTTGCCGGTGAAGCTAGCGTTCTTGGGATGCTGGGCCTCGCCGCACAGGCCGGCGAACTCGCGCAGCAGTTCCTTCTGGCGGGCCGTCAGCTTCGATGGCGTCTCCACGAACAGCTCCACCACCAGGTCGCCGCGGTCGCGTGAGCGCAGGGACGGCATGCCCTTGCCCTTCACGCGCACGGTGCGGCCGGTCTGGGCGCCTTCGGGCACCTTGACGCCGATCTTGCAGTTGCCGTCGCAGTTCTCGCCGCCCAGCAGGCAGGGCGCGTCGATCTGGCCGCCCAGGGCGGCGATCGCCATGGGCACGGGCACGGTGCAGAGCAGGTCCAGCCCGTCACGCTCAAACAGCTCGTGGGGCCTCACCGAGACGAAGATGTAGAGGTCGCCGCGCGGGCCGCCGCGCTGGCCGCCGTCGCCTTCACCGGCCAGGCGGATGCGCGCGCCGTCGTCGACGCCGGCCGGGATGCGCACCGACAGCGTCCGCTCGCGCCGCACCTGGCCCATGCCGTGGCAATCGCCGCAGGGATCCAGCACCAGGCGGCCGGAGCCGCCGCAGCGCGGGCAGGCGCGTTCGATGGAGAAGAAGCCCTGGGTGGCCCGCACGCGGCCTGCGCCGCCGCAGGCGTTGCAGGCGGTGGGGCTGGTCCCGGGCTTGGCGCCCGAGCCCTCGCAGGTCTCGCAGGTCAGCGCCGCCGGGACGGTGATCTCCACCTCGGCGCCGGCATAGGCCTGCTCCAGACTGATCTCCAGGTCGTAGCGCAGGTCCTGGCCGCGGGCTGGCCCGCTGCGCTGCTGCTGGCCGCGCCGGCCGCCGCCGAACATGTCGCCGAAGACATCGCCGAACACCTCGTTGAAGATGTCGCCCACGTCGTGGAACTGGGCGCCGCCGAAACCGCCGGGCCCGCCGGCGCCGTTCACGCCCGCATGGCCGAAGCGGTCATAGGCCGCGCGCTTCTGGGGGTCGGAGAGGACCGAATAGGCCTCGTTGATCTCCTTGAACCGCCCGGCCGCGTCCTCGCAACCGCCGTTGCGGTCGGGATGGTGCTCCATGGCGAGCTTGCGGAAGGACGCCTTCAGAGCGCCCGCGTCGCAGGTCCGCTCGACACCGAGGATTTCGTAATAATCACGCATCAAATCGCCAGCGGGCTGAAAGCTCGACAGTAGACAGACTTTGTCTGTTGGGAAGGTGGGAAGGTGGGAAAACCCCCGCCGCGCTGCAAGGCTGCCTATCCGGGAGGAAAGGGGGAACCGAGCGGGCGGGGGTCCCTAGTCGCATCGCAGAAGCGGCGGCGACGTCCCCAATGGCGATCTCTTCGCAGAAGCCGGGAAAGCTCGCCATGGGGCAGTTCGCCGCGTCCGTCACTTCTTGTGGTCGTCGCCGTCGACTTCCTCGAACTCGGCGTCCACCACGTCCTCGCCGCCGTGGCCCGCCGCGTGGGCGGCGTCGGCGTCGGAGGCCGGGCCTTCACCGGAGTCCTGCTGGGCCTTGTACATGGCCTCGCCCAGCTTCATCGAGGCCTGGATCAGGGTCTGGGTCTTGGCCGAAATCACCTCGGCGTCGCCCGATTCCAGCACGCCCTTGAGGTCTTCGAGCGCGGTCTCGATGGCAGTCTTCTCTTCGGCGCTGACCTTGTCGCCGTGCTCACCGAGCGCCTTCTCGGTCGAATGGACCACGGCGTCGGCCTGGTTCTTGGCCTCGACCACCGCCTTGCGTTTCTCGTCCTCGGCCTTGTTGCTTTCGGCTTCCTTGACCATGGCGTCGATGTCCGAATCCGAGAGGCCGCCGTTGGCCTGGATGCGGATCGACTGTTCCTTGTTGGTCGCCTTGTCGCGGGCCGAAACGTTGACGATGCCGTTGGCGTCGATGTCGAAGGTGACCTCGACCTGCGGCACGCCGCGCGGCGCCGGCGGGATGCCCACCAGGTCGAACTGGCCCAGCATCTTGTTGTCGGCCGCCATCGGCCGTTCGCCCTGGAACACCCGGATGGTCACCGCCGACTGGTTGTCGTCGGCCGTGGAGAAGGTCTGGCTTCGCTTGGTCGGGATCGTCGTGTTGCGTTCGATCAGCGGGGTGAACACGCCGCCCAGGGTCTCGATGCCCAGGGTGAGCGGGGTCACGTCCAGCAGCAGCACGTCCTTGACGTCGCCCTGCAGCACGCCGGCCTGAACCGCCGCGCCCAGCGCCACCACCTCGTCGGGGTTGACGCCCTTGTGCGGCTCGCGGCCGAAGAAGTCCTTCACCGTGTCGATGACCTTGGGCATGCGGGTCATGCCGCCCACCAGGATCACCTCGTCGATGTCGGAGGTCTTGAGGCCCGCATCCTTCAGCGCCTGTTCGCAAGGGCCGATGGTCTTGGTCACCAGGTCTTCCACCAGGCCTTCCAGCTTGGCGCGGGAGAGCTTGATGTTGAGGTGCAGCGGCCCGTTGGCGTTCATCGAGATGAACGGCAGGTTCACCTCGTACTGGGTGACGCTGGAGAGCTCCTTCTTGGCCTTTTCGGCCTCTTCCTTCAGGCGCTGCAGGGCCAGCTTGTCCTTGCGCAGGTCGACGCCCTGCTCCTTCTTGAACTCGTCGGCCAGGAAATCGACGATCCGCAGGTCGAAGTCCTCGCCGCCCAGGAAGGTGTCGCCGTTGGTGGACTTCACCTCGAAGACGCCGTCGCCGATCTCCAGGATCGAGACGTCGAAGGTGCCGCCGCCCAGGTCGTAGACCGCGATCTTCTTGCCGTCGTTCTTCTCGAGCCCGTAGGCGAGCGCCGCGGCGGTGGGCTCGTTGATGATCCGCAGGACTTCCAGGCCCGCGATCTTGCCGGCGTCCTTGGTCGCCTGGCGCTGGGCGTCGTTGAAGTAGGCCGGGACGGTGATCACCGCCTTCTCGACCTTCTCGCCGAGGTGCTGCTCGGCGGCTTCCTTCATCTTCTGCAGGATGAAGGCCGACACCTGCTGCGGCGAATAATCCTTGCCGTGGGCCTTCACCCACGCATCGCCGGTCGGGCCCTTGACGATGTCATAGGGCACCATGCCCTTGTCCTTCTCCACCATCGGGTCGCCGTAGTTGCGGCCGATCAGGCGCTTGATGGCGAAGAGGGTGTTGGCGGGGTTGGTCACGGCCTGGCGCTTGGCCGGCTGGCCCACAAGGCGCTCGCCGTCATCCAGGAAGGCGACCACGGACGGGGTGGTCCGCGCGCCCTCGGCGTTTTCGATCACCTTCGGCGTCTTGCCATCCATGATGGCGACGCAGGAATTGGTCGTGCCGAGGTCGATACCGATAATTTTGCTCATAGAGAGTCTAGCTCGCTCCTTTGGTGGCGGACGTGTCGGGAGGCCTTCTTGGGAAGCGCCTGGTTGCAACGTCCCCTATTGGTTCGAATCTTAGGTTCGATCAGGTCTCAGCCAGGTCCTTCCTTTAAAGGTGGTTTCCTTAAGGAGAAACCTAGCGTCGCCAGCCGATATGGGGAAATTGAACGCGGTCGCAAGGGCGAAAAGCCCTAATCACCACAGGGACATGCCGTAACAAGGGTCGCGGACGGACCGTGGGGTGGGAGTCTCAAGCGTCGCTACGACGGCCGGAAGCGGGCCACGATCACCGAGGCATTGTCCTGGCGCGGGCGATCGGCGGCCTCCACAGCCGCCAGCAGGGCCTCGGCCAGTTCCACGGCGGGGCGGTCCTGGCCGGCGACCGCGGCGATCTCCTCGGCGGCCAGGGTGTCCAGGCCGTCGCTGGCCAGCACCAGGACGTCGCCGGCCGCCAGCGGCGTCAGGTCGGCGCTCTCGTCCATGCGCATGCCGCCGATCGGGCCGCCGGTCAGCACCGAGACGATGCTGTTGCGGTCCCGCCGCTCGGCGGCGGCGGCGGCCGAGATCTCGCCGCGGGCGACCTGGGCGTCGAGCATGCCGCCCACCGAGTGGTCGGCGTTGAGGCGGATCGCCTGGCCTGCGCGCACCAGCCGCAGGGGCGAATCCCCCATGGAGAAGAACAACAGCCCCGCCCCGGCCAGGCGCACGATCACCAGCGTACCGCCCATGCCGTCGAGCCCCGGATCGGCGCGCACCCGGGCGCGCAGCGCCTTGTTGGCGGCGACCGCGGCGGCCCGGAGCGCCGAGCCCGCCGCGCCGGCGCCGCCCGCCGCCCCGTCCAGGGCCTCGACCACGGTGTCGACGATGACGCCGGCGGCGATGTCGCCGCCGACCGCCCCGCCCATGCCGTCCGACAGCACCAGGAAGCGCGCCGGCCCGTCTTCGCCGTCGCGCACCACGGCGAGGCGGTCCTCCTGCCGCTGCCGCTGGCCGATGATCTGGCCGTAGGCGATGTCCGCCGTCAGGGTCACGCCGCCTAGCCCTGCGGCTCGAGGACCTGGGCCCAGTTCCAGTCGGGCCCGACGCAGGGGACGAAGCGGAACTCCGTGGCGCCGGCCCGGATGGTGTCGCCCGCCGCCAGCACCGTGGCGGCCCGCACGCGGGTCCCGTTCACATAGGTGTGGTTGGTGGCCGCGTCGGCCTCGCGCACGTCGAACGAGCCGTCGGCTTCGTCGAAGGCGACGATGAAGTGCAGGCCGGAGAGCTGGTCGTCGCCGATGTTGAGCTGCAGGCGCGCCTCGGCGCTGCGGCCGACGGAGCTGCGCCCATAACTCAGCGGCAGGCAGATGCCGAGGCCGGGGCCCTTGACCACCAGCAGCACGGCGCAGACCGGCTGGCTGGCGGTCTCCGCCGGGAAGGTGACCCGCGGGCCCCGGTTGTTGTCGCCAGCCTCGACCGTGATGCGCCCGGCGCGCGGCTTGGCCCCACCCGCCGCGGCGGCCGGACGGCCGGGGACCGCGGCGCGGGTGACGTCGTCGCCCTCGTCCTCGTCTTCCTCGTCGTCGTAGTAGCCGCTGGCGCCCATCGCGCGGGTCTTGTCGGGATCGTCGTCGCGGCCGCCGCCCTTCTGCGGACCGGGGCGGTAGGGTTTGGTGGCTTCGTCGTCGGAGTTGGCCATCTGGGCCTCCCTCAAAGCTTTTCGACGGAATAGCGCGCGTCCGGCGCGCCGAATTCGATCACGTCGCCCAGGTTGATGGGCTGGTCGCCCGCGCCCTTGATCTCGCGGCCGTTCACCCGGGTCCCGCCGGTCGAGCCCAGGTCACGCAGGACGAAGCCGGCGCTCGGCGACCAGACCAGGCGGGCGTGGCGGCGCGAGGTGCCAGGCGAGCCGAAGCCGGCGTTGCGGCCGATCTCGAAGCCGACGTCGCCCATCAGGTCCTCGCGGCGGACGATCTGGGTCTTGCCGGACGCCTGGTTGACCCCGCGCAGGGCCAGGCCGTGCGGCGGGCCGGCCGGCGCGATCGGAGCGGCCACGGCGTCGGAGACCGGCGCGGCGGCGCCGCGTCGCCGCAGCAGCAGGGCCGCGCCGCCTCCCAGCACCACCACCGCCAGGGCCGCGCCGCCCGCCAGCATCAGCGAGCGCTGATGCTCCTCGGATTCGCGCTGCATCTTGACCTGGGCGGCGACCTGCTGGGCCTGTTGCGACTGGACCTGGGCTTGCGCCTGGGCCTGAGCCTGGGCGAGCGCCTGCTGGTTCGACGCATTGGGGTCGCAGGCGGTCTTCGAGGCGGTGTAGGCGATGTTCTGCCGCTGCAAGTAGGGCGTCACGTCCGCCGCCGAGAGCGAGAGGTTAACGCCGCGCGCCGAGCCGTTGTAGGCGGTGTCGATGGCCACCACCCGCCCGCAGAGGTCAAGCAGCGGGCCGCCGCTCATGCCTTCGTTGAGCGCGGCGGTGTGCTGCACCTGGCCCACGGCGGGCAGACCCGGCCGCCAGGGCGCGGTCTGGCTGGTCGAGACGATGCCGTCGGTGATGGTGGGCCGGGTCTTGAGCACCCGCCACTGGCCGATGTCGGTTCCGGGATAGCCGATCGCGCGCACCGCCAGGTTCTCCGGCGTCGGCCCGACCGCGAGCGGCAGGGCGGGCGCGAAGAAGTTGGCCACATAGAGCACCGCGATGTCGGTGGCGCTGTCGCCGCTGACGAAGCGGGCGGGTGAAACCGTGGTCTTGTCGCCGGTCTCGCCCTGGGGCGCCACGACGCGGATCTGGCTGGCGTCGGCGTCGGCGATCACATGGTAGTTGGTGATCACGTAGCTGCCGGTGTCGGTGCTGGCCACCACCACGCCGGACCCCAGCGAGATGTTGTCGTCGGCCCCGAGGCCCGCCACCCGTACGATGCTGGGGAACAGGTGCTCGAAATTGACCTGGGCCCGCGCCCCGGCCGTCAGCGCCAGCGAAACGCCGAGCGCCATGGCGGCGCCCCGCCTCCACATCCTTGTCCGCATCCCGCACCCCTTTCCGAAGCCCTGGCCTCGTCTAATCGATGATGATGGTGAACCGGGCCTGGCCCAGCTGGAGACTATCGCCGGTCGAGGCGATCTCCGCCTCCTCGGCCCGCAGCCTTCGATCGTTGAGCAGCACCGGGTCGGCGGCCAGGCCGCGCAGCAGCAGCCGGCCCTCGCTGACCCAGAGCAGAGCATGCCGCTCCGCCACCCCGTCGCCCTCCACCCGCAGGTCGCTCGAAGACCCGCAGCCGACCGCCGCACCGGGCGTCAGCGCCCCGCCGCCGATCCGCCAGTCGCGCCCGGCGGCGTCGCGCAGCAGGACGTCGCGGCGGTAGGCGCTGGGCGGCGTGGCCGGGGGCTGACGCAGCGTTTGCGGTGGCAGGCTCGGGCGCCGCCGCGGGCGGATGCGGCCGGCCGCGCCCCAGGCCCCGAGGGCCAGCAGCAGCAGGGCCGCCCCTCCGCCGGCGCCGGCCAGGATCGGCTGCTTGCGGACCTGATCCATCGCCCGGCCCCAGACGGTGGTGGGCTGGGGCGCGGCGGGACGCGGCTTGGCGGCGCGGACCGGGGACCTGTGCGCGGCGACCGGCGCGCGGGCCGGAACCGGCTGAGCCTGCGGCGCGGCGGGGCCGCTCGCCAGGGGCGCGGCGACCGGCGGCTGGGAGCCCCCGCGGGCCAGGCGGTCGGCGCAGGCCGGAATGCTGGCGGCATCAAGCTCGGCGCAGCGGTTCCGCTTGGGCGCGGCCTCGCGCGGCCGGGCTTTGGCGCTGTCCTTGGGAGTCTCTTTGGGGCTGGGGGGCGCGGCGTCGGCCTCGGCCTGGGCGCGGGCGGCCGCCGCGCCCGACCCCTCGGACGGCGCCGCGGAAGCCTGGGCCACGCCAGCGGCCAGGGCGGCCGCCAGCGCCGCAGCGGCTCGAAAGGCGCGCCCGCGGCTCATTTCGCGGCCGCCGCGCCCGGCGCCGCCGGCAAGGCCGACAGGTCGAAGCCGCCGGCGTAACGCGCGCTGCGGCACTCGTCGGGCAGGCCGCCCTGGCGTTTTACGCCGGCGTCGTAGTAGCCGACCTCGCGCTGGCCGTGGCGGTCCCAGATCCCGCAGCCGTCGGGCTTTCCGCCGGTCAGCTGGCCCGTATAGATCCCCTCGCCGCCTTCCAGCCGGCCCCAGGCCTTGGTCACGTTCGCCGCCGTCGCGTCGATCGCGCCGGCCCCGCCCGCCGGGTCCGGGGAAGCCGTCAGGCCGTAGAACACCGAGCCGTCGGACAGGATGCTGCGGCCGACGATCACCCCGTTGTTGTTGCGCACGCCGGTGGTCGAGACGCCGTCCTTCACGAACAGGCCGACAGTGCGGTCCTTCGTCGTGCGGCCCCGGAAGATCACCTTGCCCTTTTGCTGGTCCTCGGTGCTCGAGCTGTCGAACGAGGGCAGCCCGGCGCCGGCGCTGATCTCGAAAACGCCGGTGCGGACCAGGTCGAGGGTCGCCACATAGACACCGGTCGCTTCGAAGCCGTTGGCGGTGGCCGCGAACCGGCCGCCGAGCTCGTGGTTGTCGGGGAAGGTCATCACCCCCAGGCCCGACGGCTTCTCGGCGGTGTCGACCTCGCCGGCATAGGTGTAGCCGGAACCGACCATCTTCCAGGGGTTCCGGCTGCCCGTGTATTCGCGTTGGACCAGGTGGGTGTGGCCGATGGCGCAGGCCCAGCCCGCTTCGCCGTCCACCGTGGCGCTGGGATATTTGTAGGTGTCGTAGGCGGCGTCCGGGACGATGTCCGGCCCTTTCTTGTGGCACCACCAGTTGGCGTTCTGGCCGTCGGAAAGCCGGAAGTTGCGGTACTTGTCGCCGTACTGGGTGTCGCCGCTCGTCGCGCTGTGGGTGATCCGCTCCACCGGGACGAAGGCTTGGAAGTCGGCGTAGTTGCGGCCCCCCTGTTCGGAGGGATCGACGGCCGAGCGGCCGGTGTCGGCGGCGCCCTTGGCGATCTCGGCGGCGTGGTCGGCTTCCGGGCCGGCCAGGGCGGCGGCCTTCTGGGCGTCCTGATAGGCCAGGTCGGCCTGCGCCTCGATGTTGCGCTCGGGGCCACGCGAATTGAACCAGGCGAAGAGGCTCGCGCCGGTCATCAGGAGGCCGATCAGCCAGACCACCGGGTGCAGGCCGCGGCGCTCCTCGGCGGCAGGCTTCTTGGCGGGCTTGCCGCGTTCCCGAGCCGGAGGTTTGCCGCTCCAGAGTTCGCGCCGCCACTCGGCGACCGACTGCGGCCGGGCCCCCACGGCCGCGTTCAGCGCCCGGTCGACCGACTGCAGGAAGGCCTTCGGCGCGCGGGGGCGCAGGACCCCGTCAGCGCCGCGGACCGGCTGGGCCAGGTCGGCGAGCTTGGCGCCGTTGGCGAGCTGGGCGGTGTTGGGCTTACGGCCCAGGAAGGCGCGCCAGACGATCGCCGCCAGGCTGTAGATGTCGGAATGCGGCCCCTGCTGCTCGATCTGGTTGTCCTTGAACTCGGGCGGGGCGTAGCCCTCGGTCACCACCCCGATGGAGCGCGAGACGTCGTCGGTCTCGGCGTCGCGGAACAGGCGCGCGGAACCGAAGTCGATCAGAATGGCGCGGGTCTCGGGGTGGCGCAGGATCTCCGCAGCCGGCGCGTCGATCAGCGCCGCGGGCGCGTCGATCAGCACGTTGGACGGCTTGATGTCCCGGTGCAGCAGGCCGCGGGTGGACGCGCCGGTGATCTCCTGGGCCTTCCGCGCGCCCTCGGTGTGGATGTACTCAACCGCATCCAGCAGCTGGCGCAGGACGGGCTCGAGGAGCGGCAGGTCGATCGGGACGCCGCCGTCGGGCCGCTCCAGTTCGCGGAAGTAGTCGTCCAGCGTCACCCGCCGCTCGATCCGCGCGGCCCCGGTGTCGCTCTCGCCCAGCGCCTCGCGGCCCTCCACCAGCTTCATGAGCTGATAGCTGGTGCCGTTGTCGTCGAAGGTGTCGACCACCCGCTGGACGTTGGGATGGACGAAGGAGGTCAGCATGTGGCCCTCGGCCACGAAGCGGCGCAGGCCCTCCTCGTAGATCTTGCGGCTGAAGCCGTCCTCCGACCGCTTGGCGGCGATGCGGCCGTCGGCGCCGCGAACCGCGTGGTCGCGCGGGAAGTACTCCTTCATGGCGAAGGCCGCGCCGTGGTCGTCCACCACCCGATAGGTCACGCCGAAGCCGCCCACGCCGATGATGTGCGGCGGCGGGCGCAGGGTGCGGGCCATGGTTTCCCACTGGGCGGCCGCGGCAGCGGTATAGTTCCGGGTCGTCCGGGGACTCTTCAGGACGGCGCCGGCCCCTAGGTATCTGGCCACCTAACCCCCCGCGATCACTGGCCGGGATCTGCGGAACGGCGCGGACTTGTCCACCATGCTGCACCCCGGCTGCGGTTAACCTTAGCTACGCGTCGGGCTTACGCAAGGATGCCCCGTATGACGCTCTTATGTCGCCGGCGGCGCGAGCCGCCTCGCCGGGCCGCCATGACCGGTCTCGGCGAAGCTTTGACATCGCGCGTCCAGGCTGCACAGGATCGCCGCGCACAATGAAATCGGGAGGATTCCATGGTCACGCTTCACCGCGCCGACGGCAATTGGGACGAGGACTTTCATCTGACGCGCCGCGGGATCGCCCTGGCCCTGGCCGGCGGCTACGCCGTGGCCGCCTATTCGGCCGACGCCGAGACCATCACCACCGACACCAAGGGCCTGGTCACCGCGACCGTCGAGATCCAGTCGACCGATCGCAAGATCCCGGCTTTCCTGGCCCGCCCGGAGGCGAAGGGGAAACACCCGGTGATCTTCGTCAACACCGAGGTGTTCGGGGTCCACGAGTGGATCAAGGACATCTGCCGCCGCCTCGCCAAGCTCGGCTATGTGGCGATCGCCCCTGATCTCTTCGTGCGCGCCGGCGACCCGTCCAAGACCGAGGACATGAAGGTGGTCGGGGACATCGTGCGCGCGACGCCCGAGGCCCAGGTGCTGGGCGACACCACCGCGACGCTGAAATGGCTGGCGGCCCAGCCCTTCGCCGACACCAAGCGGATGGGCGTCACCGGCTTCTGCTGGGGCGGCGGGGCGACCTGGCGCTGCTGCGAGGTGTTCCCGGAGTTCAAGGCCGGCGTGGCCTGGTACGGGCCCTTGAAGCCCAGCGCCAACTATCCGCGCACGGCGCCGATCGACGGCGTCAAGGACCTGAAGTGTCCGGTGCTCGGCCTCTACGGCGGCCTGGACAAGGGCATCTCGGCCAAGGACGTCGACGACATGCGCGCCGCGCTCAAGGCGGCCGGCAAGCACGACGAGATCATCGTCTACCCGAACGCCCAGCACGGCTTCCTGGCCGACTACCGCAGCAGCTACAACGCCGAGGCCTCGGCCGACGCCTGGCCGAAGATGCTGGCGTTCTTCAAGGCGCACGGGGTGGCCTGAGCCACCCCTAGGCTTCAAGGCTCACGGGACGGCCTGACCTGCGTCTAGTGCGGGGCCTCGTCGGGCGGCGAGGCCGGCGCGGCCTCGGGCGCGGCGGGCGGCGGCGGCGAGGGCGGGCTGACCTTGGGCGGGGTCGCCGTCTCGGCGGCGGCCTTGGCCTCGGCGTCGGCCTCCTCCTTGGCCTCGCGCGCCTCCTGCAGCTTCTCCTTCTCTTCCTCGGTCAACTCCCGCGGCGCCAGGCCCTCGATGCGGTCGACGCCCAGGGGCACCGCGTCGGTGGCGGTCAGCGGGGCCGCGCCGCCCACCGTGGCGCCGGCCACCCGCTCGCCGGGCATCCGCCCACGCGACGGCGCGTTGACGACGCCCATGGCGAAGGCCGAGACCGCGACAAGCACGAGACCGGCCGCGACCAGCTGGAGGACGCGATGGGGCATGGACCACTGCATGGCCGCGACCCTATCGCCCAGGCATTCGCCCCGCAAATCCGTTCCGCCGGGCCGGCCCGGTAAATGGCCGGTTAACCATCCCGCGGCGAAACATGGCCGGCTGATTTGCTGACGGTAGAGTGGGAGCGTTTGGGGCATGGCGCGGACGGCGCGGAAGACCGGCATGGCCCTGGTGGGGCACATCGCGGGCCTGGCCTGGTCGCATCCGGGAACCGCGCGCCTGCGCGGCGGGGTCACGGCCGCGGCGGGCGCGGCGCTGGCCGTCGCCTTCGCCACCTACAACGCCGCCGACCCCAGCCTGAACGCCGCCGGCCCCCTCAAGGCGACCAACGCCCTGGGCGGCCCGGGCGCGGTGCTGGCCGACGTCTTCGTCCAGTCGCTGGGCCTGGGCTGCGCCTTCCTGGCGCTGACCATCGTGGTGCTGGGCCTCTGCCGCGCCGCCGCGTCCGAGCCGGCCCGCTCGCGCGGCGCCCTGCGCCTGCGCGCGCTGGTGGGCGCGAGCGGGGTGCTGGCGCTGTCGGCGGCGCTGGCCCTGCCCGCGCCGCCCGCCGCCTGGCCGCTGGCCAAGGGCCTGGGCGGCCTGTGGGGCGACGCCCTGCTGGGGGCGTTCAGCCGCCTGCTGGCCTACGCCCACGTCCCCACCAGCCTGCCGATCGCCGCCGGCGTCTTCCTGGCCATCGGCCTGGCTGCCATGGGCTATGCGGTGGGCCTGCGGAAAGGGGAGCTGCGCACCCTGGCCGACTGGCTGTCGGTGCTGCTGACGCCCAAGCCCAGGCTCGCCGCCGCCAAGCCGGAGAAGGCCGCCCGCGCGGCCAAGGTCTCGGCCCGCGACCGTCGGGCCGGCGGGATTTCCGACGCCGCCCTCGAGCCCGCGCCCATCGCGCTGGAGCCCGGCGAAGGCCCCCGGGTCAAGGCCCCCAAGGCCGCGCCCAAGGAAAGCGCCCGCGAGCACCGCGAGGCCCAGACCACCTTCGACTTCGCCCGGGCCGGCGGCTTCAAGCTGCCGGAGCTCGGCATGCTGGCCAAGCCCAAGCCCCGCGCCGCCCAGTTCGACGAGGGCGCCCTGCGCCAGAACGCCCAGCTCCTGGAAAGCGTGCTGGCCGAGTTCGGGGTGCGCGGCCAGGTGGACCAGATCCGCCCAGGCCCGGTGGTCACCCTCTATGAGCTGGTCCCGGCTGCCGGCGTGAAGTCCGCCCGGGTGGTGGCGCTTTCCGACGACATCGCGCGCTCCATGAGCGTCGCCGCCTGCCGCGTCTCAGTGGTGCCGGGCCGCAACGCCATCGGCATCGAGCTGCCCAACCAGAAGCGCGAGACCGTCTACCTGCGCGACCTGCTGGCCAGCGGCGAATACGAGCGCGGCGGCCAGACCCTGCCCATGGCCCTGGGCGAGACCATCGGCGGCGAGCCCTACATCGCCGACCTGGCGCGGATGCCGCACCTGCTGATCGCCGGCACCACCGGCTCGGGCAAGTCGGTGGGCGTCAACGCCATGATCCTGTCGATCCTCTACCGGCTGCCGCCCGACCAGTGCCGGCTGATCATGATCGACCCGAAGATGCTGGAGCTGTCGGTCTACGACGGCATCCCGCACCTGCTGGCGCCGGTGGTGACCGATCCCAAGAAGGCCATCGTCGCCCTGAAGTGGACTGTGCGCGAGATGGAGGACCGCTATCGCCGCATGTCGAAGATCGGCGTGCGCAACGTCGCCTCCTACAACGAGCGCGCCAAGGAGGCCGCGGCCAAGGGCGAGCACTTCGAGCGGACCGTCCAGACCGGCTTCGACGACAGTGGCCGGCCGATCTACGAGAGCGAGAAGATCACCCCGGAGCCGATGCCCTACCTGGTCGTGGTGATCGACGAGGTCGCCGACCTGATGATGGTGGCCGGCAAGGACATCGAAGGCGCCGTCCAGCGCCTGGCGCAGATGGCGCGGGCCGCCGGCATCCACCTGATCATGGCCACCCAGCGCCCGTCGGTGGACGTGATCACCGGCACCATCAAGGCCAACTTCCCGACCCGGATCAGCTTCCAGGTCACCTCCAAGATCGACAGCCGCACCATCCTGGGCGAGCAGGGCGCCGAACAGCTGCTGGGCCAGGGCGATCAGCTCTACATGGCCGGCGGCGGGCGCGTCACCCGCCTGCACGGGCCCTTCGTCTCCGACGGCGAGGTGGAGGCCGTGGCCCGGTTCCTGCGCGAGCAGGGCCAGCCGCAGTACCTGGAAGAGGTCACCGCCGCGCCGGAGGAGGACGCGGAGGCCGGCGACTTCGGGTTCGGCGGCGATGGCGAGGGCGGCAACGACCTCTACGACCGCGCGGTCGCCGTGGTGACCCGCGACGGCAAGGCCTCGACCAGCTACATCCAGCGCCGCCTGCAGATCGGCTACAACCGCGCCGCCTCGCTCATCGAGCGGATGGAGCAGGAGGGCGTGGTCGGCCCCGCCAACCACGCCGGCAAACGCGAGATCCTGGTCAGCGCCGCGCCGTAGACACAGGACTCGAGATATGAGGACCGTCGAGATCGTCGACGTTTTCACGCCAGGTCGCGCCTACGGGTACGCTAATCGGGCCCTGGAAGTCGGCGTGCTTCCAAAGCCCGGAGACTCACTCAGACTGTTGGACCCGGGCCGCAGATGGGCCGCGCCCCTGAGCCGCCTCCTGGTTAAGACCGTTGTTAAAATGGACGACGAGTCCGACGGTTACTTGGTGTTTTTCGACGATCTGTCTCTTCGTTCGGATGAAGAGGCCGCTGAATTTTTCGTCAAACTCGAGGCCGATGGCTTCGAAGTCTTCCCGAATAGTGAGGTTGAAGCCGACCTTTGATCGGGCGACCAGCGCGGAGGGCGATGTCGGATCTAGGCCGCAACCTCGTAACCGGCGGTTTGAACCCTAGCCGTGAATCCCCCCAAATGCGTCGGGGATTACGCCGCCGGTCTCCAGCAGGGTCTTCATGTTGGAGAGGACGGCCGGCCAGGCTTCGGACACATCCTTCAGGCCCGGGGGCGTGAGTTCGCTGTGGGTCATGGTCACCCGCACCTTTTCGCCCATCTGGCGGATGTCGAAGGCAACGACCGACACCCGGTCGGGATTGTCCACGTGCGCGGGCCCAGCCCAGGTCATCACCAAGCGATGCGGCGGCGCGGCTTCCAGCACCTTGCCCACCAGGTCGGCGGGCTTGCCGGGGAACTTGTGCTCCCAGGTCGAGCCCACCTGCCAGTCGGAGACGTTGGCGCGATGCCAGAACCGGGCGCTGACGTCGGCGTCGGTGATCGCTTCCCACACCTTTTCCGGCGTTGTCAGGATGTAGGTCACATAGACGTAGGACGGCTTATCCATCGCGGTCTCCTTCGAGGCGTTGCTTCAGTTCGGCCAGGGCGTCGAGCCGCGGCCGTTCGAACTTGGCGATCCAGCGGGCGTGCGCCTCGTGGATCGGGACGGGGTTCAGGTAGTGCAGCTTCTCGCGGCCCCGCCGGGCGGTGGCCACGAGGTTGGCGGCCTCCAGCACCGCCAGATGCTGGCTGACCGCCTGGCGGGTCATGGCGAGGCGCGAGGCCAGCGCGCCAAGGGTCTGGCCGGGTTCGCGGAACAGGTCGTCGAGGAGCGCGCGGCGGCTTGCATCCGCCAACGCCTTGAAGACCCGGTCCACGTCGTCGGTCATGGCCGCTAATATGCAAGTAATTGCTTGCATGTAAAATCGGGCCGAAGCGGGTAGATAACCGCCATGCGCTTCTCGACCCTCACCCTCGCCGCCGTCTTCGCCTTTTCGGCCGCGCAAGCCCTGGCTGCGCCCGCTGAGGCGCCGCCCCCGGACCTCAGGCCCGCCCCGGCGCTCAACCCCCGGCCCGACGAGGTCGTGACCGGCGTGCCGATCGCCTACTACACCCTGGCCCTGACCTGGACGCCGGAGTGGTGCCGCTCCGGCGGCAGCGGGGCGAGCGCCAAGGAGATGGAGTGCGCGCGGCCGCTGGGCTTCACCCTGCACGGCCTGTGGCCCGACGGCGCGCACCCGCCCTATCCCGGCTTCTGCAAGCCGGCGGGTCCGCTCGACCTCGCCACGGTGCGCGCAATGTGGCGGCGCACGCCCTCGGCGGTGCTGCTGCAGCATGAGTGGCAGAAGCATGGGACCTGCGCCGCCTGGCCCGACGCGCGGGCCTATTTCGCCCAGTCGGCGAAGCTGTTCGACCGCATCGCCATCCCGAAGGTCGAGGCCATACCGCCAGGCGACCTCACCGCCGGCGCCGTCCGCGCGGCCTTCCTGGCGAAGAACCCCTGGCTCAGGCGCGAGGAGATCTTCGTCCAGAGCCTGCGGGGCCGGGACGACGCCCTGTCGGAAGTCCGCATCTGCTACGACCTTCGGTTCCAGCCCGCCGCCTGTCCGGGCGGCGACGGCGCGCCGGACCGGGTCCATCTGACGCTGGCGCCCAGCCGCACCGGCGCCTTCTGACGCCCGGCGCGTTCCGGCAAGCCTTGCTGCGGCCACCATCGGCCGCCAATTTCAGCGCCATGAGACGAACCCTGACGAGCCGCCGCCGCCTCCTGGTCCAGACCCTGGCCCTGGCCACGACCGCCGCCCTCCTGCCGGCCGCCGCCTTCGCCGCGCCCGCGCCGACGCCGGCGCTCTCCGCGGAGGACCGGGCGCTGGTGGACAAGGCGGTGGCCTATCTGCAGGGCCTCGGCGAGGCCAAGGGCCGCTTCGTCCAGACCGATGGGCGCGGGCCGCCCACCAGCGGCGAACTGTTCCTGAAGCGCCCCGGCAAGGCGCGGTTCGCTTATGACCCGCCGTCCGGCCTGCTGGTGGTCTCCGACGGCGGCCGGGTGATCGTGCAGGACAAGCGGCTGAACACCTTCACCGCCTATCCGCTGGGCGCCACGCCGCTGTCGCTGTTCCTGGCCAAGACCATCCGCCTGGACAAGGGCGTGCAGGTGACCCGGGTCGTCCGCGCCAGCGACGGCTTCACCATCACCGCCCGCGACGGCGGGCACGGGACCGCCGGCCAGATCGCCATCTCCTTCGCCGACAACCCCATGCGGCTGGTCGCCTGGACCGTGACCGACGCGCAGGGCCGCGTCACCCAGGTGCGGATCGAGGGCCTGGAGAAGACCTCCGGCCTCGCGCCTTCGCTGTTCGTGCTGAAGAACCCCAACACCCGCGCGCCGGACCCCGGCCGCCTCGGATTGTGACACTTTCAACACGCTCAAGGGATTCGGCGCGACACCTTGACCTTTGTGATCGCCTGTGACTTTGATGCCACTACCCCGTCAGCGCGCGCACGCGCCGACGGATCCGTGCCGGAACCTATCCCCTCCCGGCGGCGGCATGAGAGACCACTGAAACGCCCGGGCTACTCCAGTGCCCGGGCGTCTTCTTTTGCCCCATTCCCTTGACCGCCCCGGCGACCTAAGGAGCCGCATGCGCCTTCGCCTCTGCACCTGGAACGTCAACTCGGTTCGCCTGCGCGCGGAACAGGCCGCCCGCTTCATGGCCGAGCAGCAGCCGGACGTCCTGTGCCTGCAGGAGATCAAGTGCCGCGAGGGCGAGTTCCCGCGTGAGGCCTTCGTGGCCATGGGGCTGCCGCACCTGAAGATCGCCGGCCAGAAGGGCTGGCACGGCGTCGCCATCGCCTCGCGCCTGCCGCTGGAGGACGCGCCGGCCCTGGACGTCTGCCGCGAAGGCCACGCCCGCTGCGTCGGCGCCAAGGTGGCCGGCGTCGAGATCCACAATTTCTACATCCCGGCCGGCGGCGACCTGCCCGACCGGGCCCTGAACCCGAAGTTCGACCACAAGCTCGACTTCTACGAGAAGCTGACCGCCGAGATCGCCGCCCGCGACCCCAAGGCGCCGCTGGCCATCGTCGGCGACCTGAACGTCGCCCCCGGCGAGAACGACGTCTGGAACCACCGCTACATGTCCAAGGTGGTCAGCCACACGCCGGTGGAGGTCGAGGCCATGTGGGCCCTGCACCGCGCCGGCCAGTTCACCGACCTCACCCGCCAAGCCTATCCCGAGCCGCAGAAGCTGGCCTCGTGGTGGAGCTACCGCGCCCAGGACTTCCGGGTCTCCAATCGCGGGCTGCGCCTGGACCACATCCTGGTCAGCCCGGGCCTGAAGGCCGCCGCCTTCGTGGACGGCAAGGCCCGGTCGCGCATCCACGACGACGTCCGCGAATGGGAACGCCCCAGCGACCACGCGCCCGTGTCGGCGGATTTGAACGTCTGATCCAAAGTGTCATCCTGGTTTCGCCGCAGGCGAAGACCGGGATCCATGGACACGGCGTCGCCGGGCCTCGCGGCGCGCCGGCGTGACCCATTCTGCTATTCGGAATTCATGGGTCCCGGTCTTGGCTGACGCCAAACCAGGATGACACGGGAATTTAAGGCGCGAGCTTGTAGCCGCCGGCCTCGGTGAGCAGCAGCTTGGCGTTGGCCGGGTCGCTCTCGATCTTCTGGCGCAGGCGGTAGACGTGGGTCTCGAGCGTGTGGGTCGTCACGCCGGCGTTGTAGCCCCAGACCTCGGCCAGCAGCTCCTCGCGCGACACCGGCTTCTCGCCGGCGCGGTAGAGGTACTTCAGGATGTTGGTCTCCTTCTCCGTCAGGCGGATCTTCTTGCCCTGCGGATCGATCAACAGCTTGCCGGCCGGGCGGAACTCGTAGGCGCCCAGCCTGAAGACCGCGCCCTCGGAGTGTTCGTAGTCGCGCAGCTGCACCCGGATGCGGGCCAGCAGCACGGCGAACTTGTAGGGCTTGGTGACATAGTCGTTGGCGCCGGAATCCAGGCCCTGGACGGTGTCCTCGTCCTCGGCGGCGGCGGTCAGCATGATCACCGGGGTGGTGACGCCGCTCTCGCGCATGCGCCGGCAGGCCTCGCGGCCGTCGAAGTCCGGCAGGTCGACGTCGAGCAGTATCAGGTCGGGGCGTTCGGTCTGGGCCAGGCGCACCCCGTCGCCGGCGGTGGCGGCCTCCAGGGTGTCGAAATCCTCGGCCTGCAGCTGTTCGGCGACGGCTCCGCGCAGGTCGGCGTCGTCATCGACGATGAGCAGGGTCTTGCGTTGCGCCATGTCCGCCTGAACATGCACCGGGTCGGCCCGGTCTCGCAAAGAGAATTGGCCGGCAAGGGGATTTGGCGTGATCTTCACCGCGACGGCCGAGGGCGACGGGACGACGGGCTGGTTGGCGCTTGATGGCCGCAGCGTACGCTGCGCGCTCGGCAAGGGTGGCGTAAGGCCGGCGGCCGACAAGCGCGAGGGCGACGGCGCGGCGCCGGCGGGGACCTGGCCGATCCGCGAGCTCCTGTATCGGCCCGATCGCGGCGCGGCGCCGACCACCGCCCTGCCCGCCCGGCCGCTCGCGCCAGACGACGGATGGTGCGACGCTCCGGACGATCCGGCCTACAACCGGCCGGTCAAGACGCCCTATGCCGCCAGCCACGAGGCGATGTGGCGCGAGGACGGCCTCTACGACCTGGTGGTCGTGCTGGGCTACAACGACGACCCGCCGGTCGCCGGCCGGGGCTCGGCCATCTTCCTGCACCTGGCGCGGACGGGTTATCTGCCGACGGAAGGCTGCGTGGCGGTAAGCCGGCCCGACATGGAGGCCCTGCTGGCGCAAGCCCGGCCGGGCGACGCCGTCGAGATCAAGGAGATCGCCTGAATGTCCCTCGCTGCCTGGCTCGCCTTCGCCCTGGCCGCCGCCGTCATGGGACTCATTCCAGGGCCAGGCGTCACCAGCATCGTGGGCTATGCGCTCAGCTCCGGGCGGCGCACGGCCCTGGCCTCGGTGGCCGGCATCGCCATCGGCAACATCGTCTGCATGACGATTTCCTTGGCCGGCGCGGGCGCGGTGCTCGCCGCCTCGGCGCTGGCCTTCACGGCGCTCAAGTGGGCGGGCGCGCTCTATCTGATCGGCCTGGGCGTCCTGGCGCTGGCCCGCAGCCGCCAGGGGTCGGAGCCCCGCGCCGAGATCGCGCCGATCGCGCCGCGGACCGCGCTGCTGTCGAACATCCTGCTGGGCGTCTTCCATCCGAAGACCATCGTCTTCTTCGCGGCCTTCGCTCCGCAGTTCATCTCGCCCAAGGCCAGCTACCTTGCCCAGGCCGCGATCCTGATCGCCACCTACGCCGCCGTGGTCGGCTGCACGGACACCGCCTACGCCCTGGCCGCGTCGCGCGCCTCGCGCCTGCTGCGCAGCCCGCGCGCGATGCTCTGGTCGAAGCGGGCCGGCGGCGGGGTGCTGATCGCCGCGGGCCTGGCCACCGCGGCCGCCTCGCGCAACTAGGCCGGCCGGGCCTTAGGCGGTTCAGACCTTCAGGCGGAATAGGCCCGCGCGCCGAACACCGCCGAGCCCACCCGCACGCTGGTGGCGCCGAAGGCGATGGCGGTCTCGAAGTCGCCGCTCATGCCCATGGAGAGTTTCGCAAGCCCGTTGCGGGCGGCGATCTTCGCCAGCAGGGCGAAATGCGGCCCGGGCGGCTCGTCGGCCGGCGGGATGCACATCAGCCCTTCCGGCTCCAGGCCATAGGTCTCGCGCGCCAGGGCGATGAAGGCGTCGGCGTCGGCGGGGATCACGCCGGCCTTCTGCGGCTCCTCGCCGGTGTTCACCTGGACGTAGACGCGTGGGGCGCGGCCCTGCTTCTGCGCCGCCTCGGCAAGCACGCGCGCCAGTTTCTCGCGGTCCAGGGTCTCGATCACGTCGAAGAAGGCCGCGGCGTCCGCCGCCTTGTTGGTCTGCAGCGGCCCGATCAGGTGCAGGGTGAGGCCCTCGGCCTTGCCGCGCCAGCGCTCTTGCGCCTCCTGCACCCGGTTCTCGCCGAACACAGTCTGGCCCGCGGCCAGCACGGGCGCGACCGCTTCCCAGGGCTGGGTCTTGGAGACGGCGACCAGGGCGACATCGCCCGGCGCGCGGCCGGCGGCTTGCGCGGCGCGGGCGATCCGGGCCAACACGTCAGCATAGGCGGGCGGAGGAGCGGCCATTTCGGGCTTCTGGACCTTGGAGCGGACGGCGCAACACCTAGGGCGCCGCGCGGCCCGCCGGAAGGGGCGACGGGGGCATGGGCCCGCCCTGCCGTCCCTGCTGTTCTTCACCGATCCGGCCCGGACGCCCGATCCGGAAGCCGTCGCCACGCGCCTGCCGCGCGGCGCGGGCGTGGTGTTCCGCGCCTTCGGAGCCCTGGACGCCGAGGCGCGGGGACGGCGGCTGGCGGCGATCGCACGGCGGCGAGGCCTGGTGCTTCTGGTCGGCGCCGACGCCGGGTTGGCGGCGCGGATCGGCGCGGACGGCGTCCACTTGCCTGAGCGCGCGGCCCATCGCGCCCGGCGGCTGAAGGCGGCGCATCCGCATTGGCTGGTGACGGCGGCGGCGCACTCGCCGCGCGCCGCGCGCCGCGCGCTGGCGGCGGGCGCCGAGGCGGTGGTCGTCTCGACGGTGTTCGCAAGCCGCAGCGCCTCGGCCGGCGCGCCGATGGGGCCTATCCGCCTGGCGATCCTCGTCGGCCGCGCCGGCGGGCCGGTCTATGGCCTGGGCGGGGTGGACAACAAAAAAGCCCGCCTCCTCAAGGGGACGGGCCTGGTCGGGCTGGCGGCGGTGGACGCCTTCGGAGGCCCCTAGAACCTGAGCTTCGTCTCGAGCTGGACGCGCGGCTGGGTGTTGTCCGGGGTGTTCGGCTTGGGGCCCGGGATCACCGCCTGGGAGCCGAAGGAGAAGGCCCCGCCCACCCGCAGCGAGGGCGTGATCTTGTAGTAGGCGCCCGCCTGGATGTCGTTGAGCGTGGTGCTGCGCGTCTCGGGCTGCTGGACGTTGAAGGTCACGCCCCACTTGCCCTTGGCGGTGTCCCACTTCAGGCCCGGCGCGATCGAAGAGGCGTCGGCCTGCGTGTTGAGGTCGATCGACTTGGCCGCGGAGGGCGGCGGCGTGGCCGACACGGTGGCCGCCTGGGCAGCCGTCGTCGCCGCGCCCAGAAGCGCGGTCAGGCCGACCAAAGCTGCGAACCTGCGGACCGACATGCCCAACATATAGCCCCAACGGCCCGTGATCGCACCCCCAGGTTCCCGTCCGGGCGTGGTCACGGAAGCGTCTGGATTACGCGGGGGCTGGTTAAGCCGTCAACAACGTACCCCCAAGAGGCGTATGCGTGCGGCGAAGAACCTCGCCGTCTGTGGCGGCCAGGTCACGCGATTCCTGTTTGGCGACTGACACGGCGTTGTTATAGAGGGCCGGGCGCGGGGCGGCGCCGTAGCGCCTGGCTGGTGCGACGGAAATCATTGGAGACGGATACATATGCCGTTTGTGCAAGGCGCCGGGGTGCGTGGCGTAATCTATCGGGGCGCGGTCGTCGCCGCCCTGGCCGCGGCGGCCCTGAGCGTCGCCGGCTGTTCCCACATCCCCAATCCCCTGGCCCGTAAGGGCGGCCCCAAGGAGATGGCCAATCCGAATTCGGCCGCCCAGATCGGGGTGAACAGCTATCTGTGGGAAGCCACCCTGGCGACCCTGTCCTTCATGCCGCTCGCCTCGGCTGACCCCTACGGCGGGGTGATCATCACCGACTGGTATGCGAACCCGGAAAAGCCGAACGAGCGCTTCAAGTGCACGGTGTACATCCTGGACGCGCGCCTGCGGGCCGACGGGCTGAACGTCGCCGTCTTCAAGCAGAACCGCGACGCCTCCGGCCAGTGGATCGACGCCCCCTCGGCCGGCGAAACCGAGACGCAGATCGAGAACGCCATCCTGACCAAGGCGCGCCAGCTTCGACTTTCGAACATCAAGGGCTGAGCCACGCTCAGCTCGTTCGCTTGTCGGCGCGCCCGCTAGGCCGTTGACCGGACTCCCACTCCAGTCCAAAGGCCTGCCCAAGATGGCCCGCTACAATCCCAAGGAAACCGAGCCGAGGTGGCGCAAGGCCTGGGCGGACGCCGACGCCTTCCGCGCGGTGATCGACCCCGCCAAGCCCAAGTACTACGTCCTGGAGATGTTCCCGTACCCGTCGGGGCGCCTGCACATGGGCCATGTGCGCAACTACGCCCTGGGCGACGTGATCGCCCGCTTCAAGCGCGCCCGCGGCTTCTCGGTCCTGCACCCCATGGGCTGGGACGCCTTCGGCCTGCCCGCCGAGAACGCCGCCATGGAGCGCGGCGTCGATCCCAAGGGCTGGACCTACGACAACATCGCGCGCATGCGCAGCGAGCTGAAGGAACTGGGCCTCAGCATCGACTGGTCCCGCGAGTTCGCCACCTGCGATGTGGCCTACTACGGCCAGCAGCAGGCGCTGTTCCTGGACCTCTATGCCCGCGGCCTGGTCTATCGCCGCGAGGGCCTGGTGAACTGGGACCCGGTCGACATGACCGTGCTGGCCAATGAGCAGGTGGTCGACGGCCGCGGCTGGCGAAGCGGCGCGGTGGTCGAGAAGCGCAAGCTGAACCAGTGGTTCTTCCGCATCACCGACTACGCCGACCAGCTCACCGACGACCTGGCGACCCTGGACCGCTGGCCGGAGAAGGTCCGGGTGATGCAGGAGAACTGGATCGGCCGCTCCAAGGGCCTGACCTTTTCCTTCAAGTTCGCCGGCGCGGCGCCGGCCGGCTTTGAGGACGGGCTGGAGGTCTACACCACCCGGCCCGACACCCTGTTCGGCGCCAGCTTCGTGGCCATCGCCGCCGACCATCCGCTGGCGCAGAAGGCGGCGGCGGCCGATCCCAGGGCCGCGGCCTTCATCGCGGAATGCAAGAAGGGCGGCGCCTCCCAGGCCGAGATCGACACCGCCGAGAAGCTGGGCTTCGACACCGGGGTGCGCGTGCGCCACCCGTTCGACGAGAGCTGGGAGCTGCCGGTCTGGATCGCCAACTTCGTGCTGATGGACTATGGCGCGGGCGCCCTGTTCGGCTGCCCGGCGCACGACCAGCGCGACATCGACTTCGCCCGCAAGTACCGCCTGCCGGTGATCCCGGTGGTGCTGCCGCCGGGCGAGGATCCGGCGACCTTCGCGGTGGGCGAGGAAGCCTATACGGGCCCGGGGACGATCTACAACTCACGCTTCCTGGACGGCCTGGACATCGAGGCCGCCAAGGCCGCCGCCATCGCCAGGATCGAGGTCCAGGGCGAGGGTCACGGCGACACCGTCTTCCGCCTGCGCGACTGGGGCGTGGCGCGCCAGCGCGCCTGGGGCTGCCCGATCCCGGTGGTCCACTGCGACAAGGACGGGGTCGTGCCCCTGCCCAAGACGGCGCTGCCGGTCGCGCTCCCCGACGACCTGGAGTTCGGCAAGCCCGGCAACGCCCTGGCGCGCCACCCGACCTGGAAGCACACCACCTGCCCGAAGTGCGGCGGGCCGGCGACCCGCGAGGTCGACACCCTGGACACCTTCGTGGATTCGTCCTGGTACTTCGCCCGCTTCGCCAATCCCGACTTCGCCACGCCGATCGACAAGCAGGCGGCCGACTACTGGCTGCCGGTCGACCAGTACATCGGCGGCATCGAGCATGCCGTGCTGCACCTGCTCTACGCCCGCTTCGTCACCAAGGCCCTGGCCGACGACGGCCAGCTGAAGGTGCGCGAGCCGTTCGCCGGCCTGTTCACCCAGGGCATGGTCACCCACGAGACCTATCGGCGGCAAAGCGGCGAGTGGCTGGAGCCCAAGGACGTGGAGGTCACCGCCGAGGGCAAGACGCGGCGCGCCCGGCTGCTGGAGACCGGCGAGCCGGTGACCATCGGCGACGTCGAGAAGATGTCGAAGTCCAAGAAGAACACGGTCGCCCCGGAGGAGATCTTCGACGTCTACGGCGTCGACGCCGCGCGCCTGTTCGTGCTGAGCGACAGCCCGCCGGAGCGCGACGCCCAGTGGTCCAACGCCGGCGTCCAGGGCGCCTGGCGCTTCGTCAACCGCGTCTGGGACGAGTTCGACAGCCAGCCGGCGGGCGGGCTCGCCCCCTCGGGCGAGACGGACGAGGCGGCCACGGCCCTGCGCCGCGCCACCCACAAGCTGGTCAAGCAGGTCACCGAGGCGATCGACACCTTCCGCTTCAACTCCGGCATCGCGCGGCTCTATGAGTTCCTGAACCTGTTGAAGGCCCATCCGGCCGCCACGGCCTCGCTCGCCGTGGCCCAGGCGCGGCAGGAAGCGCTCAGCGCCTTCGCCCGGCTGATCGCGCCCTTTACGCCACACCTGGCCGAGGAATGCTGGGCGCGGGTCGGCGGCGAGGATATGGTCGCCCAGGCGCCCTGGCCCGCGTTCGACCCGGCGCTGACCGAGGAGGCCGTGCGCGTCCTGCCGGTGCAGGTGAACGGCAAGCGGCGGGGCGAAATCTCCGCCCCGGCCGGCGCCTCGCCCGCCGATGTGGAGAAGATCGTGCTTGACGATCCCGAGATCGCACGGCGCCTAGAGGGCCTGACCATCCGCAAGGTGATCGTGGTGCAGGATCGCATCGTCAACATCGTGGCCGCCTGAGCAGTGCGCAGCGTCCGAACCCTCCTCTTTTCGGCCGCGCTGGCGGCCGCGGGCCTGGCGCTCAGCGGGTGCGGCTTCACCCCGCTCTATGGCGCGCCCGGGGTCATCCCGAAGCTCGCCGCCATCGAGGTCATCCAGCCGCCGCAACGGAGCGGCTATCTGATCAGCCAGCACCTGGAGGACGCCTTCGCCCGCGACCACTCCGCCCAGGCCCAGTATTCCATGCGCCTGTCGCTGGCCGAGGCGCGCTATCCGCGCGGCATCCGCACCGACAACGTCGCCACCCGCTACGAATATGTGCTGACCGCCGACTACACCCTGGCCAGCCTGCCGGGCGGCGATATCGCCAAGAAGGGCCGGGTGCGGGTCGAGGTGACCTACGATTCCGCCGACCAGCCCTACGCCTCCATCGCCGCCGAGCAGGACGCCGAGGACCGGGCGGCGGCGGAGGCCGCGCGCCGCATCCAGCTCGAACTCGCCGCCTGGATGGCCACCGGCGAGCCCACGACCAAGACCAAGCAGAAGGTCACCCCGCCGCCGGCCAATTCGACGACGCCCACGGACCTTCCGACCGGGGGCTGACGGCGGTGATCCTCGGCAAACGGCCGGACGCCGAACGCTTCCTCACCCGCCCCAATGAAGGCTTCAATGGCGCGCAGGTCCGCGCCGCCCTGATCTACGGCCGCGACCTGGGCGTGGTGCGCGAGCGCGGCCAGCAGCTGGCGGCGAAGATCGCCAAGGACCCCAACGACCCCTTCGACGTCGCCCAGCTCACCGATGGCGACCTCGACGCCGACGGCGGGCGGCTGGAGGGCGAGCTCGCCGCCCAGTCGCTGATGGGCGGGCGACGGCTGGTTCGCCTGCGCTTCTCCAGCGACAAGGCCTCGCTCGACAAGCTGGCCGCCGAGGCCCTGACCCGCCATGCCGCGGGCGAGCTGAACCCCGAGGCCTTCCTGATCGTGGAGGCCGGGAACCTCGGCCGCGATTCCGCCCTGCGCAAGGCCGCCGAGAAGGCCGAAGGCGCGGCCGCCATCCCCTGCTACGAGGACGAACCCGGCGACGTCGCCCGCCAGGTGCGCGAGGCCCTGGCGCGGGACAACCTGTCGCTGTCCAACGAGGCCCTGCAGCTGTTCGTCGCCCGCATGCCCAAGGAGCGCGGCGTGGCCCGCCAGGAGATCGAGCGCCTGGCGCTCTACCTGGATCCGGGCAGCGGGGCGCTGGCCACCCCGGCCGACCTGGAGGGCTTCTTGGGCGTGGAGCCGGAGGCCTCGCTCTCCGACGCCGCCGCCGACGCCTTCGGCGGGCGCCTGGCCGACGCCCAGGCCGGCCTGCGCCGCGCCGCCCAGGAGGGCGAAGGCGGACCCGCCGCGGTGCGCGCCCTGGGCCTGCACCTGGGCCGCCTGCGCCGCGCGCTCACCCTGGCCAAGAACGGCGCGGGGATGCAGGAGGCGGCCAAGGCGGCCGGCGTGTTCTGGAAGCAGGAGCGCGAATTCCTGCGCCAGGCGCGGTCCTGGAGCCTGGAGGAGCTGGACCGCATCCAGCCGCAAATTCTGGAGGCCGACCGGCAGTGCAAGTCCGCCGGCGCGCCGGACCAGCTGATCGCCGAGCGCCTGGCGCTCACCGTCGCCGGCCGCGCGCGGCGCCTGGGCCTTTAGTCGCAGCGCCGCCTGCCTCTTGTCGTCGGCGAACAACGCTCGGATACTCCCGCCCATAAGCAGGCGTGACTGCAGAGGGCATTGGGAGGCTAGCATGTTGGCGAAGGGTCTGAAGGTTCTTGCCTTTTCCGCGGCGATCGGCGCGTTGGCCGCGCCCGTCCTGGCCCAACCGCCCGCACCGCCCGCCACCGGCTACAAGGCGCCGCGCGCCGCCGACGGCCACCCCGACCTGCAAGGCGTCTGGACCAACGCCGCCATCACCCGCCTGGAGCGCAATCCCCGCTACGGCAAGACCCTGGCGCTGAGCGACGCCGAGGCCAAGAAGGTCGAGGCCCACACCCAGGCGGAGATCGACCTCGGCAACAAGCCCACCGATCCCAACGCCAAGGTCACCGACCTGCCGGCCGACTGCTCCGGCGGCCGCGGCACCAACTGCAACTACAACGCCGCCTGGACCGACCCGGGCCATGTGGTCATGCGGGTGAACGGCCAGCCGCGGAACGGCTTCATCACCTCCACGCCCGACGGCCGCGTGCCGATGCGCAAGGACATCAAGGTCGACGCCTTCGGCCGCCGCGCCCTGCCGGCGGGCGCGGGCCCCAGCGACAATCCGGAGACCCGCGCGCTGGGCGAGCGCTGCCTGCTCTCGTTCGGAAATTCCTCCGGCCCGGTGATGCTGCCGGGGCTCTACAACAACACCTATCAGTTCGTGCAGACCAAGGACGAGGTCGCCATCGACGTGGAGATGGTCCACGACGTGCGCCACGTCCGGCTGAACGCCAAGGAGCACCTGCCGGCCTCGATCCGGCCCTGGATGGGCGACTCGATCGGCCACTGGGAAGGCGACACCCTGGTGGTGGAAACCACCAACTTCAATCCGCAGCAGGTGTTCCGCGGTTCGTCCGCCCACCTGAAGGTCACCGAGCGCTTCACCCGCACGGGGCCGGACCGGCTGCACTATGCCTTCTGGGTCGAGGACCCGACGGTGTTCGCCCAGCCCTGGGGCGGCGAGTACGAGTTCGGCCGCATCAAGGGGCAGGTCTACGAATACGCCTGCCACGAGGGTAACTACGGCCTGGTCGGCATCCTGCAGGGCGCCCGCGCCGAGGAGCGCACCGGCGTCAAGACCGCCCCGACCAACATCGACCAGAAGGCCAAGCCGGCCGACAACGAAGAGGGCGAAGGCTTCTAGTCGCGAACCTTCGAGTAGACGAAGCAGTCGGCGGGCTGGTCCGGCGAGGTATAGTCGGCCTTGCGCAGTATGCCCTCGCTGGCGTAGCCGCAGGCCTCGGCCAGGCGCGCCGAGGCGTCGTTCCAGGTCTCGATGATCAGCTGCAGCCGGTGGCACTCCGGGTGCTCGGTGAACAGCAGGTTGGAGAACAGCCTGAGCGCCTCGGAGGCGTAGCCCTTGCCGCGGTCGTCCTCGTCGTGCAGCACATAGCCGATCTCCAGCCCGTGGACGCCCGGCCCCGCGCCATAGAACTGCAGGGTGCCGATCAGCCGGCCGCCCTCGCCCTCCACCCGGCTCTCGATGGCGCAAGCGCCGGCCTTGGGCGTCCAGAAGCCGGTCTGGTCCAGCACCCGGCGCGCCCAGTCCGGATCGGTCATCGGCTCGGTGATCGACAGCGTGAAGCGGTGCTTCGTCGCCGCCTTCAGGTCGCGCGCGCCGATGGTGCGCAGGCGCACGCGGGTCCCGTCAGCGAGCACGGTCATGTGCGCGTCAGCCGGCGGCAGAGGTCGTCGAGCTGTTCCAGGGTGGCGTAGCGGATCTTGAGCTCGCCGGCTCCGCCGCGGTCGACGATGTCCACCTTCATGCCCAGCACGTCCTCCAGGTCGACCTCCAGGGCGGCCGTGTCGGTGTCCTTGGACCGGCGCGGGCCCGACGCCTTCTTCGGCGCGCCCTCGTCGCTGCGCGCCAGGGCCTCGACCTCGCGCACCGACAGGCCCCTGGCCACCGCCAGCTCCGCCAGCCGCTCGGGGTCCTTGGCGGTCAGCAGCGCCCGGGCGTGGCCGGCCGACAGGCGGCCCATGATCACGTGGTCGCGCACGCCCTCGGGCAGCTGGGTCAGGCGCAGCATGTTGGCCACGTGGCTGCGGCTCTTGCCGACCACCGTGGCCACCTTGTCCTGGGTGTAGCCGAAGCGGTGGGTCAGTGAGAGGTAGCCGTGCGCCTCTTCCAGCGGGTTCAGGTCCTCGCGCTGGATGTTCTCGATCAGCGCGATCTCGTAGGCGCGCTCGTCGTTCAGCGCCCTGACCAACACCGGCAGGGTGGTGAGCCCGGTCTTCTGGGCCGCCCGCCAGCGCCGCTCGCCGGCGACGATCTCATATTCGCCGCCCTTCTGCGGCGAGGGCCGCACCAGGATCGGCTGCAGCACCCCGTTGTTGCGGATCGATTCCGCCAGCTCCTCGATCTCCGCCTCGGCGAAGTGGCGGCGCGGCTGATCGGGATTGCGGTGGATCAGCTCGATCGGGACCTCGCGCGCGCCTTCGCCGCCCGGCGCGGCGTCGTCTCCCGCCTCGTCCAGCAGGGCCGACAGGCCCCGGCCCAATCCTCTGCGGCCCTCGGCCATCCTCGACTCCTTACGCCGCCACCCCGAGCGATCTTCGATCGCTCAAACCCTTAAGCTGCTTGACCATTTTCTAAACCGAGCTCTGGGCCGGCGCCTTGGAAAATGGTCGGGGCAGGCGGGCGCGCTCGCGCAGCACCACCTCGCGGGCCAGCCTGAGATAGGCCTGGCTGCCCGCGCACTTCAGATCATAGACCAACGCCGGCTTGCCGAAGCTGGGCGCCTCGGAAACCCGCACATTGCGCGGGATCACCGTCTGGTAGACCGTCTCGCCGAAGTGGTCGCGCACGTCGTTGGCGACCTGGGCCGACAGGCCGTTGCGCCGGTCGAACATGGTCAGCACGATCCCCTGGATCTCCAGCTTCGGGTTCAGGTTCTGGTGCACCAGGTCGATGGTGCGCAACAGCTGGGTCAGGCCCTCGAGCGCGAAGAACTCGCACTGCAGCGGCACCAGCACCGCGTCGGCCGCCGCCATGGCGTTGACCGTGAGCAGGTTCAGCGATGGCGGGCAGTCGATCAGGACGTAGCTGTAGGTCCCGGCCTCGCGCACCGCCTCCAGGGCGTCGCGCAGCTTGTAGGAGCGCCGCGCCTGCTGGGCCAATTCCATCTCGATGCCCGAAAGGTCCGGGTCCGACGGCACCACGTCGAGGCCGGGCACGGACGACTTCACCAGCGCCTCGCTGAGCGGCTTTTCCCCCATGAGCACGTCGTAGAGGGTGTTCTTGCGCTGGGCGCGTGGGATTCCGAGGCCGGTGGAGGCGTTGCCCTGGGGGTCGCTGTCGATCAGCAGCACCCGCTCGCCCACCGCCGCCAGGGCCGTGCCCAGGTTGATGGCGGTGGTGGTCTTACCGACCCCGCCCTTCTGGTTGGCGACCACGAGCACGCGCAGGGGATGGTCAGACCTTGCGGGCACGCCCGAGCCTCCTCAAACGCACAATGCGGCCGCGAGGGTCGCTCTTGGATGGCACGACGTCAGCCTCGTATTCCCAATATCTAGCGGCTTCCTTCATCTCAGATACCACATCTTGTCCCTTGAGGAACAAGCCCGTGGCGCCGGCCTGAAGGTAGGGCCGGGCATACCCGAGCAGGCGGTGAAGCGGCGCACAAGCCCGGGCGGTGACGATGTCCACAGCCAGGCGCAGGTTTTCCGCACGATCGTTGTGCACCGTGGCCGGAAGCTCCAGCGCCACAACGACTTCGGAGAGGAACCTGCAGCGCTTGGCCATGCTCTCCACCAGGTGGACATGCGCGCCGGGCCGGCCCTTGAGCAGTATGGCCAGCACCAGGCCGGGCGGCCCGGCGCCGGCCCCCAGGTCGGCCCAGGTCCGGGCCTCCGGGGCCAGGGCCAGCAGCTGGGCCGAATCCCAGGCATGGCGGTTCCAGAAGTCCGGCAGGGTGGCCGGGCCCACCAGGTTCATCACCGCGTTCCGCTCGGTCAGCATCGAGCGGAAACGGTCGAGATCGGCCATCTGGGCCGGCGTGGCGTGGGCAAGCCGAGCGAAACCGTCGGCGTCCAAAACCCCTTCCGTCAGCTGCGCTGACACCTCCCCCGCCAAGGCGTGGGAGGAGTGCTCCTCCCCTGAAGGGGGCGCTTCGGGGGAGGTGTCGCCGGAGGCGACGGAGGGGGCGACGCCACTAGGCGGCGGTGCGGCGGCGGACATGGGCCAACAGGGCGGTGAGCGCGCCAGGGGTGACGCCCTCGATGCGGGCGGCCTGGCCGAGGGTCAGCGGGCGTATGGCGGCGAGCTTCTCGCGCGCCTCGTTGGAAAGGCCGCCCACGGCGGCGTAGTCCAGCCCGGCCGGCAGCTTCAGGTCCTCGTCGCGGCGGAAGGCGGCCACGTCGGCGGCCTGGCGGTCGAGGTAGCCCGCGTAGGACGCGTCGATCTCGATCTGCTCGCGCACGGCCGGGGCCCAAGCCGCGATCTGCGGCCAGATCCGCGTCAGGTCGTCGAAGCCGATGGTCGGGTAGGCCAACAGTTCGGTGAGGTTGCGGCGCTGGCCGTCGGCCTTCACCGGCAGGCTGGCCCTTTCCGCCTGGGCCGGCGTCAGCGTCAGCGCGCTGGCTTCGGCGCGGGCGGCCGCCAGGGCGGCGGACTTCCGCGCGAAGGCCCGCGACCGGTGGGTCCCGACCACGCCCAGCGCCTCGCCCTTGGCGGTCAGCCGCTGGTCGGCGTTGTCGGCGCGCAGCAGCAGGCGGAACTCGGCGCGGCTGGTGAACATCCGATAGGGCTCGGTGACGCCGCGGGTGACCAGGTCGTCGATCAGCACCCCGATATAGGCCTCGTCGCGGGCGAAGGCGGCGGCGTCCAGGCCCGAGGCCGCCCGCGCCGCGTTCAGGCCGGCCACCAGCCCCTGGGCGCCCGCCTCCTCGTAGCCGGTCGTGCCGTTGATCTGGCCGGCCAGGTAGAGGCCCGGCAGGCGCTTGACCTCCAGGGTCGGGTAGAGCTCGCGCGGATCGACGTAGTCGTATTCGATGGCGTAGCCGTAACGCTTCACCCGCACGGCCTCGAGCCCGGCCATGGTGCGCAGGAACAAATCCTGGGTCTCCTCGGAAACCGAGGTCGAGACCCCGTTCGGATAGACCGTGTCGTCGGTGAGGCCCTCCGGCTCCAGGAACACCTGGTGGCTGGTCTTGTCGGCGAAGCGGACGACCTTGTCCTCGATCGACGGGCAATAGCGCGGGCCGACGCCCTTGGTCCGGCCGCCATAGACCGCGCTCTCGCCCAGGCGCTCGGCGATGATCCGGTGGGTCTCGGCATTGGTGTAGGTGACGCCGCAGGCGATCTGCGGCGTTCGGATTTCATCGGTGAGAAAGGAGAACGGCTCCGGCGTCTCGTCGGCGGCCTGCATCTCCAGCCGCTCCCAGGCGATGGTGGTCCCGTCCAGCCGCGCCGGCGTGCCGGTCTTCAGCCGCCCCATCTTCAAGCCTGAAGCGTAGAGCCGGTCGGAGAGACCGATGGCCGGCGCGTCGCCCACCCGGCCGGCGGGAATGCGGTCCTCGCCCCGGTGGATCACCCCCTTCAGGAAGGTGCCGGTGGTCAGCACCACGCGCCCGGCGCCATAGGCCTCGCCGGCGGCGTCGACCACGCCCACCACCACGCCGTCCTTGAGGATCAGGTCCTCCACGGCCGCGGCCTTGATGGTCAGGTTGGGGGTGGCGGCGAGTTCGGCCTGCATGGCCTCGCGATAGAGCCTGCGGTCGATCTGCGAGCGCGGCCCGCGAACCGCCGCGCCCTTGGAGCGGTTCAACAGGCGGAACTGGATGCCGGCCTTGTCGGCCAGCCGGCCCATGACGCCGTCCAGGGCGTCGATCTCGCGCACCAGGTGGCCCTTGCCCAGGCCGCCGATGGCCGGGTTGCAGCTCATCTCGCCGATGGTCTCGAGCTTGTGGGTGAGCAGCAGGGTGCGCGCGCCGAAGCGCGCGGCGGCGGCCGCGGCCTCGCAGCCGGCGTGCCCGCCGCCGATCACGATCACATCCCAGGTCACGCTTCGCACGTCTCGCCTGCGCCTTAAGCAACAACGCCTCCGCGGACCGGCGGAGGCGTGCGGCTATATAGGCGATCAGGGCTCGCGGGTCACCCGCGGCGCGATCACGATCCGGCTCGGGGCCCAGCGGCGGAGCGCCCAGCCCAGCACGATGCCCGCGGCGCCGGCCGCCAGCACCTGAAGGAAGAACGGCGCGCCGCGCAGGAGGGCGCCGGACACCGGCGTCTGATGGACCGCCGCCGCCAGCCAGCTGTTGGCGCCGAAAGCGACCGCGGCTGCGATCAGGAAGAAGAAACCGGTGGCGATCCTTGGGCCTGCCACATAGGCGAGCAGAACCGCCGTGGCTGCGAACTTCACCCAGGTCCAATCCATGATGGCCTCGCGATGTTTCACGTGAAACATCGCCATACTGCCGCCCTCACGGCTAACGCTTCACCCCACGCCGCTCATTTTCCGATGCAGAAGGTCGCAAAAATGCGCCCGAGCACGTGATCGGGATCGATGCGGCCGGTGATCCGGTCGAGCGCGCGGGCGGCCAGGCGCACATCCTCGGCGGCCAGTTCCAGCTGGCTCCCCTCGCCCATCGCCTGGCGCACACGCTGGGCGGCTTCGTCCAGCAGGTCGCGATGGCGCAGGCGGGTGGCCGCCGCCGGCTCCGCGCCGGCCAGGGCCTCGACCACCCGCTCGCCCAGGGTCTGTTGCAGCCAGGCCATGTCGCTCGGCCCCTTGGCGGTGAGTTCGGCCGAGGGGATGTCCATCCGCCGCGCCACCTCGGCCGCCCAGATCCCGGCCGGGCCGGTCGCCAGGTCGCGCTTGGTGATCAGGCAGAGGTCGTCCGCGCCCACCTCGTCGGGCAGGCCGGGCAGCTCGGCGACCGAGCCGTCCACCAGCCAAAGGCGCAGGTCGGCGTTCTCCGCCCACGCGCGGGCGCGACGCACGCCCTCGGCCTCGATCTCTTCCTCGGCGTCGCGGATCCCGGCGGTGTCGGCCAGCAGCACCTTGTAGCCGGCGATCACCAGCGGGACCTCGATCACGTCGCGGGTGGTGCCGGGCGTGGCGGTGACGATGGCCGCCTCGCGGCCGACCAGGGCGTTCAGAAGGGTGCTCTTGCCGGCGTTGGGCGCGCCCACCAGGGCGATGCGGAAGCCCTCGCGCACCCGCTCGCCGCGCTCGGCGTCGAGGGTGGCGGCCTCCAGCTCGGCGGCCAGGCGCGCCAGCACCGGCCCCGCGCGGGCCGCCACATCGGCCGGCAGCTCCTCATCGGGGAAGTCCACCGCGGCCTCGAAATAGGCCAGGGCCTCGGTCAGGGCCTCGCGCCAACGCGCCTGGACGTCTGACAGCCGCCCGCCGAGCTGGGCCAGGGCCTGGCGGCGCTGCTGTTCGGTCTCGGCCTCGATCAGGTCGGCGACGCCCTCGGCCTGGGCCAGGTCCAGCTTGCCGTGCTCGAAGGCCCGCCGCGTGAATTCCCCGGGCTCGGCCAGGCGCAGGCCCCGCGCGGCCAGGGTCTCCAGCAGGGTTGCGACGACCGCGGGGCCGCCATGCACCTGGAACTCGGCGGTATCCTCGCCGGTGTAGCTGGCCGGGCCGGGCATCCAGAGCACCAGGGCGCGGTCGATCTCGCGCCCCTGCCGGTCGCGCAGCGGCCGCAGGCTCGCCCGCCGCGCCGCCGGCAGCCGCCCAGCCAGGGCCCGCACGGCCTCGGCCGTCCCGGGCCCCGACAGCCGCACCACCGCCACCGCGGCGCGGCCCGCGGCCGTGGCCGGCGCGAAGATGGTATCGGTCATTTCCGCCCGGTCACTTCCGTGGATTGGCGGCGGAGAGGCCTGCTTCCATCAGCTTGCGGAACTGCTCCTGGGCGCCCTGGCCGAAGCTCATCCAGTTCTTCATCAGCTCGTCGGGTGAGACCAGCGCCATGTTCGCCTCGACCCGCTTGCTCATCTCGCTCACCAGCTGGTCGTTCAGCGCGCTCACGTCCGGCAAGCCCAGGAAGCGCCGCGCCTCCTCCGGCGTGCAGTCCACCTCGATCGTCATCTTCATGGCCGGACCTCTTCAGTTCGGAATCCATATGGCCGCGCGCGGCCCGTCCGCGCTAGTAGCGCAGTGCGGGGGCCACGTGAAACCGGAGACGACGATGGGCGAGCGCACGACGATCACCACCAGGGACGGAAGCTTTGACGCCTACGTAGCGCGGCCCGCCGCCGCCAAGGCCCCGGCGGTGGTGGTGATCCAGGAAATCTTCGGGGTGAACCAGGTGATGCGCGACGTCACCGACGGCCTGGCGGCCCACGGCTACCTGGCCATCTGCCCCGACCTGTTCTGGCGCATCGAGCCCGGCATCGACATCACCGACAAGACCGAGGCCGAGTGGAAGCGGGCCTTCGAGCTGTTCAACGCCTTCGACGTCGAAAAGGGCGTCGACGACATCGCCGCCACCCTGGCCCAGGTCCGCAAGGACGCCGGTTGCAGCGGCAAGGCCGGCGCGGTGGGCTTCTGCCTGGGCGGCCAGCTGGCCTTCCTCACCGCCTGCCGCACCGATTCCGACGCCTCGGTGTCCTACTACGGCGTGGGGCTGGAGAACCGGGTGGCCGAGGCCGAGAAGCTGACCCACCCGCTCCTGATGCACATCGCCGAGGAGGACCAGTTCGTGCCCAAGCCGGCCCAGGCGGTGATCCTGGCGGCGCTGAAGGACCACCCTCACATCGAAATCCACACCTATCCAGGCTGCGACCACGCCTTTGCCCGCGAGGGCGGCGAGCACTTCAACGCCGAGGCGGCCAAGCTCGCCAACGGCCGCACCCTGCAATTCTTCAAGAAGGCCCTGGGCTGATGCGCGCGATCCGTTTCGAGGCGACCGGCGGGCCGGAGGTGCTGCAGGTCGTGGAGATCGACACGCCTGCGCCGCGGCCTGGGCAGGTCCTGGTGCGACACAAGGCCATCGGCCTCAACTTCATCGACACCTATCACCGCTCCGGCCTCTATCCGGTGAAACTGCCCTGCATCCCCGGCGGCGAAGCGGCCGGCGAGGTCGAAGCGGTCGGCGAAGGCGTCAGCCGGTTCAAGGTGGGCGACCGCGTCGCCTACGCCGGCGGCTTCGGCGCCTATGGCGAGGCCAACGCGGTCCCGGAAGCCCGGCTGGTGCGGGTTCCGGACAGCCTTGGGACAGATGTGGCGGCCGCGGCCCTGCTGAAAGGCATGACCGTCGAGTTCCTCCTGCGACGCACCTATCCGGTGAAGGCCGGCGAGACGATCCTGGTCCACGCGGCGGCCGGTGGGGTCGGCCAGATCATGGTGCAGTGGGCCAAGGCGCTCGGGGCCGAGGTGATCGCCACGGTCGGCACGCAGGAGAAGGCCGCCCGGGCCCTCGAACTGGGCGCCGATCACGCGATCATCCTCGGCCAGCAGGACGTCGCCGAGGAGGTGCGCCGGATCACCGGCGGCACGGGCGTGCCGGTCGCTTATGACTCGGTGGGCAAGGCCACCTTCGAGGGCACGCTGAAGTCGGTGGCGCGGCGCGGGCTGATCGTCAGCTTCGGCAACGCCTCCGGGCCGCCGGATCCGGTGCCGCCCGGCCGGCTGTCGCAGGCCGGCTCCCTCTACCTGACCCGCCCGACCCTGTTCGACTACATCGCCACGCCGGAGGAGCTGGACGCCACGGCCGAGGCGCTGTGGGACGTGATGCTGTCTGGCGCGGTGAAGGTCCAGGTCGGCCAGACCTTCCCGCTGGCCGAGGCCCGCAAGGCTCATGAGGCCCTGGAGAGCCGCTCGACCATCGGCGCGACGTTGCTCATTCCCTAGCCTTCGCTCCTCCCCTGTCGCGGAGACGACGGGGAGGTTTCAGCGAAGCTGACGGAGGGGGCGCGAGCCGGCCATCACCCCCTCCGTCTCGCCGCATTCCGCGTCGATCCACCTCCCTCGCTTGCGGGTGAGGAGCAAATGAAAACGCCGCCGGGCTCGCGGCTCCGGCGGCGTCAGTGTTTCACGTGAAACAGTCGTAAGACCGGTATGGCCGGGTCGGCCCCGGCCCTACCCGCCATCTCCTTGGTCGCGCCGCCGGGCAGCTTCGCCTGGCGGTCGCGCCTAGGTGTTCATCGATTGGAAGAATTCGTCGTTGGTCTTGGTCGACCGCAGCTTGTCGAGCAGGAACTCGATCGCGTCCTGGGCGCCCATCGGCCCGATGATCCGGCGCAGGATGTAGGTCTTCTGCAGATGTTCCTTGGGCGTGATCAGCTCTTCCTTGCGGGTGCCGGACTTGATCACGTCGATGGCGGGGTAGACCCGCTTGTCGGCCACCTTGCGGTCGAGGACGATTTCCGAATTGCCGGTGCCCTTGAACTCTTCGAAGATCACCTCGTCCATGCGGCTGCCGGTGTCGATCAGGGCGGTGGCGATGATGGTCAGCGAGCCGCCTTCCTCGATGTTCCGCGCCGCGCCGAAGAAGCGCTTCGGCCGCTGCAGGGCGTTGGCGTCGACACCGCCGGTCAGCACCTTGCCCGACGACGGCACGACGGTGTTGTAGGCGCGGCCGAGGCGGGTCACCGAGTCCAGCAGGATCACCACGTCGCGCTTGTGCTCGACCAGGCGCTTGGCCTTTTCAATAACCATTTCAGCGACTTGTACGTGGCGCGTGGCCGGTTCGTCGAAGGTCGACGAGATCACCTCGCCCTTCACCGTGCGCTGCATGTCGGTGACTTCTTCCGGGCGCTCGTCGATCAACAGGACGATCAGGTAGCACTCGGGGTGGTTGGTCTCGATCGACTTGGCGATGTTCTGCAGCATCACCGTCTTGCCGACCCGCGGCGGGGCGGTGATCAGGCAGCGCTGGCCCTTGCCGAGCGGCGCCACGATGTCGATCACCCGGCCGGAGCGGTCCTTCAGCGTCGGATCGTCAATCTCCATCTTCAGGCGCTGGTCGGGGTAGAGCGGCGTCAGGTTGTCGAACAGCACCTTGTGCCGCACGTTCTCCGGGTTCTCGAAGTTGGTCAGGTCGACCTTCACCAGGGCGAAGTAGCGCTCGCCCTCGCGCGGCGCGCGGATGGCGCCGTCGACCGAGTCTCCCGTCCTGAGGCCGAACTTCCGGATCTGCGAGGGGCTGACATAGATGTCGTCGGGGCCCGGCAGGTAGTTGGCTTCCGGCGAGCGCAGGAAGCCGAAGCCGTCCTGCACCACTTCCAAGGTGCCGGAGCCGGAGATCTCCACGTCCTCCTCGGCCAGCACCTTGAGGATCGCGAACATGATGTCCTGCTTGCGCATGGAGTTCACGTTCTCGATCTCGAAGATCTCGGCGAAGGCCAGCAGGTCGGCGGGCGACTTGTCCTTCAGTTCCTGCAGGCTCATGCGGGTGAGCCCCATCTTGGCGATGGCCAGGGAGACCTCGGAGGGCTCGTCCGGATCGGCGGCTTCCGCGTCTTCGGCGGGAGCCTCGGCCACGGCGGCGTCGGCCGCATCGAGCTCGGGGCTGGCGTCGGGGCCGGCGGTGTCTTCGGTGGGGGTTTCGTTTTCGTCTTGCATAGGCTCACTCGTTTCGCCCGCGGCCGGACGGACTCCGGGCGTGGGCTCTTTGGAAGATGTGGGCGCGAGGGTCGCGCCGGATGTCGTCGTCTACGGTCTGGGAGCCGGCCCGGTTCGGCGAGAAGCGCACGAGGGGCCGGAGATAAGGCGGGGCGCGCCCTCAAGCGGACGCGTGGGGTGATCGGAACCACAGGCGGCGCGCCGGGTCAAGGATCGCGGCGCCGCAGTGGCCCTCTCCCTACCCTCTCCCTCTCGGAGCTACGCTCTCGGGGGAGAGGAGCCGGAAACGCTGTGTCTCCTCTCCCCCGCGAAGCGAGAGGGAGAGGGTAGGCAGAGGGTCCTCAGTGATTCCCGAACTTGGTGGTGACGGCCAGGACCATGACGATGGCGGCCAGGAACGGCAGCTCGTTGGTCATGCGCCAGAACTTCCCGGTGCGGTCGCGGCGGCCGGCGGCGAAGCCCTTGCGGGCGCGGGTTAACACATGGTGCCAGCTGGTCATGAAGACAATGCCGGCGATCTTGGTCAGCATCCAGGGCTCAAGCAGGAAGCTGATCCCGCGGATCTGGCTGTCCACATAGATCAGGCTGAGACCCAGCAGCCAGACCAGGATCATCGCCGGGTTGAGGATGATCTTCGTGAGCTTGCCTTCCCAGCGGATGAAATGAGCGTCGAACTCGCTGCCGGGCGGCGCGGTCTCGGTGTGGTAGGCGAAAAGCCTCGGCAGCATCATCAGGCCGGCCATCCAGGCGATGACGGCGATGATGTGCAGACCGATCAGCAGATTGTAGCTCCCTACCAGACCGTCTTTCATGCCGCCTTCCCTTCCCTGGCCCGGAGCGCGCACTTCGCATGGCCGGCCGGGCAGCGCCAGGGACCGTGCGGACCGACCTCTTCGCCGGCGGCCTCCAGCACCGCCTTGGCCAGCTCGGCGATGAAATCGGCCTGAACGCCCGGCGTCCTGACCCGCAGATAAGGCGAGCAGCCGGCCTCCCGCGCCACCTTGGCGTAGTCGTGGTCGAGCTCCACCAGGGTCTCCACATGCTCGGAGACGAAGGCGATGGGCGCCACCAGAACGCCCTTGCCCTCCGCGCCCGCCCGGCGGATCTCGTCGTCGGTGCTGGGGCCCAGCCAGGCCAGGCGACCGACCCGGCTCTGGTAGCAGACCCGCCAGTCGGCGAGCTGCGGCAGGCGCTGGGCGATCGCCGCGGCGGTGGCCTCCACCTGGGCCTGGTAGGGATCGCCGGCCTCCACCACCCGCTGCGGCAGACCGTGGGCAGAGAACAGCAGGCGCAGGTTGGGCGGTGAACCGGCCGAGACCCAGGCCGCGCCGATGGCCTGGACATGGGCCTCGATCAGCCCTTGGGCGGTCGGATAGCAGCAGACGGTCCGCGAACGGCCGGGGCCTTTGTAGACGCTCAGCCAATCTTTCAGCGACGAGGCGGTCGTGGTGGTCGAGTATTGCGGATAGAGCGGCAGCAGCACGATCTCGTCCGGCGCAAAGGCGGCGACCTGGCGGGCCGTCTCGGCGGCGAACGGCTTCCAGTAGCGCATGGCGATGAAACAGCGGGCCCCGAGCTCCGGCGCCTTGGCCTTCAGCGCCGCTTCCAGGGCGCCAGCCTGCGCCTGCGTCTCCGGCAGCAGCGGCGAGGCGCCGCCCATCCTGGCGTAGTTCGCGGTCGCCATCTTCGAGCGTGTCGTCGCGATCAGCGCCGCCAGCGGCAGCCTCGCCACCGCCGGCAGCTGGATGATGGACGGGTCACGGAAGAGATTGAAAAGAAAAGGTTTTACGGCCTTCATGTCGTCCGGCCCGCCGAGGTTGAAGAGGACGACGGCGAGCTTTTTCACGCCGGCGCCAGGGCCTTCACCGGCTGGCCGGTCACCCGGGCCACCACGCGCGCGATGTTCTCCACCGGCGTGTCCGGCATGACGCCGTGACCCAGGTTGAAGATGTAGGGCCCGCCGCTCCACTGCTCGAGCAGGGCTTCCACCCTGGCGTCCAGCGCCTTGCCGCCTTCGCGCAGCAACAGGTTGTCGAGCGCGCCCTGGATGGTCTTGCCGTTCGCCTGCAGCCGCCGGCCGAGCGCGGCGCTGGCCTGGGTGTCCAGGGCCACGCCCTCCACCGGCACGGCCGCCGCGTAGGCTTCGACCAAGGCGCCTGCTCCGCGCGGGAAGCCGATGAACGGGGCGGTGACGCCAGCGGCCCGCACCTGCTGGACGATAGCCTTGTGCGGCCGAATGACAATCCGCTCGAAGACGTCCTCGGCCAGGCCCTCCGCCCAGCTCTCGAAGATCTTCAGCGCCTGGGCGCCGGATTTCGCCTGCATGACCAGGTAGCGGGCGGTGGCGTCGACCAGCACGTCCAGCAGGGCGTCGAGCTTTTCCGGCTCGGCATAGGCGAAGACCCGCGCTTCCTCGAGCATCTTGCGGCCCTGCAGCATGTAGGTGGCCACCGTCCAGGGCCCGCCCGCGAAGCCGATCAGCGCCCGGTCCGGCTCCAGTTCGGCGCGCACCCGCGAGAGCGTCTCGCCGATCGCGGCGAGCTTTGCCGTCGAGCCCTCCACGGCGTCGGCCATCCGGGCGATGTCCGGCAAGGCGCCGAGCCTCGGCCCCTCCCCCACCTCGAACCAGACTTCCTGGCCCAGAGCGCCGGGGATCAGCAGGATGTCGGCGAAGACGATGGCCGCATCCATCGGGAAGCGGCGCATGGGCTGCAGGGTCGCCTCGGCCGCCATCTCCGGATCGTGGCAGAAGCTGATGAAGTCCTTCGCCCGGGTGCGCAGCTCGCGGTATTCCGGCAGCGAGCGGCCGGCCTGGCGCATGAACCAGATCGGCGGCCGCTCGAGGGTCTCGCCGGCCAGGGCTCTGAGGAGACGCGGAGTTTCCATGCCCGCCTTAAATCGCCTCTCAGCCTCCCGCTCAAGTCCGGGTGCGGACATCTCGACCCCGGTCGGCCTTCTTCTTCTCTTCAAAGGTTTTGAAAAAGGCGGCAGGAGGGGCGGTAGGGCCTGTCGAGGGCGTGGAAAACCGTGACGCTCCCGTGACAACCTGTCCGCCGTCCCCAGGCTGTCCTCAGGCGCCGCGCGCTCGTCCCCAGCCCTGTGGAAGGCGGGGAAAGCCGCCAACCGCCCGCAGCGATTAAGCTTTCGTTAACGCTTTCGGGGACGGCCGGTGGGCGCCGCGCGCCGTCCCGGGGCTGTCGATCACCGCCCGCTCAACCCTGCCCAGGCGTCGGGCGGTGTGAATTAACCATCCGTTAACCCCCGAAACGGCGCCCGCCGATTCACCGGCGGGCCGGACGCGGCGGCCAGCGCCACGATCTATTCCCCATCCGCCCCGGGGTTCGCTAAGACTGGTCCACAGGATTCGTCCCCTGTCTTATTTCCCGACCCGCGTTTCCGCCGAAGCCTCATCGAAGGGCCGCCCGTGACCACGCCCGCCCCGAAGTTCGCCACCTACTTCCACATCCACCTGGTGTCGGATTCCACCGGCGAGACCCTGAACGCCATGGCGCGCGCGGTCTGCGCCCGGTTCGACAACGTCCTGCCGATCGAGCACATCTACGCCCTGGTCCGCTCGCAGCGGCAGCTCGACCGGGCGCTCGGCGACATCGAGGAGGCGCCGGGCATCGTCATCCACACCATCGTCGACGACGGCCTGCGCACGGCGCTGGAGGACGGCTGCCGCAAGCTGGAGATGCCCTGCATCCCGGCGCTCGATCCGCTGGTCTCGGCCATGAGCCGCTACCTCGGCTATGCGACCACCAGCCGGGTGGGCGCGCACCTGCGGCTCGACAACGACTACTTCAACCGCATGGACGCGCTGAACTACGCCATCGGCCACGACGACGGCCAGGGCGGCCAGGACCTGGAGCAGGCCGACGTGATCCTGGTGGGCGTCTCGCGCACCTCGAAGACGCCCACCTGCATCTACCTGGCGCACCGCGGCGTGCGGGCCGGCAACGTGCCCTTGGTGCCGGGCCGGCCGATCCCCGACAAGCTGCTCACCCAGAAGACGGCGCTGGTGGTGGGCCTGTCCATCTCGCCCGACCGGCTGGTGCAGATCCGCCGCAATCGCCTGCTCAGCCTGAAGGAGAACCGCGAGTC
>NZ_DASYAF010000029.1:0-3494 GCF_036501465.1 Phenylobacterium sp.
GCGACGGCCTGCGGATCGGCGCCGGTCTCGGCGGCGACATGCGCCACCGTGGTCGCCTCGGTGGGCTCATAGTCCGGCTGGTCGCTCATCAGGTGCATGCGCGTAAAGCCGCCGCCGGCGCCGCGGACGCCGTCCTCGGGCCGGCTGGCGAACAGCCGGGCTCGGAAGTCGGGGTCCTTCAGCGCCTTGACCCGCTCATCGAGCGAGAGCGTGGCGATCTCCTTGTAGACCGGGTAGTGGGTGAAGGGATTCACCGTCAGCTCCAGCCCGAGCAGGACGCCCACCGGGCGCGCGGCCACCTGCGCCTTGATCGACAGGCCGGCGGCGTTGGCGTCCTCCACCGCATGCAGCAGGCTCTTGTAGGACTGCGGCCGCATCGGATTCTGGATCAGCGAAAACGACATCGGCCGGCCCGAGGCCGCGACCACGCGGCGCAGCATGGCGAACTCGGCGTCCTCGTCGCCGAAGTCGGAGACGAACTGCAGCACGCCCTTGCCGGCGGCCTTCAGGCCCATGGCGATGCCGGTCAGCTCGTCCTCGCCGGCGGTCAGGGTCGGCGTCGGCTGGCCGTCGCTGGTGCGGTGGTTCAGCGTGCGCGAGGTGGTGAAGCCCAGCGCTCCCGCTTCCGCCGCGCCCTGGGCGATCCGCGCCATCGCGGCGATGTCCGCCTCGGTGGCCGCCTCGCGATTGGCGCCGCGCTCGCCCATGACGAAGACGCGCACGGCGGCGTGCGGCAGCTGAGAGCCGATATCGACGTCGAAACGGCGCTTTTCCAGGCTGGCCAGATAGTCGGGATAGCTTTCCCAGTTCCACGGCAGCCCCTGGCTGAGCACCGGGAAGGGGATGTCCTCGACGCCCTCCATCAGCCGCACCAGCCGGTCGTGATCCTCAGGCCGGCAGGGGGCGAAGCCGACGCCGCAATTGCCCATCACCACCGTGGTCACCCCGTGCCAGGACGAGGGCTGCATCCGCTCGTCCCAGGTGGCCTGGCCGTCATAGTGAGTGTGGATGTCGACGAAGCCCGGCGTCACCACCTGGCCCTTCGCGTCGATCTCCTCGGTTCCGCGGCCGGCGACCGCGCCGACGGCGACGATCAGGCCGTCCTTGACCGCGATGTCCGCCTCGCGCGGGGCGGAGCCCAGGCCGTCGTGGACGAGGCCGCCGCGCACGACGAGATCGTAAGGCTGGTCCATGGTCGTTTCCTCAGAGTCCTGGCGCGTATTTGGCGCGCCCGGCGGGGGGCGGGTCAAGTCTTTGGGACCCAGCGGGGCTTATTCGGCCTGGAGAAAAACTCGCGGTCCGCGGCCAGGCCCGGTGCTTGCGCGCCGGTCGCCGCATCCCGACCTGAACGGAACAGAAGGCGCACTTTCACATTCTGCCAACACGCCAGAGGACGGATTGATGGCCAAGGTGATTTTGGGGTTTGGGGCAATGCTGGGCATAGCGCTCGGCCTGATGCTGCCGGCGCCGACCCATGGCGTCCAGCACACCCACCTGATCGTGCCCGGAACGAGTTCGGCGCAGTAATTCCTCGGCGTCGCCGCCTTGCGTCCTTCGCCCGCGAGGGGAGAAGGGGACGCGGTGGTTTGCCTGATCTAGACTCCCCCACGTGAGTCGTCCGTTCGCCTTCTACGAATTCTTCGCCGGCGGCGGCATGGCGCGGCTGGGGCTTGGGCGCGACTGGAACTGCCTGTTCGCCAACGACTTCGATGCGCTGAAGGCCGCGACCTACCGCGCCAATTTCGGCGGCGACCACCTGCATCACGGCGATGTCTGGGCGATCGATCCCGGCGAACTGCCCGGCCGTGCCGATCTGGCCTGGGCGTCCAGCCCCTGCCAGGACGTCAGCCTGGCCGGCGCGCGCGCGGGCCTGGGCGGCGCGCGCTCCTCGGCCTTCTGGGGCTTCTGGCGGCTGATCGAGGCGCTGGACGATCAGGGCCGCGCGCCGCGCGTCCTGGTGCTGGAGAATGTCGCCGGCCTGTTGAGCTCCGCCGGCGGCGCGGATTTCGCCGCCATCGGCCAGGCCTTCGCCGCCCGCGGCTACGGGTTCGGCGCGGTCGAACTCGATGCATCGACCTTTCTGCCGCAGTCGCGCGCGCGGGCCTTCGTCATCGCCACGCGCGAGCCGCCGCTCGGGCTGGTCTCCGCCACGCCCGGCCCCGACGCCACCGCCGCCGTCCGCCGCGCCTTCGAGGCCCTGCCCCAGCCCCTGCGCCGCCATTGGCTGTGGTGGCGGCTGGCGGCGCCTCGCGCCCGCAACACCACCCTGGCCGACGCTCTGGAGCCCGACGAGGCCGTCGCCTGGCGCTCGGCGGCGCAGACCACAGCCCTGCTGGGCCAGATGAGCCAGCTGCACCGCGAGCGCCTGCGCCTGGCCGCGGCGAGCGGCGAGCGGATTACCGCGCCCGTCTACCGCCGCGTTCGTGGGGCCGCGCCCGACAAGGTCCAGCGCGCCGAGCTTCGCCTCGATGGCCTGGCCGGCTGTCTGCGCACTCCCGGCGGCGGCTCGTCGCGCCAGTTGCTGGTCATCGTCGATCACGGCCGCACGCGCAGCCGCCTGATGACCGCCCGCGAAGGGGCGCGGCTGATGGGCCTGGGCGAAGACTATCGCCTGCCCGCCGGCGCCACCGCCGCCTGGCGGGTGATCGGCGACGGGGTCGCGGTCCCGGTGGTGCGCCATCTGGCCGAGCAGATCCTGAAACCGCTGATGGCCGGCCAGGCCGTCATCGCCGCGGCTGAACAGGGGCCGACGATTTCTGGGCGGACAAGGCTCGCCGCCAGCGCCTAAAGTGGCCCCGCAAAGGCCAACACCGCGAAAGACCCGCCGCCATGACCACCACCACCGCCAAAGCCTACGACGCCGCGCGCTTCAAGCGCGCCGGGCGCGGCAAGATCTACGACTCGATCATCGACACCATCGGCGACACCCCGCTGATCCGCCTGCCGCGGCTGACCGCCGAGCTGAAGCCCAAGGGCGAGGTGCTGGCCAAGCTGGAATTCTTCAACCCCTTGAGCAGCGTCAAGGACCGCATCGGCGCCTCGATGATCGAAGCGCTCGAGGCCCAGGGTCTGCTCAAGCCCGGCTCGACCATCATCGAGCCGACCAGCGGCAATACCGGCATAGCGCTGGCCTTCGTGGCCGCCGCCAAGGGCTATCCGATCATCCTGGTCATGCCGGAGAGCATGTCGATCGAGCGGCGCAAGATGCTGGTGCTGCTGGGCGCGCGGCTGGAGCTGACGGCGGCGGAGAAGGGCATGCGCGGCGCCGTCGCCCGCGCCCAGGAGCTGCTCGCCGAGATCCCCGGCTCGGTCATGCCGCAACAGTTCGAGAACCTGGCCAACCCGATGGTGCACCAGGTCTCGACCGGCGAGGAGATCTGGAACGATACCGGCGGCAAGGTCGATGCGGTGGTCTCCGGGGTCGGCACCGCCGGCACCATCACCGGCGTCGGCCACGCCTTGAAGGCCAGGAAGCCCTCGGTGCAGATGATCGC
>NZ_DASYAF010000030.1:0-51358 GCF_036501465.1 Phenylobacterium sp.
CTCCTCGCAGAAGAAGGTGTTCGACGAGATGCCGCTGCCCGGCCCGATGATGATCCTGCCGGGCATGGGCAACATGCGGGTGATGGTGAGCATGGACGGCCTGCCCCACATGGGCCGCATGCCGCCGCTTCCGCCCCTGCCGGTCCGGCCCGCGCCGCCCGCCCCGCCGCGGCTCGACTGACTGCGCCGTGCTTGCCGGGATCAGAAGCGCGGTCTAATCCGGCCCCATGATCCCGGCTCCGGCCTTCCTGACCAACCCCGAGCGGTTCATGGCGTTCTCGCGCTGGGCCGCGCCGATGTTCGGGGCGATCGCCGTGGCCTGCGCCGTGGCCGGCCTGTGGCTGGGCTGGAGCGCGCCGCCGGACTACCAGCAGAGCTTCACGGTCCGCATCCTGTTCATCCACATCCCGACGGCGTGGATGAGCGAGTTCGTCTACGCCTGCCTTGCGGTCGCCAGCCTGCTCTCGCTGGTCTGGCGCCAGCTCCTGGCCGACTGCGCCGCCCAGGCCGCCGCGCCGCTGGGCGCGGGCTTCACCCTGCTGACCCTGGCCACCGGTTCGCTCTGGGGCCGGCCGGAATGGGGCGCCTGGTGGGTGTGGGACGCGCGGCTGACCTCGGAACTGGTGCTGTTCCTGATCTACCTGGCCTACATGGCGCTGCGCGCCGCCATGGACGACGAGACCAAGGGGGCGCGGGCCGCCGCTATCCTGGCCCTGGTGGGCGCGGTGAACCTGCCGATCATCCACTACAGCGTCTACTGGTGGAACACCCTGCACCAGGGCGCCTCGGTGTTCACGTCCACGGGCTCGAAACTGGCGCCGGTGTTCTACTGGCCGGTGATCCTGATGGTGCTGGCCTACACCTCGGCGTTCGGGTCGCTGTGGCTGGTGCGGATCCGCGGCGAGGTCTGGCGCCGGCGCGCCGAGGCCGCCGCCCTGCGGATCGCCAGGGGCTGACCTGGGGCTCACATGATCCACCTCGAAACCGGCAAGTACGCCTTCTACATCTGGACCGCCTATGGCCTTTCCGCCGCCGTGTTCGTGGCCATGGTGGGCGCCAGTCTCAACCTCTCGCGCCGCTGGAAGGCGCGCTACGAAGAGCTGTCGCGGAAATGAGCCCCAGCCATGAGTAGGTGGGTCGCCGCCCTGCCGCTGGTCGTGCTGGCGGTGCTGGCCATCCTGTTCGCGGGCTACGGCCTGCACCACGACCCGCATGTGATCCCCAAGGCGCTGGTCGGCAAGGAGACGCCGGACCTCGCCCTGCCCAACCTCGACGACGGCGCCCTGCAGCAGGTCCGCGAGGCGTCGCGTCAGGGCCCGGTGCTGATCAATTTCTTCGCGTCCTGGTGCGGCCCCTGCCAGATCGAGCACCCGGTGCTGATGGACCTTCAGGCCAGGCACGTGCGGATCGTCGGCATCGCCTACAAGGACGACCCGCAGAACACCAAGGCCTTCCTGGCCAAGCTGGGCGATCCGTTCAGCGAGCGGCTGGTCGACCGCGACGGCCGCGCCGGCATCGAGTTCGGCGTCTCCGGCGTGCCGGAGACCTATGTGGTGGCGCAGGGCGGCGAGGTGCTGGCCAAGTACACCAACCTGAGCCCGGGCGACGTCCAGCCGCTGACCGCGCGGATGTTAACCGGGCGTTGATCACGACCGGGGCAAGTTGAGCGGGCGTTAACCATACTTGAGCCCCTTCGCCCGTGACGCCGATCCGCCCGAACGCCTTTCCGCCCCAGGCCCCGACCGCCGCGCCGGGCCAGGCCGCGGACGCCGCCCGGTCCGCCGCGCAACGGGCCTTCTTCGACGCCGCCCTGGGCCGGGCCGCCGCGCCGGCTGCGCCCGCCGCGCCGCAGGCGGCGACCTTCACGCCGACGGCCGCTCCCGCAGCCGCCCCGGCGCAACTGCGCCCGGCGGCGGTTCCCACCGAGCCTCCGGCCAAGATCCTTCGACCCGGCTCGCTGCTCGACATCCGCGTCTGACACCGCGAGCCATAGAGCTAAACCTTTAGAATAATTAACTTCCTTAACCGGGAACGGCGGTCGCTCACAGGTGTTTTCTGGAACGCCATGCAGACCCGTGACTCCAGGATCCATGCGGAAGCCGTCGCCCTGTGGGAGGCGCTGTACGGCGAGCGCTCGCCCCCGCAGGACGCTCAGGGTTCGGCCCTGCTGGCCCTGGTGACCCGCAACCTGCCGTCTGAATCCTATGTACGGCTGCGCTCGCCGTTCCTGCGGCCCTCGACCATCGTCGGGCCCGGCCAGCCGACCCAGGAAGACGCGCTGGACTAGGCGGCCTTCTTCTTCGCCTTCTTGTGCCCGCCCTTGTGGCCGGCCTTGCCCGCCTTGGCGACCTTGGCCGGCTTCGGGGGCTTGGCCGGTTTCGGGGCCTTTTCCGTTTTCGCCGGCGCCTTCTTTTCGGCCTTCGGCGCGTCCGGGGTGCGGGCCAGGTCGCGCAGCAGGCCCACGAAGGCCGAGCGGCGGCCGCCGCCGGAGATCAGCTTCAGCAGCCGCGCGTCCGCCTGGGCCATCTTCGGCCGGGCGGCGGCCAGGGCCAGCCGGCCCTCCTCGGTGAGGCGCACCGCGTTCGCCCGGGCGTCGATGTTGGAGCGTTCGCGCTCCAGCAGGCCCTTGCCGATCATCCGCCGCGCCATGTCGGCCAGGGTCGAGCGGTCGATGCCGGTGATCCGCACCAGGTCGGCCTGGGTCGCGCCCTCCCGCTCGTCGGCGGCGGCCAGCACCGCATACTGTCGTTGGGTGATCCCGGCCTCGCCGAACTCGTCCACATAGATGTCGAGGGCCCGCTGCAGGGCGCGGTGCAGGAGGTGGCTGGGCGACTGGTCGAGCGCGGCGATGCCGCCCTTAGCGCCGGACTTGCTCTTGGCCATCGGTCTCCCCCGCGAGCTCGGCAGCGTCAATAAAGGAGGAATACGTCGGTTTGATTACAGACCTTCCGTGGGCGGCGCCGCAAGTCTATGGCGCGTCCACCGGCGGCTTGCCGTCCGCCGGCTCCTTCGCCGCCTCCGCCTCGTCGTCGGGCATGTGCTTCATGATCAGCGGCGCCTGGCTCATGGCGAACAGGAAGATGATGATCGCCACGCCCGGGAACTTGAAGAACGCCCAGGTGACCGTGCTCTGGGTGCGCCAGACCACCTCGTTGGCGACGGCGAGGGCGAAGAAGAACAGGGCGTAGCGCAGGGTGAGCGTACGGACGGCCGGGTCCGGAAGATGGAAGGCGTCGCCCATCAGCACCTTCAGCGGGTTCTTGCCGCGCAGGGCGCCGGTGACCAGGAACAGGCCGAAGGCGGTGTAGAGGATGGTCGGCTTGACCTTGATGAACCGCGCGTCGTGGAAAAAGATCGTCAGGCCGCCGAAGATCAGCCCAAGGACGGCGGTGACCAGCGGCATGTTCGCCAGGCGCCGCTCCCAGAGCAGGCCCACCAGCAGCGCCAGCACCGAGCCGCCGATGATCGCCCAGCTCGAGAGGATGGCGGATTCGTTGTCGTCGTAGTGCTGCAGCTTGGTCACCAGCACGCTGATCAGGAAGGCGACCAGACCCGCGTAGTTCACGAACCAATGCACCGGGGCCGGCGCCTTGCGGGCCGGCGTGGACAGGTGGGGCGTCTCGTTACTCAACGGACCGGCTCCGAAAGGCCGACCAGGGAGCGGGCGAAGGCATGGGCGTCGAAGGGCTGCAGGTCGTCGATCCCCTCGCCCACGCCGATCAGCTTGATCGGACTGTCCGAGGCCTGAGCGACCGGCACCAACACCCCGCCGCGCGCGGTGCCGTCGAGCTTGGTCATGACGATGCCGCTGACCCCGATCTGGTTGCCGAAGATGTTCTCCTGGGCCAGGGCGTTGCGCCCCACCGTGGCGTCCAGCACCAGCAGGGTCTCGTGCGGCGCCTCGGGCGCGACCTTCTTCACCACGCGGATGATCTTGTGCAACTCATCCATCAGCCCCTGCTTGTTCTGCAGCCGGCCGGCGGTGTCGATCAGCACCACGTCGTAGCTCTGCGCCTGGGCCCGTTCCACGGCTTCGAAGACCAGGCCAGCGGCGTCGGAGTTCATCGGCCGGGAGATGAAGTCGGCGCCGGCCCGCTCCGCCCAGACCTTCAGCTGCTCCACGGCGGCGGCGCGGAAGGTGTCGCCGGCCACCACCAGCACCTTGGCGCCGCGGCCGACCAGGTCGGACGCGATCTTGCCGAGCGTCGTGGTCTTGCCCGAGCCGTTCACCCCGATGAACAGCACGATGTAGGGCCGCGGGCCGGCCAAGGCGTCGAAATGGCCCTGGCGCGCGGCCAGCTCGTCGCCGATCGCGGCGGCGAGCGCCTCCTTGATCTCGGCCTCGTCGACATTCTTGCCGAACTTCTCGTCGGCGAAGCGCTGGGTGATGCGGGCGGCGGAGTGCGGGCCGAGGTCGGCCTCGATCAGCATCTCCTCCAGCTCGTCGAGCTTGGCCTGGTCGAGGGGCTCCTTGGCCACGAAGACCTGGGTGATCTGCTCGCTGATCTGCTTGGACGAGCGCGTCAGGCCTTCGGTGAGCCGTGAGAACCAGCCGCGTTTGGGTTCGGTCATGCGGGGGCCTATAGCGGGCTCATTGCGCGCCGTCACGAACCCTTCCAGGCTCGTGTGCTGGATTTGAAGTTCGCTTCGTTCTGGGTCGCGCGCCGAGCGAACTTCAAATCCGAAAAGCACACGAGCAAGTCTATATTGGCTAGCGTCCTTCTTGATTCCGAAGTTCGTCGGAGCCCGCCACATGCGCATGCGAACTTCGGAATCAGGACGCTAGCGGCGCCATGGATCGGCTCACCGCCACGCTCACCGTGCTGGACTACGCCGCCGTCGCGGTGTTCGGCGCGACCGGCGCGCTGGCGGCGGCGCGGCGCAAGCATGACATCGTCACCTTCGGCTTCTTCGCCGCGGTCACCGGCGTCGGCGGCGGGACCCTGCGCGACCTGCTGATCGGCGCGCCGGTCTTCTGGGTCGGCAGGCCGCAGTACATCGTGGCCTGCCTGGCCGCCGCCGCGGCGGTGTGGATCCTGGGCCCGCGCCGCTTCCGCGGCCAGACGCTCACCTGGCTCGACGCCCTGGGGATGGCCGCCTACACGGTGGTCGGCGCGCTGAAGGCCCAGTCGCTGGGCGCGCCGCCGTTCAGCGCCGTGGTCATGGGCGTGCTGACCGCCACCTTCGGGGGCGTGATCCGCGATGTCCTGGCCCACGAACCCTCGGTTCTGCTGCAGCGCGAGCTCTATGTGACCCCGGCGCTGGCCGGCGCGGCGGCCTTCGTGATCCTGACCCTGGTGGGCATGCCGACTATCGCGGCGGGCGTGGCAGGCTTCGGCATCGCGCTCACCCTGCGCGCCGGGGCGATCCTCTGGAAATGGTCGCTGCCGGGGTTCGGCGGCCCAACCGACGCGGACGGCTAGCGCTCGGCCGGCGGCCAGGCCTCGGTGTCGTGGTCCGGGTGCTGGTAGGACGTGATACTGGCCAGATGGGCGGCGGCGCGGGGCTCGTCCTCCTCATGGACCGGCAGGGCCGCCAGCGCGGCGAAATCGGCGATGCGATCGCGCGACCCGAGCTGCTCGCGCAGCCTGATCTCACCCGGCTGGTCGAAGGCGCCGACGGCGAGCGCGAGGAGGCGGTCCCCGTACTCATAGGTGAGCGGGCTTCCGCAATCGGCGCAGAAGCCGCGCCAGACCTTGTTCGAGCTCTGGAACCGCTGGCGCGCGCCGCGCGTCCAGGTGAGCTCGTCCGGGCGGACCGAGGCGTAGGATCCGAAGAGGCCGCCGGTCGCCTTCTGGCACATGCGGCAGTGACAGATCGAGGCCGCCCCGACCTTGCCCTCGACCCGGAAGCGCACCGCCCCGCACTGACAACCGCCGCTGATGCTCATTCCGCCGCCTCCAGGACCGGGACCCGCGCCAGGACTCGCCGGCCGTCGTGGCCGGTGACCGCGAAGGCCGCAACCTCGCCCACCGCCGCCGGGCCGGTGAAGGCGATCTCGGTGAAGTCCTCGGCCCGGGCGAGGCCCCCTTGCTTGGGATCGGCACGTTCCACCAGCCCCATCAGCCTTCGCCCGACCTGACGGTCCAGGTGGCGGCCGAGCGCCGCCTCGCCCGCCGCCCGCAGGCGCGCGGCGCGGGCCTTCACCTCGGGCTTGGCGACCGCCGGCATGCGCGCGGCCGGCGTGCCGGGGCGCGGGCTGTAGGGGAAGACGTGCAGGAACGACAGCCCGGCTTCTTCCACCAGCGACAGGGTGTTTTCGAACATCGCCTCGGTCTCGGTCGGGAAGCCGGCGATCAGGTCGGCGCCGAAGGCGGTGTCGGGGCGCACGGCGCGCACCTCGGCCACCAGCCGCAGTGCGTCGGCGCGGCTGTGGCGGCGCTTCATCCGCTTCAGGATCATATCGTCGCCCGCCTGCAGCGACAGGTGCAGGTAGGGCATCAGCCGCGGCTCCTCGGCCAGGCAGCGCAGCAGGTCGGCGTCGATCTCGGCCGCGTCGATGGACGACAGGCGCAGCCTGGGCAGCTCCGGGACCAGCTTCAGGATGCGGGCTGTCAGCTGGCCCAGGGTGGGCGCGCCCGGCAGGTCGGCGCCCCAGCTGGTCACGTCCACGCCGGTCAGCACCACCTCGCGGTAGCCTTGGGCGGCCAGCCTTCGCACCTGTTCCACCACCTCGCCCGCCGGCGCCGAGCGCGAGTTCCCGCGGCCATAAGGGATGATGCAGAAGGTGCAGCGGTGGTCGCAGCCGTTCTGCACCTCGACATAGGCGCGGGCGCGGTCCTTCAGCCCATCCACCAGGTGCCCGGCGGTCTCGCGCACGCTCATGATGTCGTTGACCCGCACCCGGCCGGCCTGCGGCTTCGGCAGATAGGCGCCGGCCTGTGACTTCTCGGCGTTGCCCAGCACCAAGTCCACCTCGGCCATGGCGGCGAAGGCGGCGGGGTCGATCTGGGCGGCGCAGCCGGTGACGATCAGCTTCGCGCCCGGCCGCTCGCGCCGCGCCTTGCGGATCGCCTGCCTGGCCTGGCGCACCGCCTCGCCGGTCACCGCGCAGGTGTTGAAGACCACGGCGTCGGAGAGCCCGTCGGCGGCGGCCTGCTTGCGGATGATCTCGCTCTCGTAGGCGTTCAGCCGGCAGCCGAACGTCACGATATCGACGTCGGTGGGCTCGCCGCTCATGGCAGCTCCCCCGCGAAGTCGACGGCGGCCGGGCCGGTCATGTGGACGTGGCCGTCCTCGCGCCATTCGATCAAGAGTTCGCCGCCATCGGTGACGACCACGGCGGCGCGATCCGCCAGGTCACGGCGCGACGCCGCCACCAGCGCCGCGCAGGCGCCGGTGCCGCAGGCCCGGGTCAGGCCCGCGCCGCGCTCCCAGACCCTTAAGGCGATGCGACCGCGGTCGATGACCTGGGCGAAGCCGACGTTCACATGCTGCGGGAACAGGATGTCGTGCTCGACCAGCGGCCCGATGGTCGCGATGGGCGTGGCGTCCAGGTCGTCCACGAAGAACACCACGTGCGGGTTGCCCATGGAGACGCAGCCCGGCGCGCTGGAAAGCGTGGGGTCGTCATAGAGCGCCGCGTCCAGCGCCCGGGTGTCCTGCTCGCGGCTGAGCGGGATGTCGCGCCAGTCCAGGCCCGGTTCGCCCATGTCGACGCTGACCAGCCGCTCGCCGGCGCGGGTGGCGATCAGCCGGCCGGCCTGGGTCTCGATCACCGCCCGGTCGGTCCCGGCGGCCTGCATCAAGAGCCAGCCCACGCAGCGCGTGCCGTTGCCGCAGGCGGAGACTTCCTCGCCATCGGAATTCCAGAACCGCGCCTTGGCGTCGGCGCCCTCGCCGGGCTCGATCGAGATGAGCTGGTCGCAGCCGACGCCGCTCTTCCGATCGGCGATCGCGCGCACCTCATCGGCGCTCGGCGCGAACGGCGCGCTGCGGGCCTCGACCACGACGAAGTCGTTGCCGAGCCCGTTCATCTTCAGGAACGGACGGCTCATGGCGGCGGACATATAGGCGAAGAGCGGCCGTTAGGCACGCGCGCCAAGGAACAGGCGCGTTTCCGACCGGAAATCACTCCGCGCGAGACAGGTTCGTTCCGACCTCGCTAGAAATGTGGGCATGAAAGCTCTGCCGCTCACGCTCGCCGCCCTCGTCTCGCTCACCGCCGCCGGCGCCGTCCTCACGGCCGCCCACGCCCAGGGCCCCAAGGAGATCGGCGCGGTCGATCCCTTCCAGTGGCTGGAGGACATCGACAGTCCCAGGTCCATGGCCTGGGTCGAGGGCCAGAACGCCAAGACCCACGTGCGGCTGGAGGAAGACCCGCGCTACGAGGTGTTCCGCAAGGAGGCGCTGGCGATCTTCACCGCCAAGGACCGCATCGCCACCCCGCGGTTCCGGGCCGGCGGCGTCGACAACTTCTGGCAGGACGGGACCCACATCCACGGGATCTGGCGGCACACGAGCCTGGCGTCCTACCGCACCGCCGACCCCAAGTGGCAGACCCTGCTCGACCTCGACGCCCTGTCGAAGGCCGAGGGCAAGAACTGGATCTGGAAGGGCGCCAATTGCTTGAAGCCCGCCCAGACGCTCTGCCTCGTCCACCTCTCCAACGGCGGCTCGGACGCGGTTGAGGATCGCGAGTTCGACACTGCGACCGGCAAGTTCGTCGAAGGTGGCTTCCACTTCCCCAACGCCAAGCAGAACGCCGCCTGGATCGACAAGGACACCCTGATCGTCTCCCGCCCCTGGACGCCCGACGAGGTGACCAGGTCCGGCTACGCCTACGTCGTGAAGATCGTGAAGCGCGGCGCCGAGCCTCGGGAGGTGTTCCGCGGCGCCAAGACCGACGTCCAGGCCGGCGCCCGGGTGCTGGAGGGCGAGCACGGCGCGGTCGACGGGGTGATGATCAGCCACGGCCTCACCTTCTACGAGCGCGAATTCAAGCTGCTCGACGACAAGGGCGGCCTGACCGCGATCCCGCTGCCCCGGAAGGTCGAGGAAGACACCTACGTCGATGGCCAGCTGGTCTTCACGATCAAGCAGGACTGGAAGGCCTTCAAGGCCGGCGCAGTGATCAGCTACGACCTGGCCGACCTCAAGAAGGACCCGGCGAACGCCAAGGCCCAGCTGGTGTTCATGCCCGGCGCGCACGAGGCCGTGGAGCGGGTGTCGTCCTCGAAGGACCGGCTGGCGATCGTCCTGCTGGACGACGTGAAGGGCGCGGTCGACGTCTACGACCACAAGGCAGGCGTCTGGCTGGCCCACCGGCTGAAGCTGCCGGCCAACGCCAACATCAACCTGGTCAGCGCGTCGGACGACGACAACCAGATGTTCTTCACCGCCGAGGGCTTCCTCGACCCGACCTCGCTATGGCTGGCCGACGCCGCCGGCTTCGCCACCGCCAGGGTGAAGCAGCTTCCGGCCCAGTTCGACGCCAGCAAGGACGTGGTGGACCAGCACTTCGCCACCTCGAACGACGGGACCAAGATCCCCTACTTCGTGGTCCACCGGAAGGACATGAAGCTCGACGGCTCAACGGCCGTCCAGATGTTCGGCTACGGCGGCTTCGAGCTTTCCGAGCCGCCGGCCTACATCCCGCAGATGGGCAAGCTGTGGCTCGAGCGCGGCGGCGCCTATGTGGTCGCCAACATCCGCGGCGGCGGCGAGTTCGGCCCGGCCTGGCACGAGGCGGCGCTGCGCGAGCACCGCCAGCGGGCCTTCGACGATTTCGCCTCGGTGGCCAAGGACCTGGAGACACGGAAGATCACCTCGCCGCGCCACATGGGCATCTATGCGCGCTCCAACGGCGGCATCCTGACCACGGTCTCGATGACCCAGCATCCGGAACTGTTCAACGCGGTGGTGGTCGAGAGCCCGCTGATCGACATGCTGCGCTACAACCACCTGTCGGCCGGCGCGTCCTGGGTGGCGGAATACGGCGATCCGGACATTCCGGCGGACCGCGAGTTCATCGCCAAATATTCGGCCTACCAGAACCTGAAGCCCGGGGTGAAATACCCCGAGCCCTACATCACCACCAACACCCGCGACGACCGGGTGCATCCGGGCCATCCGCGCAAGTTCGCCGCGATGATGGAGAAGATGGGCCTGCCCTATCTCTACTACGAGCAGACCTTCGGCGGGCACGCCAACGACGCCGACCCGGAACTGAACGCCCGCCGCTGGGCCCGGCACTACGTCTATCTGTCCCAAAAGCTGATGGACTGAAACGCGGTGTCATCCCGGTTTCGCCGCCAGGCGAAGACCGGGACCCATACACGCCCTGGGTGGGGAAAGGCCTGAACTTCGACGCTGAGCCTCTCCTGGCGACACAGAGTCAATGGGTCCCGGACATGCCGCTACGCGCCATTCCGGGATGACACCGGAAACGCGAAACCTCCGCCTCTGGCGAGGCGGGGGCGCCGGACCTTTGACTGTAGGATAGCGCCGGCCCACCTGGGCGCGGCGTCAGCCGAAGGAAGCGGGTCTTAGAGCTTTTCGATCGCCGCGGCGGTGTCGTCGATCATGGCGATCAGCCGGTCGATCTGCTCGTCGGTGATCGGGCGGCGCATCCGTTGGCCGAGCGCCATGCCGAGGTTGGCCATGGCGCGGCCGACCCGATGGCCGGAGTGGCGCGAGGCCTGGCTGGCTTCGTCCATGCGGCCGAAGATGGCGTCGACGCCGGCCTTGTTCTGCTCAAGGGCCGCGCGGCCTTCCGCCGTGATCTCGAACAGCTTGCGGCCGCCGTCCGCCTCGGTCGGGCGGATGAAGCCTTCGTCCTCCAGCAGCGAAAGCAGCGGGTAGATGACGCCGGGGCTGGGCCGGTAGGCGCCGCCGGTGCGCTCTTCCAGCTCCTTGATCAGCTCATAGCCGTGGCGCGGCTGTTCGGCGATCAGGCTGAGGACCACGAAGCGAAGGTCGCCGTGCTCCATGAAGCGCCCGCCGCGATGGCGGCCGTGATGGTCGCGGGCGTGCTCCGCCCAGTGGCCCCAGCGGCCGCGGCCATGGCGCTCGTGCCGGTCGCCGAAGAAATGATGGTGTCTATGCATATCGAAGCCCCCTCCTTAGTCGGGGCGATTTCGATATATCTGGACTGTTTTCGAAATGCAAGCGTATTTCGATATATCTTTTTTAGTCGTTGAAGTCGGACCTCACTCCCGCAGCACCTCGGCCAGCAGCCGGCCTTCGGCGCCGCGGTTGGAGCCGGCGCGCCAGGCGACGACGATCTCGCGACTGGGGTGCGGCGCATCGATCGGCCGCACGGCGACCTGGGCCGCCTCGGCCAGGCCCGCGTCCACCGCCATGGCCGGCAGGAAGGTGACGCCCAGGCCCGAGCCCACCATCTGCACCAGGGTCGGCAGCGAGGTGGCGGCGAAGCTCTCCTCGCCCGGGGCGGCGCGCGGCGGCTTCAGCCCGCAGGCGGCCAGCGCGTGCTCGCGCAGGCAATGGCCATCTTCCAGCAGGATGATGCCTTCCTTTTCCAGCGCCTCGGGCGCCGCGGATTTCTCGCGCGCCAGCGGATGGTCGGCGGGGACGGCGGCCAGCAGCTCGTCGTCGGAGACGTGCGCCCAGTCCAGCCCGTGCATGTCGAACGGCAGGGCGATCAGGGCCGCGTCGAGCTGGCCCGCCTTCAGCGCCGCGATCAGCCGCTGGGTGAGGTCCTCGCGCAGATAGAGCCGCAGCTTAGGGAACCGCTGGCGCAGCAACGGCAGGGCGCGCGGCAACAGGAACGGCGCGACGGTCGGGATGACGCCCAGGCGGAAGCGGCCGGTCAGCGGCTGGCCGGCGTTCTTGGCCGCCTCCACCAGCTCCTCGGTCTCGTTGAGGATCACCGTGGCGCGGCGCAGCGCCTCCTCGCCCACGGCGGTGAGGATCACCCCGGAGCGGGCGCGGTCGACCACCGGGGCGTTCAGGGTCTTCTCCAGTTCCTGGATGCCGGACGACAGGGTGGGCTGGGTCACGTGGGCCGCCTCGGCGGCGCGGCCGAAGCTGCCGTGGTCGGCGAGCAGCTTCAGGTACTGCAGTTGGCGAAGGGTCGGGAGCATGCCTCAAGATAGGCTCGCTCTATCGAAAATCCACGCTCAATCGACGGGATATTGCACCAACCCTCGTCATCACCCGGCTTGTCCGGGTGATCCAGGCTGAGCAGCCATGCGGTCGCCGGCGAGGCGGCGCTGGCTGCCCCGGGATTCGTCCACGAACCACACGAACGAGACCGGCGGAGCCGGCAGAATTTGGAAACCACGGAATTCACGGAAGGACACGGAAAGCGCCAAGGCCATCTTCCGTGTGGTCCGTGTTTTCCGCAGCCCTAATCCGGCTTGCCCGTCTCGATGGCCTTCTTCAGCCGGGCGAGCTGTTCGCCCAGCACCTTGTCCACCGGGGTGGCGAAGGACTCGACGCCGCCTTTGACGTAGCCGCCGACGTCGTAGCTCAAGGTGACCTCGGTCTGCTCGCCCACCGGCTTCAGCGCATAGCTCAGGTGGCCCGAGGCGCCGGTGGCCTGCAGCGGCCCGAGCGCGCCGGACAGCCGCAGCATGGTGGCGCCGTCGGCGTAGACGATGTCCATGTGCCGCGCCGCGCCCTTCTTCAGCCGCTCGCAGAAGCAGCCGGCCGGATCGATGAACAGGTTCTTGGCGTCGCCGGAAAAGGTGTGCTGGCTCGACCACCACTTGGCCGGTCGCATCAGCGCATCCCAGACCTTGCTGCTGGGCGCGGCGATGGTGGCCTTCTCGACCACCTCGAAACCGGCGGGCGAGCGGTCGGTGACCTCGGCGCGGGCCGCACCCGCGACCGCCACGGCGGCCAGCGCGAAAAGCAGTCGTTTCATGATCGGGACCTCCTCCTAGGCCTGCTCGAAGCTTAGCGGCCCACCCCAGAAGGCTTCAACCAGGCTGGACTGGGCGCCCGGGCGGCCGGTGGTCAGGAAGCGGCGGCGGCCGCCCGTCCCGGCGTCGTATTCCGGATGGCGTTCGAGATAGCGCCCCAGGGCCTCGGCGGTGGCCTGCGGCTGGTGGATCAGCGGCGCGCCCGCCGGCAGGGCGGCGCGGAACAGGTCTCCCACGATCTCATAGTGGGTGCAGCCCAGGATCGCCCGGTCGGGCGGACGGCCGATGCGGGTGGTGATCGCCTTCACGTGCAGGGCGACGGCGGCGGCCAGCTCGTCGCGGGCCGCGCCCTGTTCGATCATCGGCGCCAGCTCCGGGCAGGCTTGCGAGAACACCGCCACGTCCTGGCGGCGCTTGTCGATCTCGATCTCATAGACCCGGCTGCCGGTCGTCGCCGGCGTCGAGAACACCGCCAGCACGTCCAGCTTCTCGACCTTGTCGCCGCGCCGCTCGGCCTCGTGCTCCCAGGGCAGGCCGGTGGCCGCCTCGATGGTCGGCACGATGATCCCCAGCACGTTCACCGGCCGGCCGAGTTCGCGCCGATAGCCCGGCAGCCAGGTCTGCTGCAGGCGCCGCAGCGCGATGCCGGAGGCTGTGTTGCAGGCCAGGACCACCAGGCTGCAGCCCTCGGCGAACAGCCGCTCGCAGCCGGCGCGCGTGAGGGTCACGATCTCCTCGCCGGGCCGGCCGCCATAGGGGGTATTGGCCTGGTCGGCCAGATAGATGAAGTCGGCGGCGGGGAACTGGCGCACCAAGCTGCGGTGGACCGACAGCCCGCCCACGCCGGAATCGAAGACGCCGATGGCCATGACCCGGTGTTAGCGGCGCCCGCCAGGACTGTCACCAGCCCCTTGCGGCGACGCTTGCGCGGGGGCCAGTCTGGCCGACGCGAGTCTTCCGGAGGAGCCCATGGCGCGCTTTTCAGACCTCGACCGGCGCAAACTCCTCGGCGTCTCGGCGAGCGCCGGCTTCCTGGGCCCCGCTCTGTTCGGATTGGGCGGCTGCGTCGCGATCTCCACACCCGCGCCGGTCAGGCCTGCGTCGGCCCCGAATCTGGCCACCGCGACGAAGCTTCCGCCCGGCCCGCCGATCTATCGGGTGCGGGCCAGCATGGATCGGGTGTTCGACATCACCGTCTGCCTGCGCCCGTTCCGCGCCCAGGGTCCGCGGATCGAGGCCGAGACCATCGGAAACACCCTCGTGGTCCACAACTACGGCCACGGCGGCTCCGGCTGGTCGCTGTCCTGGGGCTCGGGGACCATGGCGCTGCGCAAGGCCATGGCGAACAGCCCGAAGGAAATCGCCATCGTCGGCTGCGGCGCGCTCGGCCTGACCTCGGCGATCCTGGCGCAGGAGGCCGGCGCCAAGGTCACCATCTACGCCAAGGAGCTGTTGCCCGACGCCCGCTCGGCGCGCGCCACCGGCAGCTGGACGCCGGACAGCCGCATCGCGCTGGCCAGCGCCGCGCCGCCGGGCTTCGGCGACCTCTGGGAGGAGATGGCGCGTATCTCCTTCAAGCGCTACCGCCGCTACCTGGGCCTGCCCGGCTCGCCGGTGGAGTGGCGCGACCGCTATGTGGTGCTCGACGACCGGCCGGCCTATTCGCCGCCGCAGACCCGCCCGGCCCTGGAATTCGCCAGCTATTCGGACCGCCTCTCCGACATCACGCCGCGCGACCACGTCGCCCCGCCCGGCGCGACCCCGTTCCCGGGGACTGAGGTGCGCCGCTCTTCGCAGCTGCAGTTCAACGTCGCCGACTACGCCCATACCCTGATGGCCGACTTCCTGGCCGGCGGCGGCCAGGTGGAGCGCCGCGAGTTCCACACGCTCTCCGAGCTCGCCACCCTGCCGCAGAAGGTGGTGATCAACTGCCCGGGCTACGGGGCCCGCGTCCTTTGCCGCGACGAGAGCGTCACCCCGGTGCGCGGCCAGATCGCCTGGCTGATCCCGCAGGCCGAGGTGGACTACGGCCTCTACTACCACCACGTCGGCATGCTCTCGCGGCGCGACGGCATCGTCGTCCAGGCGCTCTGGGGCGGCGACATGATGGGCTATGAGAACGACCAGGAGGTGATCGACCGGGCCGAGGCGGAGCGGGCCGTGGGCGTGCTCGCCGACCTGTTCGGGCGCCTGAAGACCTGAGCCACCGCCAAAGCTGAAGTGTGCCGAATTGGGACGCCGCAGGTTGACACCGCTGTCAGACCGACCCATCTAGCGGCCCAACCCAGCCTCAAGCCAAGCTGTGACGGGAGCTTGCGCCGACCGCCGTTCCGGGCGGTTGGAGCGCCGCTGCGTCACCCGGCCTCATCGAACGATCATGTCCCCGAAATCCATCCCCGCCATCGACCCGGTCGCGGCCGTCGCGCTCGACATCGACGTCCAGACGGCGCTGGCGCTTTCGCGCGCCACCACCCGCGCCTTCGCCACCCTCTCGCCCAAGGCCCATCGCGCCATGATGGATGCGCTGGGGATCGAGGCCGCCAACCAGCAGGCCACCGGCGGCCCCGTCGCCGAACTGGTGGCCCAGCTCCTCAAGGGCCATCTGAACGATCTGAAGTAGACCGCCGCCGCTCCGGCCGGCTTTGGGCGCAAATCCCTTTCAAGGGGTCGGGCGCGCGAAATCCATTCCGCTGAAACCTCGGATCGCGATTAACATCCCGGCCACGCTCGGTTCCCGCTCTTGCGGGGCGCGGAGGTTTGGGTGGGCCCTTTCGAATATCTGCTGGCGTTCATCGCCGTCATCCTCGGCCTGGCGGTCAGCGATCTGGCGATCAGCCTGCATCGGCTGCTGAGCGCAGGCGCACGGGTGCGTTGGGATGCGCTCGCACCGTTGGCGGCGATCGTCGCCTTCCTGAAGATCCTCACCCAGTGGTGGAGCTGGTTCGGCACCGCCCAGATCGCGCGTGGCCTGACCTTCGAGATGTTCCTCGGCATCGTCAGCGCGACGGTGATGATGTTCCTCCTGGCCGCCGCGGCCCTGCCGGACGAGACGCCGCACGGGGGGCCCATCGATCTCGCCGCCCACTTCCAGGCGGTGCGCCGGCGCTTCTGGCTGCTGTTCGCTGGCGAGACCGTGCTGATGACCGCCGTCGACATCTGGGCGCAGGTCGCCGTGGCGCACCGCCGGTTCGACCCGCTCACCCTGGCCTCGCCGGTCTCCGTGCTGATCGTGCTGTCCGTCATCCTGGCCTTCGTGAAGACCCGCTGGATTCAGGGCGTCGCCCTGTTGCTGCTGATCGGCCTCTACCTCGCCAACTCGGCGGGCCGGCCTCTAGCCGGCTAGCCTGCGCTCGACCCGCTCACGCCACAGCGCGATCAGCGGCGTGACGCCGAGCTCCATGACCAGCGGCAGGGCGACGGCGGGCGGAAAGCCGGTGACCGACACCGCGCCGGCCAGCCGCGCCAGGCCGCCGATCACCACGATCGCCGCAAGGCCCCGCACGATGGTCCCGCGCCGCTCGATGGTCGGGATGGCGATCCAGAAGGTCAGGCCGACGCCCAGCAGCAGGCCGGAGAGATAGCGCGCGTTGCTCGTCGAGAGCGCGCCCTCGGTGCTCATGTGGCCCAGCACGCCCCACAGGCCGCCGCCGACCGGGACGATCCCCGCGATGGCGATGACGGCCTGCAGCAGGCGGCGCTCGGCGGCTGGGGTCAATCGAACAGCGACGGCTGTGCCGTGGCGGCCTGGGCCTTCGCGGGCTTCGCCGGCGGCGGCTGCACGAAGGCCGCGCCCTCGATGGTCAGCAGCTTCAGCTTGGTGTTCACCCCGCCGCGTGCGGAAAAGCCGCCGGGCTTGCCGCCCGCCGCCGTCACCCGGTGGCAGGGCACCACGATCGGCCAGGGGTTCTGGCCCAGCGCCGCGCCGACATCGCGGGCCAAGAGCTTGTCGCCCAGCTGCTGGGCGATCTCGCCATAGGTGATGGTCTGGCCCGGCGGCACGGCGCGGGCGATCTCATAGACGCGGGCGTTGAATTCCGGCACGCGCTCGATCTCGATCGGCACGCCGGTCAGGTCGACGGGCTCGCCCTCCATCAGGGCCCGGATGCGGGCGATGGCGTCCAGCACATAAGGCGGCGGCGCGCCTTCGACGATCTCCGGGAAGCGGCGGCGGAAGCTCCTGGCCGCGACCTCCGCCGTGGCGTCCGGCAGGTGGGCGGCGACGAGGCCGCTCTCGCCCCAGGCCAAACCGGCCCAGCCGATGGCGGTCTCGAAGAGGGTGTATTGGGTCATGGGATGAATATAGGCCCGTTCGCCGCCATTGCTGGCGGTTTTCGGACATAGATGCGGGCTGGTGGACCGAGGCCCCCGCGGCGCGGGCCGTCAGGCCGCGACGGATTCTTCGGCCGCCTCGCCGCCCGTCGCGGCGATGATCGCGGCGAACAGCTCACCCACCCGGATCGGCTTGGCGACCACGGCGTTCATCCCCGCCGCGCGATAGCCTTCCGACTGGTGGGTCATGGCATTGGCGGTGAGCGCCAGGATCGGGGTCGGCGGCCGGCCGGTCTCGGCCTCGCGGCGGCGGATCTCCCGCGTCGCGGTCGGGCCGTCCATCACCGGCATCTGGACGTCCATCAGGATCACGTCCCACTCGCCGCCTTCCCAGGCCTCGACCGCCTCGGCGCCGTTCTCCACCACGGTCGGCTCGATGCCGGCCTGGCCCAGCAGGGTCTTCAGCACCAGCTGGTTCACATGGTTGTCCTCGGCCGCCAGGATGCGCAGCGGCTGGTCGCCGATCTCCGCCTGCTCCGCCGCCGCGGGCGCGGCGCGCGCGTCGCCGATCCGCTCCAGCGGCAGGTCGACGATGAAGGTCGAGCCCTCGCCTTCCTGGCTCTGGGCGCTGACCTCGCCGCCCATGGCCTCGCAGAGCTCGCGGCAGATCGCCAGGCCCAGCCCGGTGCCGCCGTACTTGCGGGTCGTCGACGAGTCGGCCTGGACGAACTTCTCGAACAGCCGCCCGATCCGTTCGGCCGGAATGCCGACCCCGGTGTCGCTGACCACGAAGCGCACCCGGCCGTCCTGGCGCGTGACGTTGATGCCGACCGCGCCCTCGGAGGTGAACTTCAGCGCATTGGAGACCAGGTTCGACAGCACCTGGCGCAGGCGCACGCTGTCGCCGCGATAGAGCCCGCCGGCGTCGATCCCCATCTCGAGGTTGAGCTCGACTTCCTTCTTGTCGGCGACGGCGACGAAGCCGGCGTGGGTGGTCATCACCAGCTGTTCGAGGTCGAACTCCACCGCTTCCAGCTCAAGCTTGCCGGCCTCGATCTTCGACAGGTCGAGGATGTCGTTGAGGATCGCCAGCAGGCTTTCCCCGGACTGGCCGATGATGGTCAGGCGCTCGCGCTGCTCCGGCGACAGCTCGCCGTGCTGCATGGCCTGCACCATGCCCAGCACGCCGTTCATCGGCGTGCGGATCTCGTGGCTCATGATCGCCAGGAACTCGCTCTTCGCTCGGTTAGCGGCCTCGGCGGCCTCCTTGGCGAGCCGTTCGTGCTCGATCTGGGTCTGGTGCTCCATCTGGCGGGCCGCGGCCTCGCGCTGGCGCGCCTCGACGGTGTCGCGCATCCGCAGGGTGTCGCGCATCAGGCGCGCGAACTCGCCCTGCCCCACCACCTGGACGGCCGCGCCCGAGACGCCGGCCTCGACCTCCCGGACGACCGCCCGGGCGCGGGCCAGCGCGACCAGCACGCTGCGCGACAGGAAAAAGGCCAGCACGCCGCTGGCCATGACCGTCGGCACGAGGATCAGGATGATCAAGTCGTGGCCGTGGGCGGCGAACTCGCGGATCTGCAGCCGGCCGGTGAGGACGACGTTGGTCTGGTCGTCGACGGCGTCCTGCAGGCTGGCGTCCACCGCCGCCAGGCCGGCCCGGCTCGGGCCGCGCTCCAGCACCGCGTGCATGGCGGCCGAGGCCTTCGCCACGCCGGAACGCACCTGCGGATCGGCGGCCCGGGCGCGGTAGCCGTCGATGTCGGTGGCGAGCTTGCGGGTCTTCCGGGCGACCACCGCCTCCGACCCGGGCTTCGCCTCGGCGATCAGCTGGATCAGGGACTTCAGGTCGAGGTGGGTGACGCGCATGTCGTCGAGCGTGGCGACGGCGGTTTCGTCGAACCGGTCGCGGGCGTCGCTGAAGATGCGGTACTGGTTGGCGCTGTAGAGCCCGGCGGCCACCGACAGCGCCAGGATCGCGCCACAGGCCGCCGCCAGCTGGACGCTGAGCGGCACCCGGTTGACCAGCCGGTTGGCGCTGGGCGCGGCCAGCATCCGCTCCATCACCGACACCCTGCGGACGTAGCGGTTGAACACCACCGCGCCCAGGTGGACGCCGATCAGGCCGATCAGGCCATAGGCGGTCCAGCGGTGCGCGAGCTTCAGGGCGACGCCCTGGGCTTCGGTGAAGGCGCCGATCGGCGGCAGCGGGATGAGGCCCGCCACGAGCACCTGGTCGCCGCGCGACCAGGCCGACAGCACCCCCAGGATCGGCTGCAGCAGCAGCAGGGCCCAGAAGCCGCCATGGACCAGGCGCGCGGCCACGGTCTGCCAGCGCGGCCAGCCGGCCGGCGAGCGCGGCGGCGAGAGCCTCAGGCCCAGCGCCAGGCGGGCCACGATCATCAGCCCGATCACCGTGCCGCTGGCCCGGTGGATGCTGAGGACGACGTTGGCGTACTCGACCGTCTGAAGCCGGCGCAGCACGAAGATCAGGGCGATCTGCAGGCAGATCGTCAGCGCCAGCGTCCAGTGCAGGACCTGCAAGGCGCGCGGATAGCGGGCCGCGCCCATGCGTCCGGACGCGCTCGCCGGCTCGGAAGCGGCGGGCGAGGTCATTCGACCGTCACCGTCATGCGCATGTTCGGGTGGATGCCGCAGCTCACCTTGTAGACGCCGGTCTTGACCAGCGGGACCTTGAACGGCTGGCCCGGCTTCTGCAGGCCGCTGTTCAGGGTGAAGCCCGCGCCGCTGACCGTGATGTTGTGCGAGGTGTCGTCGCTGTTGGTGAACTCGACGGAATCGCCCTTGGAGATCGTCAGCTCACGGACGCTGAACTTCAGGTTCTTCTGGTCGACGGTGAACACCGTGGCCGCCCAGGCGGCGGTGGCCAGCGCGATCACCGCGGCGCCGCCCAGGACCGCATAGGCCTTGAGCGCCAGGTCGGCGTGGCGGCGGGCGCGGGCCAGGCTCATCGTTTCACCAGCCCGCCGAACGGCGCGAAGGCCAGGTTCACGCCGATGAACAGGGTGTTGTTGGCGTTCGCCCGCGCGGTCGCGCCGTTGAAGCGGGTGTAGCCTACATAGCGCGCGTTCAGCCGCAGGTTGGCCCAGGGGATCGAGGGGCTCTTCTTGCCGAACGGCGCATAGGACAGCTCGACCACATAGCCGTCCGTGTTGGGGCTGCCGTTGGCGGTCTTGAAGAACTTGGGGTCGGTCGAGCCGGAGGTGTGGAACCACTCGACCGCCGGGGTCCAGGTGTCGGCGAAGCTGTAGATGACGTCGGCGCGGATGGTGTCGAGATAGTCGGCCGCCGCCGTCTTGGCGGTGATCCGCGCCGCGTCGAGCTGGTCTTCCTCGTGGATCCAGGTGGCGTGGGCGGCCACGAAATGGCGCTTGGAGCCGATGTACTGGTAGGTCGCGTCGAAGCCGAGATCGCTGAGCCCGTCCGTCCCCGCGGTCTGGATGTCGCCGGGGAAGCGGTCGGCATGCAGGCCGTAGGCGCCGACCTCCCAATAGTGGGTGTCGGCGAAGCTGTGCTGCGCGGCGAGCCGCCAATAGGGGATCTGGCCCTGGTAGCGGTCGGCGGTGGCCGGCGTCGCCAGGCCGGCCCGGTTCAGCAGGTTGCGGTCCAGCTGGCCGTAGTCGGCGAACTCCGTATAGAGCCAGTCGTCCCACATGGCGAAGAACCCGGCCCCGGCCACCCGGCCCGAGAGCTTCCCGTCGATCAGGCTCGCGGCGGCCGGCGAGGCGGCGAAGGCCGAGGTCGCCGCGTTGAATTCGAACACCGGCGTGGAATTCCACAGATCCTGCAGGCCGGGGCGGTTGTTCAGCTCCGCGCCCCAGATCAGGTCCTTGCCGCCGGCGAAGCTGGAGGTGAAGGCGCGGCGGAAATCGACGCGGGAGACCGCATACTTCCTGCGCACCGGGTCATAGGTGACCTCCGACAGGGTGCCGATTCCCCAGCCCACCTTGCCCGCATAGGCCAGCAGCGCGCTGGTGACGGCGGAATTGTCGTTGGTCGCATAGTGCGCCAGGGCCGGCCGGTCGGCCTGGGTCTCGGTGAACGAGCCGGTGACCAGGGCCGCGATCGGCGGCAGGGTGTTGGCGCCGTCGCCGCTGACATAGCCGAACAGCTTGAAGTCGCGGCCATAGGGCTTCAGTTGCGGGCCATAGGCCCCGACGTGGCAGCTCGCGCAGGGCTCGCCGGTCTGCTGGGCGAAGCTGGGAAGCGCCGCGGCCGGGCGCACGCAGAACATCGCCGCGAACGCGACGGCCAGGGCTGCCACGAGGATCGAAAGCTGGAAGGACCTCGCGGACTTCGCAACACGATCACCGACAGGCGCTTCAGCGCGCAAAACATACATACTTCAGGAAGTCCGCCCTTGAGGCCATTCAGGCCCGTATCGCTGTAAATTAGGCGGGACGGCGAAAAAAACGGTTAACACAGATATCAAGATATCCGAGCTTCAAACCGGAAATCCCTGTGTTTTTACTGGGTTCGAACAACAACGATTGGTTGTGTGCGATTTTGTCGCGGCCCGCTTCGGCGCTATACTCGAAACTATTGGCCAAGTCCTTCGCGGGCGCATCGCAATCCCGCGTCTCACCTTCTATCAAATGACGCGTTTTCAAAAGCTTACGATGCGCGGATTTTGCCGCGCCTGGGCTCCGCTCCGGGGTCTGCGGCGCCCGTCGCGCCGGGAAGCCGGTGTGCTATGAGGCGGCGATGAGCGCCGATCCCCTCGACCTGGCCGCCGCCCTGCACGTGCTCGGACGGGAAGCCGACGCCGAGGCGCTCTATCGCCAGGCCCTGGCCGCCCGTCCCGACGATCGGCGCGCGCGCAACAACCTGCTGGCCCTGCTGCGCATGGGCGGCCGGCGGGACGAGGCCGAGGCCCTGCTGCGCGACGGCGTCGCGCGGCGCCCGGACGACCGGGACCTGCGGCTGCGGCTGGCCACGACCCTGCTCGCCGCCGGCCGATACGCCGAAGGCTGGCCGCTCTATGAGGCGCGCCGCGGCGCCGCCGGGCCGGACGGCGTCAGCCTGCCGATGCTGAGCCTGCCGGAATGGCGCGGCGAGGCCGTGGGCTCGCTGCTGGTCTGGCCCGAGGGCGGCTACGGCGAGATGATCCAGTTCGCCCGCTTCCTGGCGCCCCTCGCCGCGCGAGGGATCGCCGCGACCCTGCTCTGCCCGCCCCGGCTCGCGGGCCTGTTCCAGGCCGCGGGGCTTTCGGCGCTGGCCATGGAGGACGGCGTCCAGGCGCCGGACTGCCAGGCCTGGACGCCCCTGGGCTCGCTGCCGCTGCGGCTCGGCGTGACGCTCGAAGCCTTGCCGCCACCGCTCGCGATCCGCGCCGAGCCCGTGCGCCCGCCGGGTGGGGTCGGCGTCGTGGGCAAGGGGTTCGAAGCCTGGCGCGACGACCCCGGTCGCGCCCTGCCCGACCCCTTCGTCCAGGCGTTGATGACGCTGCCCGCGGCGGTCTCGCTCGACCCGGCCGACACCGGCGCGTTCGACCTGGGTGACGCCGCCGCGATCGTCGCCGGCCTCGACCACGTCATCACGGTGGACGCTGCGGTCGCCCACCTGGCTGGGTCGATGGGCAAGCCGGTCTCGCTGCTGCTGCCCTTCGTCGGCGCGAACTGGCGCTGGCTGAACGAACGGACTGACAGCCCCTGGTATCCGAGCCTGCGCATCTACCGCCAGTCGGCCGCCGCCCGCTGGCCCGCGGTGCTGGACCAGATGCTGGCCGACCTGGGTGAGGCCGTCTTCCGGCCGGCCGCCGGCGGCCAGGCGCCGGCCATCGAGATCGCGGTCGCCAAACCTTCGCCGCCGCCGCTTCCGAAGGCGACCCCGGCGTCGGCCCCCGCCGCGCCGCCATCCGTCAAGGAGCGCTCGGTCTGGATCGTCTCCTACAACAACCACGGCAACTTCGGAGATCGGCTCGGCCCACAGCTGCTGAACGGCCTGCTGCCGCCGAACGCGCGGGTGACCCACCTGCACCACAAGCCGTGGGACGCGCCTCCCGAGGGCGCGCCGGACCTGTTGATCGTCGGCGCCGGCGGCAGCCTGTTCACCCAGCTCCTGACCCCCGAACTCCTGGCCCTGGTCGAGCGCGCGCCGCAGGCCATCGGCCTCTTCGGGACCCAGTACCGCGAGAACCTCGACCGCGCCGCGCTCGATCGGCTGCTGGGCGGGCTCTCGGCCTGGTGGGCGCGCTATGAGGAGGACGCCCTGCTCTACGGCCAGGGCCGCACGAACGTCCGCCACATGGGCGACTTCCTGGTCGACGCCTTCCCGATGAGCCGCTGGACCATCGACGCCGAGCTGGAGGTGGGCGCCGAGGTGGCCGGCAACGCGCCGCTGGACCGGATGATCGAGCGCATCCAGGCCTACCGCCGGGTCCGCTCGGGCCGCATGCACCCGCTGCTCTGCGCGCTCACATCCGCCGACCAGGCAGCCTATGCCGAGCAGTACGAGGACGCGGGCGGCGTGGCCTCCGGCAAGTTCCGCTCCATGCTGGTCGACATCTTCGGCGCCGAGCAGCCGGCCGGCGCCCTGTGGGACGTTGATCGGGCCGCGGTCGGCGCCTACAAGGCCAAGGTGCGCGCGAACCTCGCCGAACTGCGGGCCGACCTGGCGCGGCGGCTGGCCTCATGACGCAAGCAGGCGACAAACCGGGCGGCGGCGGCGAGGCCGGGCGGCGCAAGGCGGTCATCGACAAGGGCGAGACCGACCGCGCGCGCTGGACCGACCCGGCCCAGCTCGATCCCGCCTGGGACGGCCGCGCGGCCCTGGCCGCCCAGCACATCCCGCGCGGCGCGACGGTGCTCGACCTCGGCTGCGGGGCCATGGCCCTGGAGCGCGTCCTGCCCGAGGGCTGCCGCTACATTCCCTGCGACCTCGCCCAGCGCGACGAACGCACCATCGTCTGCGACTTCAACGCCGGCGAGTTCCCGGCCGGCGTGGCCGCCGACCTGGTCACCGTGCTGGGCGTCGTCGAATACCTCTATGACGCGCCGGCCTTCCTGAAGCGGCTGCGCGGGCTCGGGCGGACCGTGGTCATGAGCTATTGCGTGGCCGGTGGGCGCGGCCCGGCCGACCGCCGCGCGCTGGGCTGGGTCAACGACTTCACCCAGGACCAGCTGATCGGCCTGCTGAGCGCCGCGGGCTTCGCGCGGATCACCGGGCGCGAGATCAACCCGGGCCAGTTCCTGCTGCGCCTGACCACCGAGCCGGTCCGCGTGACGCCGGAGCGCGACGTCTGGGTGGTGAGCTACGCCAGCCTGCCCAACTTCGGCGACCGCCTGGGCGTCCAGCTCCTGCCGTCCCTCCTGCCCGACAACGCGCGGGTGACCCATGTCGACCTGGGGGCTCTGGACGCCGCGCCAACCGGCAAACCCGACCTGATGATCCTCGGCCTCGGCAACAGCCTGTTCCAGCCGTTGCTCACCGACGAGCTTTCGCGCCTCATCGACCGCGCCGGCCGCACCGTCGGCGTCTTCGGGACCCAGTACCGGGCGAGCCTCGACGCGGCGCGCCTGGGCGCCGTCCTCGACCGGCTGGAGAGCTGGTGGGCGCGCTCGGAAGAGGACCTGCTGCTCTACGGCGCCGGCCGCGCCAACATGCGCCACCTCGGCGACTGGCTGATCGAGGCCTTCCCGCTCGCCCGCTGGACCCGCGACGAGACCCTGGAGGTGGGGGCCGAGGCCCTCTCCGACGCCCCGCTCGACCGCCTAATCGCCCGCTACCAGCAGAGCCGCCGCGTGGTCTCGCCCAGATTGCACCCGCTGCTCTGCGCCATGACCGCCGCCGAAGAAGTCGCCTATGTGGAACAGGTCGGCGCCGACGGCGGCGAGGCCTCGTCCGGCAAGTTCCGCAGCCTGCTCCTCGACCTGTTCGGCCGCGACCTGCCCGAACGCCAGATGATCCCCGTCGAGCGCGATGCGGTCCGGATCTACAAGGCCAAGGTGCGCCGCAACGTCGAGGCGCTCCGGGCGGAGCTCAGCCGCATCCTCGCGTGACCATCAGCTGTCATCCCGGAAAGCGCGCAGCGCTTGTCCGGGACCCATGGACTCCGAGGTGCAAGAAGGCGTGCGGCGGCGACGCTGCATCCCATCCCGAAGCGCGTCGTCGATGGGCCCCGGTCTTCGCCTGCTGCGAAACCGGGATGACACGCTGGGGTGACACGCGCTCTCCGGCTTAAATCTCATGCCGGCCAGTCTGCCTTGGGGCCTCGGCTTCTCCGCCGACACCGGCTTCGCCGGCCGCATCGCGGCGCGCCATGGGCGGGTCCTTGACAAGCCGAGGCCCCAAGGCTCGCATCCACCATGAGGTTTAAGGCGGGGTGGCGTCTGACGATGCCTCGTGAAGAGATCAAACGACCATGAGCACTGAGACGCCCCGATTTGGTTCAACCGTCCTCTCGGTGTCCTTGAAAGAGTTGGACATGATCTACTGCGCTCTCAATGAGGTCTGCTACGGCGGGCATATCCCAAGATCGGAAATCCATACCCGTCTGGGATGTCCGCCCGAAGCGCTGCTAGAGTTGATGGAGCGCGTGAACGCGCTGAGCGAGGCGGTGACAAAGTCTTCCCTTCCTTGACGCTCCACCCCTCTTAGGCGCATAAGCCCGCCCTTCCGGCGCCAACCTCGGTCAGCGCCCTCCACCGCCACGACCCCCATCACCATATGGGACGAGGGCGGCGAGGCCCCCCGTCCACGCAATCGTGCACGGGGGTCGACTGCGTTTGGGCTTTAGAGGATCGAATGTTCGACGCTCTGACAGATCGGCTCTCCAGCGTCTTTGACCGCCTCAGCGGCAAGGGCGTGCTGTCCGAGAAGGATGTCGATGAGGCCCTGCGCGAGGTCCGCGTGGCCCTGCTCGAGGCCGACGTCGCCCTGCCGGTGGTCCGCGACTTCATCGCCAAGGCCAAGGAGGCCGCCACCGGCGAGGCGGTGATCCGCTCCGTCCGCCCCGCCGACCAGGTGGTGAAGATCACCTATGACGGCCTGGTGGAGATGCTTGGCGGCACGGACGAACCGCCCGGCCTGAACCTGTCGCTGAACCCGCCGACCGTCATCCTGATGGCCGGCCTGCAGGGCTCGGGCAAGACCACCACCGCGGGCAAGCTGGCGCTGAAGCTCGGCAAGGAACGCAAGCGCGTCCTGCTGGCCTCGCTCGACACGCGCCGCCCCGCCGCCATGGAGCAGCTCGCGACGCTGGCCAAGCTCGCCGAGGTCGACAGCCTGCCGATCGTCGCCGGCCAGGCCGCGCCGGACATCGCCAGGCGCGCGCTGCAATCGGCGAAGCTGCAGGGCTTCGACGTGGTCATCCTCGACACCGCCGGGCGCACCACCCTCGACGAGGCGATGATGAGCGAGGCGGCCGAGATCGCCCGCATCGCCAACCCGTCCGAGACCCTGCTGGTCGCCGACGCGCTGACCGGCCAGGACGCGGTGCGCACCGCCAAGGCCTTCCACGAGCGCCTGCCGCTCACCGGCCTGATCCTCACCCGCGCCGACGGCGATGGCCGCGGCGGCGCCGCGCTCTCCATGCGCGAGGTCACCGGCCTGCCGATCAAGTTCCTGGGCGTGTCCGAGAAGATCGACGGCCTGGAGGTCTTCGACGCCGCGCGGGTGGCCGGGCGCATCCTGGGCCAGGGCGACGTCGTCGCCCTCGTCGAAAAAGCCACCCAGGAGCTGGACGTCGCCAAGGCCGAGGCCATGGCCAAGAAGCTGGCCAAGGGCCAGTTCGACCTCGACATGATGGCCGAGCAGCTTCAGCAGATGAAGCGCATGGGCGGCATGGAGGGCCTGATGGGCATGTTGCCCGGGGTCCAGAAGATCAAAAAGCAGATCGCCGAAGCCAACATCAACGACAGGATGATCGACCGCCAGGCGGCGATCATCTCCTCCATGACCAAGGAGGAGCGCAGGAAGCCGGACATCCTGGCCGCCTCGCGCAAGCGCCGCATCGCCGCCGGCTCCGGCGTCGACGTGTCCGAGATCAATCGCCTGCTGAAACAGCACCGCCAGATGGCCGACGCCTTCAAGATGATGAGCCGCGGCGGCGGCAAGGGCTTCGCCCAGATGGCCCAGATGCTGGGCGGCATGGGCGGCCCCGGCGGCGGCGGCATGAACCGCCTGAAAAACCTCGGCGGCGGCAAGATGCCGATGCCGTCGGAGAAAGAGATGGAGGAGATGGCCGCCAAGCTGCAGAGCGGCGATCTCAAGCTTCCTGGAAACCTGCCAGGCCTGGGCGGCGGCGGCCTGCCCCCCGGCTTCAACCCCTTCAAGAAATAACTTTCAGACCCCAAACCGCTTTCATCTCAAGGACCAAGACCAATGCTGAAGATCCGTCTCGCCCGTGGCGGCGCCAAGAAGCGCCCCTACTACTCGATCGTCGTCGCCGACAGCCACAGCCCGCGCGACGGCCGCTTCATCGAGAAGGTGGGCGCCTATGATCCGCTGCTGAAGAAGGACGACCCGAACCGCGTGACCCTGAAGGTCGAGCGCATCCAGGAGTGGATGAGCAAGGGCGCCCAGCCCACCGACCGCGTGGCCCGCGAACTGGCCAAGCAGGGCGTCGGGACCTGGACCAACAGCAACAACCCGAAGAAGGGCGAGCCGGGCCAGAAGGCCAAGGAGCGCGTCGAGGAAAAGGCCCAGCGCGAGGCCGACCGCGCCCAGGCCCTGGAAGACGCCAAGAACGCCCCGCCGGCGCCCGAGCCGGAAGTGGTGGAAGAGGCGCCCGCTGCCGAGGCCGTGGCCGTGGCCGAGGAAGCGCCGGCCGAAGCCGCCGCGGAAGAGGCTCCGGCCGCTGAAGCCGCCGCTGAGGAAGCGCCGGCTGCTGAGGAAGCTCCGGCTGCTGAGGAAGCTCCGGCTGCCGAAGAAGCCCCGGCGACCGAGGAACCCGCCGCCGAAGCGCCTGCCGAGGAGGCCCCGGCCGCCGAGGCCAGTGAAGCCTCGGAAGGCTAACCTCACTCCGCTCATCCCGGCGAAGGCCGGGACCCATACGGCGCTTCAGCCTGGGCCCCGGCTCTCGCCGGGGTGAGCGGGATTGGTGGAGACGTCGTGGCTGAAAAGCCTTCAGACCTGATCCTCGTCGGCCGCGTCGCCGGCGCCTTTGGCGTCAAGGGCGAGGTGCGCATCACCAGCTTCACGGCCGAGCCGCTGGCGCTGGTCGGCTACAAGACCCTGCTGCGTGAGGATGGCCAGGTCGGCCTCACCCTGACCGGCGGCCGCGCGGCCAAGGGCGGCGTCGTGGCCCGCGCCCAGGAAGTCGCCACCCGCGAGGAGGCCGAGGCCTTCCGCGGCCTCAAGCTCCACGTTCCCCGCTCGATACTGCCCGAGCCGAACGAGGACGAATTCTACATCCATGACCTGATCGGGATGGATGTGGTCAGCCTGGAGGGCGACCTGCTGGGGACCGTGAAGTCCGTGCGCGACTTCGGCGCCGGCGACCTCCTGGAAGTGGCGCCCACCACCGGCGAAGCCTGGTGGCTCCCCTTCACCCGCGAGGCCGTCCCCGAGGTGCAGATGGACGCCGGCCGCATCGTCGCGGTGCGGCCCGATGAGGTGGAGTAGCCGAAGCCCTCACGGCTTCGGCGGCGCGCCCGGATCCTCGTCGTCCTTGTGGACATGTTCCCACGGCGGCGGTGGCGGCGGATCCAGCTTGAAGAACGGCACGAACAGCAGCAGCGCGATGCCCAGCCCGGGGTTCTTGCGCCCGACCTTGCGCCCGAAGACATGCCCGGCCCACATGATCGACGGCGCGATTACCACCAGGGCGGCGAGCGCCAGCAGCCATTGCAGATAGACCGGCATCGCCGCGCCCCTTAGCCAAGCTCGGGCTCAGATGGGGTCGGGCGCTCAGATTGCCAAACGCGCCAAGCAAGCCCCCGACCGGCGCTATTTCTTCCGCATCCGGATCAACCCTTCCTGCGCCACGCTGGCCACCAGGGTCCCGTCTTCCCGGAAGATCGAGCCGCGGATGAAGCCGCGCCCGCCGGACGCCGACGGGCTGTCCTGCGAATAGAGGTGCCAGTCGTTGAAGTTGGTCGGCTTGTGGAACCACATGGCGTGGTCGAGGCTGGCCGAATGGAAGCCCGGCGTCTGCCAGTGGACCTTGTGCGGCCGCATGGCGGTGGACAGCAGGTTCATGTCCGAGGCGTAGGCCATGATCACCTGGTGCATGTGCTGGTCCTCGCCGATCGGCTCGCGGCAGCGGAACCAGACGTTGCTCTCCGGGTCCTTGGCCTCGCCGCCCTGGAAGTAGCTGCGCGCGTCCAGCGAACGCATCTCGATGGGCCGCGGGCGCGACATCCAGCGCTTTGCCTCCTCCGGCAGGTCCTTCATCCGGGCCATGGCCTCGCGCTGCATCTCCGCCTCGTCCGGCAGATCGTTCCAGCGCTTCACGGCCGGCATGTCCGCCTGGTGCTCGAAGCCGTCCTCCAGGGCCATGAACGAGGCGGCGAGGTTGAAGATCTGCTGGCCGCGCTGGATGGCGATCACGCGCCGCGTGGTGAAGCTGCCGCCGTCGCGGCTGCGATCCACCTCGAAGACGATGGGGATGGTCGGGTCGCCGGGCCGGATGAAGTAGCAGTGCAGCGAGTGGCAGATGCGCGCTTCCACCGTCTCATAGGCCGCCAGCAGCGACTGGCCGATCACCTGGCCGCCGAAGATCCGGCCCGGCGAATTGTCCGCCGTCGTGCCGCGGAACAGGTTCACCTCCAGCCGCTCGAGCTGCAGGGTCTCGATCAGGTTCTCGGTGGGGATTTCGCCGGCGGTCGTCTTGCTCATCGGCGCCGCTTACGCCCGGCCCGCCCGGCCCACAAGGCTTGTCCCGGCTTCCGCCGGGATGAGCGGAGGCCGGTGAAACCTTGACGCGGGCCGCGGCGGCCCCCCTTAGACGCCCCATGCCGTTCGACTGCACCGTCATGACCATGTTCCCGGAGGCCTTCCCCGGGCCGCTGGGCGTCTCGCTGATCGGGACCGCCTGGCGCGAGCAGGGGCTTTGGTCCTTGGAAACCCTGGACATTCGGACCTTTTCCAAGGATAAGCGCGGCTTCCTCGACGACACCCCCGCGGGTGGCGGTCCTGGACAGGTGATGCGGGCGGACACGATCGCCTCGGCGCTGGACAGCGTCGAGCGGCGCGAACGTCCGCTTTTGTACATGAGCGCCCGGGGCCGGCCCCTGACCCAGGCGCGCGTTCGTGAGTGGGCCGCGGGTCCAGGACTGATCGTCCTGTGCGGGCGGTTCGAGGGGGTGGATCAGCGGGTGCTCGACGCCCGTGGGTTCGAGGAGGTCGCGGTTGGCGACGCGGTCCTGGCCGGTGGCGAGGCGGCGGCGCTGGTGGCGATCGAGGCTTGCGTACGGCTGGTGCCCGGTGTGTTGGGCCAGGCCGAAAGCCTCACCGAAGAAAGCTTCGAGGACGGGCTCCTCGAGCATCCGCAGTACACCAGGCCGCGGACGTTCGAAGGGCTCGGCATCCCCGAGGTCCTGCTGGGCGGCAACCATTCCGAGGTTCGGAAATGGCGGCAAGGCCAGCGGGAAGAGACCACGCGGGAGCGGCGTCCGGACTTGTGGGCGCGGCGAACCGCCAATCAACAGGCAAAGGGCGATTGAAGCCCAGTAAGGACGAAGACCATGAACATGATCGAGACCCTCGAGAAGGAAGAGGCTGACCGCCTTCTCGCCAACCGCAAGATCCCCGAGTTCCAGCCCGGCGACACCGTGCGCGTCAACGTGCGCATCAAGGAAGGCGAGCGCGAGCGCGTCCAGGCCTACGAAGGCGTCTGCATCGCCCGCGGCGGCCAGGGGATCAACGAGAGCTTCACCGTGCGCAAGATCAGCTTCGGGGAAGGCGTCGAACGCCTGTTCCCGGTGATGAGCCCGATGATCGAGTCGATCGAGGTGAAGCGCCGCGGCGTCGTGCGCCGCGCCAAGCTCTATTACCTGCGCGACCGCCGCGGGAAGTCGGCCCGCATCGCCGAACGCGCCATGGGCGCCCGCACCGAGGCCGCCGGGGAGACCGAGGAAGCCTGAGGCCCCTCGACCTCACGGAATTCGAACCGGCGGCCGCAGCGATGCGGCCGCCGTTTTCGTTTGCGCGACGCCGCGGCAGGCCGTCTTGATCGGCGTGAAGTGACACGCGGGGTGCAGCTATGGCGGCGAAGATCGGGCGGACCCTGGCGGACTCCACGCCCGAGTGGCCGCCGGGCCCGCGCAAGCCCGCCACCGCGCCCAACATCCTGGTGGTGCTGTTCGACGACGTCGGCTTCTCCGACTTCGGCTGCTACGGCTCGCCGATCAGGACGCCCACTATCGACGCCCTGGCCGCTGAGGGCGTGCGGCTGAACGGCTTCCACACCACCGCCATGTGCTCGACCACCCGCGCGGCGCTGCTGACCGGGCGCAACCACCATTCGGTGGGCGTGGGCTGCCTGGCCAACTTCGACTCAGGCTTCCCCGGCTACCGCGGCAAGATCGCCAGGACGGCCGCGACCCTGCCGGAGATGCTCAGGCCCCACGGCTACCGGAACTACATGCTGGGCAAGTGGCATGTGACGTCGCTGACCGAGACCGGGCCGACCGGGCCGTTCGACGGCTGGCCGCTGGGCCGCGGCTTCGACCGCTACTACGGCTTCATGGACGCCGAGACCGACCAGTATTCGCCCGAGCTGGTGCGCGACAACACCCCGGTCGAACAGCCGAAGAGCTATGCGCAAGGCTACCACCTGACCGCCGACCTCGTGGACCAGTCGATCCGCTACCTGGCCGACCACCAGGCCAATGCGCCGGACACCCCCTGGCTCCTGTGGTTCGCGCCCGGCGCCTGCCACGCGCCGCACCAGGCGCCCAAGGCCGTCATCGAAAGCTACGACGCGGTCTTCACCGAGGGCTGGGACGTGGAGCGCGAACGGCGCCTGGCCCGGCAGAAGGCGATGGGGATCGTGCCGGCCGACACCGACCTGCCGGCGCGTAACGACGGGGTGAGGCCCTGGGCCGAGTGCTCGGCCGACGAACGGCGGGTCTACACCCGCCTGCAGGCCGCCTTCGCCGGCATGCTGGACCACACCGACCGCGAACTCGCCCGCCTGGTGGCCTTCCTGGAGGAGACCGGCCAGCGCGAGGACACCCTGATCATGGTGATGTCCGATAATGGCGCCAGCCAGGAGGGCGGCTTCCACGGCTTCGTCAACGCCATGGGCCCCTACAACGGCAAGTCCGAGCCGATCGAGGAGAAGCTGGCGCGCCTGGGCGACATCGGCGGGCCGGACAGCCACGCCAACTTCCCGCACGGCTGGGCGATGGCGTCGAACACGCCCTTGCGCCGCTACAAGCAGAACACCCACGGCGGCGGCATCCGCGACCCGCTGGTCATCGCCTGGCCCAGGGGGATCGCGCGGAAGGGCGAGGTGGTGGAAGGCTTCGCCCACGCCTGCGACCTGGTCCCGACCCTGCTGGAGATCCTGGGCGTCGAGCCGCCGGCCAGCGTCAATGGCGTCGCTCAGCAACCGCTGGAGGGCGAAAGCTTCTGGCCGCGCCTCCAGGGCAGCGGCGCGCCGGACCGTGCGCGGCCACAGTATTTCGAGATGTTCGGCCACCGGGGCCTCTGGCAGGCCGGCTGGAAGGCGGTGGCCTTCCATCCGCCGGGCGAACCCTTCGAGGCCGACAAATGGGAGCTGTTCCACCTCGACCGCGACTTCTCCGAAGCCCACGACCTCGCCGCCGACCAGCCGGAGCGGCTGAAGGCGCTGGTCGACCTCTGGTGGCGGGAGGCTGAGGCCCATCAGGTGCTGCCGCTGGACGACCGCTTCGCCCCGCGCTTCGCCGAGAACGTGCTCCGCAACTCCGGCGCGCGCAAGCAATACGTCTTCCATGCCGGCATGGGCCACCTGCCGACCGATGTGGCGCCGGACGTGCGCAGCCGCTCCTACCGCATCGAGGCCGAGGTCATCGTGCCCACAGGCGGGGCCGACGGCGTGCTGATCGCCCACGGCGACGCCACCAGCGGCTACAGCCTCTATGTGCAGGACGAGCGGTTGAAGCACACCCTCAACATCGGGGGCTTGAAGATGACCGTGACCAGCGCGGCGCCCATCGCGCCGGGGCCCCATCGCCTGGGCGTGGCGGCGCGCAAGACCAAGGCAGGCCGCCGCTTCACGCTGACGGTCGACGGCAAGGCGGCGGGGTCCGTGGACTCCACGCTCGGCTTCGCCACCCTGATCTCCTGGTCGGGCCTCGACATCGGCCGCGACCGCGGCAGCCCGGTGGCCGACTACGCCGCGCCCTTCGCCTACGCCGGGCTGCTGAAGAAGGTCACCGTCACCATGGACCCGGACCAGGCGCTGGACGGCGAGGCGGTGGGCGAGACCGAGATGGCCCGCCAGTAGGCGCCGTCAGGCCCCTTCCAGGAACTGCGGCAGGCCGTCGTCGATCACCACCCAGTCAAGCTTGCGGCTGACCCAGATGTGCGATCCCGGCGCGAGCGCCCCGGGCTCGTCCAGCGTCGCCAGCGAGACCGCCAGATAGGGCGCGTCATTGGGCTCGGCGAACACCGGCGTCCCGCAGCGGGCGCAGGCCTGCCGGACCAGCCGGTGCGATGAGGCCCAGGCCGTCGTCTCGCCGGAGCGCTCCACCGCCTGCGCCGGGAACAGGATGCGCGCGAAATAGGGGCCGCCGGTCGCGCGCTGGCAGTTTCGGCAGTGGCAGAGCCTGACGTTCTCCGGCGCGGCGGACGCGCGCCAGCGGACCTGGCCGCACTGGCACCCTCCGGCATAGGGCGGCCCACTCACGCGCAGCGGCTCTCGCGGACGTAGGCGGTCATGCCCTCGACCAGGTGGTCGAACATCAGGCGCATGCGCCGGCTGCCGCGCAGGTTCTCGTGCATGACGATCCAGCAGCCCATGGTGAAGAAGTCGAAGTTCGGGATCACCCGCACCAGGCCGTAGCGCTGCGCCAGGCCCGTCTGGACGACCCCGATGCCGAAGCCGGCCCGCACCGCCGCCGTCTGGGCCAGGTCGCTGTCCGAGCGGAAGGTGAACAGCTCGCGGCTGACCGGCATGTTGATGCCCGGCACGTCGCGGATGCTGACCCCGCTGTCGAAGCCGATGATGGTGTGGTCCTTGAACTGCTCCATCATCTGGGGCGTGCCGTGCCGCTCGAGGTATTCGGCGGTGGCGTAGAAGCCCAGGACGATCTCGCCGACCTTCTTGGCGACCAGCGAGCTCTGGCTGGGCGGCGTCATGCGCACGGCGATGTCGGCCTCGCGGCGCGACAGGTCGTCGTTGTAGTTGGACAGCTTCAGCTCGATGACCACGCCGGGGTGCTGCTCGCGGAAGCTGGTGAGCATCGGCGGCAGGACCTCGACGCCCACCATCTCGCTGGCCGAGACCCGGATCGAGCCGACCAGGGAGTTGGCCGCGCCGGAGGCGTCGCGCACCGCCGCCGAGGCGGCCGCCGACATGTCGTGCAGGTGCGGCTTCAGCTCCAGCGCCAGGTCGGTGGGCTGCAGGCCGCGCGGGCTGCGCAGGAAGAGCGGCGAGCCCAGGCGCTGTTCGAGCGCCTCGATATGGCGGCCCAGCGTCGGCTGGGTCAGGCCGCGCAGGCGCGCCGCCGCGGACAGGGTGCCGGCCTCCAGCACCGCGTGCAGGCTTTGGAACAGATCCCAGTCGTTCGGCCCTGGCATGCGCTGACGAATATCCCCATTCGCGGCGTGGACAATTACGTTTGGGGTCAAGGGCGGCTTTGCAAGGGCCGCGGGGCAGGAAATTGCGCCGCACACCGGAAAATGCGGCGCCGCAGCACTAGACGTGCGCGGGTGGGCGGACCTACATGCCGCCCATGCCCGGCCAAAGCTCCTCCTCAGGCAAGACCCTCTACGACAAGATCTGGGACGCCCATGTCGTGACCCAGCAGGACGGCGAGGCGATCCTCTACATCGACCTGCACCTGATCCACGAGGTGACCTCGCCCCAGGCCTTCGCCGGGCTTCGGACCCACCATCGCAAGGTGCGCCGCCCCGACCGCACCCTGGCTGTGGCCGACCACAATGTTCCCACCGAGGGCCAGGCCAAGGGCGTCGAGGCCGTCGAGGACGACGAGGCGCGGCTGCAGCTCCAGACGCTCGCCCGTAACGTCAAGGACGCCGGGATCGAGTTCTTCCCCATGGGCGATATCAGGAACGGCATCGTCCATGTGGTCGGCCCCGAGCAGGGGCGCACCCAGCCGGGCATGACCATCGTCTGCGGCGATAGCCACACCTCGACCCACGGCGCGTTCGGGGCGCTCGCCCACGGCATCGGCACCTCGGAGGTCGAGCACGTCCTGGCCACCCAGACCCTGCGCCAGGCCAAGGGGAAGAACTTCCGCGTCAACATCGAGGGCGAGCCGATCCCGGGCGTCGGCGCCAAGGACTATGCCCTGGCGGTGATCGGGGCGATCGGCACGGCCGGCGGCGCCGGCTACGTCATCGAATACGCGGGCTCGGCGGTGCGCGCGCTCTCCATGGAAGGGCGCATGACGCTCTGCAACCTGACCATCGAGGCCGGCGCGCGCGCGGGGCTGGTGGCCCCAGACGAGACCACCTTCGAATATCTCAAGGGCCGCCCCGCCACGCCCAAGGGCGGCGCCTGGGAAATGGCCCTGAACTATTGGAAGGGCTTCTTCAGCGACGAGACCGCCCACTGGGACCGCGAGATCACCCTCGACGCCGGCGCCATCGCGCCCCTGGTCACCTGGGGCACCAGCCCCGAGGACGTGATCGCCGTCACCGACACCGTGCCCGCGCCGGAGAGTTTCGCGAGCCCCGACAAGCGCGCCTCGGCCGAGCGCGCGCTGGACTACATGGGCCTGGAAGCCGGCCAGCCGATCACCGAGGCCACGGTCGACGTGGTGTTCATCGGCTCCTGCACCAACAGCCGCATCGAGGACCTGCGGGTGGCGGCGAAGGTCGCGGAAGGCCGGCATGTGGCCTCCCACGTCCGGGCCATGGTGGTGCCGGGCTCGGGCCTGGTGCGCGAGCAGGCCGAGGCCGAGGGCCTGGACGCGATCTTCACCGCCGCCGGCTTCGAATGGCGCGAGCCGGGCTGCTCCATGTGCCTGGCCATGAACCCCGACAAGGTGCCGCCGGGCCAGCGCTGCGCGTCCACCTCCAACCGCAACTTCGAAGGCCGCCAGGGCCGCGGCGGGCGCACCCATCTGATGAGCCCGATCATGGCCGCCGCCGCCGCCATCAAGGGCCATATCGCCGACGTCAGGGAATTCTTCCTGTGATCACCGGGCTGGACCACATCGCCATCGCGGTCCGCGACTTCGCCGCCGCCGTGGACGGCTATCGCCGCCTGCTGGGCCGCGAACCCGACTTCGCGCCGCGCGAGGGGGCGGACCGGGCCTGGTTCCGGTTCCCGAACGTGGCGCTGGAGGTGATCGCGCCCTCAAATGGTGGAAAGGGCGGCGACGGGCCGGCCGGCGAGCGGGTCCGCGCCCGGCTGGACGCCGCCGGGGAAGGGATCTGGCTGGCCGCCTTCGCGGTGGAGGACGTGGCCAAGGCCTCGCGCCTGTTCGCCCGCCGCGGCCTCGCGGTCGAACCGGCCGGGGCGCTGGCGCGGGTCAGCGCCGCCGGCCTCGACTTCGTGCTGGCGAGCGCCCACAGCGCCATCGCCTCGAAGCCGCTGGGCGACCCGGCCTCGGACATCGACGGGCTGGACCACATCGTGGTCGGCACGCCCAATCCGGAGCGTGCGCTGGGCCTCTATGGCGCGAAGTTCGGCCTCGACCTGCGGCTCGACCGGACCAACGAGCAGTGGGGGGCGCGGCAACTCTTCTTCCGCTGCGGCGAGGCGGTGTTCGAGGTGGGCGCCAGCCTGAAGGCGCCGGTGAGCGATGATCCTGACCGCTTCGGCGGCCTGGCCTGGCGGGTGAGCGACCCGCAGGCGGCCCGCGCCCGCATCGCCGCCGCGGGCTTCGACGTCTCGGAGCTGCGCGCCGGCCGCAAGCCCGGCTCTCACGTCTTCACCGTGCGCGACGCGCCGGGCGGCGCGCCGACCCTAATGATCCAGCAGACCCCACAGATGGAGGCCGCGTGATGGACGCCTTCACCCGTCTGGACGCCAAGATCGCGCCGCTGCCGCTGGCCAACATCGACACCGACCAGATCATCCCCAAGCAGTTCCTCAAGACCGTGGAGCGCGAGGGCCTGGCCAAGGGGCTGTTCTACGACCTGCGCTTCGACGCCGAGGGCCGCGAAAAGCCCGACTTCGTGCTGAACCGGCCGGAGTACAGGGGCGTGGGCGTGCTGGTGGCCGGCGACAACTTCGGCTGCGGATCGAGCCGCGAGCACGCGCCCTGGGCGCTGATGGACTTCGGGATCCGCTGCGTGGTCTCCACCAGCTTCGCCGACATCTTCTACAACAACTGCTTCCAGAACGGCCTGCTGCCCGTGGTGCTGCCGGCCGAGCAGGTGCAGGCGCTGATGGCCGAGGCCAAGGGCGGCAACCACCTGGTGACGGTCGACCTGGAAGCCCAGACCCTGGTCTCACCCTCCGGCCAGACCTTCCATTTCGAGATCGATCCGGTGCGCAAGGCCAAGATGCTGAACGGCCTGGATTCCATCGGCGAGACCCTGCAGGCGTCGGGCGACATCGACCTCTATGAGATGAAGCGCGCGCTCGCCCAGCCTTGGCTGGAAGAGGCATGAGCAAACACGCATGCGAAACGTCATGGCCGGGCTTGTCTCGGCCATCCATACGCGCAGGTGGCTCAGGGATAAGCGCGGCTTCGACACATCCGTCTCACCCGCAAATGGCGGTGTTCATGGGTGGCCGGGACAAGCCCGGCCATGACGGTTGAAAAGTCTTTGAGTCATCGATCGAGGCTGGAGGACGCATGAGCATCATCATCGCGGGCACGGTGCGCGTGCCCACCGATCAATTGGACGCCCTGCGGCCGCACCAGCTGCGCATGCTCGCCGCCAGCCGCGCGGAAGACGGCTGCCTTACCTACAGCTACGGCGAGGACGTGGCCGAGCCCGGCCTGATCCGGGTGTTCGAGGTCTGGCGCGACCAGGCGGCGATCGAGGCCCACTTCCAGGCCGATCACATGAAGGTCTGGCGGGCGGCCTGCGCCGAGCACGGGGTTTCCGATCGCAAACTCTTCGCCTACGAGACCGCCTCGGAACGCGCGCTCTAGATCAAAGGCCTTCCCATGACCGACCTTCTGCTCCTGCCCGGCGACGGGATCGGGCCTGAAGTCACCGCCGAGGTGCGCCGCCTCGCGAGCCGCCTGGCCAACGACCTGAAGGTCGACGAGCGACCGTTCGGCGGGTCGAGCTACGACGAACTCGGCACGCCGCTTTCCGACGAGACCCTCGCTGAGGCCAAGGCCGCCAAGGCGGTGCTGATGGGCGCCGTCGGCGGGCCGAAGTGGGCCGACGCGCCGCGCGACAAGCGCCCGGAGGCCGGCCTGCTCGGCCTGCGCGCCGGTATGGGGGTGTTCGCGAATCTGAGGCCCGCGCTGTGTTTCCAGCCGCTGGCCGGGGCCTCCACCCTGAAGCGCGAGGTGATCGAGGGCCTCGACCTGATGATCGTGCGCGAGCTGACCGGCGGGGTCTATTTCGGCAAGCCGCGCGGCATCGAAGACCTGCCTGGCGGCGGCCGGCGCGGCGTCGACACCCAGGTCTACACCACCGAAGAGATCGAGCGGATCGCGCGCGTCGCCTTCGAGCTGGCGCGCGGCCGCAGGAACAAGGTCCACTCGGCCGAGAAGTCCAACGTCATGGAGACCGGCCTGCTGTGGCGCCAGGTGGTCACCGACCTGCACCGGCGCGACTACGCCGACGTCGCTTTGGAACACATCCTGGCCGACAACGCCGCCATGCAACTGGTGAAGAACCCCAAGCAGTTCGACGTGCTGGTTACCGACAACCTGTTCGGCGACATCCTGTCGGACGAGGCCGCCCAGCTCACCGGCTCGCTCGGCATGCTGCCCTCGGCCGCCCTGGGCGCGCCGGGGACGCCGGGGCTCTACGAGCCGATCCACGGCTCGGCGCCGGACATCGCCGGCCAGGGCATCGCCAACCCGCTGGCCGCCATCCTCTCGTTCGAGATGGCGCTGCGCTGGTCGCTGGACCGCGCCGACCTCGCCGACAGGCTGTTCGCCGCGGTCGGCAAGGCGCTGGAAAAGGGCGCTCGCACCCCCGACCTGGGCGGGGCCCTCACCACCGTCCAGATGGCTGACGCGGTGCTGGCGGAGCTGTAGGCGACGCGAGCTAGGACGGCGCCTTCCACGCCAGGTGGCTGTGGGTTGCCGATGTCCGCAGCGGGTGGAAAGCGGAATCTCCTCTCCCAAGCGCGGCAGCGCTGTGGGAGAGGAGCAAACGTCCGCAACGGGTCGAACGCGGACCCCGGGAAACGGCCCCTCATCAGAGGGACCCCCGTCCTTAGCTTCCAGGGATGATGCGCGCCGTGGATTTAAGGCTCAGACTGACGGCTCGCGCCTTCCACGGCCCTAAAGCCTCAACCGCCACGTCTCGCTGACCTCCATCGCGCCGAACTCGTCGTGCTCCCAGGTCTCGACGATCTCGAACCCCTGGGCGGCGTAGATCCTGCGCGCCGCGGTCAGCACCGCATGCGTCCAAAGCACGATCTCGCGGTAGCCGGCTTCGCGAGAGAAACGCACGCATTCCTCGACCAACCGCCGTCCAAGCCCTGTCCCGCGCGCGCTGGGTTCGAGCATCAGCAGGCGCAGGCGCGCGGTCTCTGGCGCCGTGTCCTTGACGATGAACACGCACCCGACCCGCTCGCCCGCCCGCTCGGCGATCCAGCAATGTTCGCGGTCCGGATCGAAGTGCTCCAGGAAGTCGGCGCAGACCCGGGCCGTCACCGCCTCGATCCCCGGACCCCAGCCGTACTCGCGGCCGTAGATCACCCCGTGGCGCTCGGTGATCCAGCCCATGTCGCCAGGCGCATGGCCGCGCAGCACGATGGGCGCGGGCGGACGCTCGCCCGGCGTCAGCAGGTCCTGCGCGGTCTCCAGGGCGTCCACCAGGCTGCGCCGCTCCTGCGCCGACAGCCCGCCGATCAACTGCTCGGCCAGCGCCGCCGAACTCTGGTTGAAGCCGGCGAACATCGCCGCGCCATCCGGCGTCAGCGACAGCTCGATGGAGCGGCCGTCGGTGGCCGAACGCCGCCGCGCCACCAGGCCGTCACGCTCCAGCTTGCCGACGATGCGGCTGAGCTGGCCGGCGTCCATGCGGGTGATTTCGCCGATCCGCTTCGGCGTGACGCCCTCGCCCCCTCCTGGGCCCGTCGCGATCTCGTAGAGCACCCGGCCCTCGGCCACGCCGTAGGGGCTGCCCAGGTATCGCCGGTCCAGCACCCCGATGGCCGAGGTGTAGAAGCGGTTGAAGCGCCGGACGGCGGTGACCGGGTGCGTGCCTTCGGACATGACGGGGGACCTCCCGCCCCGAGGTGACGGCATATAGTTGATAGAGTCAACTATTCCGCAACAGCACCGTCCGAGCGGCCTCGATGGTCCGCGCCACGTCCTCGTCCGTCGTGCGCCAGTTGCAGACGCTGATCCGCATGCAGCGGCGGCCCTGGAAGGTGACCCCGCCGAAGAAGGCCTCGCCCGAGGCGCAGATGGCGGCGATCGTCTCGTCGGTATGGCGGTCGTGATCGGCGTCCGTGGCGCCGGCCGCGGGCGAGCGGAACCGAACCACGCCCTGGTTCAGGGTCGGCCGCACCATCACCTCGACGCCGGGCAGGCCGCCCAGGCCGTCGACCAGCACCTGCGCCAGGCGGCAGGTGCGCGCCACCAGCCCGGCCACGCCGTCGCGGCCCAGCTCGCGGATCGCCGCATAGACCGGGAAGCCCCGCGCCCGGCGCGAGAACTCCGGGTTCCAGTCGATCTGGTCGCGCGCCGCGCCGCCGGCCGGCAGGTAGCTGGTCGACAGCGTCATGGCCGCGCGATGGGCGGCGGCGTCGCGCACGATGGCGAGCCCGGAGTCGTAGGGCACGTTCAGATATTTGTGGCAGTCGGTGGTCCAGCTGTCGCAGAGCTCGATGCCGTGGGCCAGGTCGCGGTGCGCCGGACTGGTCCGCGCCCAGAGGCCGAAGGCGCCGTCCACATGGGTCCAGGCCCCGGCGGCCCGCGCCATCGGCGCCAGCGCCGCGAACGGGTCGAAGGCGCCGCGGTTCAGCTCGCCCGCCTGCAGCGCCACGATGGTCGGCGTCCGCGAGGCCGACAGGGCCGCGCCCAGCGCCTCGGGCGAGACCTGGCCGTCCGTGGTCGCCAGCGGCTCGATGTTGTCCGAGCCCAGGCCCATGAACCGCACCGCGCGGTCCACCGAGCCGTGGCGCTCGGCGTTGGCCAGGATGCGGATCGGCGGGCTCCCCGCCAGCCCCTTGGCCTCCACGTCCCAGCCCGCGCCCTTCAGCACCGCGTGGCGCGCGGCCGCCAGGCAGGTGGCGTGCGCCATCTGGGTGCCGGTGACGAAGCCGAGGCTGACCTCCTCCGGCAGGCCGAACAGGGCCTTCAGCCAGCCCGCCGCCACCTCCTCGACCACCGAGGCGGCCGGGCCGCAGGCGTGGATGCCGGCGTTCTGGTCCCAGACCGTGGTCAGCCAGTCGGCGGCCATGGCCGAGGGCGCGCCGCCGCCGATCACCCAGGCGAAAAAGCGTCCACCCTGCGAGCCCAGGATGCCGCCTTCGGTGTCGGCCACCAGCTCGTCGATCACCTGGGCCGCATCGACGCCCCGGTCCGCCAGCGGGCGGCCCAGCCGCGCGCGCATCTCGGCCAGCGTCGCCGTGGTCGCCACCGGGCGGGCGTCCAGTCCGTCGAGCCAGGCCAGGGCATGCTCCGCGGCGCGCAGCAGCAGGTCGCGTTCGGAATCTGTGTTCGGCATCGGCCCTCCAGGCGCGCGACATGGGGTGTCGGCAGTGGCCGCGTCAACGGGGCGCTCGCGACATTCGGCCAGGGTCATCTTGCCAAGCCGGCGGCCCACATGATCCTCTCCGCCCCGGACAGCGGCGGGAGCGGATGATGGCGCACTGGTTGGTCAAGTCGGAGCCCGCCAAATACAGCTTCGAGCAGCTGCGGAAGGACGGGAAGACCGTCTGGGACGGGGTGCGCAACAACGCCGCCGCCCTGCATCTGAAGGCCATGAAGCTCGGCGACGAAGTGCTCTACTACCACTCCCAGGAGGGCCTGGAGGTGGTCGGCGTCGCCAAGGTGGTGAAGGAGTCCTTCCTAGACCCCAGCGACCCGGCCGGCCGCTTCGTCGCCGTGGAGCTGGCCGCGGTGCGCCCGCTGAAACACCCGGTCAGCCTGCAGGCCATGAAGGCCAATCCCGCGCTCGCCGGCCTGGAGATGATCCGCCAGGGCCGCCTGTCGGTCTCGCCGGTGCGCGACGCCGAATGGGCGGCGATCCTGAAGATGGCGGAGGGCTGATGCGCCCAAGGACGGCCCCGCCTGTCCTTGCCCTGCTGGTCCTGACGACCGCCGCGCCGGCGGCGGCCCAGGTGTTCCAGGAGGCGCGGCCCGCGACGCCGGAACAGATCGCCGCGGCGAAGGGGGCCGGCGACCGGATGATCGCCAAGGCGAAGGCCGAGGGCGTCTTCGCCAACGACAGCCGCGGCGCGGTGATCCAGCTGCGCCACATCCAGAGCGGCCTGATCTGCCAATTCCTGACGGAGCCCGCCAACGGGCTGGCGATCTATCCCGGCCTGGCGCGCGGCGAGGACGTGAGTTGCGGCGTCAACATCGGGAAAGTCTCGGTCACCCTCTATGCCACCCGCTATGCCCCGCCCAAGACCGTGCAGGCGGTGCTGAGGGAATCCGTGGCCGCCATGCGCAGCCGGATCGCCGACCTGGCGCCGTACGTGGGAACCACGGCCAGCCTGCAGTCGCCGGCCAAGCCTGGCCACGTGAAGCCGGCCGAGCTCACCACCCTGCGGTTCACCGGGACAGTGAACGGCGCGCCCACCTACACGCGATCCTCCGCGGCCGCCTGCGGCCCGTGGATCGTCGCCGAGCGGGTGTCGGCGCCGGTCGACGGGGCGATGGCCGCCGACGTGGCGGGCGACCTGGAGCTGGAAGCGGCGACGGACTCGGTGTGCAACGCGGCCACGCCGGGCTGAGAGCGCGCTCGCCCGGTCGCACCTAGCCCTCGATGGTCATCTGGGTCTGGGTGACCAGCGCCATCAGCTTGCCCTGGTCATTGGTGATCTTCGTCTGCCAGACGCTGGAGCGGCGGCCGATATGCAGGGGCGTCGCCTCGCCGGTCACGCTCGAGCCCACCGGCGCGCCGCGCAGGAAGTTGGTCTTGCTCTCCAGCGTCGTGGTCCGCGCGCCCGCCGGCAGGTTCAGCACCCCGCCCACCGCGCCCAGCGCATCGGCGAAGGCCATGTAGGCGCCGCCGTGCAGGATGCCGCCGACGGTGCAGAGGTCCTCGCGCACGGTCATGCGGCCGACCACCCGGTCCTTCTCGCGGACCGTGATCTCCACCCCCATCAGGTCGGAGAAGGGAATGCCGGTGAGGACCGGCGCGGCGGTGTCGGACATCGGAAGTTCCCCGTCAGGTCGGTGCAGCGGTCATCCCGGAATGCCCGTGAAGCGGCATGTCCGGGACCCATGAACATCGCCGCCCAGGAACTATCACGGCGGCGACACACCGACCTAGTCTCCGCCGCCGCGTGCACAGGTCCCGGCCTTCGCCTGCGGCCAAGCCAGGATGACATCGGTGGGAACAGCGGTTGCGCCCGCGCCACGCCGCCCCCACTTCAGCTCCGCTGGGGGGCTTGCGAGTATCCCTCGCCTTGCTTCGGCCGGCTTGGGAGCGTAACGGGACGCTCCCTCAAGACTAGGAGAACACCGATGGGTTACCGGGTCGCCGTCGTCGGCGCCACGGGCAACGTGGGCCGCGAAATGCTGAACATCCTCGAGGAAGTGAACTTCCCCGTGGACAAGATTCACGCGATCGCCTCGCGCAAATCCATCGGCGTGGAAGTCTCCTTCGGCGACCAGATCGTCCGCTGCGAGGACATCGAGCAGTTCGACTTCAGCCGCGTCGACCTGGTGCTGATGAGCGTCTCGGGGACCTTCTCCAAGGAATGGTCGCCGAAGATCGGCGCCGCCGGCCCGATCGTCATCGACAACTCCTCGGCCTGGCGGATGGACCCGGACGTGCCCCTGGTGGTGCCGGAGGTGAACCCCGACGACGTCGCCTGGGCCGACCGCAAGAACATCATCGCCAACCCCAACTGCTCCACCGCCCAGCTGGTGGTGACCCTGAAGCCGCTGCACGACGCGGCGAAGATCAGGCGCGTGGTGGTCTCGACCTACCAATCGGTCTCGGGCGCCGGCAAGGAAGGCATGGACGAGCTGTTCGACCAGACCAAGAACGTCTTCGTCCTGGGCGCCACGCCGCCGAAGACCTTCCCCAAGCAGATCGCCTTCAACGTCATCCCCTTCATCGGCGCCTTCAAGGACGACGGCTACACCGACGAAGAGCACAAGATGTGGAACGAGACCCACAAGATCCTCGATCCGGCGATCAAGCTGACGGTGACCTGCGTCCGCGTGCCGGTGATGGTCGGCCATTCGGAGAGCGTGAACATCGAGTTCGAGACCCCGCTCGACGAGGACGAGGCCCGCGACATCCTGCGCGAGGCGCCGGGCCTGCTGGTGGTCGATAAGCGCGACTCCACCGGCTACATGACGCCCAAGGAAGCCCAGGGCGAGTTCCCGGTGTTCGTCAGCCGCATCCGCAAGGACCCGACGATCAAGAACGGCCTCAGCCTCTGGGTCGTCGCCGACAACCTGCGGAAAGGCGCCGCGCTCAACGCCGTGCAGATCGCCGAGCTGCTCCATGAACGCGGCCTGATCCGCCAGAAAGCCCTGGCCTGACGCCATGGAACCGCCTGCGTCAGGCGAGGCCCGCCCCCGGGCGTGAGGCCGCTCACGCCCGAAGGATGTTAGAGTCTTGACCGTTTCCAACGCCGAACCGGCGTCCCCATCGGTCGGAAGCGGTCGGGCGCTCACGGCGGGGATCGTCTGCTACCTGATCTGGGGGATCGTGCCTCTGGTGTTCCAGGCCATGGGGCGCCTGGGAATCTCCTCCTGGGAGATCCTCGCCAACCGGACCGTCTGGGCCGTTCCGATGGCCCTGGGTTTCGTGGTCTGGGCGCGGCAGGGCGCCGAGGTGCGCACGGCCTTCCGCCACCCGCGAAACCTCGCCTGGCTGGCGATCTCGGCCCTGCTGATCGCCGGCAACTGGTCGATCTACATCTGGGCGGTGAACTCCGGCCGCGTGCTGGAGACCGCGCTGGGCTACTACATCAACCCGCTGATCGGCATGGCGGCCGGGGCGCTGATCTTCCGCGAGCGGATCGACCGGCTGGGCTACCTGGCCATCGCGCTGGCGGCCGGCGGGGTGATCGTCCAGGCCGTGGCCATCGGCGGCCTGCCCATCGTCTCGCTGGCGCTGGCGCTCTCCTTCGGCGCCTACGGCATCGTCAGGAAGCGGGTCGCGGTCCCCGCCCAGGCGGGGCTGCTGGTCGAGTGCCTGCTGCTGGCCGGCTTCGGCCTGGCCTATGTGGCCTGGCTGCAGGCGAAGGGCGCGGGCCACCTGGGCGCGAGCTGGCCCGCGACCCTGTGGCTGCTGTCCTGCGGGCCGTTCACCGCCGTGCCCCTGGTGCTGTTCGCCTGGGCCGTGCGGCGCATTCCGCTGTCGTCCCTGGGCTTCCTGCAGTTCCTGGGCCCGACCACCGGCTTCATCGTCGGCGTCGCCGAGGGCGAGCAGCTCTCGCCGCTTCGCGCCCTTTCGTTCGTGTTCATCTGGGGCGGGGCGGTGGTGTTCGCCTATGCCGCCTGGAAACGCTCGCGCCCAGCGCTCAAGGCCACCGCGCTCAAGGCCACCGCGCTCGCCAAACCCGCCGAATGACCAAAGCTTAACTCGGGCCCGGCGGCGCGAGGCTCTAAGCTGGGCTCCAGAGTGGGAGGCCCGCCCCATGGGAAAGCTGTTCTTCGCCGCCGCCGCCAGCGTCTTGGCCTTCGCCGCCGGCGCCCAGGCCATGCCCCAGCCGGGGCCGCAGGCTGTGTTGGTCCCGGTGAAGGTCGAGCAGGTGACCGCCGCCGCGCACCTCACCTACCGCGACACCGAGCACAACACCCTGTTCGAAGCCGACCTGGTGACGGTGGGCGAAATCCCGATGGCCGAGGCCGGCTGCCGGATGCGCGACAGCGCCCAGGACGCCGCCCCCAGCGCGCCCAAGACGCCGACCTCCACGCCGCGCGCCCCGCCGCGTTCGGACGAGCCGCCCATGCCGCGTCCCAAGGGCCGCTGGACGGCCTGCTCCTGAACGGCTCGCCCGCGGGCGGCTTCATCAACCTATCGCAATCCGGCGCCAGACCAGGGCGACCGCGCGGCGTTGCGCGCGGGGCCTGACGCGCCCAAGCTCGGCAGGAACCAACCCGGCCGGAGCCACGCATGCGCCCCACCTCATCCGCCTGGATCGCCGGCCTGACGGCGGTGGTCGCCGCCGGCGTGGCCGCGGCGACCTGGGCCGCGGATCCCGCGCCCAGGACCATCGGTGAGGCGACCACGGCCCTGCCGGGGCCCCTGCCGGGCGGCGGCGGCTTCGACCTGCCCAACGGCTGGCGCGTCACCCCGGCCGGCAAGTCGGTGGCCGACCTCAACGACCTTGTCCTGAAGATGCTGCCCTCGCCGGACGGCAAGGTGATCGTCGCCGGCCATTCCGGCTACCTGCCGCACGGCCTGTCGGTCATCGACCAGAAGACCCACAAGCTGGTGCAGGAGGTTCCGCTGAAGACCACCTGGCTGGGCCTGGCCTGGTCGGGCGACGGCAAGACGCTCTATGTCTCCGGCGGCAACGCCAACGGCGAGAAGAAGGAGGCCGCCAGCCTCGCGCCGATCTATGCGCTCAGCTACGCCAACGGCCGGCTCAGCCCGACGCCCAAGGCCCAGTTCACCGACAAGCCGCCCACCGACCAGACCTGGTGGTCCGGCGTGCGTGCCGATCCGAAGCGCGGCCTGGTCTGGGCGGCCAACCGCGGCACGTCCATGGATGCCACCGACGTCGTCGCCTTCGACGCCAGGACCGGCGTGGTGAAGAAGCGCATCCACGTCGGGATCAGCCCCTATGAGCTGGCGCTGAGCGCCGACGGCAGGCGGCTCTATGTCTCCGACTGGGGCGACAAGTCGGTCAGCGTGGTCGACGTCGCCAGCGAGAAGGTGGTCAAGACCATCGCGGTGGGCTTCAACCCCAACGACATGGTGCTGGCCGCCGACGGGCGGCTGTTCGTGGCCTGCTCCAACGAGAACACCGTCTATGTGATCGACACGCGCCCAGGCCCCCGTTTTGGGGCGGTGATGCAGGTGATCTCGGTCGCCCTCTATCCCAAGGCGCCCCTGGGCTCGACCCCGAACTCGCTGGCGCTGGACGCCAGGCGCAAGCTGCTGTTCGTGGCCAACGCCGACAATAACGACGTGGCGGTGATCGATATCCGCAAGCGCGAGACCAGCGAGGTGCTGGGGTTCATCCCGGCCGGCTGGTACCCCTCGGCGCTCACCCTCGCCGAGGGCGGAAACGTGCTCTACATCGGGGCCACCAAGGGGGAATCCGGCCATCCGGACCTGAAGGGCCCCACCAGCCCGCTGGCGTCGAAGTACGGCGGTGACGAGACCATCAAGACCCTGCAGCGCAGCAGCGTCGAGCGCCTGCCGCTGGCCGGCCTGCGCGCCCACCTGGCGGGCTGGACCAGGCAGGTGTTCGCCAACACGCCCTACAACGACAAGCTGCTCGCCGAGGCGCGGCCCTTCCGCACGCCCAGCATCATGCCCAGCAAGGTGGGCGCGGGCTCGCCGATCAAGCACATCATCTACATCATCAAGGAGAACCGGACCTACGATCAGGTCTATGGCGACCTGCCGCGCACCAATGGCGATCCGCGCCTGGCGATCTTCGGTCGCCAGATCACCCCCAACCAGCACGCCATGGCCGAGCAGTTCGCCGCGTTCGACAACTGCTACGCCGACGGCGACGTCAGCCAGGACGGCCACTCCTGGGCCAACGCCGCCTACGCCACCGACCAGAACGAGAAGTCCTGGCCCGCCAACTACGGCGGCCACAGCCAGGCGAAGAACCGCTCCATGGCCTACATGCCCTCGTCCGGCTACCTGTGGGACGCGGCGCGGCGCAAGGGGCTGACCTATCGCAGCTACGGCGAGTACGCGACGCGGGCCTCCACCGGCGAGCCGATGTCCAGCGTGCCCGGCGCCAACGGCCTGGTCGGTCACGTCTCGCCGAACTATCTGCAGAACCGGGTGCGCGACACCGAGAACGCCAAGGTCTTCCTTCAGGAGTTCAGCGAGTACGAGAAGAACTTCGACTCGAAGGACCCCGAAAAGCGCCTGCCGAACTACATCGTCATGTCGATGCAGGAGAACCACACCCACGGGACCGACCCGAAGTCGTTCTCACCCCGGGCCATGGTCGCCAACCAGGACGTGGCGCTGGGCCGGATGCTGGAGGCCATCACCCACAGCCGCTACTGGCCGGAGACCGCCGTCTTCATCATGGAGGACGACGCCCAGGACGGTCCCGACCACGTGGACGCGCGGCGCACCGCCTGCCTGGTGATCAGCCCCTATGTGAAGCGCGGGATCGTCGACTCGACGCTCTACACCACGAGCTCGATGGTGCGCTCGATCGAGCTCCTGCTCGGCATGCCGCCGCTCAGCCAGTACGACGCCGCGGCCACGCCGTTCTACGCCGCCTTCGGGACCACCGCCGACCTGACGCCCTACAAGGCCCTGCCGGCGCAGTACGACGTCAACGAGATGAACTCGCCCAAGGCCTACGGCGCGCGCGAAAGCGCCAAGATGAACTTCGCCGACGCCGACGAGGCGCCCATGCACCGGCTGAACGAGATCATCTGGAAGAGCGTCAAGGGCCCGGACTCCCCCATGCCGCCGCCGGTGCACAGGTTCCGCGCGGTGGTGGGGCCGGAGGCGGGCGGCGGGGCGAACTAGGGGGTGACGCGGAGCGTCGGCTTGTGACCCGTTGCGGACGCTGGTCGACGCGGAGTCAGGTGGCAGGAAGCACCAGTAGCCGACATTCACGTGCGTCCGCGAAGCGGACTCAGGCTCATCCCAATGGACCTCTTGACCCGATGATTTACATATGTAGTTTCCAAAATCGTAGCGGAGACTCCGATGAAGATCGTCGCGATATGCATCGCCGCCGTAGCGGGCCTTGCGACGCTGCTTGCGCCGCCATCGCAAAGCGCCGCACAGGGCCTCGCAGCCGCGGTGCTTCCCGACACACCCGCCGGTAAGCGGTTCGCCGATTGGCTCGCGGTCTACAACCGCGGCGACGAGGCTGAACTGAAGGCCTACGTGCGGGACGTCATGTCGGCCACGAAGTGGCAGTCCGATACGCTCGTGGAGGTCCGCAGCACCACCGGCCCGCTGGTCCCCTTCAAGGTCATCGCTCCGGGGCCGAACATCATATCCGTGATCCTGGCCGAACGGGACACCGACAGTTTCGATGAGTTCGCGATGCTGGTGGAGCCGGGCGACCCGCATCGTATCACCCTGCTTCAGCCGCATCCCGTCCCGCGGCCCACCGACGCGCCGCCGCTGCCGGTCCTCGACGAGGCGCAACTCTTGACGGCGCTGAAGGTCAGGCTCGATCGAGAGACGGCGGCGGGGCTGTTCTCGGGCGTCCTTCTGCTCGCCAGGCACGGCAAGCCGATTTTCCAGTACGCGGGCGGGCAGGAGAACCGCGAACGCAGGATTCCCATGACCGTGAACAGCCAGTTGGGGACAGCCTCCATTGGCAAAATGTTCACGACGGTCGCGGTGATGCAGCTGGCGCAGTCGGGGAAGCTGGACCTCGACGCGCCCGTCGGCCGCTATCTGCCGGACTATCCGAACAAGTCTGTCGCAACGAGAGTCACCGTCAACGAACTCCTCACACACACCGGCGGCACAGGCGATTTCCCCGACGGCGCGGCCCCGCAAGGGAAGCCACTGCTGACGCCCGCCGATTACATCGCGCTGTCCGGCGCCCGCGATCCGCTTTTCGAGCCGGGCAGCCGAAAGAGCTATTCGAACTTCGGTTTCATCATCCTTGGGCGGATCGTTGAACGCGTCTCGGGCCAGCCGTGGGGCGACTATCTGCGCGATCATGTCTTTGCGCCGGCTGGCATGACGCAGAGTGGGACGGCGCCCTACGCGACGCCCGCACCGCATCGGGCGACGGGATATACCCTTACCGCCGGCAAGCTGGTCTCAACGGACCCGATGAAAAGCCTGCGCGCGCCTACGCCTGCCGGCGGCGAGTACACGAGCGCTGGCGACCTGCTGAAGTTCATGACGGCGTTGATGGCCGGACGGCTGCTCGACCAAGCCCACACCGAGCTGCTGCTCCACGGCGACGCCACCATCGCGGGGCGCCGCTATCCCTACGACATCTCGGGAAAGGCCGAGAACGGGAAACCCTTCTTCGGCCATCAGGGCGGGGGCCCCGGGGCCAACGGCGACGTCCGGGCCTTCCCGGACAGCGGCTACACGCTGGTGATCCTTTCTAACTTCGGCCCGCCCTGGCAGAAGTTCGCCCAGTTCGTCAGCAACCGGTTGCCGATGGCGCGCTAGATGAAGCCAGAGGTCAATCTGGCCGCTGTGCGCCAGACACTGACACTCCACGAGCGCTCGGCGAATGTCCCCTAACCACCCATCGCCGACCTTCGGACGGTCTCCTCGTCGCCGGCGCACCCGCGCGGAGCGCCCCTTCGATCTCATGGGTGATGCGACGCCAAGGCAAATTGGCCGGCATGGGTCCTAGGCTGGAAATGGCATCCTCACCAATCCTCCTCCCCTTGTGGGAGGAGGATACGAAAATCCTTGACTCCCGGCTCAATCTATGTTCTTGTTTTGTTCGTGTCGGATGCAGTGGCCAAGCGCGAGAGAGCCGAGCAGATCCTGGGCGAGCTCGCAGAGCTCGGCCTGATGCTGGCCCGCGACCTTGCGGTCCAGGCCCGTGCGGCGGAGACGCCGGAAGAACGGGCGCTCCTCACCGAAGCCTTCCACAAGACCTCACGCACCGTGCGCCTGACCCTGGCGCTCACCTTCAAGCTGGATCGGGATGCTTCGCGTGACGCTCGCGAGGCGGCGAGGGAGGCTGAAGCCCAGGCGGCCGAGGCTGAGCGGCGCGAGAGCCGGATCATCAAGCC